>JAUNSC010000049.1 GCA_030539395.1 Eubacteriales bacterium
ATTTGATATAAAACTTAACGTCGAAAGAATATAGTGCTAAATCCTAAAGACGGGTACTCTTCACAGGCTACTAATATCGCTATATTTTTCTTCATTTCTCTATACTTTCCTCTTTATTTTATTTATCAAAGTATATGCAAATACGACAATTTGTGCTATAATAATTATTATCTATTGTTTATATGCATTTATTATATATAAAATTGCATTTCTGTACATACAGAGAACGGAAGCTATGGACAGTCCATGATATGACTGGTCCAAATATATACAAAGGAGGTATCCGTAATGTCTTACAGCAAAAACTCATCCGGAAATATTCAGAAAGGTGCCGGTTCCAGAAGTACTTCCGGCGGTGGCAAATCTTTAAACGATGGTGCAAGGGCACCGAAAACAAGACCCCCTCAGCCGCCGAAAAGATAAGGGCATTATGCCCTTATTTTTCTTCCGCATATTCTTCATCGTATTTTTTTGTGTCATAAAATTTTATTAGAACATTTTTATCTGCATCATAATACTCACATATAGCATTTTGAAACATCCGCTCATCCAGTTTCAAATTTGCATCATCTTCAAATAATTGCTTTATCAAGTCAGTATTATATAATACAAATTCCCTATTTGATCTGTTAGGCGCAGAATATGCCCGAATTAATCCGGCACTGACCAAACTGCCATCATGTTCTATTTTTATTATACAATTACTAATATCTATAATATTGTTCGTTTCAAAGACATTACTCCATACATCACTAAATTTTAACTCCTCGGGACGTTTTCTAAAAACATTCAGCTTATTTCGGATATATCGCCACAATTTCTGGCCTATTGTATACCATGCTACAATGACCAGAATACTTGAAATCATATTAGTCACAAAGTATTTTATCATGAATGATATATAGTTAAAATCTCTCTGCTCATCTGACAATTCGTTCATACTGTATTCGGCAAATGCCAGTATATCCTCTTTCATATATAATACATTCACAAGAAAGACTGCCAGACAAAAAATAATACATTCAGCCAACTCAACCGATTTGTCTTCTCTTGCTATTGGCGTATGCCGGATATATGCATTGTATATAACATTCAAAGCTGCAGGCAGCGTAAATAAAATTAGAAAGTATACATTTTCTGAAAGTACCATCTTTATCTACCCCATTTTATATCATATTTCTTTGCATATATTCAATATTATTCGTTAATTTGACATATATATTTTATACATATTAAATTCTATATTATTCAAAATATTATGTCAATAACTATAAATTATTATATTATCATATTATTATATTATCATATAATCTTAACAAGAGCCAGAAACATTACAAAAAGACGACATATTGTTATGTCACGATTTATTTAAAAAATTAAAACCCGCTCAACTTAGCAGTTCATGCTAAAAAGAGCGGGTTTCCTTCATAACTTTTTTATTACTTATTTGTAATTTACGATCTTACCAAAATCCGGTTTCAGAGCTGCACCGCCCACAAGACCGCCATCGATATCCGGCTGTACAAACAGTTCCGGAGCGGTTGCTGCGTTTACAGATCCACCGTACTGGATACGGATTGCTTCTGCAGTTGCTTCATCATATATCTCAGCGATGCACTCACGGATGCCTTTGCAAACTTCCTGTGCCTGCTCTGTAGTTGCTGTCTTGCCTGTTCCGATAGCCCAGATTGGCTCATAAGCGATAACTGCTGTCTTAGCCTGGTCTGCTGTTACGTTCAGGAAGCCAACTTTAACCTGCTGACGGATCCAGTCCATTGTAATGCCCTGCTCTCTCTGTTCCAGAGATTCACCGCAACACATGATCGGTGTGATGCCATGCTCGAAAGCTTTCAGCATTTTCTTGTTAACTGTCTCGGATGTTTCTGCGAAGTACTCACGTCTCTCAGAATGGCCGAGGACAACATATTTTACTCCAACATCTGTCAGCATATTCGGAGAAATCTCGCCTGTGTAAGCGCCTTTTTCTTCGAAATACATATTTTCTGCGCCAACCTGAATGTTAGAGCCTTTTGCCGCTTCCATAACCGGAATGATGTCGATTGCCGGTACGCAGAATACAACATCTACTTCATCGTTTGCTACAAGCGGTTTTAATGTATTAACCAGTTCTACTGCCTCGCTGGGAGTCATATTCATTTTCCAGTTACCAGCGATAATTTTCTTTCTTGCCATTGTTTTGCTCTCCTTATATATAATCGAATTTTCGGCTTGCCAGTCGCTAAGTATGGTGTGTTCACCTGATACAAGGAAGTTCGATTCACTAAAATTCAGGCTGCGCTTTCAGCTTGCCCTCATTAAGTTCCTTCGAACTAAGTTCGCACTAAGCTCTGTCTGCGCCTTCGGCTTGCCAGTCGCTAAGTGCTCTACTTATCGTCTGCTGCTGCTACGCCCGGCAGTTCTTTTCCTTCCAGGAATTCCAGGGAAGCTCCGCCGCCTGTGGAAATGTGGCTCATCTTGTCGCCGAATCCAAGCTGGTTAACAGCTGCTGCGGAATCACCGCCGCCGATGATGGTTGTTGCGTCTGTCTCAGCCAGAGATTTTGCTACAGCAATTGTTCCTTTTGCAAGAATCGGATTTTCGAATACGCCCATCGGTCCGTTCCATACAACTGTCTTAGCGGATTTAACAGCGTCTGCATAAAGCTCTGCTGTCTTTGTTCCGATATCAAGTCCCATCATATCTGCCGGAATTGCATCAGATGCAACAACAGATACTTCGATTTCTCCATCGATCGGGTTCGGGAATTCTTTTGCAATGGTTGTGTCGATCGGAAGAAGAAGCTTCTTGCCGAGTTTCTCAGCTTTTTCCATCATTTCTTTGCAGTAATCAAGTTTTTCATCATCAACCAGAGATGTTCCTACTTCATATCCTTTTGCTTTCAGGAAAGTGTAAGCCATACCGCCGCCGATGATCAGAGTATCACATTTTTCCAGAAGGTTGGAAATAACATTCAGTTTATCTGCAACTTTTGCGCCGCCAAGGATTGCTACGAACGGTCTGACCGGATTTTCTACAGCATTTCCAAGGAAGTTGATTTCTTTCTGCATCAGGTATCCAACTGCATTCTCACCGCCTTTTTCGGAGATGAATTTTGTTACGCCTGCAACAGATGCATGTGCTCTGTGGGAAGAACCAAATGCGTCACATACATACAGATCAGCCAGTTCAGCCAGTTCTTTGCTGAATTCTTCGCCGTTCTTTGTCTCTTCTTTGCCGCGGAAACGTGTATTCTGAAGAAGAACTACATCTCCCTCATTCATTTCTGCTACTGCCTTTGTTGCTGCTTCGCCTGTTACGTTGTAATCAGCAACAAATACAACTTCTTTTCCAAGTTTTTCGGAAAGTCTCTTTGCAACCGGTGCAAGAGATTCGCCTTCGTTCGGGCCATTTTTCACTTTTCCAAGATGAGAGCAAAGGATAACCTTTCCTCCATCATTCACTAATTTCTGGATAGTCGGGAGAGCTGCCACGATACGAGTCTCATCTGTAATCTCACCGTTCTTCAGCGGAACATTGAAATCGCATCTTACAAGGACACGTTTTCCCTTTGCATTGATATCATCAACAGATTTTTTATTTAATCCCATTGTTATGAAACCTCCTTATATTTTAAATACTTGTTTCATTTGAAAATGAAACAGGGTCCGGTCCTGAAGACCGGACCCTGACAGGTCTTAAGTAATACTTACCTGAATTATGCTAACTCACTGAAGTATTTGATTGTACGAACCATCTGGCTTACATAGCTGTTTTCATTGTCATACCATGAAACAACCTGTACCTGAGATGTTCCGTCTTCCAGATTAACTACCATTGTCTGTGTAGCATCAAACAGAGAACCAAATCTCATACCAACGATATCGCTGGATACGATTTCGTCTGTGTTGTATCCGAAGGATTCTGTTGCAGCAGCTTTCATAGCTTCGTTGATACCGTCAACTGTAGCCTGTCCTTTAACTACTGCGTTCAGGATTGTTGTAGAACCTGTCGGAGTCGGTACACGCTGAGCTGCACCGATCAGTTTGCCGTTCAGTTCCGGAATAACCAGACCGATTGCTTTTGCAGCACCTGTGCTGTTCGGAACGATGTTAACAGCGCCTGCACGAGATCTTCTCAGATCGCCTTTTCTCTGCGGTCCGTCAAGGATCATCTGATCACCTGTGTAAGCGTGGATTGTGCACATGATACCAGACTGGATCGGCATATAGTCATTAAGAGCTTTAGCCATCGGAGCCAGGCAGTTTGTTGTACAGGAAGCTGCAGAAATAACTGTATCTTCAGCTGTAAGTGTTTCGTGGTTTACATTGTAAACGATTGTCGGCAGGTCATTTCCAGCCGGAGCAGAAATAACAACTTTACGAGCGCCTGCTTTGATGTGAGCTTCTGCTTTTGCTTTGGATGTATAGAAACCTGTACACTCCAGAACAACGTCTACACCGATTTCGCCCCACGGAAGCTGAGATGCGTCAGCCATAGCGTAAATCTTGATTTCTTTGCCGTCAACTGTGATGGAATCTTCGCCAGCTGTAACCTTGTCAGCCAGTTCATATTTTCCCTGTGAAGAGTCATATTTCAACAGATGAGCAAGCATTTTCGGGCTTGTCAAATCGTTGATTGCTACTACTTCATAACCTTCAGCACCAAACATCTGTCTGAATGCAAGACGACCAATACGGCCAAATCCATTGATTGCTACTTTTACTGCCATAATCGTAATTCCTCCTAAAAAATGTAATAAAATTGTTTTCGCTCCCTTACATTGTTAAAAGAACGTCAACCTACCTTGTATTCTAACCAATTTGTCCCAAAAATTCAAGATATATTTTCATTTTTTACAGGTTTTTTAGATATCTGAGCAAATCATCCAAATGCCGCTGAAAAACTCCGTTATTTTGACCAATATTCTATTTTACAGAGGCTCCCGCAGAACTTCTGTGAAGTCCTCCGGCGATTTTGAGCAAATATCTGAAAGCTTCTTTACAGTTTATCATCTATCAGTTAAGATACTTTTGAAACCTGATAAAAACATCTTTAAGGAGTATCTGCCATGTGTATTAAAACCGATTTTCATCTTCACAGCAGTCTTTCTGCAGACTCTGATACCCCCATGGAAGAAATGATCCAAAGAGGACTTGCACTTGGTCTTCGAACTATGTGTTTTACAGAACACATGGATTACAATATTATTAATGAGGGGCTTTCTTTTATGGTGGACACTGATATTTATCACAAAAAATATCTGGAGCTTCGTGAAAAATATAAAGCCCGCATAGAATTGCTTTTTGGAATTGAGCTCGGCATTGAACCACAGAATAAAGAATTTCTGGAAAACTACGTAAAATCCTGGGATTTTGACTTTGTCATTGGCTCATCCCATATCATAGACGGTTTTGATCCCTACTATCCGGCTTACTTTGAAGGCCGCACCGAGGAAGAATCCTACCGCCGTTATTTTGAAACTATTACCGAAAATCTTTCTGCTTTTTCGGATGTGGACACTTATGGACATCTGGATTACATCGTGCGTTACGGCCCGGATAAAGATAAATATTATTCCTATGAAAAATACCGGGATTTAATCGACCCGGCACTCAAAATGATGATAGAAAAGGATGTCGGACTGGAAGTTAATTCTGCCGGTCTCAAAAAAGGCCTTGCTTTTCCAAATCCCCACCCTGATATCATTCGTGCTTACCGGCGCATGGGCGGCGAGATCATTACAGTCGGCTCAGACGCCCATTGCCCGGAAAATATTGCATATGATTTTGAGACTGTCCGCAGCCTGCTGCTGGAATGCGGCTTTCAATATTACACCATATTCCGCGGACGAAAGCCGGAGTTTGTGAAATTATAAGAAGCGCGTAAGCCGTGCCGCTCGGTAAACTTCTGTTTCCCTCGCTCACGGGCTTTCGCGCTTCTTTAAATACCTTGCTGCGCTTCGCAATGAGCCGTGCCGCTCGGTAAACTTCTGTTTCCCTCGCTCACGGGCTTTCGCCCTATAAAAGAATATACAGGGATATGCCCTGGTGAGCAAGCTCCCCTGCATATCCCTGTACATTCTTTTGCACGGCTCATTGCTTACGTGCAGATGGTGCCTCCACCGGCCACATTTCCGTCAGCATCATAAAATACTAATGCCTGTCCCGGGGTTATTGCCCGCTGCGGCTCATCAAAAATGCATTCTATACGGTCTTCTCCGGTCATTCTCACTGTTGCCGGAGAGCCTTTATGGTTATAGCGTATTTTCGCTGTCACCCGCATCTCATCTTCAATCCCCGGCACTGACATGAAATTCACTTTCTGTGCCGTTACTTTTTTCTGGAACAGATCTTCATTTTCCCCGATCACAACCTCATTGCTTTCAGGACGTATTCCGGTCACAAAGATACGGTGTCCCACAGACAGATTCAGTCCTCTGCGCTGTCCGATCGTGTAGTGGATGATTCCCTGATGGGTACCTGCTATTTTTCCATCAGCTGTTACGAAATTTCCCTTCGGAAGTTTCTTTCCCGAATAGGCCTCGATAAAGGCTGCATAATCATCATCCGGAACAAAACAGATTTCCTGGCTGTCCGGTTTGTTTGCCACTTTCAGGCCGATCTTCTGTGCAATATCACGGATTTCATCCTTTGTATACTCTCCCACAGGCATCAGCGTATGCGCAAGCTGCTCCTGCGTCAGATTGTACAGGGCATATGTCTGATCCTTTGCCGCTGCAGCCGAACTGTATATCGTATAACGCCCGTTAGGAAGCCGGCGTATTCTTGCATAATGGCCTGTGGCAATATAATCTGCTCCGATCTCCATGCTTCTGCGCAAAAGTGATTCCCACTTAACGTAACGGTTACATGCAATGCATGGATTGGGAGTGTGCCCCTGCAGATACTCCTCCACAAAATAATCCATGACATTTTCCCGGAATTCTTTCTTAAAGTTCATCACGTAATATGGGATATCCAGCTGCTGTGCAACTCTTCTGGCATCATCTACAGCAGAAAGACCGCAGCATCCGCCGTTTTCCTCTTGCACGGTATTTTCCTCATCCTGCCATATCTGCATGGTGACTCCGATCACATCATACCCCTGCTCTTTCAGCAGGTATGCTGCCACAGAGGAATCCACCCCGCCGGACATTCCCACAACGACTTTCTTTTTAATATTCTTCTGCATCCTCTTCTTCACCCTCATGGATGTCTGACTTCGGTTTCTGAAGCCCGTCTATCTTAATGCCGTGCTTCTCGGCATAATCCCAGAGAGCAGCATGGATTGCTTCTTCTGCAAGCAGAGAGCAATGTACTTTTACAGGCGGAAGTCCGTCAAGAGCTTCCATTACCGCTTTGTTTGTCACCTGCATTGCTTCCTGGATATTTTTCCCTTTTACCAGTTCTGTAGCCATGCTGCTTGTTGCAACGGCAGCGCCGCAGCCGAATGTTTTAAACTTTACGTCCCGGATAATTCCGTTGTCATCGATATCAAGATAAATTCTCATGATATCACCGCACTTAGCATTGCCCACAGTACCCACACCGCTGGCATTTTCAATTTCTCCCACATTTCTCGGGTTCTGGAAATGATCCATTACTTTTTCACTGTACATTTTATATTTCCTCCTGTCTTATCTGGATTTTTTCATAAAATCTTCGTAGAGAGGTGACATGCTGCGAAGTCTCTCTACAATCTTCTTCAATGTTTCAATTACAAAATCAATATCTTCTTTTGTGATCTCCTCGCTCAGAGTCAGTCTGAGAGAACCATGAGCGATCTCATGAGGAAGTCCGATAGCAAGAAGCACATGGGACGGATCCAGGGAACCTGATGTGCATGCAGAACCGCTGGAACCACAGATTCCTTCCATATCCAGCATGATCAAAAGGGATTCTCCTTCAATGAACTGAAAACTGAAGTTTGCATTATTCGGCAGGCGGAGATGTCTGTCACCGTTTAATCTCGTAAACGGAATTTCTTTTAACACACGGTCAATCATATAATCACGCAGTTCGATTTCTTTTGATGTTCTTTCCTGCATGGTTGTGACAGCGCGTTTTACTGCTGCTCCAAGTCCAACGATGCCCGGTATATTTTCTGTACCGGCACGTCTCTTTCTCTCCTGAGCTCCACCATGTACAAAAGAACGGATTTTTACACCTTTGCGGATATACAGGAATCCGATACCCTTGGGGCCGTTCAGCTTATGTCCGCTTGCACTCAGCATATCAATGTGATACTCATCTACATTGATGGGAATCTGACCGAAAGCCTGAACTGCATCCGTATGGAACAAAATACCGTTTTCATGAGCAATTTCACCGATTTCTTTAATCGGCTCCAATGTTCCGATCTCATTATTTGCAAACATCACAGAAATCAGGATTGTTGTGGGGCGGATTGCCTTTTTCAGCTGATCCAGTTTTATTCTTCCGTTTTCATCCACATCCACATACGTCACTTCGAATCCGTTCTTCTCCAGATATTCGCATGTATGGAGGATGGCATGATGTTCAATTTTAGATGTGATAATGTGATTTCCTTTTGAGCGGTAAGCGTCCGCTGTCGCTTTCAGCGCCCAGTTATCCGACTCGGAACCACCTGCTGTAAAATAAATCTCATTGCTCTGAGCCCCAAGTGCATCCGCAATGATATCTCTCGCCTCATTCATAGCCTTTTTGCTTGCACCGCCAAGTTCATACACTGTAGAAGCATTCCCATAAAACTCTGTAAAATACGGCAGCATCGCTTCTACTACTTCCGGTGCTGTTTTCGTTGTTGCTGCATTATCCAGATAAATCATTTTACCCATTATGTTCACCTCAATTCTCACATTTTACGGCAGTACATCCGCTTTTTCCCTGCGCCCTGCGGCTCTCTTCCACCAGCTGGTCCAGGCCGATTTCATTTACTGCCTCGGTAATACTGTCATTGATCCGCTGCCAGACGTATTTTGTCACACATACATCCGCGCCTTCACATCCGGCATCCGTTTTAAGCCCCGGGCATTCCACTGCATCCAGGGTCCCCTCCAGAGCCCTTAAAATATCTCCTACCGATATTTCTGAAGCCGCTTTAGCCAGCTGATAGCCGCCCTGAGCACCGCGTATGCTCTGTACAAGCCCCGCTTTCCTCAGTTTTCCAAACAGCTGCTCTAAATAGCTCTCCGAAATCCCCTGTCGGGCCGCCACACTGCTTATGGGCACCGGTTCTTCCTCACTGTAAAGTGCCAGATCAATCAGGGCACGCAGCCCATATCTACCCTTTGTGGAAAGTTTCATGCTGCCACCTCAAATCTTATTATATTAAATCCGACTATTTTACTCGGATTTGCTAAAAAAGAATATAGCACCCATTTCATGTTCTGTCAAGACCATCCGCCGAATATATTACAAAAAAGAAATTCTCCCTGAGAGGTATGCATGAATCAAAAAATGATGGTTTTAAAAGGAGCAGCTTTTCTGACCATTGCGGGTCTTATCGGGAAAATCGCAGGCTTTTTCTATAGAATATTCCTATCCCGAACAATCGGTGCAGAAGGCGTGGGGATCTTCCAGCTTATTTTTCCCATTTATGCCCTCTCATTCTCCCTTTCCGTATCCGGAATACAAAGCTGTGTCTCGCGCTTTGTCTCTTCCAGAACCGCCGTGGGAGACAAAGGCGGCGCCAGACGCATTTTACATATCGGACTGTTTCTTTCTATTTCCATGTCCCTGCTGGTCTCTTTGTTTTTGTTTCGCTTTCACAATGAGCTGGCAATATATTATGTAAAAGAAGCAAGAACGGCCTCGCTTTTAATGCTGCTGGCCTATGTAGTGCCCTTCGGTTCTATTCACGCCTGCATCAACGGATATTTTTTCGGACTGAAGCAGGCAAAAATCCCTGCCATATCCGAAATCCTGGAACATGCCGTCCGGCTTGGCTCACTGTTTCTCTTTTACCAGATTCTCACGTCCCGGTCAGCCCCGATAACACCGGCCATTGCCGTCTATAGTATGATTGCTGAAGAATTTCTTGCAGCGCTCTTTTCAGCTACAGCTCTGACGCTGCACTTTGTCCGGCAGCCTGCCCTCCCACCGTCCGCGGCTTCTGCCTGGCACTATACTCGTGAGCTGATAGTATTATCCACCCCTCTTACATTAAACCGGGTACTCTTAAATATTCTCCAGAGTATTGAAGCCCTCCTGATTCCTCTTCAGCTGCAGAAATGGGGATTAAGCTCTTCAGGTGCTCTGAGTACATATGGAATTCTCACCGGAATGGCCCTGCCCCTTATCATGTTTCCCACTGCACTCACTTCGCCTGTCGGCACCATGCTCCTGCCTGTTATTTCCGAAGAACAGGCAAAAGGCCAGATAAACAGGGTTAAAAATGTCATCCGGAAAATCTGCATCTGGAGCCTGCTGCTTGGCGGTATATGCTGGTTTTTCTTTTTCTTTACCGGAAATTTTCTGGGTAACATGCTGTTTGACAATCAACTGGCCGGTTCCTTTATCCGCGCCATGTCCTGGATCTGCCCGTTATTTTATCTGACACCTTCGTTGTTTGCCATACTAAACGGCCTCGGGAAAACTTCCCGCGTCTTTTTTCACAATCTTACAGGAACAGGACTTCGCATTCTTTTTATCCTCTTTGCCATTCCGAAACTGGGAATCAGTGGTTATCTGTACGGCATTCTGCTGAATCAGGCCGTGGTTTTTCTTTTATCTATGATGACAATAAAAAGAGAGTTTCAAAAATGAAACTCTCTCAGCTTACTTCTATCTGGTTTTCTGAGCCGGACTTCTTTTGATTCGGAATCCAGTGACCCCATTTATCTACATACTTTTCTCCAAGCCATTTGTCTTTTGCCATATAGCCGGTGCTGTAAAAATAAAACCAGTACCGCTTCCTGCCATCTTTGATGCACTTCCATGTCTTTGCGGCATATGTCCCATCCGGCTGAAGATATTTTGTACCTTTTTTAGATTTTACAAAGGCTCCCTCTTTCTTAAATCCCGGCACTGCACTGCCGTCTGATCCATAATATACCCCTTTGATCAGTTCGTTCACAGCCATTCTTCCGTCTCCTTTAAGATAATGGCCGTTTTTTGTCCGGTTTTTAAACATCCGTCCATTGGAATCAAAGTAATACCAGGACTTTACCATCTGACTTTTGCCCTTAACCTTCATCTTCACGGTCAGCTGTTTCCATCCGGTTACCATGTAACCGTTTCTGGAATCAAAATAATAAGTATATACTTTTTTCCCTTTTCGGATATTTACAAATTTTCCCTTTACATACAGTCCTTTTTTATAATTACTCTTGCTGGTGTAATATCTGTATCTTCCGTTTGTCTGCCTCTGAAAACCGGCATTTACCGTCACTGCCGGAATCAGCATGAGACAAAGAACCATCATCAGAAAAATCTTTGCCTTTTTCATTTTATCCCCCACACATATATACCAAAACGATATTGCAATATGTACTTTTTGCAAAGGAAACTCACGCTTTCCCTCTACAAAAAGTATGGCACAGTTTTCCAGAAAAATCAAGGAAAACCGCGCCATCTTCTTAGCCCTGTGAAAGGATTGATTTTACGTGGGCAATTTCTTCTGCTGTCGCCCTGGAAGCCGGTACATAGTACTGTTTGCTTCTTGCAATCTGATAGATTTCTTCCTGAGACATCTCACACTGATTTCTCATCTGTTTTAATACCTGTTTCAGTTCTTTGTTTTCTGTCTGCGGAATCATTTCGCCATAGCGAACCAGTTCTCCGTTGATACCTGCAAGGGTATCTGACACCATTGTCTTCTCATCCATGTTTGTTCCCTCCTACTGTAAAAATGTCATAAGCTGCTGTTTGGATTCCATTGCGCTCTGAGCGGATTTCTGGAAAAACTGTTTTACTGCCGGATCGTTAGCCTGGGATGCATAGTCTGTCATTTTACAATGTGTGGTGGAAAAACCGCCAATCAGATGGCGCAGATTCTGAAGATCGAGTTCTGATAATTCTGCCATAAAAAAGTCCTCCTTTGCTTTTCAATACACTACAAATGTAGTATGTCAGCAAAAAGAGGACTTTATGCGCGCTGCCGCGTTAAATTTTTATTTCAACAATATGCCTACAGCCAGTTATAAAGCTCTGCATATTTGTCAGCTGATGCCTTCCATGAGAAATCAACTGCCATCGCACGGTCGATCAGTTTATTCCATTCACGCTTCTTGTCTACATAAACAGAATGAGCATAACGGATTGTATTAAACATCTCGTGAGCATTGTAGTTTGTAAAACTGAAACCTGTACCGGTTCCTTCATATTCGTTATACGGAATAACAGTATCTTTCAGACCGCCTGTCTCACGTACGATCGGCAGTGTGCCGTAACGAAGACTCATCAGTTGGCTCAGTCCACACGGTTCAAACAGCGACGGCATCAGGAATGCATCGCAGGATGCATATACCTTATGAGACATTGCCTCTGAATAATAAATATTTGCAGAAACCTTTTCCGGATATTTCCATGCAAAGTGGCGGAACATATTTTCATAGCGCTCTTCACCGGTTCCGAGAACTACGATCTGCCAATCCTGCTGGCACATTTCTTCCATCATGTAGTTGATCAGATCGAAGCCTTTCTGATCTGTCAGACGGGATACAATACCGATCATAAATGCGTCTTTGTTCTGAGCAAGTCCCAGCTCTTTCTGAAGAGCGAGTTTATTCTTCACTTTCTCTTTGCGGAAATTCTTTGCGTTATAGTTCTTCACGATCAGCGGATCTTTTTCCGGATCCCACTCATCGTAGTCCAGACCGTTTACAATACCTCTCAGGTCATTTGCTCTTGCCCTCATCAGACCGTCCAGATTTTCTCCGTAGAACGAAGTCTTTATCTCTTCTGCATAAGTCGGGCTCACTGTTGTGATCGCATCTGCATAAACAAGACCGCCTTTCAGGTAATTGGCGTCTCCGTATGCTTCCAGTTTATCCGGTGTAAAATAGTAATCGGAAAGTCCTGTGATATTCTTGATCGTCTTCATATCCCAGATTCCCTGGAATTTCAGATTATGGATCGTCATAATGGACTTCATATTGGCATAAAACTCACCGTCATGGAATTTGTCTTTCAAAAATACAGGGATCAGACCTGTCTGCCAGTCATGGCAATGCACGATATCCGGCTGGAAACCGATTACCGGCAGCGCAGACAATGCAGCTTTTGAGAAGAATGCAAACTTCTCAATATCTTCATAAATATTGCCGTAGGGTTTAAAGCCTGCAAAATAATACTCATTATCGATAAAATAAAACTGCACCCCGTCATAAACCGTCTCAAGTACGCCGACATACTGGCTTCTCCAGCCAAGATCCATATAGAAATGTGTTACGTAATTCAAACTGTTTTTCAGATCTTCTCTCATGCAAAGATATTTAGGAAGAATAACCCGTACATCGAATTCATCTTTGCTCAGGTATTTCGGAAGCGAACCCACAACGTCTGCAAGACCGCCTGTCTTAATAAAAGGAACACCTTCCGATGAGACAAAAAGCACCTTTTTCATGTAAAACCTCCCGTGAAAATTTTTATGTTATGTACTAAGTATATCCCACTTTTTGCAAAAGAGCAATATAGAAAATACGGCTTAACGGCTTTTATATTCCAACCGTATCTTATCGGCAATCAGAGCAATAAATTCCGAATTTGTCGGCTTGCCTTTTCCTCCGTTTACCGTATAGCCAAACAGTTCATCAATAGTATCCATTTTTCCTCTGCTCCAGGCAACCTCGATGGCATGGCGGATAGCCCGCTCCACTCTGCTGGATGTTGTCTGATGTTTCTTTGCGATTGTAGGATAAAGAATCTTTGTGATGGAATTGAGCATTTCCATGTCGTTCACTGACATGATGATCGCATCTCTCAGATACTGATATCCTTTAATATGAGCCGGAACTCCGATCTCATGGATCATGTTTGTAACATCTGTCTCCAGATTTCGTTCCATGTATTCGCTCTTACTCTCATAGGCTCCTGCTCTTCCTGCAGCAGCGAAATTTCGCTCCCGCTCCTTTCGGATATGTTTGATACGATCAATCACCATATCATTATCGAAAGGTTTCAGTATGTAATAATCCGCCCCCAGTTCAAAGGCATCTTCCGTAATCTTTTCCTGGCCGACAGCTGTCACCACAATGAATGCCGGTCTTTTTTTGATGTTATTATCCTGCCGTACCTTCTGCATCACACCAAGTCCGTCAATCTTTGGCATAATAATATCAAGAAGCACCACATCCGGCTCTTTCTGCCGTATGATGTTTACTATATCCTCACCATTTTCTGCTTTACCCACTACCTCCAGGTCTTTATCACTCTCTACAATATTTTCCAGAAGCTGTACCATCCGCTCATTATCATCTGCAATTGCTACCTGTAGTTTCTCCACTGCTCTATCCTCCTGTCATGATAATGCGTCTTCCGACATTTTCTATTATATCGGCGGCGCACTGTCAGGCGCAAGAAATTTCCATCGCAACATTCGACAGCATTTGCACTCCCGTTACTGATCACTCCGTTCACAGCAACACGCTCACTTCTTTTCTTCTTATTATGCTACCGGATACAGTTCACCCGTCTTTGTATCCATAATATATCCGTAGATATTGACATCTTTCGGAATCAGCGGATGTTCCTTCAGAGTCTTCACTGTCTCTTCTACAGACTCACGAATCGTATTAAATCCGCAAAGCCATTTTTCAAAATCTACTCCTGCATATTTCAGCATCTCAATCTGCTCCATAGAAATTCCGCGCTGCTTTAAATGCCCCAGGATCAGATCTGCATCAATATGCTGCACTCCGCAGTCCGTATGACCGATGACCATCACATTCTCAACCCCAAGCTCTACAATGGCAACCAGAAGGCTTCGTACCACACTCCCAAAAGGATGTGTGATAACCGCACCGGCATTTTTTATGATCTTTGCATCTCCATCTTTAATCCCAAGAGCTGCCGGAAGCAGCTCTGTCAGCCTCGTATCCATACAGGAAAGGATTGCCAGTTTTTTTTCAGGATATTTCCCTGCCTGATACTTTTCATACTCTTTGTTCTCCACAAACTGTCTGTTGTACTCCAAAATACTCTTTACCATAAAATCCCGCCTTTCTTTCATTTTCTTTTATTTTTTATAATCATCAGGAAGCTTCGTCAATACTTTCTGTCCTACGCGCGGAGCCTTATCGAGATACTGTCCCCGTATCTGTTCACCCACAACCCGGATTTCATCCAAAAGTCCGGATGCCGACATTCTTGCAGCGCCTTCACCCCAGATGATCATCTGCTCCAGTGCATCTGACGTAGCCACAGTCACATGATACTGTTTCCCGATGGTATGTACTGTTTTTTCAATATACTGATCTGCCGTCTCTGCTTCTTTAGTATAGACTACATAAATATTGTGGTACTTCTCCACAGAGCCGGTTCCTCCCGGGACTTTATAGGCATCAAACACCAGAATCAATGTGTTTTGCTTAAATCCCTGATAATTGCAGAGGGCATCCATCAATTTTCCCCTGGCTGCACTGATATCAACTTTTGCCAGCTCTCTTAAATCCTCCCATGCAAATATGATATTATATCCGTCCACAAGAAGATACTCTTCTCCGGACTGACGCTGTTTTATGTTTCTTTGCACTTTACTGCCGCCGTCCCCTCTTTCCGTCCCTGAACGGAAACGGTTTCTTCCCCAGCCGCTGCGTTCTTCTTTTCCCGCTCTGTAAGTTCTGTTAAAAATCTCTTCCAGTTCCTTATCCATAGCCCGGCCTGCTCTGAGTGAATCCTCTGCCGCTTTTCGGGCAGCAGCCGCATTTTCTGCCGGCAATTCTTTCGGTTCTTCTTTATAAGCGCTCTCTACATGCATATATTCTTTTACTTTATCCCATGGCACCTGAAACCCGGCGCCGTGGGCACAGAACACAGATCCGGCAGGGTTCTCCAGGTCCGCGTCCGGATCATATCCCGCTGCACTGATAATTTCTTCCGCATTGTGACAGACCTCATAGCCCTTCAGCGAATATGTGATTCTGCCGCGCCCTCTTGTATAAGAAACCACTTCCATCTGGTAATCCCGCATCTCTGATACGGGCGCACTTCCTGTAAGGACAGCCATATCACCTTCCGTATCCGGCCCCTCAAAATTTCCGTTCATCCGGCTGATATCGGCCATGGCCCGTCCCACGCATTCCTGAGGCACTTCCAGCCTGAACTCATAGACAGGTTCCAGAAGGACGTTTTTGGTACTGCGAAGTCCCTGACGCACCGCACGGTAAGTGGCCTGTCTGAAGTCTCCGCCCTCTGTATGTTTCAGATGCGCTTTTCCCGCAATCACCGTAATCTTCATATCAGTAATCTCTGCCCCGGTCAGCACACCCCGATGATTCTTTTCCTGCAGATTTGTAAGTATCAGTCTCTGCCAGTTCTTATCCAGAACATCTTCGCTGCAGTCAGACTCAAAAACCAGACCGCTCCCTCTCTTAAGGGGTTCCAGCAGAAGATGTACCTCCGCATAATGACGCAGAGGTTCAAAATGCCCCACACCTTCCACTGTTTTTTCTATCGTTTCTTTATATACAATCGTTCCCTGGCCGAATTCCACCTCTATCCCAAAACGTTCCAGAATCAGGCTTTTCAGGATCTCAATCTGTACATTTCCCATTACCTTAGCATGGATTTCTCCGGCAGCTTCATCCCAGCTGACCTGCAGCATGGGATCTTCCTCTTCCATCTGACGCATTTTTAACAGCATGGTATGGGCATCACACCCTTCCGGAAGCAATATACGGTACATCAGCACTGGTTCCAGTGCCGGCTGCAGCACGTCTGCCTGTCCTCCGAGCCTGTCTCCTGCCCGAGTGGAAGACAGCCCTGTAACGGCACATATACTGCCTGCTTCTGCCTCCTGAACCACCTGAAATCCGGCTCCCGAATACAGTCTGATCTGATCCGGTTTTTCTTCTGTTCCCACTGCCGCATCCGTGCAGACAGGTATTTTTACTTTTAAAGTCCCGCCGGTAATTTTCAGATGAGTCAGCCGGATGCCCTGAGCATCTCTTGATATTTTATAAACCAGCGCCCCGAAATCCTTCGGATAAACGGGACAGGATATGTATTCTTCCATGCCTTTTAAAAAATCTGCCACGCCCATATCTTTCAGGGCAGAACCAAAATAGCACGGATAGAGTTTTCTTTCACGGATCAGCCGTTTTATTTCTTCCTGACACACACTGCCTTTCTCAAGATATTCCTCCAGCGTCTTTTCATCGCACACTGCCACATTTTCCATCCACTCCTGCGAGTATCCTCCAAATGCTACGCAATGTTCATCCAGAGAAGACACCAGTTCCTCCATCAGGCTTTCTCTGTCTGTGCCTTCCTGATCCATTTTGTTTATAAACAAAAATACCGGTATTTCATATCGTTTCAGCAATTTCCATAGTGTAAGGACATGTCCCTGTACGCCGTCTGCCCCGCTGATAACAAGAACCGCATAATCAAGTACCTGCAGTGTCCTCTCCATCTCCGCAGAAAAATCCACATGTCCCGGCGTATCCAGAAGAGTAACATCCATATCGCCCAGTTCAAATAGTGCCTGCTTTGAGAAAATTGTGATACCGCGCGCTTTTTCAAGCTGCCAGGTGTCCAGGTGAATATTACGGTGCGGCAGAGCCGCCAGTCCGGTGTGGCGAGAGCC
>JAUNSC010000050.1 GCA_030539395.1 Eubacteriales bacterium
GATAAATTTTTTCATAATTGCCTCCGGTGTACCAGACGCCGGGGGCACTCCTCATTTTGTAATGATTTTCCGTCAGGGGCAGTCTGTTGCGCATATGACGGAATATTTGCCTGTTTAGAAATGTGCATTGATTTTCATTGCGCATTTTTTTTATATCTGTTATTCTAAGGATAGAAATCGGAGGGGGAATATTTATGGAGAGTAATACAAAAAATAAAATATATGTGATCGGGCATAAAAATCCGGATACAGACTCTATCTGTTCTGCTATTTCTTATGCTTATCTGAAAAATCAGAAGGGGGACGGAGAGTATGTTCCAAAAAGGGCGGGGCATATCAGTACGGAAACGCAGTATGTTCTGGACAAGTTTGGTGTGGAAGCTCCGGCTTATGTGCCTAATGTAAAAACCAGGGTCAGGGATATGGAAATCCGAAGGACTCAGGGAGTTTCCAGTGACATTTCAATGAAGAAAGCATGGACGCTGTTGAATGAGGCAAACGGAAACACACTTCCTATTGTCAAGGAAGATAATGTGCTGGAAGGTCTGATCAGTATCGGTGATATTGCCAGATCTTATATGGCGGTTGTGGATAATGCGATTTTGTCAAAGGCAAAAACAAAATACAAAAATATTCTGGAAACTTTAGATGGAACACTTTATGTGGGAAATGAGGAAGACTGCTTTGATAAAGGAAAAGTAATTGTGGCTGCATCAAGTCCTGAGGTTATGGAGTCTTACATTGAACAGGATGATATGGTCATACTGGGAAACCGATATGAGACTCAGCTCTGTGCCATTGAGATGAATGCAGGCTGTCTGATCATCTGCGGGGACGCTGTGGTCACAAAGACGATCCAGATGCTGGCAAGGGAAAAGAATTGTGTGATCATTGCCACACCTTACGATACTTATACGGTAGCGCATCTTATTAATCAGAGTATGCCGGTAAGATTTTTCATGAGAGATAATCAGATCATTTCCTTCACAGAAGAAGATTATACCGATAATATTAAGGAGATCATGGCAAACAAACGCCATCGTGATTTCCCGATCCTGGACAAGAGCGGTCATTATGTGGGAACGATTTCCAGACGTAATCTTTTGGGAATCAAAAAGCGCCGTTTGATCCTTGTGGATCATAATGAGACATCTCAGGCTGTGGATAACATTGAGAGTGCGGAAATCATGGAAATCATCGACCATCACCGCCTGGGCAGTCTGGAGACCATGATGCCGGTATATTTCCGCAATCAGCCGGTTGGATGTACAGCTACGATCATTTATCAGATGTTCTGTGAGCAGGGGATTGATATACCGAAAAAGATTGCGGGGCTTTTGTGTGCGGCAATTATTTCCGATACATTGCTGTTCCGTTCACCTACATGTACGCCGAGCGACCAGTACGCGGCAGAACATCTTGCTCAGATGGCAGGTATTGACTGTGATGAGTTTGCGGCAGAAATGTTTGCGGCAGGAAGTAATCTGAAGAGTAAATCCGCAGAAGAAATCTTTTATCAGGATTTTAAGAAATTTGAACAGGATGAGACGACATTTGGCGTTGCTCAGATCACATCCATGAATAAAAGCGAACTTCCGGATGCAAAAGGAAAAGTTTTATCCTACATGAAAACCGCGATAGAAGGACAGAGGCTGACAATGCTGTTCTTTATGCTGACTGATATTATGAATGAGTCCACTGAATTGTTATGCTATGGAGAGGGCGCCGAGAAACTGGTACAGGAAGCGTTTGGCAAACAGATGGAAAATGGTTCTGTCATTCTTCCGGGTATTGTGTCCAGAAAAAAACAGCTGATACCGGCACTGCTCAGTGTTCTTCAGAAGTAGTGCATATATGGAAAGGAAGTTGACCGGGTGAGTAAACAAATCTGGAAAGCAGGCAATATGTTATATCCTCTTCCGGCGGTTATGGTGAGCTGCCAAAGACAGGGGGAAGCGGCAAATATTCTGACGGTAGCATGGACCGGGACTGTGTGTACGAATCCGGCTATGCTGTATATATCGGTAAGACCACAGAGATATTCTTATCCTGTCATAAAAGAAACAGGGGAATTTGTGGTAAATCTGACTACGGAAAAACTTGCAAGAGCTACGGACTTCTGCGGCGTGCGTTCAGGAAAAGATACAGAAAAATTTGAGGTTCTTCATCTTCATGAAGAACCTTCGCAGTTTGTGAAAGTTCCCGGAATAGCGGAAAGTCCCGTAAATATAGAATGCAGAGTTACGCAGGTGCTGGAACTTGGATCCCATCATATGTTTTTGGCGGAAGTGCTGGCAGTACACGTGGATGAAGCGTATCTGGATGATAAAGGTAAATTTCACCTTAATAAAGCGGGGCTTCTGGCGTATTCGCATGGAGAGTATCACGGACTTGGTGAAATTCTGGGGACCTTTGGGTATTCTGTTAAAAAGCATCAAAAGCGCAGATAAGAAAATAGTCCTTCTAAATATAGTATTTATAAGGGGCCGGGGCCGTCTGCAGGCACAATATATTGTTTCGCGATTGTGTCGAATTTTGTAGGAACTGTGTCAATAAATTAATTTTTGTTTACAAATCTTAGAAATGTGGTATAATGTTCGGGTAAGCAATGAGCAGTGCAAAGACAGCGGGAGACAAAACGACTGCTTGCAGTCGGATTTGGCGGACGATGGATTCATAGGGCGAAAGCCCGTGAATGAGGAAAATCAAAGATTTTCCGAATAGCACAGCAGAGTTTAGAGGACAGCGGGGATGACTGCTTGCAGTGCTGTCATTATTTGCGCAGGGTGATGAGGGGAAAATAATCTGAGGCCTGCCCTGGGGGATAAAGAGTATAAATAAAAATTTTCGAGGTGTCAAATGGAACAATATATTATAAAAGGCGGGAATCCTCTTGTCGGTGAAGTAGAAATCGGCGGAGCGAAAAATGCTGCTTTGGGTATCCTTGCAGCCGCCATAATGACCGACGACACAGTACGTATCGACAATTTGCCGGATGTTCAGGATATTAATGTTTTACTTGAAGCAATCGGCGAAATCGGTGTAAGGGTAGACAGAATCAGCAGGACATCTGTACTGATCAACGGTTCCGGAATTGGAAGTATCAGTGTAGATTATGAATATATAAAAAAAATCAGAGCCTCTTACTATCTTCTGGGTGCATTGCTCGGAAAATATAAGAAGGCGGAAGTGCCGTTGCCGGGTGGCTGCAATATCGGCAGCAGACCGATCGATCTTCATCTGAAGGGCTTTAAGGCACTGGGTGCAAAAACAAGGATTTCCAACGGAGCGATCATTGCTGAGGCGGACCACTTAAGAGGAAATCACATTTATCTGGACACGGTTTCGGTTGGCGCAACCATTAATATCATGATGGCAGCTTCTATGGCAGAAGGCCGCACTATCATTGAGAATTCGGCTAAGGAACCTCATGTTGTTGATGTGGCAAACTTCCTGAACAGCATGGGTGCAAATATCAAGGGTGCAGGAACAGATGTGATCCGTATCCGCGGGGTGGAAAAACTTCACGCGACAGAATATTCTATCATTCCGGATCAGATTGAAGCCGGTACTTATATGTTTGCGGCAGCCGCTACACGCGGAGATGTTATCGTAAAAAATGTTATTCCGAAGCATCTGGAAGCAACGACAGCCAAGCTGGTTGAGATTGGATGCCAGGTGGAGGAGTTTGATGATGCGGTGCGTGTGGTTGCTACAGGCCGTTTGAATAACACGAATGTAAAAACTTTGCCGTATCCCGGATATCCTACAGATATGCAGCCTCAGATTGGTGTGGCGCTTGCTCTGGCAGAAGGCACCAGTATCGTGACAGAAAGTATTTTTGAAAACCGCTTTAAATATGTGGATGAGCTGATCCGTATGGGAGCGGATGTCAAAGTCGAGGGCAATACGGCTGTCATTTACGGTACGGAAAAGCTGACAGGCGCGCGTGTGAGTGCACCGGATCTTCGTGCAGGAGCAGCACTTGTTATTGCCGGTCTTGCTGCAGAGGGTATCACGATTGTAGATGATATTGTATATATTCAGCGCGGATATGAATATTTTGAAGAAAAGCTCCGCAGTCTGGGAGCTGAGATCGAAAGGGTATCCAGCGAGAAAGAAATAAAAAAATTTAAGCTGCGTGTAGGATAATGCTTGACAAAACAGGCTGTATGCTATATCGTAACAGACAGAACTCTTATTCAGAGTGGTGGAGGTACATAGGACCAGTGAAGCCACGGCAACCCCTGAGAAGGAAGGTGCCAACCTGAGCGATTTACTCGAACAATAAGAGGATTAACTATCAGACAGATAGAAGTCCGCTTATGAAGCGGACTTTTTATTATACAGGAAATTCCCTGAATTCCCGTATAATAAAAACCTTAGAGTAAAAAAGAATTTCGCGGGATCGTACCGCGGTAAAGTGAAATTTTAAAGGAGGATAAAATGATGGAAAGAAAACTGTTTACTTCTGAATCTGTTACAGAGGGACATCCGGATAAAATGTGTGACGCAATTTCAGATGCCATTCTGGATGCTTTGCTTGAACAGGATCCTATGAGCCGTGTAGCGTGTGAGACAGCTACAACAACCGGTATGGTACTGGTTATGGGCGAAATTACAACAAAAGCTTATGTTGATATCCAGAAAATCGTTCGCGAGACTGTTCGTGAGATTGGTTATACAAGAGGAAAATATGGGTTTGATGCGGATACCTGCGGCGTGATTACGGCAATTGACGAGCAGTCTGCAGATATTGCCATGGGTGTTGATAAAGCGCTTGAGGCAAAAGAAAATACGATGTCTGATGATGAGATTGAGGCGATTGGTGCCGGTGATCAGGGCATGATGTTTGGCTATGCGACAAATGAGACAGAGAGCTATATGCCGTATCCTGTCTGGCTTGCACATAAGCTGGCAAGAAAATTGACAGAGGTGAGAAAAGACGGCACTCTGACGTATCTTCGCCCTGATGGAAAAACACAGGTTTCTGTAGAGTATGACGAGAATGATAAGCCGGTCAGACTGGATGCGGTAGTTCTTTCTACACAGCATGATCCGGATGTAACACAGGAACAGATCCATGAAGATATTAAGAAATATATATTTGACGAAATTCTTCCGAAAGAAATGGTGGATGGGGAGACAAAATTCTTTATTAACCCCACAGGCCGTTTTGTAATTGGAGGGCCTCATGGTGACAGCGGTCTTACCGGACGTAAAATTATTGTTGATACTTATGGCGGATTTGCAAGACATGGAGGCGGGGCATTCTCCGGAAAGGACTGCACAAAAGTGGACCGTTCTGCAGCATATGCAGCACGTTATGCAGCCAAGAACGTTGTGGCGGCAGGTCTGGCTGACAAATGTGAAATCCAGCTTTCTTATGCGATCGGTGTTGCAAAACCGACATCCGTCCGGGTGGACACTTTTGGAACCGGTAAACTTTCTGATGACAGAATCACAGAAATTCTTCGAGAAACCTTTGATTTCCGTCCGGCAGGCATTATTAAAATGCTGGACCTGAGAAGACCGATTTATAAACAGACGGCTTCTTACGGACACTTCGGAAGAGATGATATTGAACTTCCGTGGGAGAAGCTGGATAAGGTAGAAGAACTCAAAAAATATTTATAAAAAGTTTAGAGAAGAAGAGGCTCTTTTGTGGTATAGTAAGATATACAACAAAGGAGCCTTTTTATGAAACTGAAAACAAAGTTGATGATAGCCTTCGTGTTTATGCTGATCATGCCAATCTGCATGTTTCTCATGATCATGTTTACGGTGGGAAACCGTCAGCTCCATTATCTGGAAGTATATGAGCAGATACAGCAGACGGAGACACTGGCGGAAGGCATTGGTCAGGATGCAAGCACCAGGTCTGAGGAAAGTATACCGTCAGCTGCAACGCTGATACCTGAAATAAGGATATTTATGAAAAATATGGCGATTGCAGCCGTACTCATACTTCTTTTGACAGCGCTGTTTCTTACTGTGTGGATATATGCAGGAATTAATATTCCGCTTAATAAATTGAGGACGGCTACCCACAACATAGCGGAGGGAAATCTGGACTTTACAATAGATGTCAATGGTGATGATGAGATCAGTGACCTTTGCCGTGATTTTGAGGAAATGCGTATTCGTTTGAAGGAATCTACAGCGGAGAAGATGGAGTATGACCGGGAGAGTAAGGAATTGATCAGTAATATCTCCCATGATTTGAAAACTCCGGTTACAGCCATTAAGGGTTATGCAGAAGGAATTATGGACGGTGTGGCAGATACGCCGGAAAAAATGGACCGGTATATCCGTACCATATATAATAAGGCGAATGATATGGACCGGCTGATTAATGAGCTGACATTTTATTCAAAGATAGATACGAACCGTATTCCCTATACTTACAACAAGATAAATGTGGTTGGTTATTTTGAGGATTGTTCTGAAGAACTGGGCCTTGATCTGGAATCCAAGAATATTGATTTTTCCTATTCGAATTATGTAGAGGGAGACGTGGAAATTATCGCAGATGCGGAGCAGCTTAAGAGGGTGATTGATAATATAATAGGCAATTCCGTGAAATATATGGACAAAGACAAGGGGCGTATCAGCCTCCGTGTGAAGGATGTGGGCGATTTTATCCAGGTGGAGATTGAGGATAACGGCAAGGGGATCGGAGCAAAAGAGCTGCCGTATATTTTTGACCGTTTCTATCGAACGGATGCGTCGCGTAATTCTGCCAGGGGCGGAAGCGGAATAGGGCTTTCCATTGTGAGAAAGATTATAGAGGACCATGGCGGAAAAATATGGGCTACAAGTAAGCCCGGCACAGGAACTGTGATGTACTTTGTGCTTCGGAAAGCAGCAGTAAAATGATGTAGTGGAGGAAGAACAACAAATGAGCAAGATTCTGATTGTGGAAGATGAAGAAGCGATTGCTGAACTGGAGAAAGATTATCTTGAACTCAGCGGGTTCGAGGTGGAGATCGAGAAAAAGGGAGACATGGGATTGAAGCATGCTCTGGAAGGTGACATTGATCTGCTGATTCTGGATTTGATGCTTCCTGAGGTAGATGGTTTTGAAATCTGCCGCCAGATACGTGACAAAAAAGATATTCCGGTTATTATGGTATCTGCCAAAAAGGATGATATCGATAAAATACGGGGCCTTGGACTGGGGGCAGACGATTATATGACAAAGCCCTTTAGCCCCAGTGAACTGGTGGCCAGAGTAAAAGCTCACCTTGCCCGCTATGAACGGCTGATACACACTAATATGAGAGTAAATGATATTGTGGAAATCCGTGGTATTAAGATCGATAAGACGGCCCGCCGTGTTTGGATTAACGGGGAAGAGAAGAACTTTACTACTAAAGAATTTGATCTCCTGACTTTCCTGGCGGAAAATCCCAACCGTGTATTTACAAAAGAGGAACTGTTCCGGGAAATCTGGGATATGGAATCTATCGGAGATATTGCAACTGTCACAGTTCATATTAAGAAAATCCGCGAGAAAGTGGAGTTTGATACGGCAAAACCCCAGTATATTGAGACAATATGGGGTGTGGGATACCGCTTTAAGGTATAAGCACATTGCGCGGAACAATCCGTAAAATGGTTTTGACACCTGAATCAGTATTTAAGTATGGGAAAAGGTACCGTGGAGATGGCTCTCCGTCGGTACCTTTTTTAGAGACTTCTATTATATAATTTAGCATCCGATAAATTTCTTCAGGCTGTCCTTAGGCTGAAACCCTACTGTTCTTGACACTTCCACGCCGTTTTTAAACAAAAGCAGCGCAGGAATGCTCTGGATTCTGTATTTCATGGCGAGATCCATGTTTTCGTCAGTGTCCGCATTGTAAAAAGAAACCTTGCCGGCCAGCTCTTCTGAGAGATCTTCAAGGACCGGTTCCAGCATACGGCAGGGGCTGCACCATACTGCGGAAAAATCAAGTACAGCTGTTTCTTTATCCATTATTTCTGTCATATCATTGTTTTTAATTTTTGTGATCATTTTGAGTTGTCCTCCTTTTGTTTTTCTTTTCTGTCCATTTCACTTAACCACGCAACCGCAGAGAGAACGGCAGTGTTTCCCTGACCGGCGGCTCTGATGTACTGATAGGGTTTCCCGGTGATATCACCGCAGGCAAAACAGCCGGGAATGTTGGTTTCCATTTTCAGATTTACGGATACATGATTTCCATCCATTGCAAGTCCCGGCACTAATTGCTGCGGAGGAATGCTGTCGCGCATAATAAAAACACCATCCACGGGCAGCAGATCAGCTTCTGTCTGAACGCCCTCCAGCTTTACAATACCCGGTGTTTCAGAAGAGACTTCCATGGCTTTTACAGCAACAGGATTTTCCTGCATGATCTGAACTTTATCTGAGACCTGCGGATCATTTTTATACATGGGAAAATAATATACCTTTTCAGCGATTTCTGCAAGAAAATCAGCTTCGGCTTCCGTCTCTTTATTGTAACTGATGATGGCAGCCGTTTTATTTTTGTAGAACTGTGCATCGCAGGTCACGCAGTAGCTTACCCCTCTGCCAAGCAGTTCTTTTTCTCCGTCCAGAGCTTTGCCCTGAATGACGCCGCTTGCCAGGATCACACTTCTGGCTTCATACATGGCTTTTCCCGTCTGCAATACGAAATAGTCTCCCATGGCATAGACGGCATTGACACGTTCCGGAGTGATCCGGATATCCATGGATGATAAATGCTCTTTTAGTTTTTCGGAAAGTTCCTTACCGCTTATGGCGGGAAGACCCGGATAATTCAGAATCTGATGTGCTTTTTCGATTTTTTCACTCAAATCGGCACTGCCCAGAAGCAAAATACTCTTGTTTCTGATTTTTCCTGTAATGGCGGCAGAGATACCGGCAGGGCCGGTGCCGATGACAGCAATGTCATATCTCATATTTTTAATCTCCTTTCAATCATAAAAGGAATTTCGCCCATCTTTTATAGTATATACAATATCAGCTTTCTTTTTCAGTGAGATTTTCTTCTTCAGCAGTATTTTCTTCAACAGGATATTTTTTTGCATATTTTTCCAGCCGCTTCTTATATTCTTCTACGTTATTCCCTACGATGGGGTCTCCCAGGATTCTGCCTTCTTTATCTACAAAAATAGTGGTGGGAACTCCTGTTACACTGTATAAAAGTTCGTTAAAATCATCATTTGCAATAATCTGGGTAAAGGTTGCATCTGCATTTTCCAGAACTTTTTTGGCAAGCTCGTAATTGGGATCTGATTCATCTGTGACATCAATGACCAGACCGACCATCTGCTGGTTTTCAGGCATGGAGTCCGATATTTCGGCAAGATCCGGCATTTCTGACACACAGGGAGAACAGAAGGTTCCCCAGATATTTACCATGGTTACGTCCTTTTCTGAGAAGATTTTTTCTGTCACTTCATTTCCATCCAGATCAGTTGCGGTAAAAGAGAGTTTTTGTGTCTCAGGAAGTCCATTGGCCTGGGCTGCTGCCTGAACTGCGCCGAGAGAAAATGTCATAGCTGCTGCAAGCAGTATGGCAGAGATTTTTTTATAATTTCTTTTAAACATAGACATCACCTCGTTTTATGATTTATGCGCAATGATATAATCCGCATGTTGTGATTATTATATCATCATTGAAACACGGTGTTAACTGAATTTTTTGTGAATTTTATATAATGCTGTAATAAACAGGGACTGCGAAATATCCGTCGGGGAATAAACAGCTAAAGTTTGTCAATACTTGGAGTATATTTTCTGAGTATGGAGAGGTTTTTGCATGTATTTAAATAACAGGACATTAAAAAAAGCTGTCCGGGGAATTCTTTTGATTGCGGGATGCATCATATATACCTGGATGTTTCCCCAGATTGCAATTCAGGGTTGTGTACATTCTGCGGCTATTGAGGAGAACGAAGGTGAAGCGGCGATAGAAGAAAGTGCACCGGATGCGGAGCGGACCGCTGCAGCAGGCAGAGAAGCGGTATATTTGAGTGAGGAAGATTATATCCGGCTGTTTGATTTGAGTAAAAGTAATTTTAAAGTGGCATGGAAATGGATGCCCTTTTGATTTGTTGACACCTGCCCGATTCTAAATTATAATTGATTAAAACATAACTGCTGCAAAAAGAGGAGGAGTATCAGTGAGGAAAGCGCCAGTTTTATATATCGTTATTCCATGCTATAACGAAGAAACAGTTTTGCCGGTAACTGCGCCTATGTTTTTGAAAAAAATTCAGGAATTAATCACAAAGGGAGAGATTGCACCTGCGAGCAGAATCATGTTTGTTAATGATGGGAGCACAGATAATACGTGGAATATAATATATGATCTGTCTGAGAGCGATGAGCATTATATTGGTATTTCTCAGAGCAGAAACAGGGGACATCAGAATGCTGTTCTTGCAGGATTGATGGAATCACAGGAGAGCGGAATCTGTGATATTACAATTTCTATTGACTGTGACGGACAGGATGACATTAATGCCATGGATGAAATGGTGAAACAATACAGAAACGGGTATGAGGTAGTTTACGGGGTAAGAAACAAAAGAGAAACTGATACATTCTTTAAGAGGTTTACCGCTCAGACATTCTATAAGCTTTTGAACTGGATGGGCGCGGAAGTAATTTATAATCACGCGGACTATCGGCTGATATCCTGCCGTGTATTAAAAGAACTGGCTGAATTTAAAGAAGTGAATATATATCTGCGGGGTCTGGTCCCGCTGGTTGGATTTCGCAGTACACAGGTATATTATGAAAGACACGAGCGGCTGGCGGGGAAAAGTCATTATCCTCTGTCGAAAATGCTTGGTCTGGCCCTGGATGGGATTACCAGTCTCAGCATAAAGCCCATCCGCATGATTGCCGGAGTCGGAACGATTGTATCCTTTATGAGTTTTCTTCTGATCATCTGGATTTTAGTACAGTTTTTCCGGGGTGAAGTAGTTCAGGGATGGGCAAGCACATGTGCGATCATGTGTCTGGTCTGCGGGATACAGTTGATCTGTACGGGCATCATCGGAGAGTATGTGGGAAAAATATATATGGAGACCAAAGCAAGACCGCGGTACATAATAAGTGACAGAACGTATGAAAAGAGGGATGACGATGAGGAGGATAAGAGCATCGTTTGAAAAATACAGAAGCAAACCGGGGTTTGCGATTTTTGTAAACGCAGTGATTCTTGCGGGACTGCTTCTGGTATTCAGCCCGGGATATGAAGTAAATGATGATGTGGCAATTTGCAATTTTGTAAATGGAGTGAAAGGGGTCTTTGATGCACATTTGGTGTATTCCAATTATGTGCTGGGTTTACTCCTTGCAGGACTTTACAGGATAAAACAGAGTGTTCCATGGTATGCATTGCTCCAGTATGCTGTTTTATTTGCATCTTTTACCTCTGTTTTCTTTGTGGTCAGTCAAAGGCAAAAAAATATTTTTCCGATACTGGTATCGCTGACAGTACTGCTGTTTTTTGCTTATGAAGGATATATCAGGCTGCAGTATACAAAAACAGCCGGGATAGCAACGGCAGCTGGCATACTGTTGATTTTCTATTCAGTGTCGTCTGCAAAAATCAGAATGTGCAGTCTGATAGCAGGGTATTTATTGGCGTGCTTTGGATTTATGTATCGCAGCCCGCAGTTTTTTGCAATTGCATTTTTGATGACGGGCATCGGTCTGTACCAGCTTCTTGAATTGAAAAATGAGAAGAAAGGTCAGCGCCTGATAAAAGTTTTTTCTTATATAAAGACATTCGGTCTGCTTTTACTTTTAGTGGCAGGGCTGTACCTTGCAGACCATGCTGCGTACCGTTCACCCGAATGGCAGGAATATCTGGAATACAATAATGCAAGGACCATGCTGTTTGACTATGGATTCCCGAATTACGATAAAAACAGAGAAGTTTACGAGGAACTGGGACTTGATGAAAATGCGTTCAAGCTGATTCGCGGATGGAATTTTATGGATACTGAAAAGTTTGGTCTGGCAGTAATGGAGAAACTCATCGCTTTAAAGGAGCCGGTGGCTGTTAATCGACAGTTTTTTAAAGCTTTTGTGAAGAAGGTTATGAAAAAGCTGCCGGAGGTTGCCGCGTTTTGCTGTGCGTTTTGTCTTGTTTTATACTGGCTGTTTTTTAGCCGGCACAGTTGGATGGATTTCGTCAGCAGTCTTTATGAGACGGGAATTGTGATGTTTTTATATCTCTTTTTGTTCTATCAGGGACGCTATCTGTACAACCGGGTGGACGTGGGCATCTGGCTGGCTGTTTCCCTGACAGTTTTGTGGATGTTCTGCAGCAGAAAAAGCCGGATAGAGGGGATCTGTGTTCCGGTGTTTTTGATCGTGTGCTGCTTATTGATTTGGGGATTTACCGCTAAGGATTCAAAAACATCCGACGGAAAAGGGATGAGGCACAGATCAAATAATTCCTGCGAGAAATATCTGAGGACGAATGTGGACAGAAAAGCAAATCGTGCCCAAAAGCGAGCTGTAATAGAGAAGGTTGAAAGTGACAAAGAGCATTTATATCTGGCAAAAGTGGGACAGCTTTCCTTTTTGAAGAGCTATGGGGTATTTGAAACGCCGCCCTTTGGGATAGCAGAAAATATAGCTGCAACAGGCGGATGGCCGGCCCATACACCGGTCAGCTGTAAGGTGCTGCAGGATTTTGGGATCACCAACCCCTACCGTGATATGATTGGAAATGAAAAGGTATACCTTGTGGATGACAAAATAGACGTTACCATGCAGTATATTCACACATATTATGATCCGGATGCAGAGGCAGAAGTGGTGTGGAAAGCCGACGGCTGTACGGTATATCAGATTAAATAAAAATAAATAGTGGAGGGAAGGAACGATGGATTGTTTAAAGAAATTTTCACTGGAAGGAAAAGTGGCGCTGGTAACCGGAGCGGCATATGGCATTGGTTTTGCCATCGCAGAGGCTTATGCCGGTGCAGGAGCTAAAATTGCATTTAACTGCCGCGATCAGAAACATTTGGATCAGGCGCTGGCAGATTATGCAGAAAAAGGGATTGAGGCAAAAGGATACATCTGCGATGTTACGGATGAGGCTCAGGTGCAGAAGATGGTGGAAGATATTGAGAAAGAGCTGGGCACGATCGATATTCTGGTAAATAATGCAGGGATAATCAAACGTATCCCAATGACTGAGATGAAAGCGGAAGAATTCCGTCAGGTGATAGATATAGACTTAAACGCACCATTTATTGTGTCTAAAGCAGTGATTCCGGGAATGATCAAAAAAGGACACGGAAAGATCATTAATATCTGTTCCATGATGAGCGAACTGGGCCGTGAGACAGTTTCTGCTTACGCGGCTGCAAAAGGCGGACTGAAAATGCTGACGAAGAACATTGCATCAGAGTACGGTGAGTGCAATATCCAGTGCAACGGAATCGGGCCGGGATACATAGCAACACCTCAGACGGCGCCTCTCAGAGAAATACAGCCGGATGGAAGCAGACATCCGTTTGACCAGTTTATCATTGCAAAGACGCCTCAGGCACGTTGGGGAACACCGGAAGACCTGATGGGACCGGCAATTTTTCTTGCTTCAGATGCATCGGATTTTGTCAATGGACATATTCTTTATGTGGATGGCGGTATCCTGGCTTATATCGGAAAACAGCCGTAAACCGGTTTTGGCACCTGAATCATAAGATACCGGAGTCAAAAGATGCCTTACAGATTGTTTCGTGCTTCGCACTTCCACAATCCCGGCATCATCATAAAATATGAAATCACAAAGAAAATATACGTGGGGGTGATGAGTATGGTAGAAGCAACAGTTGATATGGTCAGAAAGATGATACGGGAGAGCAAATATCTTGTGGTCATCTGCGGCGGGGATATGCTGCGGGAGTGTGGACATTACCGCCTGAGAGATCAGGAAAGGGCATACGACATTGAGGCTGAATATGGATATTCTCCGGAAGAAATGTACAGCAGTGCATTTTATAATACGCGGACAGAATCTTTTTTCCGCTTCTACAAAAATGAAATTCTTGCTCAGGAACCGCAGCCCGGTCCTGCATACAGGGCGATTGCCAGTCTGGAACAGGAGGGCATCGTAAAAGCGATAGTGGCAAGAAGCGTTTATGGAATGTTCCAGAGAGCAGGATGCAAAAATGTATATGAACCTCATGGAAGCATTTATAAAAATAAGTGCCCGAGATGCCAGAAGGAATATTCAAAAGAATTTATGATGAATGCCAGGAAAGTTCCTTTGTGTGAAAAGTGTATGGCACCTGTCCGTCCTGCGGTTCGTCTGTTTGGAGAAATGGTTGACAACGCAGTGATGACAAAGGTGGCAAATGAGATTTCAAAAGCAGATGTGCTGCTGATCGTCGGAGCACAGCTGGCACCTGAAATCTGTGAAAACAATCTTCGCTATTATAAAGGAGATAAAATGATCCTGGTTGGAAACCGCAGAAAATACCAGGATGAAAAAGCAGACTATACGATTTATGGAAAATTAAATGAAGTGCTGCCAAAACTGGCGGAATAAAACCATTACATAATAAAAGAGCTGCAAAACTGCGGCTCTTTTATTTGTGGAACAGGAAATTCCTGTTCCATAAACAGCACTTAAATTAAGATTACTGAGCATTCTTTTTGTTGAATGCGGCGCGTTTTCTCATGGTCGGGTCCAGAATTTTTTTCCGGATGCGCAGGGAGGAAGGGGTAACCTCAAGAAGCTCATCTGTATCGATAAATTCCAGTGCTTCCTCCAGACTTAATACCTTTGGCGTGGTAAGCTTCAGCGCGTCATCAGAACCGGATGCACGGGTATTGGTCAGATGTTTTGTTTTGCAGACATTTAACTCAATATCATCTGTTTTTCCGTTTTGCCCGATGACCATACCGGAGTAAACTTTTGCACCCGGACCTATAAATAAGGTGCCGCGCTCCTGGGCATTGAACAGACCGTAGGTGACAGCTTCGCCGGATTCAAATGCAATCAGGGAACCCTGTTTGCGGTACTGGATATCTCCCTTGTAGGGACCGTATCCGTCATAAACGGTGTTCAGGATACCGTTTCCTTTGGTGTCAGTGAGAAATTCGCCGCGGTAACCGATCAGGCCTCTGGAGGGAATGGAAAATTCCAGACGGGTATAACCGCTGCTTGCCTGGCTCATGCCCTGAAGCTCACCTTTTCTGGTACTGAGCTTATTGATGACAGTACCGGAAAATTCTTCAGGAACATCTACGTAAGCAATTTCCATCGGTTCCAGTTTCTTGCCTCTTTCGTCTTCTTTATAAATAACTTCTGCTTTGCTGACGGCAAATTCATAACCTTCACGGCGCATATTTTCAATCAGCACGGACAGATGAAGCTCACCTCGTCCGGATACTTTAAAGGTATCCATATCTTCAGTCTCTTCTACTCTCAGACTGACATCTGTATTCAGCTCACGCATCAGACGGTCACGAAGATGACGGGAAGTAACATATTTTCCTTCTTTTCCGGCAAGCGGGCTGTCATTTACAAGAAAATGCATTGCAATGGTCGGCTCTGAAATTTTCTGGAACGGGATGGCTTCCACATGATCAGGAGAACACAGGGTATCACCGATATGGAGATCGGCAATGCCGGAGATAGCAACGATAGAGCCTGTACCGGCTTCTGTTACATCCGCCTTATTCAGCCCGTCAAATTCATAGAGCTTGCTGATTTTTACTTTTTTCTGTTTATCCGGTTCGTGATGGTTGACCAGAATCACATCCTGATTTATGCGGATAGAACCATTGTCCACTTTACCAACACCGATACGGCCCACGTATTCGTTGTAATCGACAGTGCTGATGAGAATCTGAAGCGGAGCGTCTTCATTTCCTTTCGGAGCCGGGATATAGTTGATGATCGTCTCAAACAGCGGGGTCATATCCCGATGCTCATCACTTAACTCCAGTACGGCATAGCCGGCTTTTGCGGAGGCATATACAAACGGACAGTCAAGCTGTTCGTCAGACGCATCAAGATCAATAAACAGTTCCAGGATTTCATCAATAACCTCAGACGGTCTTGCTTCCGGACGGTCGATCTTGTTAATACAGACAATAACAGGAAGATCCAGATCCAGAGCTTTTCGGAGAACAAATTTTGTCTGGGGCATGGAACCTTCAAAAGCATCAACCACAAGGATGACACCGTCAACCATTTTCAGCACACGTTCCACCTCACCGCCGAAATCGGCATGGCCCGGTGTATCTACAATATTAATTTTATAGTCTTTATAATATACGGCAGTATTTTTGGAGAGAATAGTGATGCCGCGTTCACGTTCAATATCATTAGAGTCCATGACGCGTTCGGCAATGGCCTGATTTTCTCTGAATACACCGCTTTGTTTCAATAATTCATCCACGAGCGTGGTCTTTCCGTGATCAACATGCGCAATGATCGCAATGTTACGGATATTTTCTCGATTCATAAAAATAAAATACCTTCTTTCTTTTAATGTGCCGTAATGATTGTATCACAAATTATGTAATTTACAAGGGTTTTGTACACATTATGTGAATACATGACTGTGAATGGCGGCAGTATATGTCGAGAGGTGTCGAGCAATTTCCGGGACAGGTTGTTCTAAAAATTTTCTGTTTTGAATAGATATAGCTATATAAAAATACGAAAAGAGATACTTCGTAAAGAAGAAGGGAGAACTGCATATGTCAGACAAAATCATTGAAAACAATCAGGTATCTATTATCGGGGAAATTGTATCAGAATTTCTATTCAGTCATGAGGTCTTTGGGGAGGGCTTCTATCTGGTGGAGGTGCAGGTAAAGCGCCTCAGTGAATCTTCCGACCGGATTCCGGTCATGATTTCTGAAAGGCTTATCGATGTGAATCAGGACTATAGGGGCGAGTTTATCCGCGTAACTGGACAATTCAGGTCCTATAACCGTCATGAGGAGAAGAAAAACCGTCTGGTTCTTTCGGTGTTTGCAAGGGAGGTGGCATTTACGGAGGAAGAGACGGACAAAGTAAAGACCAACCAGATTTTCCTGGATGGCTATATCTGCAAACCCCCGGTCTACCGGAAAACACCTCTTGGGAGAGAAATATCGGATATGCTGGTGGCGGTAAACCGTCCCTATGGAAAATCAGATTACATACCCTGCATCTGCTGGGGAAGAAATGCCCGTTTTACTTCCGGGTTTGAAGTAGGAGGACACGTACAGATATGGGGAAGGATTCAGAGCCGGGAATATGTAAAAAAGATGGATGGAGACCTGGCGGAAAAAAGAACGGCTTACGAGGTTTCCGTAAGTAAATTGGAGTGGCTTGGGTTAGTGTATAATTATCATTGGCAGAAATAGGAATTATCCCTAAAATAAAAAGGA
>JAUNSC010000051.1 GCA_030539395.1 Eubacteriales bacterium
GGGCATGTTCGGGACTTTCACCCGTTAGAGCGCGCCCATGGCGCGCAAACAAAAACAGGAGACACCTCCCGCGGTGTCTCCGAAAAATCAATTATGCCTCCAGTCTTGTCCGGATTGCCTTGATGAAATCCTGGCTGTTCAGCACATTTACATTCTCAAGTGAAGTAATGAGCGCAAGATCTTTTGTCATATTTCCAGACTCAATTGTATCTATAGTAGCTTTTTCAAGCCTGTCCGCAAAATCTGTCAATTCATCCAATCCATCCAGTTCACCGCGTTTGCGCAGTGCACCGCTCCATGCAAAAATAGTTGCAACAGAATTGGTGGATGTTTCCTCACCTTTCAGATGCCTGTAGTAATGACGCTGTACGGTTCCATGTGCCGCTTCATATTCATAGCATCCGTCAGGAGAAACTAAAACGGACGTCATCATCGCCAATGAACCAAAAGCAGAACTGATCATGTCACTCATCACGTCTCCATCGTAATTTTTGCACGCCCAGATATATCCGCCCTCTGATTTCATCACACGTGCCACAGCATCATCGATCAAAGTATAAAAGTAAGTGATGCCGGCTTCTTTAAATTTATCGGCATACTCATTATCATAAATTTCCTGCATGATGTCTTTAAAAGTATGATCATATTTTTTTGATATAGTATCCTTTGTTGCAAACCATAAATCCTGTTTTGTATCCAGTGCATAAGAAAAACAGCTTCTTGCAAAACTTTCAATAGACCTGCTGACATTATGCATTCCCTGAAGTACTCCCGGACCCTTAAATTCATGAATCAACTCTCTGGAAACAGTTCCGTCTTCTGCAGTAAAAACAAGTTCTGCACGCCCTGCAGTCTGTATTTTCATTTCAACAGATTTATAAACATCCCCATAGGCATGTCTTGCGATTGTGATCGGTTTTTTCCATGTACGGACATTCGGCTTGATTCCCTTTACGATAACAGGCGTACGAAAAACTGTTCCATCCAGAATTGCCCTGATAGTACCATTTGGACTCTTCCACATTTCTTTCAGATTATATTCTTTCACTCTGGCCGCATTTGGTGTAATCGTGGCACATTTAACAGCAACGCCATATTTCTTCGTCGCCTGAGCGCTCTCTACTGTCACCGCATCATCTGTTGCATTACGGTTTTCAAGACCAAGATCATAATATTCTGATTTCAGATCAACAAAAGGAAAAATCAGCTCCTCCTTGATTATTTTCCAGAGAATTCTTGTCATTTCGTCTCCATCCATCTCAACAATGGGTGTATTCATTTGAATTTTACTCATTTTATGTCAATTCCTTTCGTATCATGCTCTCTACCTCTACAGGAGATTGTATGCAATCATTCAATGATTGTCAAGATTTTCATATGCTTTTACATATACAAAGTTCTCATTTTCACGCTCCATGACATACTCCGGATTCACGATTGCCTCTATGAATGCATATCCATCTGTTTCTACGGGAACAACCCGCATATCCAGTGCTTTCTGTACATCCTCCACTGTCACATCATCCAGAAAAACGGCTTCTCCCGTGCGGAGCATGTTTGACGGAATGATAATCTCATCTCCAGAATCCTCCCCGGAGTCCTTTTTTTGCAAGACCTGCTTTATCAGGTCCTGTCCGGTAATCAGACCTGATACGGTTATGGTCTCTCCAAAAAAATCATTTCTGATCGACACCACATGAATGGTCAGACCGGGAAAAATTTCCATCATCTGCTGAGAAAAATCTCTTAATGTATCATATGTCAGTTTACCTGTTGCAATGGTCATTGTCCGCCGTACCTTTTTCTGAAGCTGCGGAAAATCTTCCCTGTTTTTCAACTGTCTGATGCCGTCCTCAAATTCCGTCATCAGAAGCCGCATCATACCAACACCATTTTCCAGCTGGATGTATCCATCATACCGCTCTTCTTCCGGGAAATCCCGTCCCGCCAGAATATACCATTCATCACTGGCATGAATAAAATGCAGGCCATATTTTTCATAAAATTCCTGTTGATATGATTCAATAAGATCAATGACCTGTGCCGCATCATCTTTTGCAAAAAGATCCAGGGGGAAAAGCCCGTCCCTGAACCGTGTAATTCCGGCCGGAACTACTGAAACACTGCGCATAAAAGGCAGATATTCTGATAAATCCTTTATTGAACGGCGAAGTTCTTCTCCATCATTGATGCCCTTGCAGCAGACAATCTGTCCATTCATCTCCACATGCCCGTCATAAAGCATTTTTATAAATTTCAGCTTCTCACCCGCAAAGCGGTTGTTAAGCATTCTGCACCGCAGGTCCGGATTTGTTGTATGGACAGAGATATTGATCGGAGCTAACTGCATATGGATGATCCGGTCAATATCCTTCTCTTTCATATTTGTCAGTGTGATATAATTCCCCTGTAAAAAGGAAAGACGGGAATCATCATCTTTAAAATAGAGAGTTTCGCGCATCCCCGGCGGCATCTGGTCAATGAAACAGAAAATACATTTATTGCTGCAGGAACGATACTCACTCATCAGTCCATTCTCAAATTCAAGTCCCAGATCATCATCATAATCCTTTTCTATCTCCAGAAGCCATTCTTCCCCGTCTGCTTTTCGTATCAATACTTCCAGATACTCGTCTTTTATAAGATACCGATAATCAAAGACGTCCTCAATTATCTCATTGTTTATAGAAACAAGAACATCTCCCGGCTCAATTTCCATTTCTTCTCCAATGGAGCCGGGAGATACTTCCTTAATCACATGTTCTAAGCGCTTCATGTGTACTCCTTCTGTTACATTCTGATTAAATGATACATGCAGGCCTCAGCCTCATGCTTTTCATTCTTACATGAAAAGCATGAAAATCATGACCTTTTGACCCTAGTATCATCATATTAGTCTATGACATTTTTTCCGAAATTACAAGCAAAACATTAATGTCCCTTCGGTACACGATAAAGCTGTCCTTTTTCTTTTGTCAGATCGGCATGAATTAAATCTACCAGAATGATGATCAATAATACCGCAGAACCCCAGATTGCCTTTCCCTGGAAAGCCTCACACAGTACAGTACCACCCATTGCTCCCAGAACAAACATTCCCAGCATCAGAGAATGCCGCAGGAATTTACTGCGGTGCTCCATACTGCTCTTTCTGATCCATCTTGTAAAATGAACACATGTCTGCCGCAGATGATTTGTACAAAATGTGGTCGCCATGGGCTCTCCTTCGGCCTGACGGAATGTATTGTATTGCATGGAGCAGATAAAGTTTACTGCCACCTGGGTGATCTGAAAAGGAGCATTTTCCGGGAGAAATCCAAGAAATACGATCACAATGATTTCTATTCCTATCAGGAGGGTATCCCATCTTAAAAACTCTCCTTTTCTTACTATAACCGGCAAAACTTCAGACGCTATTGACCCAAGGGCATAGGCACTGATCGGTATCAAAAGATAGAGTGCACGCTGCCAGTCCCGACTTCCAAGAGCAATTCCCATGAGCACGATGTTACTCGTCTGAGCATTGCAGAAAACACCGCCGCGAATCTGATACGTAAATGCTCCCAATAATCCTCCGCTCATCATCAATAATGCAAAAACCCATGTTTTTTCGCATTCCAGGTATTCCTGTACCGTATACGTCTGTTTATTTTCTGCCAGCACAGCAGTCTTTCTCTCTGTATATTCCTTTTCTTTAAATCCGCGTTCTTTTTTACTCATATTTCTTATCTTGCTTACTGATTCTTTTGTTTTTCAAGATATTCCTTTCTGCCATTATCATACAGATTATTCCCCTCACTGTCAATAATAACAACAAGCGGCATATCTTCCACATATAATTTTCTAAGGGCCTCTGCTCCCAGATCTTCATATGCAATCAGTTCACATTTCTTAATACATTTTGCAAGAAGTGCGCCTGCTCCGCCAATAGCACCGAAATAAATACCGCTGTATTTTTTCATAGCCTCAACTACTTCCGGCAGTCTTGCACCTTTTCCGATCATACCTCTTGCTCCTACCGACATCATGGTCGGCGCATATGCATCCATACGGCCGCTTGTTGTCGGGCCTGCTGAACCGATTACCTGTCCCGGCTTCGCCGGTGTGGGACCAACATAATAAATGGTTGCATCCGTTGGATCAAAAGGTATCTTTTCACCTTTTGCCAGTGCTTCGCACATACGCTTATGGCCTGCGTCTCTGGAAGTATAGATTGTTCCGGTAAGCAGCACCTGATCTCCGGCATGAAGTGTCTTTGCCACTTCCTCTGTAAGGGGTAATGTAATATTTCGAGCCATTTAGATCACCTCCGTTTTGTGGCGCGTCACATGACAATTAATGTTGATCGCACAGGGCATACCTGCAATATGTGTCGGCAATGTCTCAATATTTAAACCAATAGCCGTTGTCTTTCCTCCAAATCCCTGGGGACCGATGCCGAGCTTATTAATTTCTTCCAGCATTTCTTTTTCCAGTTCTGCATAGAACGGGTCCGGATTAGAAGAGTCAAGAGGTCTCATAAGGGCCTTTTTCGCAAGAAGAGCCGCTTTATCAAAAGTTCCTCCGATGCCTACACCCACAACCATTGGCGGACATGGATTCGGGCCGGCAGTTTCCACCGTCTCAATAATGAAATCCTTGATTCCCTGAAGACCGTGAGACGGTTTGAACATACGGATTGCACTCATATTTTCGCTGCCAAAACCTTTCGGGCCCACGGTAATCTTAACCTGCTCACCCGGTACTATTTCTGTATAGATCATAGCCGGAGTATTATCGCCGGTATTTCCTCTTCGGACCGGATCCTTTACCACGGACTTGCGCAGATAACCTTTGTCATATCCGCGGCGGACGCCTTCATTGACCGCATCTGTCAGGTCACCGCCCACCAGATGAACATCCTGTCCGATTTCCAGAAATACACATGCCATACCGGTATCCTGACAAATGGGCACGCATTCGTTATCTGCAATTTCAAAATTCTCAATGATATTGTCCAGAACGCCTTTTGCAATCTCTCCATCTTCACATGCACGGCAGTTCTTAATGGCACATTTTACATCCTCCGGAAGATGTTCGTTTGCTTCAATACAAAGTTTTTCAATGACATCCGTAAGTTTTGAAACTTCTATTTCGCGCATCACACACTCTCCTCTCTATCTTTCATGACGTGCATATTTCGGCAGCAGAAGCGGTGATACATCACCTGTATCGATTCCTGCAGCTTTCAGTTCCTCTGCATAAGCACTCACATGGTCAAGATTCATTTTGCCAAGCTGCACTTCTTTTGATCTTGCAGCAGCTGCTTTTCCTGCATTACGTCCAAATACAATAATATCCAGAAGAGAGTTGCCCATCAGACGGTTTCTTCCATGGATGCCTCCGACAGCCTCACCTGCCACCAGAAGGTTATCAATCACCTTTGTAAAACCGTCTCCGCCGATTTCCAGACCGCCATTCTGATAATGAAGAGTCGGATATACCAGAATCGGAAGCTTTCTCATATCAATTCCATAATTCATGTACATACGGAGCATTGCAGGAATTCTCTTTTCAATCGTTCCTTCACCGCCAAGTCGCTCAATCATCGGGGTATCCAGCCATACACCGCTGCCAAGAGGTGTATCCACACCTTTTCCTCTTTCGGTACACTCGCGGATAATAGATGCTGCAGAAACGTCGCGTGTTTCCAGCGGATGCATAAATGCTTCTCCATCTTTATTAACCAGCATGGCTCCCAGAGAACGTACTTTTTCTGTTACCAGCGCTCCATATATCTGAGACGGGAATGCCACGCCTGTAGGATGATACTGAATCGTATCCTGATACAGAAGCGGCGCTCCGGCACGGTATCCCAATACAAGTCCATCTGCTGTTGCTCCATAATGATTCGATGTAGGGAAGCCCTGATAGTGCATGCGTCCCGCACCGCCGGTTGCAATAACAACTGTTTTTGCTCTGGCTACAAGATAATCCCCTGTTTCCATATTCAAAAGAACCGCTCCGGCAACCTGACCCTTGTCATCTTTGATCAGTTCTACAGCGGAAGTAAACTCAATGACCGGGATTCCCTGATTCAGCACTTCATCACGAAGCGTACGCATGATTTCTGCGCCTGAATAATCTTTGCAGGCATGCATTCTCTTTCGGGAAGTTCCGCCGCCATGGGTCGTCACCATCCTGCCGTCCTCATCCTTATCAAACATAACGCCAAGCTTGTTCAGCCACTGAATTGCGTCCGGTGCCTCCATGACAAGACGTCTGAGCAGTTCCGGTCTTGCAGCAAAATGTCCGCCCCCAAAAGCATCCAGATAATGCTGTACAGGTGAATCATTTTCTTTGTCCGCGGCCTGGATTCCTCCCTCTGCCATCATGGTATTGGCATCTCCGATACGGAGTTTTGTTACGATACAGACATTAGCTCCTGCTTCTTTTGCCTCAATCGCTGCAGATGCCCCTGCACCGCCTCCTCCGATTACCAGCACATCGACATCTATATCAATCTTATCCAGGTCCACCTTATCTGTCAAAAGGCGGCTGTTTGAATGAAGCATATGTACAAGTTCTTTATTTGCTTTCTGTCCTTTATTTGGCCCAATCTTAATTTCTTCAAATGCTTCTTCTCTGTAATCCGGATGGAACGCTTTCAGAAGGGCGTCTTTTTCATCTGCTGTCATTCGTCTGGGTTCCATACCCATACGCATATCCCTGGTAGCCTCCACTTTTTTTACGGATTCCATCATTTCCGGTGTAAACATGGCTGTCCCTCCTTACTTTTCAATCTCTCTTGTATTATAAAGTTCCTGCATCTCTGTAATCGGTTTTTGCATAATCTTCTCAATCAGCTCATCATACTGGCCTTCATTGATTTCATCCACACGTTTTGTCAGATGTTTGCTCTCCGGCGCAATATACTTTCCTGTAAGTCTTCTTGCAAGAAGGCCTACCATCGGATGAGAAATACCAGCCGGACATCTTACGGAACAGCAGCCGCAGGCAACACAGTCAAAAGATTCCTCCGCACATTTTTCCAGCTCACCGCGCTGTGCATATGCTATATACTGCATAACATTCAAATCCTGGGTACATGCTTTCGTACATGCATTACAGCCAATGCAGCTGTAAATTTCCGGGCAAAGCTCCATCATTACCTGCTGATTCGGTTTCAGGTCCTCTATCTCATAAGTTCTCTTATCAGTAGGGAAGAACGGGATACTTGCAACGTACATTCCCTCTTCCACCTGTGTCTGACAGGCAAGACATGTCTTCAGTTCATTTTTTCCTTTAATTCTGTAAATAGTTGCACAGGCTCCGCAAAAACCATGACGGCAGCCACAGCCTCTTTTCAGAGTATAACCGGCATATTCCATCGCTGTCATAATTGTCAGATCTGCTGGAACACTGTACTTCTTACCAAAAAAATACACATTCACCATATTTTCCATGACATTTCTTCCTTTCTTTATGAAATGGCCACGTATTCTGGCCATAAAGGTATACCCGAAGGGTATTTCTTAATACTCATTCGGCATTTCATCTATTTCATCGCAGCGGAATACCGGGCCGTCTTTGCATACATATTTGGAACCGATATTACATCTTCCGCATTTTCCGACTCCGCATTTCATGCGCAATTCCAATGTGGTATAGACTTGTTCTTTAGAAAATCCAAGTTCCTGCAAACCGGCAAGTACAAATTTAATCATAATAGGCGGTCCGCACAGAAGAGCTGTCTTATCCGTGGAAAATCCAAGTTCTTTTACATAATTAGGAACAAACCCCACATGTCCGTCCCAGCCTTCCTGTTCCCGGTCAATCGTAAGATACACATTGACGCCTTCCGTTTTCATCCAGACTTCCTGTATCTCTTTTAGCTGCACCAGATCATCGGCAGAACGTGAACCATATACAATGTCGATCGTACCATAATCCTGACGATTGTCTAAAACATAATTAATGACTGAACGGAGAGGTGCCAATCCGATACCACCTGCAATAAATAAGAGATTTTTACCTTTCAACTTATCTTCCACCGGGAAATGATTTCCATATGGTCCTCTGACGGTAATCTCATCACCCACTTGAAGACTGTGGAGATAATCTGTCAGGATACCGCATTTTTTTATACTGAATTCCTGATATTCTTTATTTGTAGGCGAAGATGTAATGGAAAACATACCTTCGCTGATGCCGGGTGCGCACAACATCGCACACTGCCCTGGCATATGTTCGAACAACTTGCCTCCCTCCGGAGCATTCACGCGAAATGTTTTGACATCCGGTGTTTCCTGTCTTATATCTGTAATCACTCCGACCTTCGGGATCAGCGTATCAAGTGTAAAATTTTTATGGCAGGTACATTCACTCATTTTTTTCACCTCCCTGTTGTTTTTCAAATGCCTTGATCACTTTAACTATATTCAGGGATGACGGACACTTATCCACACATCTTCCGCACCCTACACAGGAATACATGCCATCATTATTGGCAGGGAAATATACCAGCTTGTGCATAAATCTCTGTCTGAACCGCTGCATCTGGGTGGTACGGTTATTTCCGTGTGCCATCATGGTAAAATCAGAATACATGCAGGAATCCCAGCAGCGATAACGTTTAATGCCATGGCCCGTGTCATAATCTTTAATATCATAGCACTGACAGGTCGGGCATACAAAGGTACATGTTCCGCATGCCAGACATGGTTTATACAGTTCATCCCATACAGGGGAATTAAATTTATCCATCAGGACCTCGCCATTCCATCCCTCAAGAGAAAGATTCGTATACGGCAGTTTTTCGATGATGGCTCTGATATTTTCTTTCTCTTTAGAAAGTTTCTCCTCATCTTTATCATCAGTTTCTTCCAGAACACTCTTAACTTCTTCCGTAAGCGAATTTCCTTTTTCTGTTAATGGTTTCCAGAAAAGTTCATCTTCTACAAGCCATGCAGCGACATCTGCTGACGGATCTGCCGCATCTGTTCCAAACACCTTACAGAAACAGGATTCCTCCGGTTCATGACAGGCCAGAGCAACAATAATGCCATGCTCTCTTCTTGCTGCATAAAAACTGTCAACCGGATCTGATAAAAATACTCTGTCCAGTACTTCCAGCCCCTTTACATCACAGGCTCTCATACCAAACACAACAAAATTCTGACTTGCCAGCTCCTGAGGTTCGATTGAAATTTTCTTTCCGTCCTTCACGCAGGTATACAGTGTCTCACTCTGAGGAAAAAAAGCATCCTTGGGAGATTTGACCGTTTTTAACGTATCGATATCTGCCTTTGTATCTTCCCTGTAGACTGCCAGATTCACCTGACCGTTCACTTCAGCCGGTACATAAAGTTCCTGATTCGCAGAAATCATCTGGAATAATGCCGACAAATTATCTTTTTTAATCTTATACATACATTATCCCCTTTCTGTCACAACGGACGGTTCCACATCTTCAAATACATAATCTGTAAGCGGTGTGCGCGGCTCCATATCTGCCCCTGCCTGATACTCACCGTAAAATTCGTTAATGTCCTTAATAAACTTGCGGTTAAATAAGTGAAGCGGTATTCCCTGCGGACAGACTCTGCTGCACTCACCGCAATCGGTACATCTTCCCGCCACATGGAAAGCACGGATAATATGGAACATTTTTTCTTCGAAAGAATCCACATTGGCTTTCTGAGCACTGTCAAACTTATTGCTGTCAAAGACACATTTACGGCAGCTACATGCCGGGCATACATTTCTGCAGGCATTACAACGAATACATTTACTTAGTTCTTTCTGGAAAAATGCAAATTTTTCTTCCGGACTCATGGCCTCAATCTTTTCAACTTCAGCAAAACGGTCCGAATCTTTCGTTTCCCTGGATTCCCCGATGATTTCATCATAGACCATATGGTCTTTTCCTTTGCAGACATGGCATCTCTCCAGCATGCCATCTGCGTAGGAACAGGTCTTTTCACCATAGACAGTCTGGAATTTCAGTTCTTCGGCAGGACCGTTTATCTCTGCTCCTGACACACTTTCAATTCCCTTAATACCCTGTTTTTTTATCTTTTCAATATCAAGTTTACCTTTGCAGCCAACACCGATAATATAAGCTTTTTCCCGGTCTACACGATGTTCTTTCATTAGCTCCTGAAAGCTGTATGTATCACAGGGTTTTAAGCAGACCAGAGTTTTTCCTTCCAGCTTTGACGCCTCGATCATATATTTACTCAAATTTGCTCCGCAAAATCCATCGTAAACAAAATCTTTAAAATCTTCTTCTTTTTCAAAGTAAGCCGGTTCCGGATTGTAGGGCAGGTCTCCTGCTTTCCAGCCGAGAACGCGGGCTACTGTTTTATCCGCCAGCAATTCTTTTGCTCTTGCAACTAACTCCTGCATCTCAAATCCTCCAATCTTACGTTCTTACCGAGAGAACGTATTTTTTCCACAAACTCATTCATGGTTGTAGAAAATTTTACGCCTTCGGCTGCGGATACCCATTCCACTCTGGTACGTCCGTTTTCAACACCAATGTAATCCAGCATGGAGAAAAGTAATGTCATACGTCTTCTTGCATAGAAATTGCCTGTAGTATAATGGCAATCTCCCGGATGACATCCGCACAGAATCACACCGTCTGCCCCCTTTTCAAATGCCCTTAAAATAAACATGGGATTTACACGGCAGGAACAGGGAACGCGAATAATCTTTACATCTGCCGGATAAGCCAGCCTTGAACTTCCTGCCAGATCCGCTCCTGCATAACTGCACCAGTTACAGCAAAATGCCACGATCTTTGGTCTGAATTCCTCATTGTTTTCTATCGACATATCGCATCCACCTCCGCTAAAATCTGTCTGTTAGAGAATCCCTGCAGATCCATTGCTCCGGAAGGACAAGTTACCGTACATGCGCCGCAGCCCTGGCAAAGTGCTGTATTAACTACCGCGATACGGCGGTCTTCCCGAATTCCGTGGTCATTCACCTGTTTTACTTCATAGGAAATTGCCCCGTATGGACACACATTTGCACATTGAGAACATCCGTTACAGAGCAGTTCATCTGAATGTGCCGTACATGGATTGGTCATCAGTTTATCTTTTGCAAGCAACCCAATTGCTTTTACAGCTGCCGCACCTGCCTGAGATACCGTCTCCGGTATATCTTTCGGCCCCTGGCATACACCTGAAAGAAAAATACCTGCCGTAGGTGATTCCACAGGACGCAACTTTGCGTGAGCCTCAGTCAGGAAATTGTTTGTATCAATGCTGGCTGTCAGCATTGTCGCAATTTTTCTGACATCCGGATTCGGTTCAATGGCCGCTGCCAGAACCACCATATCCGCCTCTTTTAATATCTGCCTGTTATCCAGCAGGTCTGCTCCCTGCACCAGAAGTTTTCCATCCGGCTGCGGAATCACTTTTCCAACCTGGCCTTTGATATAATTTACTCCGTATTCTTCTACAGCTCTGCGGTAAAATTCATCAAAATTCTTTCCGGGCGTGCGCACATCAATATAAAATACCGTAACATTCACATCCGGATATTTATCGCGGATCAACATAGCATGTTTTGCCGTATACATACAGCAGATTTTAGAGCAATAACTCTTTCCTCTGTTGTCCGCACAACGGCTTCCAACACACTGTATGAAAACAATTTCCTTCGGAGCTTTTCCGTCAGAAAGCCGCTCCAGATGTCCTTTTGTCGGTCCGGCCGCATTCATGATACGTTCCAGTTCCAGAGAAGTAATCACATCTTTGCTCTGGCTGTAAGCATACTCATCATAATTATCCAGTTTGATCATATCAAAACCGGTAGCTACCACGATTGCCCCATACTTTTCTGTAATGATCTCGTCTTTCTGATCGTAATCAATCGCACCGGCCTGACATACCTTTGCACAGACACCGCATTTTCCTGTCTGGAATTTTATACAATGTTCACGGTCAATTACAGGAACATTGGGGATTGCCTGTGCAAAGGGAGTATAGATGGCGCTGCGGTTGTTAAGTCCTCTGTTAAATTCACTTGGAGTTTTCTTACTTGGACATTTTTCCTGGCAGACACCGCATCCTGTACATTTGCTCATATCCACACTTCTGGCTTTCTTGCGGATATCCACCGTGAAATCGCCCACGAAACCTGATACCTTTTCCACTTCACTGTATGTATGGATTGTGATGTTGGGATGTGCATTTGCCTCAACCATCTTAGGAGTCAAAATACATGCTGAACAGTCCAGCGTGGGGAACGTTTTATCCAGCTGGCTCATACGTCCTCCGATACTGGGAGTCTTCTCCACAATATCAACCGGATATCCTGCATCCGCAATATCAAGTGCAGTCTGAATACCTGCGATACCGCCCCCAATGACCAGTGCACGTTTCGTCACCCGGCTCTCACCTGGCTGAAGCGGCGCATTTAAATTCACTTTTGCCACTGCTGCACGCATCAGAATGACCGCCTTTTTTGTGGCTTCTTCCATATCTTTATGAATCCAGGAACAGTGCTCACGGATGTTCGCTATCTCCACCATATAGGGATTCAATCCTGCTTTTTCCGCAGCCTTGCGGAATGTAGTTTCGTGCATACGCGGGGAGCAGGAGCAAACAACAATTCCTCCCAGATTTTTTTCTTTTATAGCCTCCTGAATCCTGAGCTGACCGGCTTCAGAACACATATACTGGTAATCTTCCGCATGAACAACGCCCGGCTCCATCAAAGCCATCTCTGCTACTTTTTTTACATCTACCGTTGCGGCAATATTGCTTCCGCAATGACAGACAAACACACCTATTCTCTGCACCAGTCTCACCTCCTGTATCTTCTGAATGCACTTACCAGCAGCTGCTGTGGAATATCCGGATCAAGAGACTCCGGTATCTCATCAGGTGAAAGATAATCCCCGCCTTTTTGACGTTCCACAATCTGTCTGGCTGCATCAATCAATTTACCCGGTTTTACATCCCTGGGGCACCGTTCCACGCAGGCAAAGCAGGAAAGACATTTCCAGAGGGATTTTGAGTTAACCAACGCTTCTATATCTTCGTTTATGACATAGGATACAAACTGATGCGGCTTGATATCCATTTCATTATATGAGGGGCAGGAAGCCGAACACTTACCGCATTTCATACATTTAAGAGGATTTACACCACTGATTTCTTTGATCAGTTCTGCCTGTTTTTTTGCTGTGTTCATTTATTCCCCACCTCCTCTTTCACTTCTTCACGGATGCCCAGTGCCTCTGCCAGAAGCTCTGTAAAGTAGTATACCGGAAGATCACTGACAGCGCTCTTATTCAAATTATACATGCAGAGCGGACAGGCTGTGATCAGCATATCTGCTCCAAAACCGGCAGCACTCTCTGTAATCTTATCGCACATGCTCTTTGCCAGTTCTTTTTCCTTCAATGATATGTATCCGCCGCAACATTCATTGCGGTATGGATAGATGACCGGTTCAGCTCCGATCGCACGGATAAAATCCTCCATAATTTTCGGATTTTCAGGATTATCAAATTCCAGAATCTTGCCGGGGCGAAGCAGCAGACAGCCATAATATGCCCCGATTTTTTTACCTGTGAGGGGATTTGCCACCTTTTCTTTTATTGTGTCAAAGCCCACCTTATCCCTCAACACTTCAAGAAAGTGAAGTACTTTCGTCTCACCTGCATACGGTTCTTCAAGCCCCATATAATTATTGGCTCTTGTGCGGATATCCTCCACATTTTTCATGTCATCGTTCACCCGCTTGATAACATGATGACAGGCCGAACACAAAGTAACAAGGTCCTGGCCTTTTTCTTTTGCTTCATTCAGTGCACGTACAGAAGACAATTTTGTGGCGATCTCATCACTGCCCAGCGGATATACGCCTCCGCAGCACTGCCACTCACTGATTTCTTCCAGTTCAAATCCCAGTACTTTGGCACAGGCGCGGGCATAAGCATCTAAATCTTTTGCCTTGTTCTTCAGGGTACATCCCGGATAATAACTGTACTTCATAATTAGATGTTCCTTTCTGTTTTCCTGCAAATACATTCCTATAACTCAATTTCTGCAATAACAGCTTTAAGAGCATTTGCACTGGCCTGCAGTTTCTCGATTTCTTTTTTGTTCATCCGCATGGGAACTTTCCCCTGAACACCGTTTGGTCCCACGATCGTCAGTGTGCTCAGACAGACATCTTCAATCCCATATTCTCCGTGCATCATAGAAGAAACCGTCTTAATAGAATCAGATGATGCAAGAAGGGTTCCGCAAAGATTACATACTGCCGCTGATACAGCATAGAATGTGGCTCCCTTATTAGCAATTACCTTCCCTCCGGACTTGCGGACATATTCTTCCATAGCCGGTTTATCCAGTTCCTCAATATCGTCTCTTCCCTTAGACTTCATCAGCTTATAATATTCATCTACGCTTACGCCTGAAATATAGGCACCACTCCACGGTACAAAAGATGTATCTCCGTGTTCACCAAACACATAGGCATGAATATTTTTCTGGGCAATTTTAAAATGTTCAGACAATCCGCATTTCAGACGCGCCGTATCAAGGATTGTTCCTGAACCAATGATCTGATTCTCCGGAAGTCCTGAAATTTTTGTAAAAACATAAGTAAGAATATCTACCGGATTGCTTACGATAATATAAAGAGCCTTCGGAGCATATTTTACAATTTCCGGAGTTATCTGTTTCAAAATATCTACGTTTGTCTGGGTGAGCTCAATCCTTGTCTGTCCCGGTTTACGTGCCATTCCTGAGGTGATGATCACAATGTCTGAATCTTTTGCGTCTTCATATTCTCCCGCAATGATGGAAATAGGATCGCGGAAACAGGTTCCCTGCTCGATATCCATAACCTCACCCAATACTTTTTCCTTGTTAATATCGATCAAAACGATTTCTGAAGCAATTTCTTCGTGAGACAGGGTGTATGCAATTGTCGAACCTACACTTCCCGCACCAATAACAGTTATCTTACTCATATGTTCTCCTTTCATCTACATCTTGTTAATGTTTTAACACACTGTTATTATAGCATATTGATAATAATTTAACAATATGCTATTTGTACAAATTTCGGTACAATATTACAAAAAGTCCCGGCAGTTCCATAAACTGCCGGGCTCATGCCGTTTTCAGATCTCAAAGAGTTATGCGTAGGTCCGTTGAGACTTCTACGGTATGAAGGAGGTATTTGTGCAGTCTCCTTGCATTGAGATTCATCCTGTACTATATATGTTTTCATAAATGTGACTGCTCACCCATACAGACACGTTTTACAAGCCCTGTCTACAGCTTGGTTGGATGTTTGCGCTAAACCAGGAGCACATCTCATATACCAGGCAGGTTTCCTGACTGACAGATTTACGCGATTTTACCTTCTCACACACTCGGGTGGTGCAATGGCATATTAAAACCGCTACCTGATCACAGTGACCTGTTCGCTTGGGATTCTCACCCAATTCCCTCTTCAAAACAGTTTATATAAACTGTTTTGCACCTGATACAGCAATTTTGAATTACACACTTTAAGTATAAACAATCGTTATTCTTTTGTCAATCACTTATTTAAATATATCTTCTAAAATTTGCTCTGCCGTCTTATTTCTGTATCCATCAGGGTCAAACATGACAGATTTTCCAGATATATCCCACCTCATACGGTTGTACTCCGTCAGATATGTTCTGTCTTTTATATCGTTCCCAAATTCTTTATACCATTTGGGAAAATATTTTTTCATATATTGATTTGCCAGTTTACCGGCCTGACTGTTTCTGTTACCGGAGGGTGTTTCCGTTCCTGAAATCTGAACTCCGGGCGGACTTGAATGAAGCAGTACCACACTTCCGTCCCCGCATTGTCCCACCACAATATATACATGTCCCGAAGAACTCATAATATCGCCGGCCCGAAAATTCTTTACTTTACTCATCTCTGTATATTCACCCCAGCCTCTTTTGGCATAATTGTATGCCATATTCTTTGCCGGCATTACATATCCTCTTTTACCACTCACCGTATTCATGATGTTATATATGCACCATCCTGCATAACCGGAACAATCCAGGCCGTCTGCAATCTGGAATCTTGTTTTCGTATAATCATAATTTTTCTTTTGTTTTTTATAAAATTTTTTCCAGGCAGGACTGACGCCGATTCTGGTAGTATATTTACTGGATGCTGCTATTTTCCCCCAACCTCCACCCCAGACATACATGGTAGTCCCAACCGGTTCCAGAGCTGTCTTCAAAAGCTTCTTTATTGTGGACTTAGCATAAACTTCCAAAGAAAACACATCTTTTTACAGTCTTTCTCTTAGTATATTCTTCCCATTCATATATGCTTCCATTTCATCATCTTATGCCATATCACATGGAGAAACATCGCATGTAAAGGCCAATCACCACTAAAATCTGTACAGTAAGCAGAAGAGGCATTCCGATCGTGAATTTATATTTCTTTGTTTTGTGATGGAACACCATCATTCCGACAACCGCACCTGCAGTTCCACCGAAAGCTGCCATTAAAAACAAATCTTTTTCCGGTATACGCCATTTTCCTTTGACTGCTTTCCACTTGTCAATCCCAAATGCAGCAAACGTAATTATACTGATAACACCCCAATATACAATGATTATGCTTTTTAATATATCCCACATATTACCTCATTTCTTCTACAATTCATTTTGTATGTCCTGAAACATATTGTTATAACAAAAGTGTGCTTCACATATCCCCGCACATCGCTGCACAAAGTGCTTTATTATGATACGGGAAATTCCTCGAATTTCCCGTATCATAATAAAGCAATCCCCGACACAAATTGCATCGGGGACCGTGTTAAATTTCATTTTGCTGACACTTCTTTTACAATGTACGCATCGCTGCTTCTACTACGTGTCCAACCAGTACAGAAGTTGTTACGCTTCCAACACCGCCGGGAACCGGAGTAATTGCATCTACGATCGGCTCAACTGCAGCATAATCAACATCACCGCAAAGTTTGCCTTCTGCATTTACATTAATTCCCACATCAATGATTGTCTGGCCTTCCTTCACATATTCTGCACCGACAACACCTGCACGGCCTGCAGCAACAATAATGATATCTGCTTCACGTGCTACTGACGGCATATCAACTGTCTTTGTATGACAAATTGTAACAGTGGCATTTTTCTTAACAAGCATCATTGCAGCCGGTTTTCCTACTACAAGACTTCTGCCGATAACAACAGCTTTCTTTCCTGTGCAGTCAATTCCGTAGTGATCAATGATCTCCATACAAGCCTGCGGTGTACAGGGCGGAAAACCGATTTTCTTTCCTGTAAATACACCTGACATGGAAAGATCTGTCATACAATCAACATCCTTTTCCGGAG
>JAUNSC010000052.1 GCA_030539395.1 Eubacteriales bacterium
TCGAAAAGCCGTGTGGCTAATACCCACCGAGGGTTCGAATCCCTTGCTCTCCGCTGAAAAATGTCCCGCAGGCAATTTTTGTTTGCGGGCATTTTAATATAAAATTCTATCACAGAATTTTCTGCAGAAAAAGAAAGGAACTTCACAAGATGGACGGAATTATTTTTGATGTTGACGGAACTCTCTGGAATTCCACAGATGTTGTAGCGGTTGCATATAATCGGACCATTCGGGAAGAAACAGCGTTTGACCGTGTCGTAACCGCAGATGATTTAAAAAAATTATTCGGAAAGCCCATGGATGAAATTTTTGCCACTCTTCTGCCTGATCTTCCTGCATGCCGCCGGGGAGAGATCAGCGAGAAATGTTTCGCTCAGGAGCATATTGAACTGGAGAAGACTCCCGGAACTGTCTATGAAGGACTTGAAGAAACCTTAAAAGCGCTCTCAGAAAAATATCCTCTCTATATTGTCAGCAACTGCCAGCGGGAATATATTGAGCTGTTTTTTGAAAAAACAGGCCTGGGAAAATATTTTAAAGGCCATCTCTGTTTTGGAGAGACCGGCACTTCAAAAGGCCAGACGATTCTCCGCCTGATGCGGGAACATAATCTGACCTCTCCTGTCTATGTAGGCGATACCCAGGGTGATGCCGATGCGTGCAAGGAAGCCCGGATTCCCTTTGTTCTGGCAGAATATGGATTCGGCGATGCAGAAAATCCCAGTTTCCGGGTCAAACGCCTGCCGGATCTTGTCAATCTTTTTTGATTGACAATCCGATAAAAAACAGTTATATTTAAATATGCGCAAGATTTGCGCGCACTTAAGATGTCATAATATTTCCACGCAGCCGGGGAGATAGCGGTGCCCTGTACCTGCAATCCGCTACAGCAGGGGTGATACCAATCCGAGGGATCTTCGCTGTGGAGCTGCCCTTTATAAGTGGCGTTGACGTCTGGGTCTTGCACAACAGGAATCTGTGAACCGTGTCAGGTCGGGAACGAAGCAGCACTAAGCAGAACCTTCTGTGTGTTGCGAGGGTGCCTGGGCCGAGTTAACTGTAAAGGTAACGTCCATGGCTGGATTTCGAAGTGCGGTGCGTGGATTTTAAATTATCTTTTTTTCAATTTCCCGATTTCTTCCACAATGGAAGCCACTGTTTCTGAAATACTGTCGTTATTCTCATGTATAATCACATCTGCATATTTATGGTAAAGGGGCAGCCGCTCATCATACAGATGTTTCAGGGTCTGGCCTGTTTTTTTCACCACTCCTCTGCGTTCCAGATTACCTATACGCTTTTCCAGCAATTCAAGATCCACATCAAGATACACAACCGTCCCGATACTTTTCAGATGTTCCATCGCTCTGGGACCATAAACCACACTTCCGCCGGGAGCTATCACACTATGTACTGCCTGAATTTTACTGTTTACTTCCTCTTCTATTGCATTAAATCCCTCTATTCCCACCTCATCAATAATCTGCCACAGGAACTTTCCTTTTTCTTTCTGAATCAGAAGATCCGGATCTACAAAATCATATCCCATAACTTTCGCAAGAACAATTCCAATCGTACTTTTTCCGGCCCCCGGCATACCTGTCAAAATAATATTTTCCTTTTCCATTATATTTTTCCTGCCTTCCTCATTTTAATCAAACTATATACTAAATCAAATAGCGTAAAAATGCTATATTTTTTACTTCATTTCAGATAATATCTCTGTCAGCCTGTTCAGATGCGCTATCTCATAATCCGGCACAATTTTTGTATGATTTTCCAGTCTGCCCGGATTAAACCATACGGTGCGGATACCTGTATTTTCGCCTCCCCGGATATCTGCCGTCAGACTGTCTCCTACAAGAAGAGCTTCCTCAACATGAAAATCCGGCATCTGTGCAAAACACCTGTCAAAATATTCTTTACCCGGCTTGTCATAACCAATTTCTTCCGAAATAAAAATACCTTTGAAATATTTCCACATATCCGCGCTGTCAAGTCTGCCTTTCTGCACACTGGCAGTGCCGTTTGTCACCAGATACAGATCATACTTTTTATACAATTCTTCCAGGAGCTCTCTGGCCCCGTCAATAAACCGGTGGCCGATACCCAGCAGTTTTTCATAAACAGCCGTTGCCTCTTCCGGCGATGTATCCGTTCCGATTTCCTCAAACAGCAGGCGGTATCTCCGCACTTTTACCTGTTCTCTGGTGAGTTTTCCCTCTTCAAGAAGTTCCCACTGCTGCCGGTTTAAAACCTGATATCTGCCCACCACTTCTTCTGTCGGTTTAATCCCGAACTTTTGCAGCGTTTTTGTCAGGGCAATCTTTTCCGCCCATGTAAAGTCAAGCAGTGTATTATCCAGATCAAATAAAATCGTACGGATCATTTTTCCATTCCTTCCAGCTTTTCATTCAGTTTTGCATATATATGTTCCTGAAACCACGGTTCTGTTGACGCCTCCACAGCTCCCTCCGGCGAAAACCAGCGCACTCCGCTGTTTTCATCTGCCTTTATACATAATTCTTCTGTATCATCTGCTTCCAGAAGGTAGGTCACGTTCATATGCAGATGAGAAGATACATACCGGCCCCGTTTTATATGACCGTCCACAGTCAATATCTCCAGAGAATATATATCTTCCGAAACCGGACGCAGCGTTTTTACACCGCTCTCTTCCCTGACTTCCTGCAGTGCTGCTTTCAGCAGATTTTCTTCTCCGTCTGCGTGGCCTCCAAGCCAGGACCAGGAATCATATATATTATGGTATGCCATAAGTACTTTCGTGCGGTCCTTATTTACCACCCAGGCAGATGCCGTCATATGCGCAGTCGTATTTTCTCTGCTGAAAGGTTTTTCTGCCGTTTCCAGAAAATGCAGCATGGAAGCCTTGTCCTTTTCTTCCTGTTCATTATATGGTTCATATTTTTTTATCATTTCTATCAGTTTCATTGTCTCACCTCTTATTACAGTTAAAAAATATTATACCTTCTTTTCTTTTTATGGGCAACTCAAACATTCTCTGGAATCCATCCGGTATCTTTGCTATACTATAGCTGCATCTATTTTCACTGTTTGGGAGGATATTATGGATTTCGAAAACACACGCATTATCTTTCACTGCGACTGCAATAATTTCTTTGCCTCCTGCGAATGTCTGGAACACCCTGAACTGAAAAACGTACCCATGGCTGTAGCCGGTGACCCCCAAAACCGCACCGGCATTGTTGTTGCCAAAAACGATCTTGCCAAAAAATGCGGTGTACAGACTACGGACACAGTCTATGCGGCCCGGCGCAAATGTCCTGGTATCGTGTTTGTACGGCCCCGGCATCACTTCTATGCCGAAATATCCCGAAAAGTAAATTCTATTTTTATGGAATATACAGAATATGTAGAAAAAGCATCCATCGATGAATCTTACCTGGATGTAACTGACTCCCTGTCCTATTTTAAAAAAACTGCCCCGGAGCTGGCCGATGCGCTTAGATGCCGCATACGGGAAGAGATCGGCATTACGATTTCTATAGGAGTTTCTTTTAATAAAATATTTGCCAAACTGGGCAGTGATTATAAAAAACCGGACGCTGTCACGGTAATCACACCGGACAATTATAAAGAAATTTTATGGCCTCTTCCGGTTAATGACATGCTTTTTGTCGGGAAATCAGCAAGTACCCTTTTAAAGAAAAATAACATTCTTACCATCCGTGATCTTGCCTGTACCGACAAAAAATTTCTGAATCAACTCTTAGGCAAAAGCGGAGAAATGCTCTGGTCTTACGCAAACGGACTGGATGAAGAACCTGTCCGCCGTTTTGATGAAAAACCGGAAGTAAAAAGCGTAAGTCACGGAATGACTTTTAAAAGGAATCTTATGACGGCAGATGAAGTACGCACCGGACTTGCCGTCCTTGCTGATGAAGTGGCTGTCTCTCTCCGCAAAAACCATATGAAGGGCTGCGTTATATCCGTTCATATTAAGTCCCCGGCGCTGGTGACTATCTCACGGCAGACAAAACTGGACCATTACACACATCTTCAGCGTGAGATACTGGATATCGCTGTCGAACTTGTGCAGATCAACTGGAAAATCGGTGCTTCTCCCATCCGTGCCCTGACCATCGGTGTCACGGGACTTGTCCCGGAAGAAGAGGCTCCCGAGCAGCTCAGTCTCTTTGATCTGGGTCTGGATAATGACAAAAAACGACAAAAATCAAAGCTCGACCGGCAGCGGCAGGAAAAACTGGAAGATGCAATGGAAAAAATACGGCAAAAGCATGGTTCCGGTGCAATCTCCATGGGTTATCATGTGAACGAGGATATCGGTGTACATAAATGATTATAAGAACCGTTCAGATTTTGATTGCCTGTCGAAGCACCACATGATAATATATAGAAAGTTTAACGAAAAGAGGAATCAAAATGCAGATAAGTCTTATTTTGCTGGAACAGATCACACAGTTGTTTCTTATCCTGATCATGGGATATGTGCTGGTAAAATCCGGTATGGTAAAGTCTTCCGACAGTAAAATTGTCTCTGTTATTGTCGTATATCTTGCCACACCATGTATCATCATCAATTCCTTTCAGGTAGACTATACCCCGCAGGTAAAGACCGGGCTGATCTATGCTTTTGTTGTTGCCACAGCCGTACATCTCCTGTTCCTGCTGTTTACGTTTCTCATCAAAAAGCCGCTTCACCTGGACAGCATTGAACAGGCAACTTTGATCTACACAAATGCCGGAATCCTTGTTATTCCACTGGTAAACGCCCTGCTTGGAAGCGAATATGTAGTATATTCCTGTGCATTTATCGTCGTACAGGTGGTTCTTTTGTGGACTCACGGATGCTGTCTGGTCAGCAATCAGACAAAACTGGACTGGAAAAAAGTATTGCTGAATGTAAATATCCTGTCGATTTTTGTCGGTGCCGTCCTCTTTCTGGTGCGCATCCCGCTGCCGGAAGTCATCAGCGGCACTCTTGAAACATGCGGTTCCCTGCTGGGTCCTTTAGGCATGCTTTTGGCCGGAATGGTCATTGCAGATGCGCCCTTAAAAGATCTTTTCACGAAAAAAAGGAATTACCTGCCCACAGTCATCCGTCTGCTGGTATATCCCCTTCTTTTGCTTTTACTATTTAAGATCACCGGCATCGCATACATAATTCCTGATGGTAAAAACATCCTGATGATCGTGTATCTCGCTTCCGTCACCCCGGTATGTGCAGCCCTGACATCCATCGCGCAGTTCTATGACCGGGATGCCTTTCATGCCAGCGCCCTTTATGTGCTGTCCACCATCTGCTCCATTGCAACAATTCCGGTCATGATCGGTCTTTTTGATGTGCTGATCTAACTGTCCGCCGCCACGGCTTCCTCCCTGGAAGCCTTTTTCTTTGCCCTCAGCTCCCGGAAAAAATTACTCAAAACAGCACTGCACTCTTTTTCCATAATCCCTCTTGTAACCTTCACCTGATGATTAAACTGAGGCATTTCAAGAATATTCAGCACCGATCCGGCACATCCCGCCTTGGCATTCATACTTCCTATCACCGCTTCGGTAAGCCTGGCCTGTACCATGGCTCCTGCGCACATCTGACAGGGTTCCAGAGTAATGTACATAGTACAGCCCTCAAGCCTCCAATCGCCCAATTTTTTCGCAGCTTTTTTTATAGCGATCAATTCCGCATGAGAAAGCGTATTTTTATCCGTATTGCGGCGGTTATACCCTCTTGCGATAATCTTCCCCTCATAAACGATCACGCACCCTATTGGCACTTCATCCAGAAGATATGCCTTTTTTGCCTGGCGCAGCGCCTCTTTCATATATTTTTCATGCATGGTTTCCCGCTGTTTTTCCACCGGATTTTATTCCTTTCCTTATCTCTCGATACCGTTTCTTGCCGGTATCCCTTTTTCAAAGGGATGTTTGCGCATACAGATTTCAGATACATAATCCGCACGCTTTATCAGCTCTTCACCGGGTCCCTGACCAGTCATGATTACTTCCAGATCCTCCGGCTTATGATCCAGAAAATCCACCACCAGCTGTTCGCTGAGAAGTCCCGCCCGGATGGTATAAATCACCTCATCCAGAAACAGCACGTCATATTCTTCCTGTGCTGCCAGTTTTGTCACCCTTTCAAGCTGTCCGGCATAGAACTCCCTTCGCTGAGCTTTTTCCTCCTCCGTCATCTGGAAACTGAATTTCTCCTCTTCCAGGCCGTCAACAATTGTAATGTTATCCACATTCTCCAGAACCTTGCGTTCACTTGTTCTGTTATTCTTCATAAACTGGTAAATCAGTACCTTATATCCATATCCGGCAGCACGCACACAAAGCCCCATGCCGGTGGTCGTTTTTCCTTTTCCGTCTCCGCAATATATGTGTACCAGACCCGTTGTCTTTTTCATATTATGCCTCCGTCTGTGCAATCATTTTCTATTATATTATCACACAATTCTCCGCTTTTCTATCACCGGCTTTTAAAAATGTATCCGTCTGTCGGCCACTTTCTCCAGCAGCGGCCCACTGTGTGAAACTACAATCAGGCCAATCTCCCTCTCCTTCACTTCTTTTAAAAGAAAGTTCCAGATCTGGCTCTGGGTGATCATATCCAGCATGGTGCTTATTTCATCAGCAATCAAAAATCTGGTATCTTTGCCAAGGGCCCGGGCAATACAAAACCTCTGAAGTTCTCCGCCGGACAATTCCTGGGGATAACGGTTCATCCAGTCTCTCTCTATACCCAGTTCCCGTATAATCCGTTCATCTATCTGCTGACCGTCTGCCAGCGTATCCTTCATACGAAGTCTCGGGTTCACTGCCCGTTCCGGATGCTGCCAGATCATCTGTACCGGACAATATCCCTTCTTTGGCAATGGTTTTCCATCCAGCAGGACTTCTCCGGTCTGAGGAGTCAGATATCCTGCCAGGACTTTGCACAGAGTCGTTTTTCCAAACCCGCTTGGTCCGGAAAGCGCCACACATTCTCTGCTGTCCACCTGCAGACTGACATCAGAAAAGACCCGGCTTTCCCGCTTTTCATATGCAAATGTAAGATTTTTACCTTCCAGTATCATAATGCTCCTCCACTGACAATGCCTCTCCTTCACATTTTACACAACGCACAGTTCCGCACCCCACACGCCGCATTTTGATATCTCCCCGGCATTCCTCTGTATATAAGCTGCACCGCGGTCCGAAAGGACATCCCTCCGGCATATCTTTTACATATGGCTGAACGCCCGGCAGAGGCACAAACCCGTTTTGCGGCAGTGCGCGCCACAGTGCCTTCGTATAAGGATGCCGCAGTGTCTCTTCCGAATCAAAATCCGACACAGGTGCTTCTTCAATCGTAGTTCCCGCATAAAATACAGCTATCCGGTCTGCCACCTCAAGGGCCAGCTCTATATCATGAGTAATCAAAAGTACTCCGTTCCCTTCATCAGCAAAGGTTCGAAAATCTTCCATTGACTTCTTTGCAAGTGCCAGATCCATGCCCGGTGTCGGTTCATCTGCAATGATCAGTTCCGGATTTCCCATCAGCGCCGACGTCAAAAGCACACGGCGCGTCATTCCGCCGGAGCACTCAAAAGGATACTTTTTATCTGTTTCTGCGCCAAGTCCGTAACGGTCGAAAAGTTCTCTTTGTTTTTTCCTTTTTTCTTTATTTTTCTTACTGCCTCCCACCTGAGTTCCCACATCCATAAGAGGATCAAGATATGTGGTACTCTGCGGAACAAAAGCGATCCGGTTTCCACGGAGTTTTCGTATACGTTCCGGTGAAAGAAGTTCTCCGTCAAAATACATCCGTCCGCCCACTTTTGCATTATAAGGCAGCATATCCAAAATAGCATGTGCCAGAAGGCTTTTTCCCGAACCGCTGGATCCTGCCACAGCCACAATCTCTCCTTCATGGACAGAAACGGACAGTTTTGAAATCACCGGAAGCTCTATCTGACGGCTGCTGCGGTTATTCTCATACTGTAAAAAGGAGACGGACAATTCATCAATTTCCAGAATATGACGTTTACTTGTGCAGCTCATAGTTTGTCACCTCATATCACTCTTTGTTTTTATTCATGTACACTGTTGGGATCCCAGATTTTCCGCAGCGAATTTCCTCCTACATCAAACAGCACTACTGTCAGTACCAGCATGATGCCGGGAAACAGGGCCAGCCACCATTTTCCCATAATCAGATACTTCATACTCTCCGACAAGATCACGCCGATTGCCGGCTGCTCCGTAGATAACCCAAATCCCAAAAACGTGATGCTGGATTCATGAAGAATCGCGTGGGGAAACAAAAGAACCAGTCCCACCAGAAATTGCGGCAGCAAATGAGGAAGCATATGCTTATATGCAATCTGCAGTCTGCTGTGCCCAAGTTTTCCTGCGATCTGAATATATTCACTTTCCTTTAACTGCAGCACCTCTGCACGGATCAGTCTTGCCAGAGATGTCCAGTGAGTCAGTGCCACGCCAACGATTACTCCCTTAAGCCCTTTTCCACAGGCATAGGAAATCAAAATCAGCAAAAGGATATGGGGTATTCCCATCACCATGTCAATCAAAAAAGTAATGACAGAATCTGCCTTCTTTCCCAGCGTTGCAGCAGAAATACCCAGAAGAAGCGCCATTACCGCACTGACACCCGCTGCACAGATTCCAATGATAATGCTCATGGAAAGCCCTGTCAGGGTTCTGTAAAACATATTCCGCCCCAGCCAGTCCGTCCCGAAAGGATATTTCAGACACGGAGGCATATTTTTTATGGAAAAGTCCGTTGCCATAGCCGCATCATGACAAAAATATCCGCTGATCGCCACTGCCGTCAAAAAAATAAAAGCAAACACCAGAAGTCCTTTTGCTTTTTGTCTTTGATTTAATCTCATTGTCTGCGGCCCCCTCTCCGGATACGCGGATCCACCACGCCATATAAAAGGTTGGCAACAAAGTTACCAAGGAAGACCACCACTGCTGTGACCAATGTAATTCCCATCAGAAGCGGGACATCGCTTCCCGTACCTGCTGCCACCGCAGCCTGTCCCAGCCCCGGATAGGAAAACACCTGCTCAACCAGTACAGAGCCGCCTATAATCTCACTGATAGAAGCGAACTGAAGCGTCATTGCCGGCAAAAGAACGTTCCTGAGACCGTGACGGCGTACAATACTCCATGTACTTTCCCCTCTCGTTCTGGCAAACATCACGTAATCGCTCTCCATAATGTCCACCATTTTTTCTCTGGTATGGAGAGCAATATTGGAAATCCCCGTAATACTAAGCGCTGCTGCCGGCAATACCGCATGACGCACCCTGTCAAGAAAGGTCACACCGCCGGCCTCCACACCAACAGGAACACTCAGCCCGATCGGCAGAACCTTTAACCATACACTAAAAATAATCAGCAAAAGCAGAGCCAGCCAGAACGCCGGTGTACTGGCAATGACCAGACAGTAACCCTTAATAAATTTGTCCGCAGCGCTCCCCCGGAGCACTCCGGAAATCACTCCCAGCACAAATCCCAAAAGCCCCGAAATAATCCAGGCCAATCCCATCAAAAACATGGAGCCGGCTAATTTCGCTGCGATTACTTTTGTCACCGGCTGCCGGTAGAGAAGGGAACTTCCAAAGTCCCCTCTCACCGCATCCTTTGCCCAGTTAAAATACCTCTGCACAGGCGGCTCATCTACACCCCAGTAAGAGCGCAGCTTTTCTTTCTGCGCCTCACTCATACTGCCAAGGGCCGCCTGACCCACATTAGCCTGCAGCGGATCAATGGGGGAAACGGATACCAGTGCAAAGGTAACAATACTTACCGCCACCAAAAGTAATATCATCCGTATAAAATTTTTTCCGGCAAACAGTAAATTTTCTTTTATCAAAATCCTTTACTCCCATTCCCATTCATCTACATTGTTCACGATAGACCAGCCATGTCCGTGAGGATGAATCTTCTGGTCTGCCACCTTCAGACCATCACGTACAAAATATAAATGATCGATATTGCACAGCCAGATCCAGGGAATATCTCCTTCCTGCACAGTACCGGTGCTGCCGTCCCACTGTGCCTTTTTCCAAAGTTCATAAGACTCTTCCAGATCAGATGTCTGCAGTGCTTCATCCATATATTTATCTACCGTTTCATTTGCATATGGAGAAAGTTCTGCAGATCCGTCAATGGTGTGATAGATATTGTAAAGCTCCATCGGTGTATGTGCGCCCCAGCCCCAGATGAGTGCATCGGACTGTGCACGGTCATAAGCAGTATCCCAGCCGACTCCTTCCGTCGTCACATCAATACCAAGTTCCCGGAGCTGATTTGCACTGTCTTCTGCCAGTGCCTGCCGTACGGAATCGCCATTGGAAAACATCAATGTAAGTTCAGCCCTCTGTCCGTCTTTTTCACGGATACCGTCTTCTCCTTCTTCCCATCCGGCTTCTTCCATCAGTTTTTTCGCCTCATCAAGATTATATTCTGTTACCGCAGCCGCATTATACCAGGGCATTTTATCACATACACTGTATGCTGCTGTTCCGTAGCCATTTAACACATGATCTATCATTTCCTGCCGGTCAATTGCCAGGTTGATTGCACGACGCACATTCACGTCTGACGTAAAAGCATTTCCGTAAATAACACCGTCCACTTCTTCCGGCTCAGTGCAGGGAAGATTAAAACCGCGGTTATCTACGGTAGCCACATTTAGCAATTCATAGCCATCAATCACCTGATCACTGTAGGCGGCTGCTGTATGCGCCACATCCACCTGTCCTGCCATTGCGGCTGCCAGCGCTGCATCCTCTTCCATAAACAAAACTGTCACTTTGTCCATTTTGGGTTCTTCGCCATAATAATCCGGATTTTTTTCAAAAATAACCTGCTGCCCCTTATCCCACTGTTTCATGATATAACGTCCTGAACCAATAGGATTTTGTCCGTAGTTTTCATCATACGCATGCTCCGGTACAATTCCAACAATCGCCATAGTATAGGGCCAGATGGAATAGGGCGTATTCATATGGAATTCCACGGTGGTATCATCCACTGCCACCGCCTCTTTCAGCATGGTAAAATCATTTACCGAACTGTTATCCCGGCAGTTATTGTACGTAAATGCAACATCCTGCGCTGTCAGCGGCTCGCCGTCTGTAAACTTTACATCCTCCCGGATGGTTACTGTCCAGACGAGTCCATCCTCACTGCAGCTGTAATCCGTTGCAAGATCATTTTCGATTCCCAGTTCTTTTGTGGTCCGTACCAGTGTGCTCTGGATCAGCGGTTCATGTACATGCTCGCCCGCGCCCCAGCCGTACGCCGGGTCAAACCCTGACTGGGGTTCTGATGTAGCCGGCATAGTAACCACCACAGAATTATCTTCTCCATTTGCCAGTACACCCGCACTGCCCGCCATTAAAAATATTGCTGCTACTGCTGCCGTAAACAGCAGATTCGTTCTTCTCCTTCGTCTCATCTGATATCTCCCTTCTTTACCGCCAGGCGGCAATAATTGTCTTTTTTCAATTTTTGAGCGAAATGTCGACTTTCGTTATGGTTTATTATAGGAACAAAAAACACTCCTCACAAGCCGGTAGGGGGGATATTTTTTGTTTTTCTTCTTCGTGAAAATCATCCTTTCCATTTGGAAATCAAGTTTTTCCATGCTTTGTTATTTACAAAAAAACTTCTTTCGTGTAAGATAGTACAAGAAATATTGAGGGAGCTTTTTATCGGAGGATAATATGAATTACAAGAACAGATGGAAATATTTTTCGCTTTTGCTGAGCGCCTGTCTCACCTGCGCCTTTCCTTTTTCTGCGGCGGCAATGGAAAACAAAACAGACAGCACTGCTGCCCAGGGATCTGTTACAGATATCTGGCCCGATCTTTACGAAGTGAATATGCGGATCATGGAACATCAGAATCCGGGGATTGCTGATACACCGCCTGTTGCTCCCAGGAACCATGCTTTTACCCAGGAGGAACTGGATGACTTATTCGGAGAACTTCCCTTTACTTTTGATACGGGTTCTCTCATGCTTAATGAACTGAACGGCCTGTGGGAATCCCCGTCTGATCAGAAAATACAGGTTACGCTCAGCAATGGGGAAATCATCACCCGTCCTTCCTGGACATCTCTTGAAAAAGAAATTACAGACCGGCTGGCCTCCTGTCAGGGAGACTGGTCTGTCTATATAAAAGACTTATCCACTCAAAAAGTAATGGAGATCAACGAACATTCAATGGAATCCGCCAGTCTCATAAAATTGTATATTGCAGGGACAATCTACGAACAATTAGATTGGGGAAATCTTGAAGAAACGGAAACTATCATGAATGCTTTGAATCTGATGATCACTGTCAGCGACAACGAATCTTCTAATGTTCTTGTCCGCCAGCTTTATGACGAAAACGGTTCTTTTCAGGATGGACTTGATATTGTCAATGATTTTATCCGCCGTCATGGCTTCACCAACACACAACAGGTAAACGGTATCGCTGATCCGAGTCTCTGGGTCTCTGACGGAAGCGTTAATATGACTTCCACTGCTGACTGCGGACGTTTGCTGGAGGCTGTGTATAACAGGGAATTGGTCTCCCATTTTAATTCATATCGTTTTGAAGTTCTTCTGAACAAACAGGAAGTAAATTACAAGATACCGGACGGGCTTCCCTCCGGTGTACACATTTCCCACAAAACCGGAGAAGTCGATGATACCGAAAATGATGCTGCTATTATCTACACACCATACGGTGATTACATCTTCTGCATCATGTCCACGGATCTGACAGATACCGGTTCTGCCGTTGATCATATACATGATATTTCGGCACTTGTTTATGACTATTTTACAACAAATACTAATGCAAAAGAGCAAACCGTGCCCGATTCCGTTATTCCGGCACGGTAAAAGGAGTGTTTTTCATGTTTCGTTTATGGGGAAAAATCTGGAAAGATAATCATCTGGTCAAAGATATTACTGTCTGCGAAAGCAGTCCGGATACCAGAACACACAAGATTTTTAATGCACTTGATAATATTTGTCTGGCATTCGATCTCGGAAAACCCATCTGGTTAAATTCCAACATCGAAGATTTCCAGCGGCACAGTAAAACCCGTTTTGGAGCCGACAGTTTTGTAGAAGAAATTGATTTTGACTATCTTGAAATACAGGTAATTGAAGAGGATTAAAAAAGAATGTGCTGAAGCACATTCTTTTTTAATCCTCTTTTGCCCATCCATAGGCATATTTTACTGCCTTTTCCCATCCTTTTATCCGTTTTTCACGTTCGGCGGATGTGATAACAGGTTTAAATGTCCGGTCAATCTCCCAGTTTTTTATTACCTCTTCTTTCGATGCCCAATATCCCACTGCCAATCCGGCAAGATATGCAGCTCCCATAGCCGTTGTTTCCACGCACACCGGCCGGTTGACGGGCACGCCTGTAATGTCTGCCTGAGTCTGCATCAGAAAGTTATTGGCGCTGGCTCCTCCGTCAACTTTCAGAGAAGACAATTCTATTCCTGAGTCTGCTTTCATGGCCTTTAATACATCATGTACCTGATACGCAATAGAGTCCAGTGTAGCACGAATAATATGATATTTATTTACACCACGGGTAATTCCCACAATGGTGCCTCTCGCATACTGATCCCAATGAGGCGCTCCAAGGCCTGTGAATGCAGGCACCACATAACATCCGTTAGTATCATTAACTTTTTTTGCCATATATTCAGAGTCCTCTGCCGAATCGATAAAGCGCATCTCATCACGCAGCCACTGTACAGATGCCCCTGCCACAAACACGGAACCCTCCAGAGCATAATTGACTTTTCCATCCAGTCCCCATGCGATTGTCGTTACCAGCCCATTTTGTGAAAAGACCGGTTTTTCCCCTGTATTCATTAAGAGAAAACACCCCGTGCCATACGTATTCTTCGCCTCACCTGCTGTAAAACAGGTCTGGCCGAAAAGCGCCGCCTGCTGATCTCCTGCCGCGCCGGCAATGGGAATCGGACCTCCGAAAAAGGATGAATCTGCATTTCCATATACACAGCTGCTTGGCATCGGTTTTGGCAGCATACTGCGGGGTATGCCAAGTTCCTGCAGAATATCGTCATCCCAATCCAGGGTATTAATGTTGAACATCATAGTTCGGGCAGCATTGGAATAATCCGTCACATGCACGGCTCCTTTTGTCAGTTTCCAGATGATCCATGTCTCTACCGTTCCAAACAGCAGCTCATCTTTTTCTGCTTTTTCTCTGACACCTTCCACATTATCAAGAATCCATTTTACCTTTGTGGCGGAAAAATAAGCGTCAATGACCAGACCGGTTTTCTCACGGAATATTTTTTCCAGGCCTTTTTCTTTTAAAGAATCACAGTACCGGGATGTTCTTCGACACTGCCATACAATTGCATGGTAAACCGGCTCACCCGTATTCTTATCCCAAACGATAACCGTCTCACGCTGATTTGTTATCCCAATCGCTGCAATATCCTTTGCATCTGCATTGATGCGGCTCATAGCCTCAACAGCGACCCCCAGCTGGCTGGACCAGATTTCGTCCGCATCATGTTCTACCCATCCCGGTTCGGGAAAATACTGTGTGAATTCTCTTTGAGCCACACTGCACATTTCTCCCTTTTGATTGAACAGGATACACCGGTTGCTGGTAGTTCCGGCATCCAGCGCCATAATGTACTTTGCCATAATACCTCTCCTTTGATAACTTTAAAGCCCGCGCGCTTTACTCTCGCCCGGGCTTTTATTAAACCGAATTTTAAATCACATTTCTTCGCTTTCCCTGAAGAAAAGCTTCCACATTCAGATAAACCTCATCTGTCAGGCGCTGTCTGGCCTCTCCGGTAGCCCAGGCAATATGCGGCGTTACAATCAGCTTTGTGCTGTCCTGTACTTCCATCAGTGGATTTCCCGCTTTCATGGGTTCTGCCGAAATAACATCCAGTCCTGCCCCCGCAATCATCCCTTCATTCAGTGCCGTCACCAGATCCCTCTCATTCACAATAGGGCCTCTCGCTACATTGATCAAAATCGCACCGGATTTCATTTTGCGGAAGTTCTCAATATTCATCAGGTTTTCTGTCTGCTCATTCAGCGGTGCATGAATGGATACAATATCAGAACGTTCCAGAAGCCCGTCCAGACTTACCCTCTCATATCCGCTGCTGTTATTTTTACCGGAAGTCGAATAATAGACAATCTTACATCCGAACACTTCCGCGATCTGCGCCACTTTTTTCCCGATGGCGCCCAGTCCGATAATTCCCCAGGTCTTTCCTGCCAGTTCAAATATCTTTTTGTCAATATGACAGAAAATATCTGATTTAATATATTCTCCGGATTTTACATACTTATCGTAATAATCCATCTGGTCTATCAGATACAATGCCAGTGCAAAAGTATGCTGTGCAACAGAGTCCGTAGAATAGCCTCCCACATTGGCCACAACAATTCCTCTGCTGTCCGTATATGCTTTGTCTATGATATTGTATCCGGTAGCCGTAATTGCGATCATTTTTACATTTGGAGCATCTTTTAATGTCTGCTCATTCATGGGAACTTTATTTACAATAATGATATCGGCATCTTTTACCTTTTCCGGCGTGTCTTCTGCGTTTGACTGACCGTAAACAGTCACTTCTCCCAGCTTTCCAAATACCGACAGATCAATATCTTTCCCCAGCGCGTTGCCCTCCAGCAGAACGATTTTCATAATAATGCTCCTTACAGTCTCTTCAGAAGTTCTTCTCTCTCTTTTTCATAGCCCGGTTTTCCAAGCAGAGCAAACATATTTTTCTTGTAGCTCTCAACGCCCGGCTGGTTGAACGGATTTACGCCAAGAATATATCCGCTGACACCACATGCAAATTCAAAGAAATAGAACAGTTCACCCAGTGCATATTCATCCTGCTTCGGAATATTTACAACAAGGTTCGGCACATTGCCGTCTGTGTGTGCCAGAATTGTTCCGTTCATCGCACTCTTGTTTACGAAATCAACGGTCTTTCCTGCCAGGTAATTTAATCCATCCAGATCCACCGGCTCTTCACCGATTTTAATCTCACACTGTGATTCTTCTACATTCAATACTGTCTCAAACATGATACGGGCACCGTCCTGGATAAACTGACCCATGGAATGCAGATCGGTTGTAAGATCTACAGATGCAGGGAAAATACCCTTCTGGTCTTTTCCTTCGCTCTCGCCGTATAACTGTTTCCACCATTCAGATACATAGTGCAGACTTGGTTCATAATTTGCAAGAATTTCTACCGCTTTGCCTTTTCTCAGAAGGATGTTGCGGACTGCCGCGTATTTAAGGGCATCATTTTCCGCAAATTCAGCATTCAGTGCGCGCTCTCTTCCTGCTGCTGCACCTTCCATAAGTTTATTGATATCAGCACCGCTGACTGCAATCGGGAGCAGTCCTACTGCGGTAAGTACTGAGAAACGTCCTCCAACATCATCCGGAACAACAAAGCTCTCATATCCTTCTTCTGTTGCAAGTCCTTTTAATGCTCCTCTGGCTTTATCTGTTGTAGCATAAATTCTCTTTGCTGCTTCTTCTTTTCCATACTTCTTTTCCAGCATTGCTTTGAATACACGGAATGCGATAGCCGGTTCCGTCGTTGTTCCTGATTTGGAAATAATATTTACAGAGAAATCTCTGTCGCCGATCACCTCGATCAAATGCTGCAGATAAGTGCTGCTGATGCTGTTTCCTGCGAAATAGATTTCCGGTGTTTTTCGGATTTCTTTAGAAACAGTATTGTAAAAACTGTGGCGAAGGAATTCGATAGCTGCTCTTGCTCCCAGGTAAGAACCGCCGATACCGATCACTACCAGCACTTCACTGTCATTTTTAATTTTTTCTGCAGCTTTGAGGATTCTTGCAAACTCTTCTTTGTCATAATCTACCGGCAGATCGATCCAGCCAAGAAAATCATTGCCCGCTCCAGATTTTGAAACCAGTGTTTCTTTTGCCAGAGCCACTGTTTTTTCCATTGCTTCCACCTCAGAAGCACTGATGAAACCAGCTGCCTTTGAATAATCAAATGTTACTTTATTTCCCATTGTCTTTCGCTCCTTTTCATGAGATTTGTTTATATGTACATCATACCAAAAGCAATTTCTGTTGTAAAGTGCTTAAACATCAAGGTTTGTGTCAAGTAATCGTTGGCACTTTTCTTTTTTCTTTTGATGTTTGACTACT
>JAUNSC010000053.1 GCA_030539395.1 Eubacteriales bacterium
TGTCAAAAGGTAGACCTTTTGATTATAGCCTGGACATAAAGGACAGAGAGAGGTAGAAGAAATATGTATTGTAGAAACTGCGGAAAAGAAATTCCGAACGGCATCAATTTTTGCAAACATTGTGGAGCGGCTCAAAATAATAGTTCCGCACAAGATACGCAATCGTTTTATCAGAAGAATGAGGCACCGTATTCACAGCCTGTGTATGGGGAACCCCGTCCGCCGAAGAAGAAAAGCAAAGGGCCTCTTCGATTTATCCTCCCAATAGCAGTCGTTGCGGTGGTATTTGTAATCGGATATTTTGCTACAGGGGCCAATAAAGTGAAAGCACCAACACCGTTTGATACGCCTACCGTTCATGATCCTGTTGACCTTCCGAGTCCGTCCATAAATGAAGATGCCATGAAAGAAGGGACTGCAGAATATTTGGAAAAGACTTTCCGGCTTAGTAACGAATATGTAGAGATACGGAATACATTCCGTTACAGAGAAGATGGAGTAATCGGCTACTATGATGGAGACCAATATGTGTATAATACATCTTCGATTGATGCAGATTGGATAGCGGATTTTGTAAGTGGCGCAGAAAATGCAGCAGCTTATTTGGAGGAAAGTGGAACTGATCATGCATGGATTAAAACAGAGGAGTCTTCTGATGAATTTAGGATGACATATTGCTTTTCCTTTTTGGAAGATGATTCAGAAATTGCAGAACTTGCGGCGGAATTTATGGGAATCGAAACAGAAAATGGGAAGATAATGATTGATACAATGGAAAAAGAACTGCTCAGTCTGGGATATACAGTAGAATAGGGAGGTTAATTGATCATGTTTTGTAGAAACTGTGGAAAAGAAATTCCGAATAATACAAATTTTTGCAACTACTGTGGTGTAGCACAGAACAACAGCTCTGCTCAGAATACGCAGGAAAATCATCAGGCTTATGGGCAGCAGTCAACCATGCATTCCCAGCCTGTGAATACTGCTCCTTATTCCCAGAGTTCGAAGAAGAGTAGCACAAAGAAGAAAGTGGGTATTGCACTGGTTTGCTTGCAGATTTTAATGCTCATAGGTGGAATTACAAGTGGAACAGTTTTGGTGATGTTTCTTTCTGGACCAGCTGGGATTTTTGAGTTCCTTGGATATTGTATTTTTGGCATTATCGGGATTATTTTGATTTATAAAGAAAGTAAAAAAGAAAAGGCACAAAACCGATAGTCTGCTTACATATTGTTTGAAAATAATAATTGGTTATTTAGAGGAGCGAGAATATTTATGTACAAAAAGATTTTAGCACTTTTACTTGTGACTATAATGACAGTTTCCTTGGCGGCCTGCGGTGCTTCCAACGCAGACACAAAAGAGGATTCAAATGTATCAAATAGTGAAACGATTACCGCCAACGAAGATGGAGATGATGCAAAAGTATCTGTGGAAGGTAAGATTAATAAAGAAAAAATATATAAATTGGAACGTGCCGACAATGATGCGATTAGGATTGAATTGTGGTATCGGGACGGTTCGGATTACGTGGCAAGGATCACTGGAGAGATCGTGATACCGACAGGTTCAACGGAGTATGAGGGTATGTTAGCGGACAATATTGCATTTGATGAAAAGGTCAAAGCCATGAATTTGCCGGAAGATATTATGCAATTTTCCTACGGTGAGGTTAAATTAGATAATGGCTATGTTCGCTGCTATTTTTCATTTGGGGAATTGGATGCTGATAACGCAGATAGTGTTGCTATGATTGCGGAATTTTTGGGCTTGCCGGCTTCAAATGGTTATTTCAAATTAAGCGAATGTGAGCAGTATATATTAGAAAGCGGTATTTCACTGGATTATTCAAATTAACGAAGGGAGGAACAGCACAAAATGTTTTGTCCAAACTGCGGGAAAGAGATTCCCGAAAATATAAAATTCTGTAATTATTGCGGTTCACCTCAGAACAGCGATTTCACACAGGGGGCGCAATCAGAACAAACGAATGCAGAAACGTACTCGGCAGCAAATGCAAGACCCGTGCAGCAGACTTCACAGCCTCCGAGATCGAAGAAAAGCGGAGCTGCAAAAATTATTATCGGCATTGCTGTCGTAATAGTGGCTTTCGTAATTGGTTATTTTGCCATAGGTGCTAATAAATTAAAGCAACCAACTGCATTCGATACACCAGACAGTTTTGAATTTGATGTACCCCAAACCCCTTCTATAAAGGATAATACGGATGATGATTTATCAGAGAGAATTCCAACAGAAGATAGCACAGACGGATATCCCGGTAAGTCAACTGACTGGCTCGTTGGCAGTACAGGCAAATCCATGATCACTTTTAATTTTAAGAATAGCAAGGTGAATCTGATTCGGGGGCATATTTATAGTGCGGATGTTCCCTGTGGTGATGATTTTGTACAAGCGGCTGAAGAAACTATGGCACGATTGGAAACATTAACATCAGATGGTTTGATATATCAGGATAATTCTTCACAGATAAAGATATCTGAAGAACCGAAATCGGGTGGCTACAGAATTGACTTTGTATTTAGTTGTTTGGACAGGGATCAAAATGTGGCGGAGCTGGCAGCAACGCTTCTGGGGCTGGAAATGGAGGATGGAGAAATTGATTATGTGACAGCGTCCTATATTGTGACGGATCGTTTCGGATTTACTGGCGGAGGTGTTTGCGGATCGGGAAATAAACGTTTTGAGTTTAAAAATTCCAATGGAAGCTATTGCACAATTGATATGTATCACGAGGAAGATTCTGTTTATGTTAGTGAAGTTAGATTTGAAATCGGCATAGAACCGGATTCAGATAACTATGCAGATATGATTTCAAAATACATGACGCTGGAGAAGGCAATCAGAGAGAGTGATTCTTCAAAAATCATTAATCTTGGGGAAAGACAGGATTATGAGGCAGGTGATTTTTTCTGGACCTATATGGATTTTGGGTGTCTGGATGAAGGAAATCCTAATGCAGTTGCTTTTGTTGAGTCGTGCATCGGTTTCCCTGTACAAGATGGATTTTTGATGACAGATGAATGTGAGCAGTTTTTGTTAGATAAGGGTTTCGAAATAACAGAGCAGGATGAACGCTCATATATGGATTGATATCTAAAGAATAAGCCTGTAAAATCCCGGTAACATGGTTACATTGACCATTGGTATCGGTTTCATTTTCTGGCAGAGAAGATGGGAAATAAAGTACATAAGGAGCATTTAACAAGATGGATGAATTATTAAAAAACTTAGATGTTATGTCGGTTGAGGAACTTGAGAATGTCATTTCAAGTGCGCAAATACTGATACAGAAAAAACAGCAGGAAGCAATTCGATTGGCAGAGCTTGAAAAGCAGCGTCAGGAGCAGGAACGCTTGGAGGCAGAACGTAAAAAGCAGGAAGAAATTGCAGCTTTACAGAAAAGATTAAAGGAGTTACAAGGCGATACACAAAGCGATGACCAGCCAAAGGTGCAGGCGGATACCACGCATGAAAAGGATCAGCAGAGTATTCAGCGGGATTCATCCGAGGCATTTGCAACTGCGGAGTCAGAAAAACCGAAAACCGCTCCAGAAAAGGATCAGGGATATAGTATGATTTCCTGTCCGGAATGTCACAAATTAGTTCCCTCCGATAGCCGGTTCTGCTTCTATTGTGGCAGAGATATGGATCAGAAAAAAGAACCGAAATCAGAAAATTTTGCAGATGCTTTTTCTTCCGTATTTGGCTCTGAAAGTTCGGGAGGGCACTTCACGCTCTGCTCGAATTGCCGTACAACAGTACCTTCCGGCAGTCAATTTTGCCAAAATTGCGGCAAACCGATTGACAGTGCCGGTCAGAATATGGCGTCGCAGCAAAATGCACCCCAAAAAACCATTGTCTATATGGACGATGATAGTAAAAAATGGGATATGCTTGCCGGTGAGGGCGATATTCTCGGATGGAAAGAGATCAATATTTCGCAACCAGAGAAAAAACCTTTTGCTGATATCAAGATTACCACAAAGCGTATATTGATTTCCGCTGAGGGAAGGATGCAGCGTGGATTGAGAAACAGCGGCGGATTATTGGCGTACGCAGCAACTTCAGGAATGGAAAAAGGGAAACCCTGGGTTATGATTCCATTAGAATGCGTCACTGCATTTTCCTTTTACAATAACAAAGAAATTCGAATCCGTGCAAATGAGCTTTTTGTATTCCGCAGTTCAAAAGCAAAAGAGATATATGCTGCTTTACAGCAGATCTTGCCTGAAAAGGCAAAGTAATAACATGGTATGTGCAATAAGCATGCAAGTTTCATTACTGATTGATAGCATCTACAGGAGGATAAGAATCATATGTTTTGTCAGAATTGTGGGAAACAGATTCCCGAGAATGTAAAGTTTTGCAATCATTGCGGAGCAATACAGGGAGGCAATGCCGCACAGGGCAGCCCCAATACATCACAAACCAATACGCAACAGCAGCGCACACAACAACGTCAGTCAGACCAGCCGATGGATGAAAAAGCATTTAAGAAATATGTGACGCCGTATATTTCACGCAACATTTTTCTCGTGATGTGCGGGCTTACTGTCGCGTGTTTATTCATACTGCCGTCTGGGGCATTTATCTATGCCATCGTTGCAATCTGCTTTGGAATACCATGGGCTATCGGACAGAGCCGGGTGAGTAAGCAAATTGCTTATATGCGGTCAGGTGGCACATATGAAAAAATGCTTCGGGAATTTGCTGCTTCTTCGTCGATGCTCGATGACAAAGTTCGTTATGGTGCAAATTATATTTTCGGAAAAGGTTCCGGCTGCTTTTTCCCTTATAAGGATATCTGTTGGGTTTATCGGCATAATTTAAGTTATTTGCTTATCCCCATCCGGTCGGAAGCAATGATCGGCGATTCCAAAGGAAGCGTGCGTTCTTTCTGCAGGCTGAAACGGAATAATAGCGCTGGCAGTGAAGAAGTAAAGGCTCTTGCCGCCCTGATCCGTTCCAAAAATCAGAATGTCATTCTGGGATTTGATGCAGAAAGAGAAAAAGAATTCAAAAAAAGAACCAGGTAAGCTTTGGGTAAGCATGAAAGATCACGAAGGAGAAAAACACTATGTTTTGCGGAAATTGCGGAAAGAAAATTCCGAATGACGCTAAATTTTGTAATCACTGTGGCGCATTTCAAAACAATACTTCTGCACAAACTGACCGAACCCTGCAGCAGACTTATACCTCTGATAGGCAAAAAAAGTCTTCTGCTTCAAAATCAGGTGTGCGTGGAAAAATTCAAACCATCCTCGTTGTTGTGGCAATGGTTATAGCGGCAACGATTATGGTATACGGGGGAGACATTTTTGATCGGCAGCCGTCATCAGATTCTCAAGGCAACACTGCATTGCAGAATACACATCTGGTGGAGAACAAAGAGCCGCAAGGGATGGACGAAGAGGCATTCCCTTTTTACGCCTTGTTGATCGATTCCAAAAAAGTGGTGTATGAAGAAGCATTGGCCTGCATTGAAAGCGGAAACGACAGCTTCCTCCCATCCAGCAAATTGAGTGAATCTGCCGTCAGAACGATATTAAACTACATTCATTATGATCAGCCACAATTGTTTTGGTTTGATATACAAAAATGTGATTTTGTGATTGACAGCGAAACCGGAAAAGTTTCGGAAATCAGGATTGGCTATAATAGTCTCGCGGATAATTTGGAGTATAATAAAAAACTTGTGGAAAATGCAACCGAGGAGATATTGAGCGAAGTTGCCGGCCTTTCAGATTTGGAAGCGGAGCGTTTTTTCCATGACTATATCTGCAAAAATATCACATATCAGTCAGGCGTATATGATCAAAATATTTACAGTGCGTTCGTTGAAAATAAAACGGTATGTGCTGGATATGCCCGTGCACTTCAATATTTAATGATGAAACGAGGCGTTCCCTGTTACTACTGTGTCGGTACGCTTTACGATGTGGAAGAACAGGATTGGGTCTACCATGCATGGAATATTATAAAACTGAACGGAAATTATTATAATTGTGATCTTACCTGGGATGACTTCTATAATGAGGCAGACAAATATCCTTCCTACATATCCTATGAGCATTTCAATACATCAGATGCCCAATACATCCTGGATGGTGAAAATAATCTGGGGCGGCTCAGAACCGGAGATGGAATTTTGCTGCCTGCCTGCAATGCGGATGATATGAATTACCAGGCGCTGTACGGAACAGAATGGGAAAATGATGTAATCGGGCAGTTAGAGCTTGATGCTGGTTATATGATAGATTCTGTCGATTCATTTTTTGCTTTTCTTTACAATCAGGCGATTGCCGGGGGGATTGGTAATTACAGCCTTGCCTTTATTGTAAGAGGAAGCGATACCATAGAGCGGATCGCTAATCTGTCAAACGATGAGTACCTGTATCATCTGATCGACCCGGTTGCGGATTCTATTGGCCGTTCCGGTTGGTCAGGGATGAGCTGGAACTATCAATATTATCCATTGTGGCCGTATAATGAATATGCGTATATGGAATTTCAGTTGGATTTCTACTAAGTTATTATACAGAGGAGCTTACTAATGAAACAGCAAAATGATCACAATAGCAATGAGAATCGTGGGGCGCTGCGGAAATTAAAGAAGATCGGGAAAGTAATCCTGATCATGATGCTATGCATTGTTGCAGTTGTTGTAATATGGCTTGGTGTTACCATTTACAGGGCAATTCATATTGCAAACACTCCCCCAAGCACAAGTACATCTGCACCAACGGCTGCGGATACATCCACAGAGGATCCTGAAGTTGAATACATAGATGTGCCAATGTACAACGAATTGCGCTTGTATGCTGACAAATCTTTGGAACTGTCGATTTCTATTTCCGACAGTGCCTATGAGAGTATCCTGGAATCGTTAAACAGTGAAGAATCCGGATTCAGAATGGCAGAATATTATGCGCTGGATCAGGATTTGGATCTCTATCATAATACGGTAGTAAATAAGAGCACGGAAACAACGCTGTTAACCAATGGCAAACTGGATGCAGATAAACTGATTCAGGTTGTTCATCGGAACAATCAGGCGGTAATGCCGGAAAACAAGAACTACCTGAATGCGTTTTATACAAAACTGGAGGACTCTGACATCGAGTTGATATGTGCGGAAATCTGCAAGGTTATCAATGATACGGCTGATGAGTTTGATATAAATCGAACGGCAAACACGCTGGAAAATCTGACTTTATTCAAGCGGGATGGCTCCACCTCAAATGCTTATATTTCCACCAATCTTACGTTTATTTATGATCCGATTTCGACTGGAAATTATAGTACACTGCTGGATATTCAAGGTGGTTCAGGAGAATATGCATGGGAAATGACCATTGACCATGAAATCATGCATTTATTACAATACAGTGCAAGTGACAACAACATGGAAAATGGCATAGAAACCGGCTTCAGCCGAATGTATAATGTACCGGATGGGGAAAAACTGGTTCCTGTGGATTCGTTGTACTTCAAATGGCTTTTAGAAGCCGGTGCAGAACTTGGCATGTCAGATTATTTGGGCGTTGAAACGGGAACATATGAAAAGAAAATATCGTATGTCACATCCTATAATCTAAGTCGTTTTTATGACAATGCCCTCAGAGAAAATGCACTTGAGAAGGTTTGCTTTAAGCACACTCTGGAAGATGCGTTTGCTGCACTGGGGCTGGAATCCGAAAGTGAGCAGATGGAATTTCTTAAATTCATGTATTCGATTGAGATAACACAATCGGATCCGGAGGATTTTTGGGAGTATTATACATCCCAGACGGGCAGGACTCCGACTGACGAAGAAAAGCTGGCAATCCGAATGGAGATTCGGACAGAAGCTGTAAAATACATGACCGAAAATTTTTTGGCGAATTTAATTACGGCTATTCACGAAGGCGAAATTACGGATCTGGACACGGCATTTTACCTCATGCGTATTTGGGAACTGGATACGTTTAATCATTTGAATTATACGCAGAAATCATCGTTGGAGCATGCGAAGGACTTTGTGATCTGGTATAACCGGACACAGACAGAAATTTTATCTGCCGTTGCAGAAAGCAGCAATATGGATTCCGAACGTATTCAGACTTTGTATTCAGAATACTGCCTGCAATCGGAGGAAAATGAAGCAGATAATTGCGATTTGAGCAATTTGTCAGCTTATATGCAGGAGTATATTTCAAAGGCAAAAAAAGCGTACCGCAGTTCCAATTACAGTAGGATCTATGATGTTGCAGAGTGGTTAGAATCATAAAATGTGCATGAATTTTCTCGGGAAAGGAGATGATCGGATAATAATGATAGGGATTGTTGTATGTATTATCCTGACTCTGGCAGCACTGGAGTCGGGAGATATGCTTATGATTGTCATATTTGGTGGACTTAGTGTACTTCTCATTTATCTTAAATCAACAGAGAAAGAGAGACGGCGAAGAAAAGCAGAGGAAGCAAGGCGAAGATACGAGGAAGCAACAAGGAGAAAGGCTGCTGAGTTGCACACCCGTGCAAATCAACGCTTTGGAAATTCCGATTTTGCGAACATGGTGGTACGCAACTTACAGCATTTAAACTGGACAGAACTGGACGATATTAAGGGTATCCGGGTTTTATTTGAGGAAATTATTACTCCATCGAGAACATACAAATATATTGATTACGGCCTTGCAAAGCTGGATGAAAAAGGAACCCAGGAACTGGCGGACTATATTCGGTCTTTCTATCATGGAAATGATATAGAAGTAAGTGAAATCGTAAAGACGTGGGGCGGATATACTGGTGGTTATAGCGGGTATGTTGGTTCGGACGGAAATGTTTCGATTGCTCGTGATTGGTCTGGGGGCGAACATGTGGAAGGGCATAAAATACATAGGATTCGTTCAAAGCAACAGCCGCAGGGATTAAAATGGTAGGAATGATATTTACAAAATGATTCAGCGTATTTTTCTTTGGATTATGGAAAGTTATCAATTATTTCTTGTAACGGCAAAAAGATTGAACAGCTATGTCTTTGCATTTTTTGAAAAATCTTTCTACAATGATGATTACGATTTGAATAATCTGTCAGCTAATAAAGCACTCAAAGCTCAAATTACAACAGGGTATACGATGTGCATAAATGGTTAGAATCAAAGATTTTGTAACGGATACAAACTTATATGCGTAAATAATAACAGCCGAATGGTACGGGCTAATAGCCTGCCATTCGGCTTTATTACGCTATAAACCATTTGTGTGTTTTTTCGCAGAAAATCTCCTTGACAAATCTCGTCTCAGGATGCAATCATTATCAGGGAGTTTCAATATATACTGGTTCAATTACACATGAACCGGAATCTTGAAGAACTGTTGTCGGGACTGGCTTATCGCAGCGGTCTGGAAGATATACAGAATTTTGCTGATATTTTTGCTGCAGCGAAACGGACAGGGGGAAATCTGATTGCAATTATTCGAAATACCATGCAGTGCATTGGACAAAAAGAAGAAACACGTCTGGAAATTGAGACTTGTCTTTCTGCAAAAAAAATGGAGCAGAATATTATGAGTCTTGTGCCAGTCCTTATTCTTGTATATATTCAAATGGTTTCGCCGGGATTTATGGATTCTATGTATCATAATGCTGCGGGGATAATCATTATGAGTATCTGCCTTGCAGTATACGGAGCAGCCTGGTACTGGGGAAGAAAAATTGTAAATATTGAGGTATAGCGGATGGTAATATGTTTAGGAATTTTACTCTGTATGGGAATGCTTTTCATTATCTCAGGAAAAGAAGAACTTCCGGAAGAAGCAGCAGTGCCAAGGGGACAGCAGATTTTTTATAAGGCAGCTTATTTTCTCCTTAAGCTGAGGAACAATTCAAAACGATCAGCACAGTACAGTGAATTTGAGACGGGATGTCTGGCACAGATTCTGACAGTAATTGTCATTGGGACAGCAGCTACAATAACCATACAGTTTTTTTTCGTTGAAAAAAGCAGTCTGCTAAACGGATATGAGCTGACAAGGCCGGAAAAGGGACAGGGAAACAAAGTACAAAAGCTGCAGGTGGATATCGGAGAGGAATTGCAGACAGAGCAGATGGAAATCGTTTTAAAAGAACGGGAGTATACACAGGAAGAAAAGCAAAAATTTCTGGATGAGGCGATGGAAATGCTGCCAAAAGAAATCTTAAAAGAAAATGCCTCACCCGATGAGGTGAGGGGGAAAGTAGGGCTCCCTGCAAAGCTGGCGAATGGGAAGGTATCGGTGCAGTGGATTTTGACGCCGTCTGATCTTCTGGATGGGGATGGAAACATAATAAAAGATATTTCAGAAGAAGGAGAACTTTTGCAGCTTCATGCAGATTTAAACTGCGATGGGCTGGAAGGCTTTTACGAATGCGCTCTGCGCTTGTTTCCGCCGGAGTACAGCCCGGAGGAAAGACTTATACGTGAAGTGCAAAAAAGTGTGGAGGCTGCCAATGAGGAGAGCGCGCAAGACAGTGTGATGAATCTGCCAAGGGAGGCAGGCGGAGAAATGTTGATCTGGTCGCAAAAGCCCAAATCTATGACTGGGATCTGTCTGGCCTTGACGGCGGTGGCGTCAATGGCAATATGGATTGGACGAAACAGGGAAATGCAAAACAGAAAAGAAAGCCGGAGCCGTCAGATGCTTCTTGACTATCCCACATTGTTGTTTCAGTTGAGTATGCTGTTAAATGCCGGCATGACGATGCAAAACGCTTTCTTTAAAATGGCATTGGATTACCGGAACAGAAAAGATGACCGAGTGCGCTATGCGTATGAAGAAATGCTGACGGCATATTACGAGATGCAAAGCGGAGTGCCCGAAGCTAAAGCATATGAAAATTTTGGGAAGCGGTGCGGTGAGAGCGTGTACATAAAACTGGGTTCTATGTTGTCGGGAAACCTTCAGAAAGGATCTCAGGGGCTGGCAAAAATCTTACAGGAGGAGGCTGATTTTTCTATGGAAGAAAGAAGGCAGCTGGCCAAAAAGCTGGGAGAAGAGGCGGGAACAAAACTGCTGCTGCCCATGATGCTTATGCTTTTGGTTGTACTTGTGATCTTAATGGTACCTGCACTGCTTGCATTTTAATCCAAATCCGGAAAGGAGGTGAAATACAGTGCAGATGTTAAGGACAGTGAAGGAGGTGTACCATATGAAGAGATTTTTGAAGAGGCTGAAGGAAGAGGAAGACGGGGTGGGAACAGTAGAAATTATTTTGATTCTTGTGGTCTTGATCGGTCTTGTCATTATCTTCAAAAGTCAGCTTACCAGTCTGGTAAACAATATTTTCAGTAAAATAGTAAGTCAGAGTAATAGTATTTAGTACGCGGCAGGGCGCTGCAAAGGAAGATTTTTTTGCAGCGTCCTGAGGATGGAGGAAAAATGCGGGACAGAAAAGGAACTATTTCAGTTTTTCTGAGTCTTATCAGTGTTCTTCTTATTTCAGTTCTTACAACTTCCATAGAATCTTCCAGAATACAGGGGTGCAGAGCAAAGGCGGCAGCATGTCTGGACATGGGACTATTTTCAGTGATGGGAGAGTTTGAGAGAGAACTTCTGGAGCATTACGATGTTTTTTTTCTGGATGGGGCAGCCGGAAGCAGTACATACAGCGTGGATGGTATAAATGAAGCACTTCATGAATTTATGGAATATAATGTGAAGCCGAACAAAGGGATGCTTTTGAAAAGATATGATGCCTTTGGATTAAATCTTAATGATACAAAAATAGATGGAGTCTGTTTTGCTACAGATGACAACGGTCAGGCGTTTTATCAGCAGGCAGTAGGATTTGTGCGGGAAAATATCAGCACGGAGCTGATTAGTGCGTTGATGAGCAGAGTATCAGAAGGACAACAGCTTAAGGAAGCGGCAGATGCCTATAAGAAAAAGGATGAAAACATTGCAGAAGAACTAAAACAACTGGAGGATCAGAGAAAAGCGCTGGAAGAACAGAGGCGGCAGGAGGAAAAGGAAGCTGCCGAAAGAGGGGAACTGATCGTAAAGGAGGAGCAGAAGGCCTCTGTGCCGGATTCAGAAAATCCGTTAAAAACTATAAAGAAAATGAAGAAAAAAGGGATATTGAATCTGGTAACGGGGGATGCGGGTATTTCTGAAAAAACGCTGCCGTCAGGCAGTCCTTCTAAAAGAAGATGCCAGAGAGGAACGCTGCCGGTGGAAAAGAAATACAGTGGCCTGACATCAGATTTATTATTTCAGGAGTATCTATTTGAAAGGTTTCCTCTATATACAGATGAAAAAAGGGAGGGGGTGCTGGATTATGGACTGGAATATATTCTGTGTGGGAAAAACAGTGATGAGAAAAACCTGAAAAGCGTAGTAAACAGACTGCTGTTGTTAAGAGAAGGAGCCAATTTTCTATATCTGTCAGGCGATACAAAGGCGAAAGCAGCGGCAGACGCATTGGCGGTGCTTTTGGTTGGAGCAATACCTGTACCTGGACTGACAGCAGTGACAGCATATGCTCTCCTTCTGGTCTGGGCTTATGGAGAAAGTCTGTTGGATGTACGGGAACTTCTGGCAGGCGGGAAAGTGCCGGTGTTTAAGAATGCATCTACATGGAAACTGGAACTTGAATCTATTCCTAAGATCATGCAGATACTGGAAAATACTTCGGGAACATCTGAAGAAGGGTTATCTTATGCAGGATATATGCAGATCTTATTTACTTTGGGAACAAAAAGTAAATATCCGATGAGAGCACTTGATCTGATTGAAGGTTATATGAGACAGCGCCCGGCTACATCGGCCTTTAGAGCAGATCATGCGATTTGTAAGGTAGAGGCAGAAGCAGATTTTACAATACCGCCGTTGTTTTTAAAAGTCTCATCTGCATTTTTAAAAACCGGTGAAACAGTGCAGTCATATCATGTTTCTGGGAGTTTTGCATATTAAAAGACAAGGAGGTGTCCGGAAATGCTCTTCCCATCAGGCAGATATCTGTATAAAGCACATAAAAAATTTAGAAAGGAAAAACATATTCTCACGGCAGGGAAACGTACAGGTTTTGCCATGGGAAGAGTATTTCCGGGCAGCATGACGGTGGAAGCAGCTATTGCAGTCCCGCTGTTTGTGTTTGCCATGCTGGCAATACTGCAGTTTGCAAAAATAGAAATTGTGTCATCTGCAGTGTTGGCCGGGATGACTGATACGGCAAAAGATATGGCGGCATATGCCTATATCCGGCAGCTTGGAGTATCGGCAGGGGATGGACTTCCGGCAGAGCTTCTTACCGGAGGGATCTCGGCAGTTTATGCAAAAAGCAGCGTGGAGAGAAAGGCGGGCTTTAAGGAAGCTGACGGGATACTGCATCTGTGGCGTTCCTCCTTTATGCAGGACGACATCATTGATCTGGCTGTTACTTACGAGGCAAAAAATACCTGTACAATTCTTCCCATACCAAAGATAAATACAGCTCTCAGGGCAAGGGTAAGGGCATGGACGGGAAGAGATGGAAACGGAAGTACCGGAGAGAATGAAGGAGACGGGCAGCAGGAAGAGATGGTATACGTGACGGAAACCGGTCATGTGTATCACACGAATGAAAACTGTACGCATATCAGGCTGTCAATTCAGGGTGTTTCGAAGGATGATGTGGATAAACTGCGAAATTCCTCAGGAGGGAAATACCATGCCTGCGAGAAGTGCCATGGAGGGACTGGCGGTATCGTATATATTACCGACTACGGTGACCGGTATCATTCTTCTGTGGGCTGCAGCGGAATTACAAGAAATGTGAAACAAGTACCTGTTACGCAGGTAGAGGGGTGGAAAATCTGTTCAAAATGCAGCAAATCTTAAATACAATATTGCTTTTTTATCTGGCAGGAGCCGCCGGAAAAGATATAAAGAATAAGACAGTTTCTGTAAAGGCAGCAGTATGTTTCGCAGTGACAGCTTTCGTTTTGCAGTTGGTCCGAAGAGGAATGGAAGGGAACGGCTGGCAGATTATATTTGCAGAAAGTCTGACAGGCTGTGCGGCAGGGATGCTGCCGGGACTGATTCTGATAGGAACAGCCTGGATAACAAGGCAGGAGGTAGGATATGGGGATGGCATAGTGCAGGCGGTGTGCGGATTATTTACCGGAATAGAAGGCGGTATTTCAATATTGGGAAATGGATTAGTGGCTTCTGCTATTGCGGCAATATTTTTTTTGACTGTTAAAAGAGCCGGGCGAAAAAAGGAAATCCCTTTTGTACCGTGTCTGCTCTGTGGCTATATTATCTGGTTGTGTTTATGCGGATAGAAAGGGTTAATTTATGAAACTGAAAAAAGAGGTAAAAGGCAGCTATACCATAGAGGCGGCTTTTTTGATGGGAATTCTTTTACCGTTGTTTGTGGCAATTATATATATGGGATTTTTTCTGCATGATAAAGGTTTTTTACAGAGTGCGGCTTTTGAGACGGCGGCCTGTGTAAGCCTTCATGCAGATGAAAAAGATCTGGATGGAAATCAGATGGTTAATGATCTTATAACAGGAAGGATGCTGGGGACAAAAAATGAAGAAGCGTATGCTGTTTCCGGAAAAAAAGAGGTTGAAATATCCTGCTGCGGAAGCTTTTTTGTTCCAGGTATGTCAAGAATGTTTTTTGGTGAAAATGGGATTGCACTTAAGGCGAAAACAACCCTGAACCTGGAAAGACCATCAAGGCGTATCCAGAAAATCAGGGGAGTGGCGAAAGTGATTCAGACATTCAGGAGGACGTTGGAATGAAACTCTCATACATAAGAGATATGGCCCATAATTATATGGTTCCGGAATGCGGACAGATCATAGATGAAAACGATTACCGCATTCATATGCTGACGGAAAACCGTATCCGGGGACTGCTTCCATGCACAGTAAAAAAGACAGATGGAAATAATTGCTTTTATTATGATATAACATCAAAACAATCTCTGGAGCATATTTATGGCAGAGGAAGTATGGGTGAGACGGAAATTCTGGCGCTGCTCAGGGGCTTGTACAGTACGCTTCGGGAAATAAAAAAATATCTTCTGGATTCTTCCATGATCATCCTTGAACCACAGATGATTTATATGGATATTGAGACAAAAGAGCCTGTATTTTGCTATTTGCCGGGATATCAGAAAGATATTACCAGATCCTTTCAGGAACTGAGCGCATATATATTAGAGCACATTTGCCAGGCGGATGAGCGGGCGGTTCTTCTGGGTTATGAAATTTATCGAAAAGCACGGGAGGAAAATTATAGTCTGGAGAAAATACTTAAAGTATCCGGGGAAGAAAAAAGGCCGAAAGAACCGGCTGCGCCGGCAGCAACGCAAAAAGCGGGAACAATTTCTGTGATGCCGGTAATAAAAGAACCGGATTGGGATATGTTTTCTGCAAAAGCAGAGATGTCAAAAGCGGCATACTGCTCTGAACCGGATAGAGAAGCCGGAAGAGCGCCGGAGAAAAAAAGTGCAAAAAATCCGGAGAAAAAAACAGAAAAAGCCGAGATCAGGTCTGACCGTAAAAATGAAAGGAAGGGCGGTGGAAAGGTATTTATTATTACATGTTTTGCATTTGCAGTAATATTATTTGCTGCCGCTGCAGTATTGTGGGGAATGGATACAACACAGATAGGCGGAATCATATTCTTTCTGTCGTTCCTTCTGATATATGGATGCGTTGTAGATAAGAGAAAAAGGAAGAAAAAGACGGAAAAGAAAGAAAAGGATATGCCGTATATGGTAAAAGAACAGCCATACATTTATGAAGAGACGTATTCTAAGAAAAAGTCTGAACCTGAGAGGGTTTCCGAATTTGAAAGAATATCTGATTCCAAAAGAAAAAAAGGGTATTCAAAAACGCAGGCATTCAAAGTAAAGGAAGAAGGGGAGCGGTTTGGAAATACAGGTGTTCTTCCAGAACATGAGGAAACAACAGGGGAAATTGTGCTTGTGAGTATGAGTGCAGACGGCAGGAAGACCATTTCGCTGACACGGGAGCGGTACGTAATAGGAAAATTGAAATCTCAGGCAGATATTGTACTGGATCATCATTCTATTAGCCGAATCCATGCTCAGATTCAAAAAGAACGGGGAGCGTATTATTTGTATGACCTGAATTCTACCAACGGAACTTATTATAATGGCAGACGGATGGAAGTGAATGAGCGGGTTTTGCTGCAGCCGGGAGATGAAATCGCATTTGCCAGGGTCGGATTTTATGTGGAGAGCGGAGCATAAGGATATTTTACAGCGGGAACAGCGGTACAACAGATGCTTGCAATACCGATATAAACGTATTAAGATATTTACAAAAGAAATGAACACTGTGAATCATAGAAACGGAGAATTTTGATATGAAGAAAATCGGTATTATCGGAGCGATGGAAGTGGAAGTGGCAGCTCTTAAAGAAGCAATGAACTTAGAAAGAACAGTTGCAAAAGCCGGGATGGATTTTATGGAGGGGACGCTGGAAGGACAGCCGGCCGTGGTAGTTAAGAGTGGTATCGGAAAAGTAAATGCGGCTGTCTGCACACAGATTCTTGCAGATGTATTTGGTGTGGATGCAATTATTAATACGGGAATTGCAGGTTCTTTAAAAGCGGAGATCAATATCGGAGATGTAGTGATTTCCACAGATGTGCTGCATCATGATATGGATGCGACGGGATTTGGTTATCCCCTGGGACAGATCCCTCAGATGGAACAGTTTTCATTTGAGGCGGATGAAGCTTTAAGAAATAAGGCGAAGGCTGTCTGCAAAAAAGTGAACCCCGACATAGAAGTTTTCGAGGGCAGGATTGTCAGCGGAGATCAGTTTATATCGGACAGGGCACGCAAGGAGAAGATTTCGACAGAGTTTGCAGGATTTTGTACGGAGATGGAGGGAGCAGCCATTGCGCAGGCTGCCAGTCTTAATGGGGTCCCCTTTGTGATCATTCGAGCTATCTCAGATAAAGCAGATGACAGCGCAAGCATGGATTACGGGACTTTTGAGAAGAAGGCAATTGAGCACAGCGTTCGGCTGGTAAGAGGCTTTTTGCAGGAAATTGAATAGAAATATCAAGGGGTTCAGCCTGAAAAACATAAAGGACAAAAAGTCTGCAAAT
>JAUNSC010000054.1 GCA_030539395.1 Eubacteriales bacterium
CGGGCATGTTCGGGACTTTCACCCGTTAGAGCGCGCCCATGGCGCGCAAACAAAATTAAGGCACGCCATCACGGCGTGCCTTGACTTTTGCCCTGGTGGTGTGCCCCGTAAGGAGGTACAAAGATGAACCACCAGCAGAAGTCTGAACGTGACGAGCTGCGAGCCAGATTTACAGTGTGGCTGGAAACTACAGTTTACCGTGCCAGACTCAAATATTTGGAACGGGAGAAACCTAAGGTAGATACAGTTTCAATTGAGGAATTACCAGAGAGTGCTTTATCTGTTCCTGAACAAACTTCATATTGCGAAAGATCAAGATCTGCTTTTGATTTTGAAGAAGAACGGTTGGCAGAGGCGTTTGCAAAACTGCCAATAAAACGGCAGGAGATACTGACAATGCTGTTTGTGGAGGAGAGGAAACCGGAGGAAATTGCCAGGCTATTAAACTGCTCTCCACAGCATGTTTACGACCAGCGTTATCAGGCATTGAAGAAGCTGCGCATAGCATTGACAAAGGACGGTGATAAACCTTGAATCGCATAGAATTTGAAAAGATGCTTCAAGCTGCAGTTTCCGGCAGTCATGAGGCTCTGGAGCAACTATTTTTGCTGTATGCACCGTTAATTGATAAACATAGTAAAATTGACGGCCGGATAGATGAAGATTTAAGACAGTATCTATTGATACATATCGCGCTCAATATTTCAAAATTTGTCATTTAGGCGAAGACGGTCTCAGGTTTTTCTGAGGCCGTTTTCATGTTTTTATAAATTCTGTTCGAGATTTGAGAGATGATGAGGCTTTTTATAGGTAAAGGCATCCCCATGCCATGGCACCTTGACAACTTCATAGCTTCCAACTCTACGTTCCCGAACCGAGAAGCGGCTATCCGTTTGTGTGGCGAACAAAACCATGAGCACTGATATACGGGCGGCACCCGTATAACGCAATGATCCGGCCGGGGATAATGATACTTCCGTAATTCGCGGCCCGGCCATAAGGCAGGCGGGGAGATGAGATATCTATGGATCTGCAGCCACAGACGGAGAAGGAGGCGGTTATTTTGAAATAAATTATTTTTTATAGTAAGGAGGCTGATTATGGGCTACAAAAGGAAAGATGTAGAGCAGACGAAGCAGTATGCAAAAAAGTTTGTGCGCTACAAAGAAGGAGCGGAGAAATACAGCCTTGGGCTGACAAAGTTTCAGGAACTCGCAAAGGAGGCAAAGGCTGTCTATAAGATTGATGGTATTGCTTTAGTTAATTGCGAAATTTTTGAAAAGTTTTTGGAGTCATTCCGAGAATTTTGAAGTGGGTGGTGCTTTATGGCTTTTTTACATAAAGGGACTTTATGTGCTTTAGGGCTTGACTTTCTGTCTTACAATAAGTATAATAAAATACATGTGGAGGTAGCGGTATGACGAAAATGGGTAGACCGAAGGTGGACAACGCAAAGCGTAAATCCATTACGGTTCGGTTATCAGACAAAACCTATGATGAGTTGACCAGGTATGCTGCTGAACACAAGATGACAAAGACAGAGGTTGCCCTGCGAAGTTTGGAAGAGTATTTGTCCAAGCAAAAATAAGTGCTGTGAGTCCCTTCTTCATTATTGAAGGAGGTAACAGACATGGCAAAGACACGGAAAGATGAGCGGGGAAGAGCACTCAGGAAAGGAGAAGTACAGAGGGCATCAGACAAGCGGTATATGTACACCTACACGGATCCATTGGGCAGGCGTAGGTCCATATACGCACAGGATTTGGCAACGCTTCGAGAAAAAGAGAAGCAGCTGATGAAGGATCAATTGGATGGTTTGGATCTGTATGTTGCAGGTAAGGCCACCATCAATGATACCTATGATCGGTATATCTCTACGAAGTATGATTTGCGGGCGACTACACGCAGCAATTATGATTACATGTATAATCGCTTTGTCAGACATACTTTCGGTAAGAAGAAAATCGCAGACATTAAGTATTCAGACGTACTCCAGTTTTATTGCTACTTGCTTAAAAAGGAAAAGTTATCGTTAGGGACGCTGGACTCAGTTCACACCTTGCTTCATCCGACATTCCAATTGGCGGTTCGAGATGAGATCATTCGGAAAAATCCGTCAGACGGAGTGATGAAGGAAGTCAGCAAGAAGGCGGATAAGTCAAGAGGTGTGAGACATGCTTTAACGAGAGAGCAGCAAAGAGCATTTATGGAGTATATTTCCAATCACCCGGTGTATTATCATTGGTGGCCGTTATTTACGGTTTTGCTTGGAACTGGCTGCCGAATCGGAGAAGCACTGGGACTTCGATGGGATGATCTTGATTTTGATAATCGGATTCTGAGTATTAATCACAGTTTGGTTTATTACCCGGTTGGAGAATCGAGAAAGTCTGTTCTGCGGATATCAAAGCCGAAGACGGAGGCCGGTATCAGAACGATCCCAATGCTTGATATTGTACGTGATGCTTTTCACATGGAGCACGAGGAGCAGGAAGAAACAGGATTCAACGAGACCGAGATTGATGGAATGACGGGTTTTGTATTTGTCAATCGTTTTGGCTCAGTTTTAAATCCGCAGGCTGTGAATCGTACTATCAAGCGAATTATCAGTGGGTACAATGCGGAAGAGGTTATCAATGCTAAGCGTGAGCGGCGAGAGCCGATTATTCTTCCGGATTTCTCCTGTCATCACTTGAGGCATACCTTTTGTACAAGACTCTGTGAGCATGAAACAAATTTAAAAGTGATTCAGGCAATTATGGGCCATCGGAATATCGAAACGACGATGGATATCTATGCCGAGGCCACTGATCAAAAGAAGCAGGAATCTTTTGAAAACTTATCCAAATTGGACATCTTTTAGGAAGGGTTCTCAGCGTGAGAAGCTGACAACAAACTTTCTGCGAAGACAACAGTTTGACAACAATTTTCTTTTTTCCCTGATGTAATACGAAGCACTATGAAGAGTGGGGAAGCAAGGAAATGAAGGGATTTGAACCGATATGATGGCATGTAAGTTGGGTGGAAAACTTTTCCCGACAATGAAGTCACTCGACAAATAAAGCCAGTAAAATCAAAGGTTTGTGGACTTTGGAGTTGTGATTTACTATAAATTTATTACGCATAATACGAGATAATACTGTTATGCGGCATCCAATTTAATATTTTGGACTTTAAGGACATTTTTCTAAAAGCGATTTTAGAGAGATGCCCTTTTTTGTTATGGTCGAAAACAAGATAATTTGGAGGGAAATTAAATGTATAGCAACAGAGTTCATGCGGGATATAAAAAGCTGAAACAGGATATATACAAATATTTAGATGAAAATGCGTTGTGGAAAGATCAGGGCACCATTTCAAACATTATGCATTATCTTCCTGTTTACGGTATGTACCGAGAGTTAAATCATGCTCTTTTTGACATATATAATTCCTTTCCCATGATGGTATGATATTACGCTGCGGCTATTTTTAACAGGATCCAAACCGCACATCCGATAATGTATGTGCAGCGGCTCAGGCGAACTTGCTTTATGATAGTGTTTCCTATATAAAAGCCGATTTGAAAGAGACAATGAGAAATGTTATAATAGAATAAGGAGGGAGAGGAATGATTAAAATTGCGTTAGTGGATGATGATCTTCAGCATCTGCAATTGATGAAATCCTATATTGACAGATACAGTATACAGGAACATATTCAGCTTTCGGTCAGAGAATTTTGTAACGGTTTAAATTTTGTAGAGGATTATGATGGGAGCTTTGACGTTGTGTTTCTGGACATTGAAATGCCTCATCTGGATGGATTGGAAGCAGCACACAGGATTCGTATGGCAGATCAGTCAGTAGGGATTATTTTTGTGACAAACATGGCACAGTATGCGATCCGTGGTTACGAAGTGAATGCGATTGATTTTATAGTAAAACCTGTACAGTATTATGTGTTTACAGATAAACTTAAAAAGGCGATATGGTTCTCCCATATGAATACGGAAAAAGAAATTGTGATTGACACAGGAGATACCATTATAAAACTGGGGACTTCCAGGATTACTTATATTGAAAAAGATAAAAATTATCTTGTTTATCATACGAAAAAAGAAGCATTCCGGGTAAGAGGAACGATAGGAGATGTTGAAGTGACGCTGAATCGGGAAGGGTTTTCCAAGTGTATCAGCGGCTGTCTGGTGAACTTGAAGTATGTAACAAAAGCGTCTAAAGACACTGTCTGGCTGGATGAGGTACAACTGCCGATCAGCAGGCAGAGAAGGAAAGAATTTAAAGAGGAACTGATGAAATACATGGGAGGAATTTACTGATGGTAGGAATGCGTTTTATTTCCTGTATCCGTTTTTCTATGCAGTTGTTAATGGCAGAAACTTTTTTTGTATCAACATGGAAAAGAAAAAAGCAGTTTCCGGTGAAAATTATGGCAGGAATAGCAGGCTATTTTTTGATGGCATGGTTGGTATTCTATATATTTATCAATATTCCGGGAGATCATTCAGTTGTATATACTGCTTATTACGGCAGTCTGTTTTGTCTTTCTCTGGGAGTGATGCGGATTGGGTTTCAGATTACGGGGAAAGAAATCCTTTTTGCCGGGGTATGTGGGTATGCGACGCAGCATATTGGATTTGCCGTTTCCATGATAATTCAGGAATTGAGCAGTCTGACGTTAAGCGGAATGGAGGATTTTATTGTTTTTCGTTTTTTGCCGTATCTCTTTATTGATTTTCTGGTTTATTTTGTATTGATTAAGCGATATGAGGGAAAAAGCGAACTGAAAGACAGGGATATTCGTATGATCGTACTTGCACTGGTAATCCTGCTTACAGTTGTATTTTTAAGTGTATTGGTTGACAGCCGGATGTTTCAGGAAGAGTCAGGGCTTCTTAGAAATGTGCTTTGCAAAATATATGCCATTTTCTGTTGTACGCTGTCCATATTTATTGCGTTTAATCTGTCCAGACAGAATCGGATTCTTCATGAAAACGAGATGATGGAAAGTATGCTGCACAGCCTGAAAGAGCAGCAGAGACTGTCACAGGAGAATATCAACATTATCAATATCAAATGTCATGATCTGAAATACCGCATTTCAAAGATTTCCAGGATTGAGGATTCAGAGGATCAGAGGGAATATATTGAAAGTGTAAAAAATGCGGTGGCAATCTATGATAATATTTATCAGACAGGAAATGATGCACTGGATCTGGTGCTTACGGAGAAAAGCCTGCTGTGCGATGAGTATAATATTAAACTGAGCAGCATGATAGAAGGTTTAGCCTTAGATTTTATGCATACAACAGATGTCTACGCATTGTTTGGCAATCTTTTGGATAATGCCATTGAAAGTGTGATGAAAGAACCAGATGAAGAGAAGCGGATTATCAGTATACAGATGGCCCGTAAAAGTCAGGGATATCATATTCATATGGATAATTATTGTAATGAGGCCATTGTTTTTGAGGACGGGCTTCCGGTAACAACGAAAGCAGACAAGGCATATCATGGTTTTGGTGTGCGGAGCATCAAATATATTGTGGATAAATATAATGGGGATATGCTTATGCGTGCAGGAGAGCAGCGTTTTCAGGTGGATATCTTATTTTATATATCGTGAATTTATTTCCGCGAAGCAATGAGCCAAGTAGCCGTGCTTGCACGGATATTTGGCGAATGCCACGAGGGTCCAATACCCCGTAGCTCTGCTGCGCTGCAAATTTGATGCCCCGTAGCTTGTTGCGGGGTATTGGACTTCATTGATGAGAAGCATCGTTTTTGCGGTGCTTCTTTTTTCGCTGAAAATGTACCAATTTTACCTCACAGGTGACCAAACGCACCAGAAAAATTTGCTCCGCTTTTTTTATGGTAATGTTTTATTACAAGAAAAGCAGAACCCCAAATAAAGAAAACGGAGGAAGAGAGTATGGGAAATGTTGAAGTTGCATGGGAGGACGTCATTAGTGTCATCCAATTAGTAAGGAATCATATCATTGTGATTGCCGCTGCCCTGGTGTGCATGATTGCAGTTATGATTTTGGCAAAAAAATGGAAAAAGCCGGAAAAGAGTTTTATCCGGTGGCAGTCTTTTATTGCGTTTATTGTAGTAACGGTATTAGTTGTCAATGTAATGTTGACGGGGGCATTGTATAATACGCTGAATGTAGTGTTGGCAGATAAAGGAGAGCTGGCGCAGGAAAATGTGGACAATTCCAGAGCAGTGATTGAAGAGATTACGAATGAGGGAATTGTAATGACAAAGAATGAAGATTCATTCCTGCCGATTGCCCCGAAGAAGATAAATGTGTTCGGTTGGGCATCCACGAATCCGATTTACGGAGGTACGGGTTCGGGAACAGTTGATACTACTACTGCTGTGGGTATTCTGGAAGGTCTTGAGAATGCAGGTTTTGAAACGAACAGTGAGCTTTCTGATATGTATGTGGAGTATCGTTCGGATCGTCCGGTTATCAGTATTAACAACGGGCAGGACTGGACTTTGCCGGAAGTTCCGGTGGCACAGTATTCCGATGAAATGATAGAAAATGCAAAAGAGTTTTCTGATACAGCGGTAATCGTGATTTCACGTACAGGCGGCGAGGGTGCTGATCTGCCTCATGATATGGGAGCTGTTCTGGATGGTTCCTATAGTCAGGGAACGAAATATACCAATGCGTTGTATACAAATAATGGTGACTATGATGATTTTGAAGCAGGTTCTACCTATCTGGAATTGAGTAAGACAGAAAAAGATCTGGTGGAAATGGTCTGCAGTGAGTTTGAGGATGTTATTGTTGTGTATAATGGCGCAAATACTTTGGAAATGGGATGGACAGAAGAATACGAACAGATTAAAAGTGTTCTTCTGTGTGCAGGAGCAGGCGCAACCGGATTTAATGCATTGGGAAATATCATTTCAGGCGAAGTGAATCCGTCCGGTAAGACGGCAGATACCTGGGTAAGGGATTTGACGCAGGCACCGTACTATAACAATATCGGGCATTTTGCATATACCAATACGCAGGAAGTTGAGGCCGCAGCTCAGGCAGCATGGGAGAGAGCAGATGGAATTGTTTCTTTTGTAAATTATACAGAAGGTATCTATACCGGCTACCGTTTCTATGAAACAGCGGCAGAAGAAGAACTGATCAACTATGAGGAAACAGTCATGTATCCTTTTGGATACGGTTTGAGTTATACCACGTTCGAACAGGAAATGGGTGACCTGAATGTGACAGATGGTATGGTCAGAGTGGATGTTACGGTTACGAATACAGGTGATACGGCAGGAAAAGATGTAGCAGAACTTTATTACAATCCTCCTTATACAGACGGCGGAATTGAAAAAGCAAGTGTGAATCTTGTAGCATTCGACAAAACCGAACTGCTGGAACCAGGTCAGTCACAGACACTTACATTAACCTTCGATTTGGAGGATATGGCCTCCTATGATACATATGGCAGGGGCTGCTATGTACTGGAGTCAGGAGATTATGAGATTAGTCTGCGCTCTGACAGCCATACGGTAATTGACACAAAAGAGTATGAAGTAGAAGAAGATGTTGTATACGATGAAGCAAATCCGCATAATGGCGATGCTGTTGCAGCCGTGAACAGATTGGACTTTGCAGAAGGTAATGTGACGTATTTATCAAGAGCAAATGGATTTGCAAATTATGAAGAAGCAGTAAAGGAACCGTCAAGTTTTGAACTTCAGGGAGAAGTAGCAGGAAATGGAACATGGAATCCGGAGGATTATAACAATCCGGAAGATGAAATGCCCACAACGGGAGCAAAGAACGGTCTGGAGCTGTATGATCTGAGAGGAGTATCTTATGATGATCCGCAGTGGGAAGACCTTCTTGATCAGGTGACCGTTGAGGAAATGGTAGAGATGATCGCATATGGCGGACATCAGACAGCGGCGGTAAGTTCAGTGAAGAAAATCCGTACTTTGGATACGGATGGACCAGCAGGTGTTAATTCCAGTACACTGGGAGCTTTTGGTACAGGCTACTGCTCTGAGATTCTGATCGCACAGACCTGGAATGAAGATCTGGCAGCAAAAGCAGGAGCAGGAATCTGCCGTGAATTTGGAGATTTCAATATTGTAGGCTGGTACGCACCCTCTATGAACCTCCATAGAAGTGCTTTTGGCGGACGTAACTTTGAGTACTATTCTGAGGACAGCCTGCTGAGCAGTAAAATGGCATTAGCAGAATCTGCGGCAGCAGTAGAACAGGGAGTATATCCGTATATTAAACATTTTGCATTTAATGAACAGGAAACAAACCGTAATGCGCTGCTTTGCACATGGCTGACTGAGCAGAGTGCAAGAGAACTTTACCTGAAACCTTTCGAGTACTGCGTGAAAAATATCGAAAGCGGCAAACTGGCTGTTATGTCTTCCTACAACTTTGTGGGGACAGAATGGGCAGGCGGATGCTCAGCACTGCTGAAGGATATTTTGAGAGAAGAGTGGGGATTTGAAGGCATGGTTATTTCCGATTATTTCGGAAACTATGGATATATGGATGCAGACCGTGCGGTAAGAGGCGGAACCGATATGATGCTGGGTACAGCCGGAAATGAAGCAATCATGACTGATCTGAGTGCGACCTCTGTAAAGGCAATGCGTGAAGCAGTAAAGAATGTTTTTTATGTAACGGTAAACAGCAAAGCGTATGAAGAATATGTACCGGGTTCTATTCCGTCATGGATGCAGACGATGTATATTGTGGATGCAGTGATTGCAGTCCTGTTGGTTCTGGCGGAGGTACTTTTGGTGAGAGGCTATCTGAAAAAGAAGAAAAGTGTGATTATCGTGGAAACAGTGGAAAAGGAAGAAACAGAATAAGCACACAACCCAAAAGAAATATTGGAAAGGAACGTCCAGGTATAGCACCTATGCGTGGCTATACCTGGAATTATTTGCGCGGAAGGCACAAGCCGAGTTGGGATGCTGGCATCCCAATTTGGCGTCGCCCGCGAATGTGAGAAACGCACAAAGAGCGTTTCTCATCATTTTAAGGAGGATCATGTGGTGAAGCATAAACGATTGATTGAAAAAATGACGTTGGAAGAAAAGGCAGCGTTTCTAAGTGGTAAAACGGTCTGGCAGACGTGGGATTTTGAACGGTTAGGTATACCCTCTATTTTCTGTTCGGACGGACCTCACGGAATCCGAAAGCAGGCAGGAGCGGGAGATCATTTAGGATTGAATGAATCCCTTAAAGCAACTTGTTTCCCCACGGCGGCAACCATTGCAAACAGTTGGGATGAGACACTGGGAGAAGAACTGGGCAGGGCATTGGGGGAAGAGGCTTCTGTTCAGGATGTCAATGTATTGCTCGGACCGGGACTAAACATTAAAAGAAGCCCGTTATGTGGCCGGAATTTTGAATATTTTTCCGAAGATCCTTATTTGTCAGGAAAGATGGCTGCCGCTTATATCAGAGGTATCCAGAGCCAGGGCGTATATGCCTGCCCGAAACATTTTGCGGTAAACAGTCAGGAACTGCGCCGTATGGCGATGAACGCTGTTCTGGATGAGCGGACACTCAGGGAAATTTACCTGACAGGATTTGAAATTGCCGTAAAAGAAGGCGGAGCAAAGGCCATCATGACAAGCTATAATGAAGTAAATGGCGTTTATGCCAATGAGAACAAACATCTGCTGCAGGAAATATTAAGAGATGAATGGGGCTTTGACGGCATTGTGATTTCTGACTGGGGTGGTTCTAATGATCACGCTCGGGGTGTGGCAGCAGGAGCGAATCTGGAGATGCCTGCTCCGGGGCTTGATTCCGCAAGAGAACTGATACAGGCGATAGAGAATGGGACACTGACAATGGAAGAACTGGATACCTGTGTAGATGACCTTCTGGATGCGGTGCTGGCTTTGAGCGAGTCCGCAAAAAACAAAAAAGACAGTTTTGATGAAAAAGCGCATCATGAGCTGGCAAAAAGAGCAGCGGCTGAGAGTACAGTGCTTTTAAAGAATACGGATCATATTCTTCCGCTGCAGACAGGAGCAAAGGTGGCAGTAATTGGAGATTTTGCCGTGGAACCGAGATATCAGGGAGCAGGTTCCTCCATGGTAAATCCTACAAGATTGGATTCCGTTCAACTGATAATAAAAGACTATGACCTTCAGGTAGTAGGAGTAAGCAGAGGCTATCAAAGGACGGGCGGAGAAAACGCAGCTATGGAAAAAGAAGCGCTGGATATTGCCGCTGCTGCAGACGTAGTCTTGTATTTCTTTGGCCTGGACGAATTGAGTGAGTCAGAGGGGCTGGATCGTACCCATATGCGTATTCCGCAGAATCAGATTGACTTGTTGAAAGCGATCGTGCAGGTAAATCCTAATATCGTAGGTATTTTGAGTGCAGGCTCTGCTATAGAAATGCCATGGCAATACTGTTGCAAGGGAATATTACATGGTTATTTGAATGGTCAGGCTGGAGCAAATGCCATTCTCGATATTCTTGTGGGAAAGATCAACCCGTCAGGAAGATTGAGTGAGACATATCCCATCCGCTATGAAGATACACCTGCTTTTCGTAATTTTCCCAGTACGGAACGGAATGCGGAATACCGGGAAGGGCTATATGTGGGTTACCGCTATTATGACACCAGTAAGGTTCGGTTCCAATATCCCTTTGGATTTGGACTTTCTTATACAAATTTTGAGTATTCTGATTTGGAAGTCGGCGATGAGGGAGTATCTTTCTGCATCACCAATACGGGTTCCTGTGATGGAGCGGAGGTGGCACAGTTGTATATAGGACTTCCGGATGCAAAAGTTTTTCGGCCGGAAAAGGAACTGAAAGGTTTTAGAAAAGTATTTTTAAAGGCAGGAGAGAGCTGCAGAATACGGATTTCCTTTGATGATAAAACATTCAGATACTGGAATGTTGCAACAAACAGTTGGGAAATTGAAAACGGAACGTATTGGGTCATGGTAGGAAGCAGTGTGGCAGATATCAGGCTGACGGGAAAGATAGAAGTCATTGGAACAATGGCAAAATATCCATATGAAAAAGCACAGATGCCTTTCTATTATTCGGGACTGATACAGCAGGTAGAGGATGATGAATTTGAACGGCTTTTAGGACACCCGATTCCGTATGGAAAATGGGCCGGGGAGCTGGAACTTAATGACGCAATCTGTCAGATGTATTACGCAAAAAGCGGGCTTGCCCGATTTATTTATAATCGGCTGACTGCCATGAAAAAGAAAAGCGAGGCTGCAGGAAAACCGGATTTGAATATCCTGTTCATCTATAATATGCCGTTTCGTGGAATTGCAAAAATGACTGGCGGCATGGTGAGCATGGAGATGGCCAAGGGCATGGTGCAGGTGGTGAACGGTCATTTCTTTAAAGGATTTGGCAGGATTATTGGAGGATTTTTCAGAAATCGGTCATCAAATAAAAAATATATGGCGAAACTTGCGAAAGGAGAAAAGAAATGAATGTAATAAAGATATGGATCAAGGATCATCCAACCGCATGGGAGTTTATCCTGTTTAATGTACTTTCTAACTGTGCAACGGTTACAAATTTTATTGTCATGTGGATTTGTACTGGTTTTGTGTTCCGGGCATTTTCAAGTCAACCATTTCAGTTTTTGATTTTCAATTATACAAATGTGGAAAGTGATCTCGGACTGTGTGGTTTTTTAAGCTTTTTGATAGCAACCGCACTTGCACAGACAGTGAATTTTTTTGTGCAAAAGAATCTTGTATTTAAATCAAATGCGGCATTTGGAAAAGCAGTACCGAAATATATTATGCTGGCGATCTTATTAGTTATTGTATCGGCTGCCCTTCCGGCATACAGCCAGGCGTTTTTTGTGAACATTGGAATCGGACAGGGAGTGGCTCCCACACTGGCAAATGTAGTGAATATTGTGGTGCAGGTAGTCATCAGCTATCCAACAATGAAATTTTGGGTAATGCCTGAACAGAAAGAAAAGGATTTGTAAGAAGTATATCGTTTTTTACGAATGTGCCGTATGTAATAGAATGGGATTTGTGAAAGGAGAGGCTAAAGCGTTTTGGAAATATTACCTATACATCTTAATACGATAGACAGAGTGAAAGATTTTGTGAATTGTATGAATAAAATTGACGGCGAAGTGACAATTTCCTGTGGACGTTATGTTATTAATGCAAAGTCTATTATGGGGATTTTTAGTTTGGATTTAACAAAAACCTTAACTTTGAAAATTGAAGAATGGAAAGATGAGTATGCAGCATTGGTAAAAAGATATGAAGCGTAGATAAAAGTATTTCAAGAGATAGAGGTGGAGAAAGCAAATGATAAAGCAGATTAGATATTTTCAGGCAGTAGTGCGATGCGGGAGCTTTACAGAGGCAGCGGAAGAATGTTTCATCTCACAGTCTGCCATATCGCAACAGATTCAGGCATTGGAAAATGACCTTGGTGTTAAACTGTTAAACCGTGAAAAACGGAAATTTTCATTGACACCTGCAGGGGAGTATTTCTACCAGAAAAGTCTAGTGCTTATTGCAGATTTTGAAAGTCTGTGTCATGAAACTGTTCGTATTGCGAATAAAGATCATGCAGAGCTTCGTATTGGTTATCTTAGATGCTATGGAGGGCAGGAATTTCGGCTGGCTGTGGCGGATTTTTCAGAAAAATATCCTGACGTTTCTGTACAGATTATCAATGGAAACCACGAGGATTTGTATGATGCTTTAAGAAATGGCGGCGTTGATTTGATACTTAACGACCAAAGACGTGCATTTTCTGATGAGTATGTAAACTTTATCTTAACAACAAGTGAATGTTACATTGAGATTGCTGCAAGGAATCCACTTGCTTCTCTTGAAAGTATTGAGACAGATGATTTGAAGAATGTCCCCTGTATTTTAATCGCTTCTCCTGAGCAGCAGGATAATGAAAGAATCTACTATCAGGAAATTGTTGGAATAAAGGGAGATTTCCTGTTTGCTGAAAATTTGGAGGAAGCCAGGCTTTTGGTGATTGGTGGGAAAGGATTTATGCCAATCGAGGGGGGAGAAAATGAGCCAGGGTTTGCCGCAACACTTCGCCGGGTATTGCTTACTCGCAAAGGGAAGCCTATTAAACGGAATTACTGTGCATTTTGGAAAACGGATAATTCAGGATATTACGTTGAAGAGTTTGCAGATATATTGAAGGCAAAATTTCAGATGGAAAATGAAACATAGCTTTAGATGTTAACAGGAAAGACCGTATCTGTCAAAAAGGGCAGATATGGTCTTTCCTTATTTTTATTTAGAGTAATTTGAACAATGGGTTCCATTTTGTCTGATCTTGTTTCTTGCAGATCAAATAGTAAGTTGCACAACTTTCTGCGTCGGAAAACGGAATATGAATACGGTTATCGTGGCGGGAGGCCATAGTTTTTAAGGTAATGCTGCTGGAGAAGGAGGGAAGATCGGAAAAATGTGTTAGTTCGCCTACGGCGTCGAGATTATCTTGTTTGAAAAATTTGGAATGCGGCATTTTCTCATGAACAATACTTTCCCAGAATCCGACATGTGCATACATGATAAAATTTTGTCCGTCCATGTCTGCAAAGGTCACTTCCTGATAGGAGGCGGCAGGATGGAAGGGAGTGATTGAGAGATAAAGATGTTCAGTACAATGCTTTATGCAATATAAATCTTTATCATCCGGAGCCTTGGGGAGAATGATTAAACTATAATCACAGCTTTTCAGCCCGCTCATCAAGTTATCTTCCGTATTTATAGCAGAAGAAACTGTCATATTGGGAAAGAGACCTGTTGTTTTCGGGAGAAGTTCCATAAGTGGCCCGGGTGCGCAACTGCCAATGGTCAGCGTATGCCGGCTTCGATCAAAAGTGAGTATATGGCGTTCCATTTCTGCTTCCTGATCCAGGATACGCTTTGCATATTCAGCGGCAAGTTTTCCGGTTTCATTTAAGGTAATCCGGTTTTTCTGCCGCTCAAATAAAGTTACGTTAAGGATTCCCTCTAGTTTTTGCATGGAACGGGAAAGGGATGGCTGTGCAATATGTAAGTGCTCCGCCGCTGCGGATAACGTACCGTATTTCGAAAAAGCCTGTAAATGTTCCAGTAAATAAAGTTCAATCATAAGGCACCTCTCTGAGCGTTCTAGTATGCGTTATAATTATAGCACAATGTTTGATTGATATTGTACATTGAACGAAAATTATTTTAAACTTATTGTAGAGATAAGAAAATATGGCCGTTGGAATACCTATGAGGACATTGATACTATATTGATGGATTAGGAGGAAGACAAATGAACTATTTGAAGCTGAACAATGAAACAGACATCCCGGCAGCAGGAATCGGAACTTTTTTATTGCAGCCGAAGGAGGCAGAAAATTCTGTCCGCTCCGCATTGGCTAATGGTTATCAATTGATTGACACGGCGAATGCCTATATGAACGAAAAGGCTGTAGGGCGCGGCATGAAGAAGTCCGGTCAGGAGCGAGAGAAGATTTACTTATCTACCAAGTTGTGGCCAAGTGAGTATGCAAAGGCAGATCAAGCGATTGACGATACCCTGAAAAGACTGGATACAGATTATATTGATCTTTTATTTTTGCATCAGCCGGTAGGTAATTATGTAGGGGCATACCAGGCAATGGAACGTGCTGTAAAAGCCGGAAAGGTAAGATCTCTGGGACTGTCAAATTTTTCTGTGGAACAGATTCAGGAAGTTGCTGCGGCGACGGATAGAAAGCCTGCGGTTGTTCAGGTCGAGGCACATCCCTATTATCAACAGACTGCATTAAAAGAATATCTGAAGGATATGGGAACTCTCGTCATGGCGTGGTATCCATTGGGACATGGCGATCCGAATTTACAGAATGAAGAGGTTTTCACAGAACTGGCAGAAAAATATGGGAAGTCCAATGTACAGATTATTTTGAGATGGCATACACAGGTAGGCAATATTGTCATTCCTGGATCGAAAAACGAAGCTCATATCAAGGATAATATTAATCTTTTTGACTTTACACTTACGGATAAAGAAATACAGAGGATAGTTGCTTTGGATAAAAATGTAAGATATTATACAGCGACGGAGGAAGCACTCCAGGGATATCTGACGTTTGCGCCGAATTTCGATAGCCAGGAATAATTGAAACAGAGGGCCTGTGGGAAAACTCGCAGGCTTTGTTATTTACTTATCGGAGTAAAATGTAGAACGGGTTTGAGGATGGTTAATCTTGTAGCTTTTTCTATAAGTTTTTCTTATGGAATTGTCCATGAATCCGAATTGTTCAATAGTGCGCAAATGTCTAAAATTAGAAATATAAAAAGAATAATTCAAAGGAGAGAGAACTATGAAGGTATTGGCAGTCTGCGCAAGTCCCCGCAAAGGAGGCAACTCGGATGTTCTGTGTGATCAATTCTTAAAAGGGGCAGCCGATAATGGGAGTGTGGTAAAGAAAATCAATCTGGCAGGAAGGAATATAAGTCCCTGTGTAGCTTGCTATGGTTGTACGAAATCACATCGGTGTGTAAAAAAGGATGATATGGAACAAATCCTTGAGGAGCTAATTGATGCGGACGTTATTGTTCTGGCAACGCCAGTGTACTTTTATTCGATGGATGCACAAATGAAAATCATGATTGACCGTTGTCTTCCGAGATACCGGGAAATCAAAAATAAGGATTTTTATTATATCATTACAGCCGCCGATCCGGAACACTCTGCGGCGGACGAAACGATTGCCGGACTGCGCGGGTATCTGCGGTGTTTGCCCGGTGCAAAGGAGCAAGGAATTATTTATGGAACTGGTACATGGGATAAGGGCGATGTTTACCGGCATCCGTCTCTTGAGAAAGCTTATGAAATGGGTAAAACGATAGGAGCAATAAAATGAGAACATATTTTGAAAATGTAAAAAAGAATTTTGGCTTTGGATGTATGCGCCTTCCTATGAAAGATGGGGAGGTTGACCGTGATGAAACGTGCCGGATGGTAGATACGTTTCTGGAAAATGGTTTTAATTATTTTGATACAGCACATGGATACTTAGGGGGCAAAAGTGAAACAGCACTGAGGGATTGCCTTACAAGCCGCCATCCACGGAATAGCTACATTTTAACAAATAAATTATCAACTCATTTCTTCAATAAGCAGGAGCAGATCAGACCATTGTTTGAAAGCCAGCTTGCAGCCTGCGGTGTTGATTACTTTGATTTCTTTCTGATGCACGCCCAGAGTGCTGAGATTTACGCAAAATTTAAGAAGTGCCGGGCCTATGAAACCGCATTGGAATTGAAAGCAGAAGGAAAAATCAAGCACTTTGGTATTTCCTTCCATGATAAGGCTGCCGTACTGGAACAGATTTTGACTGAGTATCCGCAGATTGAAGTTGTGCAGATTCAATTTAACTATGTGGATTATGAGGATGCCTCTGTAGAAAGCCGGAAGTGCTATGAGGTCTGTCGCAAGTTTAATAAGCCTGTGATTGTTATGGAGCCGGTCAAAGGCGGCAGTCTGGTAAACCTTCCGGAGAAGGCACAGACAATTTTGGATGAATTGCATGGTGGCAGCAACGCAAGTTTCGCTATCCGATTTGCTGCTGGATTTGACGGTATTATGATGGTGCTGTCCGGCATGGGAAGTATGGAAATGATGCAGGACAATATCAGTTATATGAAGGATTTTGTTCCCCTTTCCAACAAAGAACAAGAGGCTATTGTAAAAGTACGGGAGATTTTTCGGGCACAGGGTTTAATTCCATGTACAGCCTGTCGCTATTGTACAGATGGGTGCCCGAAGCAGATTGCTATTCCAGATCTGTTTGCCTGCCTGAACGCAAAGAAACAGTTTCAGAACTGGAATACAGATTATTACTACAATAATGTACATACCAAAGAAGGCAGCCGGGCATCTGACTGTATCAAATGCGGCAGATGTGAGCATATCTGCCCGCAGCA
>JAUNSC010000017.1 GCA_030539395.1 Eubacteriales bacterium
GTAGTCAAACATCAAAAGAAAAAAGAAAAGTGCCAACGATTACTTGACACAAACTATGGCATTTTGAACATGGAAAAAATGCCGAATTTATGTCATAATAAACATGGAAAAATAATTTTTTTTATGGATTTTTCGAAAGTCATACGGTATAATACCCTATGTTTCACAAAAAGTGACCTGATCCGATTGGAGGTTTATTATGGGTAATCTGCAGCACACCAGATACACTGACAACATTCAATTCCGATGTCTAGAAAATTTGCGGGAAACATCTATTGACTTATCATTAATACACTGCGGCAAGGAACAGTGTCACCCCATGCACATCTGGCAGGGAGTACGACATGAGTATATCATTCATTTTGTACTTTCGGGCAAGGGAATCTATTCCGTTGGAGGAAAAACCTGGACGCTGAGTGCCGGACAAATGTTCCTGATCTATCCGGGAACTGAGATTACTTACATTTCAGATGCGGCAGATCCCTGGCGTTATGCCTGGGTGGGCTTTGTGGGCATACGGGCCGACAGTATTTTAAAAAATTGCGGTTTTTCTTCCCACAAGCCAGTATTGCACTTTCCTGACAGTAATAAAATCATGCATTTTATCGATGAGATTCTGGAGTCCATTCATCTGACCATGCCCAATGATCTGCGGCGGACTGCCAAACTGATGGAACTGCTGGCTCTGATTATCGACTGCCAGACTTCTCAGTCAGACAGTTCATCACGGGAACAGCATGATTACAACTCCAGCGTCTACGTAAACCATGCTATCGACTTTATTCAATTTTCTTATCAAAATGGCATCAATGTATCTGATATTGCAGAATATATCGGTATCAGCAGGACTTATCTGAACAGTTCCTTCCAGAAGGAACTGGGAGTTTCTGTACAGAAATTCCTGATTGATTTCCGTCTGCATAAGGCAGCCAGCCTGCTGATTGGCACCACAAAACCTATAAACGAAATTTCTATGGATGTGGGCTATGATGACGCTCTTGCTTTTTCCAAAGCATTTAAAAAGAAGTTCGAGGTCAGCCCGAAAATATACCGGGAACAAAAACAGTCATTAGATAAATATGACACTAAGCAATAATATTTTTTATTCAAACACTGTTATGGCTTAAGGATATCGACTATGAAAGTTATCGACATGCACTGCGATACCATCGCACGTTTATATTTTGACACCGGCACCCAAACCTCTCTGCGCCATGTTCCGGGATATCAGATTGACCTGGAAAAATTAAAAAAAGGAGATTATCTTCTTCAGAACTTTGCCCTGTTTCTGGATCTTAAAGAAACGGACCATCCGGCCCGGACAGCTCTTTCGATGACAGATTTTTATTATAAAGAACTGGAAAAGAACAAGGACCTGATTCTTCCGGTTTTCAGTTATGAAGATATCTGTGCCAATAGGGCCGCCGGAAAAATGAGCGCAATGCTGACGCTTGAGGAAGGCGATATTCTGGAAGGAAATCTCGATAATCTGCGCCTGTTTTATGAAAAAGGTGTCCGTATGATTGCTCTTACCTGGAATTATCCAAATAAAATCGGTTATCCAAATATCCGTTTCAGCCCGGACGGATTTCCGGAATTTTCCCGGCGCTGCGGCAGGGGACTTACGCCTTTTGGTATCGAGCTGGTCCGGGAAATGGAACGTCTGGGAATTATCATCGATGTATCCCACATGTCAGACGGCAGCTTTTGGGATATACTAAAGTATACAAAAAAACCATTTGCAGCAAGCCATTCCAATGCGGCCGCCGTACGGAACGTCTGCCGTAATCTGACAGACGATATGATCCGCGCTCTGGCAGACCGGGGAGGCGTTATGGGTCTTAATTTCTGTACCGCTTTTCTGACAGAAAAAGTACTTCCCGATTCACCGGCAACTGTCACAAATGCAATCCATGATCCGAAATCTGTGAGGCGCCCAGTCAGTTCGATAGAAGATATGGTACGCCATGTTCGTCATATCACTGACGTCGGAGGCATGGAGGTATTGGGCCTTGGCAGTGATTTCGACGGAATTTCAAATGATGTGGAATTTGCCGATGCATCCGGAATACAGATACTTGCCGATGCGCTGAGCAGGAGCGGCTTTTCTGAAAACGATATTGAAAAAATCTTCTATAAAAATGTAATGCGTTTATATCATGACATACTATGATCGGGCAGGATCGTGGGAGTGCGAAACACGGATCAATCCGCATGGCATCTTTTGATCCCGGCATCATCTAAAATGGTAATTTAGGAGCTGTTTATGAAACACACACGCACAATTCCCTTTAAAGAAAACAGACATCATGGCACACAGGATTTTCCGTGTGCCTTTTATCAAATTGATAACACTTTTTTCCCTCCTTCAGCCTTGTTTCAGGTAAAACACCACTGGCACGAAGAGCTGGAAATTGTTCATTTTCAGGAAGGTTCTTTCCAGTTTGAGTGCAATATGCAAAAATATGAAATCAATGAAGAATGTTTTGGTTTTATCGGAAGTGAGGATCTCCATCTGATTGCTTCCCATGGAATCTTTCAGGAACAGGCCCTTGTTTTTTCTTTGTCTGTTCTTTCTTTTCCGGAAAATGATCCCGTGCAGCAGTTTATCCTCTCTCCTCTTGCCGAACATACCATAGCGCTCCCGCCGGTTATCGCCAAAAATGATCCCTGCTTTGAAATAATTAAAAAAGAATTTTCCCAGATAACTTCTGCTTTTAACGGAGCCCCCTGCGCTTCCGATTTTTCTGATCAATATTTTATTGACAGCCCGGCGAATTACTTATTGGTAAAGGGCGCGCTGTGCAACATTCTGGCAGCACTGTCCGGACATCAGCTCCTGTCATCCCCATCTCTTCTTGATGAGCCGGACCGCCGTATTACAGCAATAAAGCAGGCTCTTTCTTATATGAAAGAACACTGCTCAGAGAAAATATATATCCGCGACATTGCAGGACAATTAAATATGAATGAACAGTACTTCTGCCGTTTTTTCAAAAAAATCATCGGCAAATCGCCCATTGAATATTTAAACGAAATGCGCATAAAAAATGCCTGCCATCTCCTGCGAAATACGGAGCTGTCTGTAATGGAGGTCTGCCTTGAATGCGGCTTTAACAATCTGGGAAATTTCATGAGAGCATTCCGAAAATACTGCAATTGCACGCCACTGCAGTACAGAAAGTCAAAATAACGTATTTTTTAGTCATATTAAAAGAGGATTCCTCTGATAAACAGATATTATACTGTAGAAAATAAGATACATACGGAGGAGGATTATTACAATGGAAAGAAAATGGTGGCATGAGAAAGTTGCCTATCAGATTTATCCGAAAAGTTTTTACGATACAAACGGCGATGGTATCGGTGATCTGCGCGGAATTATAGAAAAACTCCCTTATCTGAAAGAACTGGGTATTGATATTATCTGGATTTCCCCGTGTTACTGTTCACCGCTGGCCGACCAGGGTTATGATATTTCTGATTATTATAATATTGATCCCCGATTCGGTACAATGGAAGATATGGACGAATTGATTGCAGAAGGAAAAAAATATGATATCGGTATTGTCATGGACCTGGTTGTTAATCACTGTTCCGATGAACATGAATGGTTCAAAAAGGCCTGCGAAGACCCGGATGGAAAATATGGAAAATACTTTTACATTGAAGATATGAAAGACGGAAAAGTCCCCTGTAACTGGCGCTCCTATTTCGGCGGAAGCGTATGGGAACCCCTTCCTGGACATCCTGACAAATGCTATCTCCATCTGTTTCACAAAAAGCAGCCGGATCTGAACTGGGAAAACCCTGAAGTACGTGAAGATATCTATACCATGATCAACTGGTGGCTGGAAAAAGGCCTTGCCGGTTTCCGTATTGACGCTATCATCAACATTAAGAAAGCCCTTCCCTGGAAGGATTATCCGGTAGACCGTCCGGATGGAATGAGCAAGGCGCAGAACATGCTGGCAGATGCAGTTGGTATCGGCGATTTTCTCGGTGAAATGCGCGACCGATGCTTTAAGGTATACGATGCTTTCTCCGTAGGTGAAGTATTTAATGAAAAACCGGAGGAACTTCCGGATTTTATCGGCTCTGACGGCTACTTCTCCTCCATGTATGATTTCGGCGCAAACATCTGGGGAGACAGTGATAAAGGCTGGTATGACCGTACCCCGATCTCACCGGACAATTACCGTGACTGCTCCTTTGCCGGCCAGGCAAAATCAGAAGGCGTCGGCTTCTTCTCCAATATTATTGAGAATCACGATGAGCCCCGCGGCGTCAGCCGTTACCTTCCGGAAAGTGATGTAAATGATACCAGCAAAAAAGCACTGGCTACCATGCTGTTTATGTTAAAAGGCCTTCCTTTTATCTATCAGGGCCAGGAAATCGGAATGGAAAACGTAAAATTCCGCTCAATCGATGAAGTGGATGACATCTCCACTCTGGATGAATATCAGGTTGCATTAAACGCCGGCTTAAGTCAGGAAGAAGCCCTGAAAGTTATTTCTTTATACAGCCGTGATAATGCAAGAACACCGTTCCAGTGGACCGCAGGCAAAAATGCCGGTTTCACCGAAGGTACACCGTGGCTGCAGTTGAACCCGAATTATACCGAAATCAATCTGGAAAGTCAGCGAAATGACCCGGATTCCGTATATCAGTATTACCGCAGGCTGATCGCCCTGCGTAAAGACCCGCAGTATAAAGAAACTGTTGTTTATGGTGCAACGACTCCGCTTTGGACAGACCGCAAAAACCTGATGGCATTTACACGTTCCTCCGAAGGACAGACTCTTCTGGTCGCAGCAAACTTCCAGAGTGAGCCGCAGACAATCGTTCTTGATGCTCCCTGTAAAAAAGTAGTTCTCGGAAACTATCCTGATGTTCAGGCGAATGGAACAGAAGTCACATTAAAGGGTTATCAGACTGTTGTCCTGGAGCTTTAATTAAAAAAATTCTTTTCAAATTTTCCCTTAAAAAATGGAGCTGCCGGTTCAAAATGGCAGCTCCGTTTTAAATATTCAATCTTAATTTGCATAGTAATCAGTCGTTACAGACTGCATAGCATCTACAAAGCCTGCTGCATCAAGCTGGCCCTGTGCAAACATACCGAATACCTGTCCTGTCGCATTCATTGCAAGTCCTTCTTTCATATCCTGCCAGTGCCAGGAAGAGGTCTTTCCTGTGCTGAGGTAGTCTGCGATTGTCTCTGCAAAAGGATCGTCAGCCAGATATGTACATGATTTAAAAGGACTGATAAATCCTGCCTCTTTAACCAGAACTTCCTGCGCCTTGTCTGTAGTCAGCCACTGCAGGAACGCTTCTGCTGCTTCTACATTTGCATCTTTGTAAATAGACCACCATGACGGAGAATTCGTAAGGATTGTATCAATTCCTTCTTCAAACGCATACGGAATCATACCTACTTTAAAACTGCCGGCTGCTTCATAAGCATCTGCGTCTGTACTTGTCATAGTTGCTCCGATCCAGGAACCCTGAGTAACAAATGCATATTTTCCTGATGCAAAGTTCAGGATCTGCTGGTCATATGTACCGGAAACCAGGAGAGCCGGATCTGAATACTGATTCAAAAGGCCGACAAAATCAGCAAATTTTGCAAAACGCTCTGTGTCAAGCTGTCCGCCGTCATTCAACAGATCAATATATGTTCTGTCATCGCGTGCAAGACCCGCATCCAGATAATTTCCGAACAGATGCTGTCCTGTAGACCAGTAAAGATTTACTACCTCTGCACAATATCCTACTACTGCATCAATTCCCAGCTCTTCTTTCATTCCATCAATGGTTTCAAAAGCTGCTTTTATTTCATCCGGTCCTGTAAGCGTAGCCGGATCAATTCCTGCTTTCTCCAACATATCAGCATTATATGCAAGACCGATTGCTTCTGTAGTATACGGGAAACCGATCGTTCCGTATTCTTCATCAATATATGCCGCATCTGTGTCAGAAGCCCATTCCTGATCGCTCATATCCACCAGAAGTCCGTCCCAGTTTGCGAAATCAAAGGATGCGCCGTTTACAAAGATATCCGGCATGTTATCAGACTGATAATACCCTTTTATCGTGCTCTGGATATCAATACCGCCGCCCATAGACTCAATAACTACCTCAACACCTGTTTCCTCTTTATACATTTCTGCCAGTTTCTTTAACTGAGCATCAATCTCAATCTTACCGTTTACAAGACGGATGCTCTCACCTTCTGCAGCTGCCATTACTCCAAGGCCTGATGTTACGGCTGCAATTGCTGCTGTTGCTGCCAATGCTTTTACAACTTTTCTTCTCATAAGAAATCCTCCTTTTTTGTGTTTGATTTATTTATGGATTAACCAAAACCTTAATTGATTCGCTGCTCATCTGCATTTTAATCGCATCTTCCAGATGATCCAGATCATAAATATGCGTTATGAGTTTTTCCAGTTCAATCCGTCCGCTGTTTATCAGGTTCACCGCCCGCTGATGAGTATCCGGGTTGATCATAGACCCCGTAATATGCAGCTCTTTCTGATATACTTTAAACATCGGCAGCGCCAACGTATCTTCCACTCCCGGTACGCCAAACAGCAGTACATTTGCATTAAATCCTGCCGCATCCACTGCCTGCGCTGCAGTCATTGGTCTGCCGACACATTCAATCACCACATCTGCTCCGTCTCTGCCGGAGATTTCTAAAATTCTTTCTTTCAGATTTTCATGTATCGGATCAATTGCCGCATCCGCTCCTACTTCCAGCCCGATCTTTCTGCGCATCTCAATCGGTTCGCTTAAAATCACGCAGGAAGCTCCCACCAGCTTTGCCATCTGAACCATCATAAGTCCAATGGTTCCTCCGCCGATTACCAGTACTGTCTGCCCCGGCTGGATATGTACCAGATCAATACCGTGAATCACACATGCCAACGGTTCAGCCATTGCCGCTACATTGAAGCTGATATCTTTGTTCACCTTAAAGCATTGGGTATCCGGGCATACACTATATTCAGCAAATCCACCGTTTACGTTAACGCCCAGAGCAAACAAATGCTCGCAATTCTGTTTTCTGCCCATGCGGCAGGGCATACACTTTCCGCAGTACATATTCGGATCCATAGCTACATGATCTCCGGGTTTTACATCCGTCACCCCACTTCCGACCGCTGCCACAATGCCTGCATATTCATGTCCCAGCACAACCGGCGGAATCACATCTGCCGAACCTTTCTCTCCATGATAAATGTGGACATCCGTCCCGCAGACGCCGCACGCTTTATTCTGAACAAGAACTTCATGCTCACCCAAAGGGCCGAATTCCATCTCTTTTACCTGGAACCTGGGAGTCTTATCTGCTCCCATAAAAAAACTTCCTTTCATTTTCTTCTCCTTTCCAACTTTTTAATATAACTTTTATAAAACTCCTTTTCTTAAGTAGTAAGATATCATATTTTTATAACAAATACAAGAAGAAATATATACAAAATCCCCAATCCTATTTTGTGCATTTTTAACACAGTTGACGTAAATTCAAAAATCCGATATGATAGACTTGTTAAAAAATGAAAAGGAGTATCAATTTTTGAATCTGGAAATATCATCAATTTCATCCACTGCAACTTTAAAAAAGAATAACTGCAGAAACGTTTACCACACTATATATAGCAAAGGCTTTTCCACAAAGCAGGATCTTGCGAATACACTTCAATTAAGTCTGCCTACCATCACGCATCTCCTTCAGGACTTAAGGGACCGCGAGCTGATTGAATTATCCGGACATTCCGATTCAACCGGCGGCCGGCGGCCGGTTAACATTAAAATTGTTCCAACCGCCCGTATTTCTGCCGGTCTGGAAGTTTTAAAAGAATTCGCCCGACTGATCGTGGTAGATCTCTACGGAACCCCCATTTTGGAGAAAACACTCCTGCTCAATTTTCATAAGACTGACCTGTACTTTGATACACTTTCAAACTGGGTAAATGACCTTATCCACAAGCTTCCATACCCCGATGAACATGTTCTGGGAATCGGAATTGCCCTGCAGGGTCTGCTTTCTCCCGACGGAAAAGAACTGCTGTTTGATCATCTTCTTGGATCGAAAGTAACCATTGATGACTTTACAAGCAGATTAAACTGGCCCTGTTCTATTATTCATGATGTGGAATTAGCCGCCACAGCAGAAATTTCATTGCCTGGCGGACTTAAAAATGCTTTTTATCTGTCCCTCAACCGCAATATGGGAAGCGCATTGATCAGTGACGGTAAGGTTCTCACCGGTTCCCAGAACTTCAGCAGCACTATTGAACATATGGAACTGATTCCCGGCGGAAGGCAATGCTATTGCGGTAAATGCGGCTGTGTGGAAACATACTGCTCTGCCAATGCTCTTTCCGAAGATTCCGGTCTGGAACTATCGGATTTCTTTTATCGCGTGCGCTCCGGACAGGAAAAAGAACTGCAAATATGGAATCGCTATCTGGAAAATCTGGCAAGAACTATCGATAATATCCGCATGATTTTCCGCTGTGATATCCTTATCGGCGGACTGGTTCAGACTTTTATGGTTCCAGAAGACTTAACCCATATCATTGCCCGTGTAAATAAACTTACATTTTATAAAGCAAATGACCTGAACATCCGGTTAAGCCAATACGGAGAAAAAGCCACAGCAATCGGAGGCGGTCTCACTTATATAAAACCTTTTTTAGAAAATATCTGATTCTAAATTTCGCACTAAATAAACAGAGGATATTCTGCAGCCCAGAATATCCTCTGTTTCATCTTTTATTTTCAATATAGTTCAATCAGCAATTCATTAACCTTTTACAGCACCTTCAACCATACCGTTCATGATCTGTTTCTGTCCGATCAGGAAGACGATGATCATCGGAACCATTGCCAGAAGCGCTGCAGTAAGGATCAGATCCCACTGTTTTACATAAGATCCTACAAACGCCTGTACAGCAACCGGAAGTGTCTTTACTTTACCATTCTGGCCAAGCATCAGAGACGGCAGAAGGTAATCGTTCCAGATCCACATGCCGTTCAGGATGGTAACCGTCATGATAACCGGTTTCAAAAGCGGGAAGATAATGCGGAAGAATGTTCCTTCCGGAGAGCACCCGTCAATAGATGCCGCCTCTTCCAGATCATATGGAATACCTTTGATAAATCCAGTCAGGATGAATACTGTCATAGCACCGCCGAATCCACAATAGGCAAATACGATACCGGGAATAGACTGAAGCAGCGGAATCCCAAGGAACTTTCCAACATCACGGAAAGTAGAAATCAGCGGAAGCATAACTACCTGAAACGGAATCGTCATGGATGCAATAAAGATCATATACACAACCGTAGACCATTTTGCTTTATTACGGCAGATGATCCATGCCGCCATACTGCCGAACAATGCCAGCAGTGCAAGGGAAATGATCGTAATTACAGCAGATGTTCCAAATGCATACCAGAAATTGAAGTTAGAGTTGTTTACAACATTGGAAAGGTTAGTCGTAAACTGCTTAATACTCATTCCTGCAAGCCCTACCGGATTTGCCACAATGCCGTTGGCATTTTTAAATGTATTCGTAAATACCAGATAGAAGGGAGACAGGATATAGATGGCGATGATGATCCCAACAATAGTCAATCCTATCCTAGTAGATTTCTTCATCATAATTACATCTCAACCTCCTTCTTATTAGAGATACTTACCTGAATAATGGATACCAGAGCCAACAGAACGAAGAACAGAATCGCTTTCGCCTGTCCAAGAGCATAACTGTTCTTGGAAATAGCCGTATTATAAATATTAAGAGCCAGCATCTGAGTACCGTTTGTCAGGAATTTGCCCATGAAGCCTGTAACTGCTCCGGCACCGTTTGTCAACGCCATGTTTACATCAAACTGTTTAAATGCAGAAGTCAGTGTCAGGAATGTACAGATCGTGATAGTTGCAGCAATCATAGGGATTTTGATCTTAAACAGTGTGGTTACTGCATTAGCCCCGTCAATCTGAGATGCTTCCAGTACATCTTTCGGCACCTGTGTAAGACCGGTTACATAGATCAACATGATATAGCCCGCATACTGCCAGATATATACCACGATGATACATGCGAAAGCCGAACCTGTGGAAGCCAGCAGTGAAATGTTATTCGTAAATTTGATCAATACATTGTTAAATACGAACTGCCATACATAACCAAGTACGATACCGCCGATCAGGTTTGGCAGGAAGTATGCTGCACGGAAGAAAGAAACGCCTTTCATCTTCTGCGTACACAGAAGCGCCAGCAAAAATGCCACTACATTTACCAGGATCATGTTAAATACCACAAACAGAATCGTAATCAGCACAGACCACAGAAATGCAGGATCTTTAAACATGGATGTATAATTCGAAATACCCACCATCTGAGTCATCTTAATACCATTCCAGTCACTGAAAGAATAAAATACACCCAGACAAAGCGGAATAATAACTGTCACGCCAAATGTAAATAAAAGCGGAAAAACAAAGATAAAGTTAATAATTCTTCTATGATATTTCAATGTCGGGAACAAATACAGTCCCAATAAAATGGCAACAGCACCGATGATCAGAGCTGCTCCTCTCCAGCTTGCGCCGCTGCCGGTGATATCCTGAACCAGAGCGATCAAGGCCAGGGCGATACCTGCCACAAGGCAAATAATAGAGACCAGCTTTTTATTTGCACTATTTGTATTCATTTTGCGGTTGTCCCTCCCTCTTCAGATTATTAATAGGATTTTAAGTATGAAAGTGGACGGCAACTTTTCATCGCCGCCCACTACTTTAACTCATCTTTCTTTATAATGCTATTCTCGCTTATGTGAGAAAACTAGTTTGCATAGTAATCAGCGATTACAGACTGCATAGCATCTGCGAAACCTGCTGCATCAAGCTGTCCCTGAGCGTACATACCGAATACCTGTCCTGTTGCATTCTGAGCAAGACCCTCTTTCATGTTCAGCCAATGCCATGCGGATGTCTTACCTGCTGACTGATAATCAGTAATTGTCTGAGCGAACGGATCGTTTGCTACGTATGCGCAGGATTTGAACGGGCTGACGAAACCAGCTTCCATAACCAGAACTTCCTGAGCCGCATCTGTTGTCAGCCACTGCAGGAATGCTTCTGCTGCCTCTACATTACCATCTTTGTAAACTGCCCACCAGGACGGGGAGTTTGTAAGGATTGTGTCCATTCCGTCTTCGAAAGCATACGGAATCATACCACACTTGAAGCTGCCAGCTGCTTCATAAGCTTCTGCATCTGTACTTGTCATAGTTGCTCCGATCCAGGAACCCTGAGTAACAAATGCATATTTTCCTGATGCAAAGTTGAGGATCTGCTGATCATATGTACCGGAAACCAGAAGAGCCGGATCTGAATACTGATTCAGAAGTCCAACAAACTCAGCAAATTTTGTAAAACGATCCATATCAAGCTGTCCGCCGTCATTCAGCAGATCAATGTATGTTGTGTCATCACGGTCAAGCCCGCCATCAATGTAGTTTGCAAATACATGGTTACCTGTTGACCAGTACAGATTAACAACTTCTGCGCAATAGCCAACAACAGCATCGATTCCAAGGTCTGCTTTCATACCGTCAATTGTTTCGAACGCTGCTTTGATTGCATCCGGGCTTGTCAGTGTTGCCGGGTCAATACCTGCTTTTTCAAGAATGTCTGCATTGTATGCAAGACCAACTGCCTCTGTGGTATACGGGAAACCGATTGTTCCTTCTTCGTTGACATAAGCTGCATCTGTGTCAGAAGCCCATTCCTGATCACTCATATCTACCAGCAGGCCTTCCCAGTTAGCGAAGTCTGTAGCACCGCCATTTACAAAAATGTCCGGCATATTGTCTCCCTGATAATATCCTTTCAGTGTACCCTGGATATCAATACCGCCGCCCATGGATTCAATGACTACTTCAACGCCGGTTTCCTCTTTGTACATCTCAGCCAGTTTCTTCAGCTGAGAGTCAATTTCAATCTTACCATTTACAAGGCGGATGCTCTCACCTTCAGCGGAAGCAAATGCACCAAGCCCTGCCGTTACGGCTACAACTGCTGCTGTTGTTAACAACACTCTTGCTACTTTTCTTTTCATAATTTTTTCCCTTCTTTCTTTTATTTTGGGTCGTACCCAATGATGCTTTATGTTAATTAATTATAACATACTCTTTAAAATTATCAAGCGCTTTTTACATAACGCCTAATTTATACCATGAATTTACATTTTTTTCATGCAAAATTACTCTACACTTCATAAACAGCGCACTGCCATTTCGTCATTTTAACTTTTTCCGCCAATTCGGGAGCTTCTGCAGTATTTGTGATCAAAATCGCTTTCACTTCCCCTGCAGCCCCTTCCGGAAGCGCAACCGTCACATCTTTATCAGAAAGATTGCAAAGCACAAGAAGTTTCTGCTCTCCCAGTTTACGTGTATAAGCAAATACCGCTTCATCTTCCGGAAGCAGCAATTCGTAATCACCGTAAACGATCACATCAGACCACTGGCTTCTGCGGCGGAGACTGATCAGTTTTTGATAGAAATAAAATACAGAATCTTCATCAGCCAGTTCCTTTTCCACATTGATCTCTCTGTAATTCGGATTTACCATGATCCATGGTTTTCCGGTTGAAAATCCAGCATTTTCCGAATCATCCCACTGCATTGGAGTACGGGCATTGTCGCGGCTCTTATACGCGATACATTCAAGCAGTTCTTCCGGCTGACGAAGTCCGGCTTCTGTCAGTTCATGATATGCATTGATACTTTCAATATCACGATAATTTTCGATCGGACCAAACGGGCAGTTGGTCATTCCCAATTCCTCGCCCTGGTATACATACGGCGTTCCCTGCATCATATGGAGCATGGTTGCAATACATTTTGCGGAAACCGGTGAATCGTCACCAAGTCTGGATACCACTCTTGGCTGATCGTGGTTACAGAAAAATATGGAATTCCAGGCAACATCTGCCAGTTCTTTCTGCCATTTTGTAAGATTCTCTTTCAGTGCCGGCAGAGATATTTTATCTTTCTTCCATTTATCAGCCAATCCTCCATCCAGGCCAACGTGCTCAAACTGGAATACCATGTTCAGCTCCGTACCATCTGAATTGGCATATTTCTTTGCTTCCTCAATTGTCACTCCGGCGGTTTCTCCCACCGTCATAATGTCATATTTTGAGAGAACCCTTCTGTTCATTTCCTGAAGATATTCATGCACATGAGGGCCATTACAGGTCACCATACAGTCGGCATATAAAGCGCCTTCCGCTATCGGTGCATCCGGCAGTCCGGCCGGCTTGGAAATCATGGATATTACATCCATTCTAAATCCATCAATTCCTTTTTCACACCACCATGTCATCATTTCGAACACTTTATCGCGCACTTCCGGATTATCCCAATTCAAATCCGGCTGCTTTTTGGAAAAGCAGTGCAGATAATACATCCGGGTGGTCTCATCCCATTCCCAGGCAGAACCGGAAAAGCAGCTTCCCCAGTTATTGGGTTCTTTTCCGTCTTTTGCATCTCTCCAGATATAATAGTCTCTTTTGTCATTGTCTTTGGAAGAACGGCTTTCCATAAACCATGCATGCTCATCCGATGTATGGTTTACCACAAGATCCATCACAATACGGATTCCCCGCTGATGTGCCTCCAAAAGGAGTTCATCAAAATCTTCCATCGTTCCAAATTCGTCCATGATTGCCTGATAATCCGCAATATCATAGCCGTTGTCATCATTTGGAGATTTATAAACCGGACTCATCCATATTACATTAATTCCAAGTTTCTGAAGGTAGTCCAGCTTTCCGGTAATTCCTTTCAGATCTCCGATCCCATCTCCGTTACTGTCGCAAAATGATCTTGGATAAATCTGATAAACAACACTTTCTTTCCACCAGGCTTTCTTCACAAGCGCACCTCCTGTTTCTTCATGATATGTTTGTAAGTGTTTTCGTCAATTTGTCTATAACAACTATACCTAATCTATTTAAGTTTCGCAATAGGTTTCTTCCGAAACTTAAAAAACTGCCAAAAATGCAGATTCATTTTTGGTGATTTTGACATTTTTTAAAGAGCAGGATTTGTTCTTTTTTTCACCGAGTCCCTCACAACCAATTCTATCGGAGCTGTCACGCACATCTCCGTAAGGCTTTCGCCTTCTATCATCCGTATCAATCTGTGAAAAGCTATTTTTCCTTTCTCTGTCACATTCTGGCGGATAGTCGTCAGTCCGGGGCGCACATATTCTGCATAAATACAGTCATCAAATCCAACCACAGATACCTGATCCGGCACTCGTATACCCCGGTCATGCAGCAAATTTATCATCTCAATGGCATTATAGTCAGAACCAAAACCCAATCCGCCTGCTTTCAGAATTTCAGGAATCATCTTCTCATACTGCTGTTTTCTTATCTGATAGTCCTAAGCAACCACTACGAAACGCCGGATACTGCAAAATCCGCCCTTTTTTTCCATCGCTGCTTTAAATCCCTGCCATCTTTTTTCGTTGCACAGTCCCGAGAATGCCTTGTCTGATTGTATTTTATGAATGGTCTCATTTGCGCGGACCTGGGTTTCTTCCGCAATAAACAGAGCATTCGGATATCCCATCTCATACAGGTACTCTCCTGCCAGATATCCTCCGCGGTAATCATCAATTCCCACATTCTGATAGTCATATTCCTTTTGGAGCGTATAGGTATCCACCAGTACCGCTTTCTTATTCAGCTTACGGCGAAGCTGATGATAGCGCCCCTCAGAATAACCGATAAATATCAGTCCCTCCACATTCCATCTGGAAGCAATATCCAATACTCTTTTTTCACTGCTGCCGCCAATGATCATAATATAATATCCCAGCTTTTCCGCTTCACTCTGTACAGCCGAAAGCAATTCTCCAATGAAGGAATCCATCGTTGCCGGATAACCGTGAATATATTCATATCCTAAAACAAACCCTATGATCTTTGATCCCTGTCCGGTGAGCATCATAGAACCAATATTCGGCTGATACTCATTTTCTTCTACAATTTTCTTTATCCGGTCTATCGTTTCCTGCGAAACTCTTTTCGTATTTCCGTGAAGCACATTGGATACGGTAGTCCGGCTGACGCCAGCCATATCCGCAATATCCTGCATTCGAATCATTCCTCTTCTCCTTTAGTACAAACGGCCGTACCACGCAGTAATATTTCTGATTTTATTGATCAGTTCCTCCGTCAACTCCCCTTCCTTCATTCTCCATTTCCAGTTCTTGCCCAACGTGGAAGGCTGGTTCATCCTGCAGGTATTGTCGTACCCAAAATAATCCTGCATGGGGATAACACAAAGCTTTGATACACTGCCCATGGCCGTACAGATCATATCCCAGTATATCTCTTCTGCGCTGTCTCTGACATTATTCAGATAATTGCGGACCATCCTCCGCTCTTCCGGCATGATACCTGCAAACCATCCTGCCAGAGTCTCATTATCATGAGTTCCGGTGTAAACTACGCTGTTTACCGGATAATTGTGAGGAAGATAATCGTTGGCACTGCCGGTATCCCGGGAATCAAAAGCAAACTCAAGGACCTTCATTCCCGGAAATCCAGTATCCCGAACCAGCTGGCGGACAGAATCTGTCACATAACCCAGGTCTTCAGCAATGACTGCCTTCTCACCAAGACATTCTTTCATCTTCCAGAAAAGTTCCATTCCCGGCCCCTTCTCCCAGTGGCCATTATGGGCAGTCTTATCTCCAAAAGGAATAGAAAAATACTCATCAAACCCGCGAAAATGATCTATTCTAACTACGTCGTACAGCTTAAAACAATAGCTGAGACGGCTCATCCACCATGCAAATCCAGTGTTTTTGTGGTAATCCCACCGATACAACGGATTTCCCCAGAGCTGTCCGTCCGCTGCAAATCCATCAGGCGGGCATCCTGCCACAGCAACCGGCATATTTTCTTCATCCAATTGGAACAACCGGGGATTTGCCCAGGTATCCGCACTGTCAAACGCTACATAGATCGGTATATCTCCAATGATCTGTATTCCCTTACTGTTGGCATAATTTTTCAGCCTGTTCCACTGTTTCAGGAAAACATACTGTATGTATTCATAAAACTCAATATCGAAATATAATTCTCTCCTGTAATAGTCTATGGAACAGGACCATCTTTTACGTATATCCTCCGGCCAGTTATCCCAGCTTTTCCCGCCAAATAAGCCTTTTACTGCCATGAAAACAGCATAGTCTGTCACCCAGTATCCATTTTCCTCCATGAACTTCTGAAATCCTGCATCCTGGCTGATATTGCTGCGCTCATATGCTTTACGAAGCAGGGGAAATCTGGCTTCATACAGCTTTCCATAATCCACGCTTCCCGGATCATCCCCAAAATCCGCCGCATCACATTCTTCTTTCGTCAAAACTCCCTCTTCAATCAGATCTTCAAGACTGATAAAATACGGATTTCCCGCAAACGTTGAAAAAGACTGGTAAGGAGAATCCCCGTAACTCGTTGGCCCGAGAGGCAGTATCTGCCAATATCTCTGTCCGGCTTTTTCCAGCTGATCCACAAATTCATATGCACTTTTTGAGAAGCATCCGATACCGTATCTGGACGGAAGACTGCTGATTGGTAACAAAATTCCACTGGCTCTCATAACATTTGTCTCCTTTAATATTTATATCTTTTTTACAGACTGCCCTTCAATCAATTCCCCATCAAATATTATATGTCTGTTTTGGTTTTTCTTTTGAATTACATCAAACAGCATCCGAACAGTTGCCTCCGCCATTTCTTCTACAGGCTGGCGCAGAGTTGTCAGCGCAGGATTATAGAATCTGGTAACATCCATGCCGTCAAAACCGGCCACAGAATAATCTTCAGGAACTGTTTTGCCGCTGTCAAAAATTGCTTTGCAGGCCCCTATCGCCATGCTGTCCGATATTGCATAAACCGCTGTAAACTCCGTACCTGATTCAAGCAATTCCTTTGTCATGGTATAGCCATTTTCCATGGTATAGGTCCCCAGCCCTTCTTTCATGTAGCAGATAAGATTCTCTTCTGTCCGAACACCATAATCCTTTAAAGCTTTGCAATACCCCTCCATACGAAGCCGTCCGATACTTTCATCATCTCTCAGGGGACCAATGAGCGCAATCTTCTTATGTCCCTGTTTCAGCAGATATTCCACCATTTTATAACTCTCTTTTACGTCATCCACCGAGACGGACGCATATTTCTTCTTATCCTTATCTTCCAGCAAGCCGATGGTGCTTAAAACAAAAGGAACCGAAATCTGCTTCATTTTTTCATCAGAGTGGCTGAAATTACCTCCAAGAAAAATAATTCCTCTCAGACGCTTTTCTTTCTCAAGCTGTATTGCCACATCAATCTCGTCCTGTTTATCATCAACATGCTGAAGAACAAGAGAATATTTTTCCTTTTTCGTCTCATTTTCAAAAATCTTTATCATCCGGCTAAAAAACGGATTACTGATACCTTTCACCAAAACAGCTATCGTCTTCGCATCCGTCCGCTTCAGATTTCTGGCACTGTTATTAGGAATATAATTATACTCCCTGATGGTACGCATCACCATATCCTTCGTTTCCTGATTAATATCCGGATGATTGTTCATAGCTCGGGACACTGTGCTGACTCCCACCTGACAAATCCGCGCAATGTCTTTTATTGTGACATTTTCCATACCCTCACCCTCATTTTCGGTAACGTTGTCGGTAACGTTTCCAATCTCTGCTTTCAGAATAGCACCTGCCAACTGATTTGACAAGTATCTTTCTTTTTTTCGAAAAAGATTCGTAAATTTTATCCAATTTCTTTCAATATATTTTGTGCAAAAACACCATCTATTCTTCCACACGGTAATATAAATCTGTGATAACCGGCATATCCGGCACAAGAATCTCCTGTTCCCATCCGTCAGCTTCTCCGTCTGTCCCTGCCATTTCCACTATCTTATATTTTCCTTCATTTATATCATTACGCACAAGGTTATCCATCGTATAAAAATTTTCACTCTGATCATATACAAGGCTCCCCCGATATATAGCATACTCATACCCGTTCCATTCGTACACTTCAAAAACTGTATTTGTTACCCACTGTCCAGTCTGTCGGTTTCTTTGAGTAACAAAAAGCCGCACCTCCGGATCCTGACGGATAGTGTTCACTCCTTTCTGCACCTTTTCTCCGACTGCAGCTTCGTCTTCTTCTCCCGAATCCTCGATATCCTCCAGACATATTACTTTAAACATCATATCTTCCCTGTTTTCCAATGTCATATACCAGGTACTGCATTCATTCAAAAGATAAACCATGTCACCGTGGTCTTTTTGCTCTTCCACCAAATAATAATGCGCTCCAAAATATCCATCTCCCAGGCTTATCTGCGGACGATTATTCTCATCAATATCCCGCCACCTGAATCGAGTATTTATCGCGGCTGCCCTGTCCGTATCATTCTCTACAAACTCCATTTTCAACACAATTTTTCCTGCCTGTCCCCGAATCCCCCAGCCAATCTGTTCTGTGCAAAATGCAATTCCCGGAAATATATCCACCATACCTTCTTTAGAAATGATTTCTGATTTCTCAAATTCTTCCAGAGTCATCCTGAGATCGTACCACTTTTCACCCTGTTTTGCAATTTTTCGATAGCGCGCTCCCACACGGCCTTTATCCAGGAGACTTTTTGGGGATAGATTGATCATTGTAAACCCATTTTGCACCACTTTCTCTATTCCATAATCTTCCGGAAAACATTCCAAAAATGATACGTTTTGTTCAAATCTTACTGTCAGGTAATTTTCAATATCCGCCATCCTGAGATCAGCCATTGCCTCTGTCTCACTCCGGGTATCAGATGTCTCATCTTCCTGAAAGATACTTTCCAGCTCTGCCTGCTCAGTATCTTCATAATAATATTCTTCCACCCATTCTGACTCTTCCCGGGCAGCCATCCAGTCATCCATCTCATCCAGCCAATTTTCTGTCTCTTCTGTTTCTGTCTCCGTTTCCGGTCCCGACTCATCTGTTATTTGTTCTGTTATCTGCTCTGTTAATTGCTCATGTATATGTTCTTCCCCTGTTCCTGCTGTTATTTCTTCCGATACGTTTTCTGCCGCCTCTGTTATCCCCTCAGTTTCTGCCGGAATCAACATCCGGTCCCAGGCAGCCATTGTCCTGACGGATATCATATTTACTGATACCGTTACTATTGCTCCAAACTGTACTGTCCTTCTCCAAAACATATTATTTTTCATCTTTTAAGCCGCGCTCCTCCTGTTCCAGATAAATTTCATAGATTCTCGCAATATCTGTTTCATCTTCACTTACATTTTTCTGTAATGCCATTGCTTTTATCGGCATTTCCAGTTTTTCTTTTTCCGTCAGTTCTCCTTCCAGATAATTCACCAGCGTTACATTTTCAAAAACAGGTCTGGTTATTTCCCCCGGACGCACTAATTCACGATATCCGAATATATATGTATTTGCCTCTTCTGTCTCAGATTTTTCTATCAGCTCCCAGCTCTGCTCTGCTGTAAAATGAAAAAGAGGTACGGAAACCGGATTTTGTTTTTTATTGTTCTGATCATCTACCAGTCTGATATTCCTGACCGGTACAGATATTTTTAAAAACATCCATGCATCAATTTTTCCGGTATTTTCTAAAACCGGATTTTTAGGCACTTTTGTATCAGGAAGCAGTTTTTGGGCTTTTTCCTCATCCCATGCCGGTTCTGTCAGCTTTACGCTTACTTCCCCCGGCGTGATCAGATTTGTCAGCTGCACAGGAGTATCTGTAAGATATGCCACTGTAATTCCCGATGATGCCGCAAACAATGCAGCCATCAGCATCACAAATGCCACTGTTTCTATCCTCTTTCCCATCATAGAATATCTGCCTCCTTTTTCATTTCCGCCACATCCGCTATGATTATTTTCATTGCCAATAGCCATAACATCAATACTGCCGCCGCAATTTTATTCTCTGCCCCTTCCAGCAAAAATGCCGCATATCCTAAAAAAGGCAATGACAGACGAACCACTCCCAGTACATCCTCATACCTGACGGCTTTAGCATCTGCCGTTTTATTTGCATCTCCCTTCGTATAAAACTCCTTTTCAGTCTCGTTTTTTTCTGTCACTCTGTGAGTTATTGTAGTTTCAGTATTTTTTATCCGGTATGTTATGATATCTCCTTCCTCAATATCCTCAAAAGCTCTTTTTTGTACATACACAATTGATCCCGTCATAATCGCAGGACTCATGCTGGGACTGATTACTGCAAAAAGCTTAAATCCCGCCAGAGGCGGAATTGCAAGAATTGCAAGAGCAGCAAAATAACAGACTATCAGGATATTTGCTGCATACTTTATAATCCTCATGTTTTCTTCTTCCGTCTCCTTCCTTTTAGCCATATGGCAACTGTAAAAACTGTTATTCCCGCCCACAGGCACAAAATCCAATTTTCGATTTCTGTGCCATCTCCCGTTACAGGAACTTCGGTTTTTACAGTTGTTCCATCCTCGCCCCTGGCCGAAAATATCCACTTCACCTTTGCCGTGAGGCTTTGAAATCTATTATCCATTTCCGGAGAAAGCGTCAGTTTTACTGTAAGAATTTTTTTCTGCCCGGGAGAAAAATTTCCCAGACTGATTTTTCCGTTTTCACCATCTTCCCGAAACTTCTTTCCGGCTGCACCGCTATACAAAACATCATTTTCCTCCTGCAGTTCAATCATTGCATGGTCCTGCAGCAGCTTTCTGATTAATTCTGTCTGCTGATCAGATATTCCCGGCTGTTTTATTTCTTCTGCATGTAAAAAAATTTCTATATTTTCCTTTGAACTGTTTAATATCTCTATTTTCTGAATGCGGCTGCAGCCCGGTGTCAGATTTTTGAACATGGCAAACAAATCCGTCCCATCCCCCTGTATTTCAAATCCTTCCTCTTTTCCGCAATACTTAACGATTGTTTCCTTTCCCGACGGAGCATCCGGCCAGACAATTCCCAGCTGTTTTATTTCCGTTCCCCATATATCAGCACCATTTTCATCTGCCAGAACAGATTCCATAGTGACAACAATATGGCCCTCCTTTCCCTTATATTCATTCCCCGCTTTTTCCGACAGCCGGTACGAATCCATAAGGGGTTCCTTTGTCATTTCTCCTGCCTTCAATATATCTTTATAATAGAACCAGCCGTCTTTTCCCTCCTGCCAGTATTTTGAAGCAAATTTGATCTCAATCATTTCACCGTCAAGGTTTTTGTCTTCTATAAACTCTTCGCCATTTCGGGTTCCGAATACTTTCTTCACACCTGCCCGTACCAGAATATCTACTGTTCCGCTGTTTTTCACATTTACACTTTTTTCCACACTTTCCGCCGGATTCACATGCGACGGAATACGATATTTTTCGACAATTTCCGCCTTATAAGATGACATCGTAAGTATATTAAGAGAGTTCCCGATCCGTTCCCAGTATGCGAAACCTGTTCCCACCAGGAAAACAGCGGAAATTATCAAAATAATAACCATTATTTGCAGCTTTCCCGGCTTTTTTCTTTCTGTCATGCCTGCTTTCCTCCGGCCAATTCCACATCAAGAGCTGAAAAAGCTTCCTCCTGGCTCGAAAATCCGGCCGACTGGATTGCCTCTGCTGATACAATGATCTGAAAATCCCCTGCTTTTTCCATTTCCTGCCCTGTCCAATGAATCGGAATTGCAATATCCGTAAAAAGTACCGCCTCGTCCCCGATATGAAATAAACCGCGATCTGACTCACCCATATAATTGCAGACAATCCTGTTTGCCGATGAGCGGCTCTCATCAATGGCAAACACCGGATTTATCATCGGCAATTTTTCGAGTTCCCGGAGGGAATATCCGGGTATCCTTCCCTCCGTTATCTTCTGTCCCTCTCCCTTTTGATCATATGTCCCATTGTAGCTGTCATCATAGCGCAGTGTACTTTTTATTAATTCCAGAGCTGTGTTATCTGTAATGTCTTCTCCGTTGCCGTTGCAAATCGATATGCACATCCGCACATAACATGTCTGTTCTCCGTTATTCCCCGGCGTAATATTTTTAATAGTGGGATTTTTGTACACACTATATCCCGGGAAAATATTTTGTCCGTCCCCCTTCTCAGGTTCCCATTCCGGTTCCTGCAAACCAAGTTTCAAGTCGCCTACCGTAAATGTATTTACAACACTTTCTCCCGCATTTAAATATCCAAGTGTCACTCCGGTTCCTGCTGCCGCAAGCAAAAACATACCCGCTGCTGCTATAATTTTTTTATTTCTGCTTTTCATATTAGCCTCCGTTTCTATCCTGTATCTGATTCATTTCCCGCCACGCCTCATCTGCACTTTTTTCGCCGCAGCACACTGCCTCAGCATATACAAGTATGTCAAAAGGTGTGATTTCTTCCTGCACATTATCTTTAATCTTTATCTGCTCGAATACCGGTCCGGTGCTTTTATCCGGCAGCAAAGCTTCGTCCCAGTAATACCATCCATCCTCCTTTCTGCTCCAACCATTTTTAATTTCAACAGCCTCACAATTCTGCAGGGCCTCACCGTTTGAGAACCTGACAGATACCCTCACATAACACGGTGTACCCGAAGTATTTTTTATAACCGGAATCTTTTTTATAATCTTTCCGGGAATAATTTCCTCAGGCGGCGTAAAATCCTCATGAATTTCAATTTCCGCAGACACAGCGCTAAAATGGTTTACCGCTTCATCCCGTCCCGACAGATAGGCATACGAAATCCCCGCACCGGTTCCCAAAATAAGCGCTGTCGCCAAAAGCACAACAGCATACCTCTTCATATTCTGTTTTCATCCTCTCTTTTTTCCATATCTTTTCATTGAAATATGGCTGATTCGCCGGATTATGCAGATACTAAGAATTTTCTCTGCGATTATGCATTTATAATACCACAGTTGTTTTCTTATTGCAAGTATCATTTTTATATTATTTGTATATGCATCTTAAAATATTTGTTGCGTATTCTTTTTGTACATAAACAACGCCGTTCTGTCATAAGCTAGATAAAGAATTTTGGAGCAAATTTCCATGAAAAAAATTTCACTTGCCCTTATTCCTGCCTCTTGTTTCCTTCTTCTGGGCATCTGCCGCTATTACAATGCATCTGATTCCCGGTCAGCCGCCCGGGAATTTGATACATTCACCGAATCAATGTTTCAGTCAGAAATCACCTCCAGTACTCTCAATCTCCACTATACTCTGGCCGAGCCTGAAAATTACGGTATTTCAGATTATCCCATCACTTACGGCAGTACCGATAAAATTTCCCTTGTTTCCTCAGAGACCGGAAACTCCCCGGAGTTCTATCTAAAAGAACTGTCCGCCATTTCCTACAGAAATCTGTCAACAAACGATCAGCTTACTTACGATATCCTTCTTCTGGCTCTTGACAACGCTTCCAAAGCTTCTGATTTTGCCCTTTATCAGGAACCTTTGGGGCCTACGATCGGCGTCCAGGCCCAGCTTCCGGTTCTTTTGTCTGAATATACCTTTTACGATGAAAAGGACATCCGCGATTACCTGGAGCTGATTGCACAGACAGATTCCTATTTTTCATCTCTTTTGCACTTTGAGCGTTCACGTTCTGATGCCGGGCTTTTTATGACGGATACCAATGCCGATGCAATCATTGCTCAATGTGCCTCTTTTATAGAAGGTGATGTAAAATCAAATTTTCTGGTGACTCTTTTTAACGAAAAAATAGATTCCCTTTCTTTTCTTGACGCATCCCGGAAAGCAGAACTGAAGCTGGAGAATTTGAAAGCCGTCAAAACCCATGTTCTTCCGGCCTACGAATTGCTTATGGAAGGTCTTGAAACCTTGAAAGGTACCGGAAAAAACGAAAACGGCCTTTGCTATTTCCCCGCCGGAAAAGCTTACTACGAATATCTTATGCGGGATACTACCGGTTCTTATCTTCCGATAGAAGCAATTGAAAAGCGCATCCGCCAGCAGCTTTCTCAGGATATCCTTGCCTGTCAGGAGCTTTTGCGCGAAGATCCGGCTGCCATATCCCAAACCGCCGTTTCCTCCCTCCCCTCAGAGCCGGAGGATATTCTGGCAGACCTGCAGGAAAAAATGAAAGAAGATTTCCCACAGCCGCCAGATGTAAATGTTGACGTTAAATATGTCCATAAATCCCTGGAAGACTTTTTAAGTCCCGCCTTTTACCTTACTCCTCCGATCGATGATCTCTCCGAAAATGTTATTTACATAAACAATGGTTCCGGATATTCTGACCTCGAACTTTATACGACGCTGGCCCACGAAGGTTATCCGGGGCACCTGTATCAGAATATCTGTACCGGCAGCACTCCTGATCCGGTTCGCAGCCTCTTTTCCTTCGGCGGATATACAGAAGGATGGGCGACATATGTGGAGATGGAAAGTTATAATTATGCCGTTACCGATGAATCTGTCAGAGACTGTGCAGAATTTGCCCGCCTGAACCGCAGCGTTATGCTTGGCCTGTCCTCCCTTCTGGATATTTGTATCCATTATCACGGTTATACACGTGAACAAACCGGAAATTTTTTGCAGCAGCTGGGTTTCGCCCGGGCGAATTCCTGGAATTCTCTTTACGATGCCATCCTGGAATCCCCTGTCAATTACCTGAAATACTATCTTGGCTACCTCAGCTTTCTCGATTTGCGGGATTATTGTCAGAAATACTGGCCTTCCTTATTTAATCTGAAAGATTTTCACCGGCAGATCCTGCGTATCGGTCCCTGTCCGTTTCCTGTACTGGAAAAATATATGAAGCTATATTATCGTTCGCTATAGAATTTTCCTTTTTTCTTTCTCAAATCTGTGATATACTATACGATATATCATTTTTACCATCTCATTCGATTTGGGAGGAAAGGCTATGAAAAAAAATCAAGCCACATACGGCGGCCGGCTGAAATCTTATCTGGAATGGCCTGTGATCCTGGCTATACTGCTTGTCGTTATGACTGTAATCGTTATTTTTATTGATTCTACTGCCGGTATCGTAGTTTCCGCTTTTACAGTTATTTATCTGATTCTGATTGCCATATTTCTGTTTGTATATAAATCCAGAGTAATGAAAGACCTTGTCTCTTTTGCCTCTGAATACGGTCAGGTACAGAAACAGATGCTGGATGAGTTTATGATTCCCTATGGTCTGCTCGACGTAGACGGAAAAATCATCTGGATGAATCAGCAGATGCGCATTCTTTTTGAAAAGGGCAACCGGTATCACAAAAGTATTTCAAACATCATTCCGGAAATAACAGTCGATAAACTTCCCGCTTCTCATGAACCTGTCCGTGTAGAAGTTGAAATGAATGACCGGAGCTACCGTGTGGAACTGAAACGTATCCGCATTGATGACTGGCAGGCATCAAGTGATCTGCTCTCTATTCCGGATGAACAGTCCTACCTCCATGCCATGTATGTCTTTGATAATACAGAACTGAAAAAATCTCTGAAAGCAAATGATGAACAGCGTCTGGTCATCGGGCTTATTTACATTGATAATTACGATGAAGTTCTGGACAGTATCGATGATGTGCGCCGCTCTCTTCTGCTCGCACTGGTTGACCGTAAGATTGACAAATTTGTCAGTTCCCATCACGGTATCATGAAAAAAATTGACAATGACAAATATTATGTCATTATGAAACAGAAATATCTGTATATGCTGGAAGCCAACCGTTTTTCTCTTCTGGAAGACGTCAAAACTGTAAATATCGGAAATGATATGAAGATTACCCTGAGTATTGGTATCGGTGCAAATGGTATCAGTTATATCCAGACATACGAATTTGCCCATGCTGCTATTGAGCTGGCTCTTGGCCGCGGCGGTGATCAGGCAGTTGTAAAAGATAACAATACCATTTCCTATTATGGTGGAAAATCTCAGCAGATGGAAAAAAATACCCGTGTAAAAGCACGTGTAAAAGCCCAGGCTCTCCGGGAATTTATCAGCACCCGCGATGATGTGATTATCATGGGTCATAAAGTAACGGACATCGATACCCTTGGCGCTGCCATTGGTATTTACCGTGCCGCAAAAGTACTGGGAAAAAGAGCTTACATCCTGATTGATGAAAACAGCGCCTCCATCCGCCCCTATCTGAATATGTTCCGTCAGAACAAAGACTATGAAGAAGACATGTTCATCAATCACCGGGATGCAGATGAACTCGTGGATGAAGATACTGTACTTGTTGTGGTAGATACAAACCGCCCAGGTAATACAGAATATCCCGAACTTTTAAATAAGTCTAAAACAATTGCCGTTCTGGATCACCATCGCCAAAGCAGCGATATTATTGCAAATGCAACACTTTCCTATATAGAACCCTACGCATCCTCAGCATGCGAAATGGTTGCAGAAATCCTTCAGTATTTTGATGACGGCGTAAAACTCACAGGCATTGAAGCCGACTGTGTCTATGCCGGAATCATTGTGGATACCAACAATTTCGTGGCCAAAACCGGTGTCCGCACTTTTGAAGCTGCCGCATATCTCCGCCGCTGCGGCGCGGATGTCACCCGAGTCCGCAAGCTGATGCGAAATGATATGTCATCTTACAAGGCCCGTGCAGAAGTCGTACGTCATGCCCAATTATTTATGGATTGTTATGCCATAAGCACACTGCCCGAGCAAAATCTGCAATGCCCCACCATCGTTGGGGCACAGGCAGCAAATGAACTGCTGAATATCATGGGTGTAAAGGCATCTTTTGTAATGGTTTTCTATAACAGTCAGATATACATCAGCGCCCGTTCCATTGATGAAGTAAATGTTCAGCTGATCATGGAACGTCTTGGAGGAGGCGGGCATCTGAACATCGCCGGCGCTCAATTAAAAGATATATCTATTGAACAGTCTGTGGAAAAACTGAAAGAAACAATTAAAAACATGACGGAAGAAGGAGCAATTTAATTCTTTTTCCATTTTATAAGGAGGATATGATTATGAAAGTAATTTTATTGGAAGATGTGAAATCTCTGGGAAAAAAAGGCGACACTGTCAATGTAAGTGACGGATATGCCAGAAATATGCTGTTTCCCAAAAAACTCGGTGTAGAAGCAACTGCTAAAAATCTGAATGATCTGAAGCTCCAGAAAGCAAATCAGGCCAAAATTGCCCAGGAACAGCTTGACAGCGCCAAAGCTTTTGCAGAAGTTCTCTCAAAGAAAGAAATCATTGTCTCAATCAAAGTAGGAGAAGGCGGCAAAACATTTGGTTCCGTTTCCTCCAAAGAAATTGCAGAGGCAGCAAAAAAACAGCATGATCTCGATATCGACAAAAAGAAAATTCAGCTTGCTTCTCCTATTAAAGCCATTGGTACCACCGATGTACCTGTAAAACTCCATCCAAAGGTTACCGCAAGTCTGAAGGTTACCGTAAAAGAAGCATAGCACAGAGGTATACTCATTTATGGAAGAAGCACTTATTAAACGTATTATGCCTCACAGTCCGGAAGCCGAACAATCCGTCATCGGTTCCATGCTTATGGATTCCGATGCCATAATGGCAGCTTCTGAGGTCATCAGCGGTGAAGATTTCTATCAGAAGCAGTACGGCATTCTTTTTGATACCATAACCGAACTGTTTAATGAAGGTCAGCCAGTGGATCTGATCACCCTTCAAAACCGGCTCAGGCAAAAAGATGTTCCGCCCGAAGTGGCAAGTCTCGAGTTTGCAAGAGATATCCTTAATTCGGTGTATACATCTACCAATGTACGTCAATATGCAAAAATCGTTCATGAAAAATCAATGCTGCGCAAGCTTATCCGTACCACCGAGGATATTGCCAACACCTGTTATACAGGCAAAGAAGCTCTGGAAGATATTTTCAGTGATACCGAAAAGCGCATCTTTGATATTGTACAGCAAAATACATCCGGGGAATTTGTTCCAATTAAAGAAGTAGTGTTGAACGCACTGGATAAAATAGAACTTGCATCCAGAATTAAAGGCAATGTAACCGGTATTCCTACCGGATTTATTGATCTGGACTATAAAACAGCCGGTTTTCAGCCTTCTGATCTGATCCTGGTAGCTGCCAGGCCCTCCATGGGAAAAACAGCTCTGGTTCTGAATATCGCACAGCATATGGCTTTTAAAGAAAATGTAACTGTTGCCGTATTCAGTCTGGAAATGTCAAAGGAACAGCTCGTAAACCGTCTGCTGTCCCTTGAGTCCCGCGTAGATTCCCAGTCCATCCGTACAGGAAACCTTTCTGACGAAGACTGGGAGAAACTGATTGAAGGCGCCAGCATTATCGGTTCTTCAAACCTTATTATAGATGATACACCCGGTATCTCTGTTACAGAACTGCGAAGCAAATGCCGCAAATTCAAATTGGAGCACAACCTTGGCATCATAATTATTGACTACCTGCAGTTGATGACCGGAAGCAGGCATTCCGAGTCAAGACAACAGGAAATCTCAGACATCTCCCGTTCCTTAAAGGCCATCGCCCGGGAATTGAATGTGCCTGTGGTGGCCCTTTCCCAGTTATCCCGAGCAGTAGAGCAGCGGCCTGATCACCGTCCAATGCTCTCCGACCTGCGAGAATCCGGCGCCATTGAGCAGGATGCCGACGTGGTAATGTTCATCTATCGTGACGATTACTACAACAAAGACACGGACAAACCAAATGTTGCAGAGATCATCATCGCCAAGCAGAGAAACGGTGCTATCGGCACTATAGAACTGGCATGGCTGCCGCAATACACCAAATTCGCAAATATGAAAAAATGAGCCATGCATAAAGAAATAAAAAACACAGACGGGAGAGCAGTCTCTCACATGGCTGTGTTTTTTTATTTCTTTATATAGGGTGAAACCATCACCGAGTAACTGCGCCGCAGTTGCGAGGTGCTCATGGCTCATTTTTTCATATATTAAGCCATGCATAAGAAAGAAAACACAGACGGGAGAGCAGTCTCTCACATGGCTGTGTTTTTTTATTTCTTTATATAGGGTGAAACCATCACCGAGTAACTGCGCCGCAGTTGCGAGGTGCTCATGGCTCATTTTTCTTCTTATTTCTTACAGAGTATATATCATAATTCCGGTAATAATAATCAGATTTCCAATCACTCTTCCCTTTGAGAACTTTTCTTTTAATATTACATACGACAAAATCATTACAAACACATAGCTGAATGCATCAATGACTGTACCGTATTTCATGTCAACCCCGGTAAATGCATACGTATTCACCAGCAGTACACCGAAAAAAATAGCATACGCCAGCATGACACGCCAGTTCAGGTATTCATATATCGGATGCCGGTATGTTTTCTGCGCGCTCCTCTTCAGTAATACCTGGGACACCGCAGTAAAAAACGTGCCGGCAAACATCAAAAACATAAAAAAATTATTCATATCGCTGCACCACCAATACTCCGATAAATACTAATATTAACCCAATGATATTCCGGACGGAAAGAGTCTCGTTAAAGAGCAGCACCGCCCAGATCTGCGACCAGATCAAATATACTGTCTTGTTCGCATACGCCACACTGAGGTCAATTTTTTTGATTACTTTCTGCCAGATCACAGCATAAATCATACAGTTCAAAAACATCAGTCCCAAAAACAGATACAGCAGATAACTTTTCAGGCCATACAGTTTGAACTGTTCAGATGCGGCTTTTGAAAATACTCCCGTAAAGGAAAATATTAAAATATTAAGATGTAGTAGGATATAATTCTTTGCATTTTTCATGAGAATTATTATAACACCCTTTTACTTTCGAGGCAAGCTGTGTTATAATCCTTTTGATTATATATAGGAGGAATGCTTTAAAATGAGTTTATATTCGGTAGTTGTACCGGTCTATAATTCCCAACCTACACTGCATGAATTATACAGCCGTGTAAAAGCGGTCTTTGACGATACATTAAAACAGGATTTTGAATTGATCCTTGTGGATGACGGGTCTAAAGATCATTCTTATGAAACCATGGAGGAACTTCATGAACTCGATCCCAGGGTAAAAATTATCCAACAGGCCAAGAATTTCGGCCAGCATCCGGCGTTACTTTGCGGATTTCATTATGTACAGGGAGATTTTGTCATTACTATGGATGATGATCTCCAGCATCCGCCTGAAGAGATTCCCAAACTCATAAGCGTTATGAATGAGCGTGATGATGTGGATGTTATCATTGCAAAGTATGAAGGCCGCAAACACAACCTTATCCGTCGCATGGGAACATGGCTGTCTGTATATGCCACCTCAAAAATGCTGGGAAAGCCCCGGGATCTGGAAATTACCAGTTTCCGCCTTATACGCCGTTTTATCGTAGATGCCATTATTAAAATGGATGTTCATCTTCCCCAGATCGGCAATCTTCTGGTTCAGACTTCCAACCGCATCATCAACGTTCCTGTAAAACACGATGCAAGAAAGTATGGCAAAAGCGGTTACTCGTTTACCCGCCTGGTAAAGGACCTGTTTTATGACATTACAACGAATTCCGCATTTCCACTTATTCTCGTGCGTAATATCGGTATCATCAGTTTTGTATGCAGCGTACTCCTGGGCATTTATTTCCTTATCCGGTATTTCTTATACGGGATGTCCGTAGAAGGCTGGACGTCTCTGATGCTCATCATGTTGGCCAGCAACGGCCTGATTCTGTTTTCTATCGGCATTATCGGTGAGTATCTGATGCATATTCTGGACGAGGCGAAAAAAATGCCAAATTACATAGAACGGCGCAGGAAATTATAATCGAAAGAAATTAATGATCAAAGGTAATTTATAAACGGAGGCAATTTATGAAAGAAATCGGCGGATACCTTCAAATGGAGAAGGGAGCCGGCAAAGAATATCATACTGATATGTTAAAACTGAACCTGGGACGCACTGCTCTTATATTTCTTATGAAAGCGGCCGGCGCCCAAACATTATGGGTTCCTCATTTTCTTTGCGGCTGTGTTATGGATACCTGCGAAAAATCAGGAATCCATCTGAAATATTACTCTATCGACAAAAACTTTCTGCCGATAATGCCGGTTCCCCCCGCGGATAATGAATACCTGTATCTGGTGAATTATTACGGTCAGTTGACTGATGCGCAGATAAAGGATCTGGCAGAGGTTTATCCGCGCATTATTCTTGATAATACCCATGCGTTTTTCCAGAAGCCATTGCCCGGAATACCTGCACTTTATTCTATCCGCAAATTTTTTGGATTAAGCGATGGGGCATACATTTTCCCCGGAAATCTTCCGGCTGCAGACTTTGCCGACTTGCCCCGGGATGTTTCAGGCGGGCGTATGGAACATATTCTGGGACGATATGAAAGCAGTGCATCCAAATATTACCAGACAATGCTCAAAAATGCACATTCACTGGATAATGAACCTGCAAAAAAAATGTCTCTGCTGACAGAAAATCTGCTCCGATGTATTGATTATTCTGCCGCTAAAGCAGCACGGGAAGCCAATTACAGCAGACTTAATGACCTTCTCGGGTCTGACAACTGTCTTACTCTGCATATGCCGGAAGGATCTTTTACCTATCCCTTTTATCATAAAGACGGCATAGCTCTTCGCAAAAAGCTGGCACAGTATCAGATTTTTGTTCCTACATACTGGAGTAATGTAATCGCTGATATGCCCGTTGATTCCCTTGAATATGATTATGCCGCAAATATTCTTCCTTTGCCCTGTGACCAGCGCTATTGCCCGGAAGATATGGCATACCTTACCGATATATTGAAACAATGTTTAAACGATTTGGAGAAAAAGTAATGCACAGATTAGTTATTTTAGGTTCTCTCGGAGAATTGGTTCAGTTGATCCAGATGGCCAAAAGCCGTGGTATCTATACAATTGTATGCGACGGTTATCCAAACAGCAAAGGAAAGTCTTATGCAGATAAAGCCTATGATATTGCTGTCGGAAATATTGATGCAATTGCTGCAATGTGTATAAAAGAAAAAGCAGACGGCATCATCACCTCTTTTTCAGATTATATGTTTGAATGCATGGTTAAAATTGCAAAAAAAGCAAATTTAAAGTGCTATTTTGATACAGAACATCTCCCGCTTTATCGGGATAAGACCAAAATGAAAAATATGTTATGTCAACTTGGCATAAGCACACCTGCACATCGATGTGTAGAAAAAAATTTCTCAGACAGCGAGCTTGAAGGTATCCAATTTCCGGTTGTCGTAAAACCAATTGATAAATATGGTTCAAGGGGAGTTGAGGTATTGAATTCTATTCAGGAGATTCGCCAGCGTTTTGATCACACCTGTGCCACTTCTGACATTAAAAAAATTCTGGTGGAAGAATATCATGATGGATTTGAGTTCAATATGATGACATGGGTTCTTCATGGAAAAGTACAGGTAATCAGCATTGCCGACCGTGAAAAAACAGATGTCGGTCAACGTCAGATTCCTGTTAGCTCCCGCAACGTTTATCCTTCAAAGCGAATAGACAGTGTGATAGATGACGCAACCTCCATTTTACAGAAAGTTGCTGATTATACCGGTCAGCAGGAAGGTCCTTTGTCTATGCAGTTTTTCTGGAAACCCGAAACCGGAGTTTCCGTATGCGAAGTTGCCGGACGTTTCTTCGGCTATGAACATGAACTGGTAGATTACTGCGGCGGACTTTGTATGGAAAAGTTATTGTTAGATTACGTGTATGATGAAAAGGCAGTAGAAGAAACATTCTCTGATTATTCACCGTATTTTTCAAAGATAAGTGCTGTTCTCTATTTCCACGGAAAACCCGGTATGACCGTTGTGAACCAGCAGGTTGCGCAGGAATTGTCTAAAATTCCCGGAGTTGCAGAAACATGGCTATTTTACAAATCAGGAGAAGAAATTATTCTCCACGGTTCCAATCCCTATGTCGCACGCTACTATATCACCGGTAACAGCCGGGAGGAAATTGATAAATTAACTGAATATTTCTTCCGGCACATGACCATTACAGACGCAGATGGAAATGATGTATTATATAAAAACAGAATCGGCAGTTAAGCCGATTCTATTTTTATTGCATATTATCCAAAATGGTTTCTTACCAGTGCTGTATGACTCTGGTCCGCATCTGTTATCTTTTTATTATAAAAAACTGCACTTCCTGTTTCCCCGTCTGATACATCAAATACAACATGATCACCAGAGACCGTCCCGTTTGTTACGCTGTGGATCGTATCCAGCATATACCGCATGGTCCTCTCTTCTGTCACAGTGTATTTTCCGGCCTTAACTTTCATAACAGCCGTCAGTCGCACCTTTTCCCCGGCACTTATACTTTCTGCCGTAAATTCCACTGCCTGAAAGTAAGTATGTTCTTTCCCTTTTATATCAGTTCCTTCTGCCTTAAATATAAAAACAGGATTTCCATGAGCAAAAACAATATCTTCCGTATCAATCTCTTTTGTAAGTTTAAGTGTTCCTTCCGGTATCGGCGCTTCCAGTTTTACCACTACGTCATTTGTAGTTTTCTCTGTCTCTGCAGGATTTCCATAGCCATAGCTTACATTTACTTTTGCAGAATTTGTAATTATATACCATCTGCCATCCCCCAGTTTCTTTTGATATTCTGACAGATCATATCCTTTCTTAATCTTACATTTGATATCAAACCGTATTGTTACATTATCCGGGCTGAATGCTGTCTTTCTTTTAATATTAAGTGTCTGTTTCTCAACCCCCGCTGTAAATGTCTTTGTAATATCTGTGTAATTCTTGAAATCAGTGGTGGAATAAGCCGCAAATGCCACATACTCCAGGCAGTCTTCAAGAATATCTGTCAACATCATTCCATTGGGACGAAGATCTTCTATGCAGGAAGGGAATCCCTGCCATACAGTGAACGTAATCGTATCACTTTGAGAATCAAGCACCTTTTCAACAGCTGTCCGACTTGCGTCCAGTCGTTTTTCCGGTGCAGGAATTTCCGGTCTGACTGCAGATGCTGTCGTTGTCACCGCCGGCGAATTCTGCGTTGTATCTCCGCTGTCTGTCTTGTGTTTTGCAGTTACAGACGCTGTATTTTTCACCTCATATGTTACCGTAATATCCTTATACGAAGGTTCTATTTCCGAAATATCCATTTTAACCTTAAATCTCAAAATATAATGATATCCATAAAAAGAATCATTTGCAAGTGTTTCTGATTTTGCTACGGCCGTCACCACATCACCTGCTGCAGAAAGATCAAACCATCCAGATACATTCTTTCCATCTTCCGTTCGAATAACAGAAACATTCCCCACATAATCGGCCCCATTTGGCAGCCGGTCTGTAAAAACAAATTTGCTGTAATAATTGTCTGCCGTTTCCTGAGGTACAAATTGTTCAATTCTGTACCAATATGTTCCTGATACCGAAGAGAGCCTGTTTGCATTCGACCAGCCGCTGCCGTCATTTGACACCTGCTTTTCTGGTTTAGGAATCTCAATCGGCAAAATAGTACTCTTTGCAAGAAGCCCCAGATACCCAAATCCACCGCTCAGTGTTCCCGCAACAGCCTGGTCGTATCTCGGTTTAATCACCCTGCTCCAGGACTTTTTATCATTATCACCATACCCTATCCCCAGATAAAATTCACTGCTGTTTGCATCAAAAATAACATCACCTCTATGGTCTGTTCCATCTATTGTCCCGTCTGAACCTGTCAATTGTTCAAATCCACTTACTCCCGCAATAGTTGCATTCATATTCAGATTAACCACAGAATCGGCCATGCAATACCGTTTATCAATACTGCCGTTCCCTAATTTGAAACCGCATACCTGATAATCATCTATATCTGTAATATTTAACCGAAACTTAACTGCCTCTTTCTTTTGCGTACTGCTGTTTATTATTTCACATTTCACAACATAAAGACCAGCCCGGTAAAAAGAAAATGCAAATCTTTCTTTATAAAACCCAACGTACGGATAGCAGGTATATTTCTTTCCATCGGATGCAGTTACCGATCCGGTATATGTATTCAGCGTAACTTTCACATCATACCACTGATGATTTTCATTGTTGTAGAGCACTTTTTTGTAGAATGCTCCGCAAATATTCTTTTGATTTCCATCCGCAGGCTGCCAGTACAGTGCCGCTCCCATATCGCCCTTTATCAGCTTTGCAGAAGCTGTCCCGAACATCTCCATCCCGGATATTCCTTTGCGAAAAATAATGCCATTATATTTTGCAGAAGCCTTCATACCGGATGTGACTGCACTGTAAGACCCTGTCGGAAGCTTCGTTCCAAGTGATATAGACCGCTGCTGCGCAAAAAGTCCCACTATATTATCTGCGAGTTCCTCTTTATATTCTTCTTCCGATTCTGTCTCACTCGATTCCATCTCGCACGGTTCTGTCTCGCACGATTCCACTTCACCTGATTCCGTCCCGCACGGTTCTGTCTCATCCTGTTTCGTCTCACCTGATTCCGTCCCGAATTCCTGTATTTCTTCCGGATCTGTTTCTGCAAGCTCATCCGTTGTTTCAGCCTGCACAATGCTGAACCAGCCATTTTCAGAAATATTTGCTGTGATTTTTACAGACCCGGAATCGGATTCCAGACTAATCTCCGTATTTTCCAATATCTTTAATGGCAAATCCGCTTTATGACAGCCGAGATAACATATATTTCTCGAATCAGACACATTTTCGGAAAATTCTTTTTCGTTGATATAAAGCTCAATCTTAATATCTTCTTTTACTGCAATACCATTTTCATCTGTAATCTCAATAAAGTACGGCAGAAAATATGTTATTTTTTCCGGGATCACATCTTCCCATTCTTTTTTTAACACGGCTTTTATCGCATCCGCTTCTTCCGGCTTCTCTTTTACCGCATCTTCCGCTGACACCAGCCAGATTTTATAACCGGAAGGAAAATCAGTGCCGTCCCTCCTTTTCGCCACAATCTCTACCGGCCCGTTCTCATCCAAAAGTAGCGGCAACCCTTTCACTGCTCCAGCATCAGCTGCCGCCTCTTGCTGATATTCTGACTCTTGTTCCGACATGTTACTTTCAAACATTTTTATCTCTGTCATTTGTTCCGTATGCGTATCCGTTTCCGAAATCTTCTCCATGTTTTCCGCAGATATCCCGGATTCTGAAAATCTGTCTTCTTTCTCATCCGACACCTCTGATTGCAGAGTTTCTTCTGTTTCCCTCTCAGGTTCATGGTCAACCTCATGTCCTGTCTCTGTTTCATACATCGTGCCCGCTTCTGCTCCGATTCCTTCTAAGCCCACAGCTTCCACGCTAAAGCATACCCCAGTCATTAAAACCATCATTGCCAGAACCGCAGCCGCCTTTTTTATATTACTGATACTATGCCTCATTCATTTTTTCTCCTTTCGGCGCACTAATTCCTTATCAGACAGATTTAGGCGCACTCTTAATCATTTTTTAATTGTGTCAGCGCTGAATTTGAAAAGCATTGGAATTTCTGAATTTAAGAATTTAGAAGAATAGAATATCCAGAACGAAGAAATGCTTTTGATGTATGATAACACATACACCAAAAGCATGTCAACATAATTTTAAATTCTTTTGTGTGATTATTACATATCTTAAGAGAACTCTTCTCGGCATTTCTGCAATACAGATGCGATTACTGCATCCATATCATAATACTTGTATTCTCCAAGACGTCCGCCAAATATTACATTATTTTCTGCATCTGCAAGTTTTTTATACTCCTGATACAATTTTCCATTTTTCTCGTCATTTACAGGATAAAACGGCTCATCTCCCGGCTTCCATTCTGAAGAATACTCTTTACTGATAACCGTCTTCGGAAGATCTTTTCCCTGCGCATCTTTTCCAAACTCAAACCATTTATGTTCGATTATACGCGTCCATGGCGTCTCTGCATCCGTATAATTTACGGCAGCATTTCCCTGGAAATTGGGTTTATCTAAAAGTTCCGTCTCAAAACGGACAGAACGATATTCCAGTGTTCCGAGACAATATCCAAAATAGGCATCTATCGCTCCCGTATAAAGCACTTTTTCTGCCATTGCGTCATATTCATCCTTTTTCTGAAGATAATCTTCATTTAACCGTACTTCAATACCTTCCAGAAGATTTTCTACCATCTTTGTATAACCGCCAACCGGAATTCCCTGATAAAGAGCATTAAAATAGTTGTTATCAAATGTGAGACGCACCGGAAGGCGCTTAATGATAAACGATGGAAGCTGATTACATGGTCTGCCCCACTGCTTCTCTGTGTACCCCTTTACCAGTTTTTCATAGATGTCTTTTCCTACCAGAGAAATGGCCTGTTCTTCCAGGTTTTTCGGCTCTGTAATGCCAGCTTCATTTCTCTGTTCTTCTATCTTTGCAGCTGCCTCCTCCGGAGTCACCACTCCCCACATTTTATTGAACGTATACATGTTAAAAGGCAAACTGTATAATTCTCCATGGTAATTAGCCACCGGCGAATTCGTAAATCTGTTAAATTCTGCAAACTGTGTAATATAATCCCACACTTCTTTATTATTCGTATGGAAAATGTGCGCACCATATTTGTGAACGTGGATTCCTTCTACTTCTTCTGTATACACATTTCCCGCAATGTTGGGACGCTTGTCGATAACCAGCACACTCTTTCTCCGTTTATGCGCTTCATGAGCAAATATGGACCCATAAAGCCCGGATCCTACCACAAGATAATCATACTTCATGTTCATTCTCCTTTTTCTATTACTACGTATATAGTAATTTTTATCGTATCTCCGTCTTATTATTTTACTATATTCTAATTTCAATTTAACTGCAAGGGTTTTAGAAAAAAAGCACCCGCCATCACTGGTGGGTGCCTAATATCAAACTTGTATCAAATACAAATCCTGTCTCTGAAAAACCCTTAAAATCAAGGATTAATCCTGAACGTACGGCATCAGTGCGATATGACGGGCACGTTTGATTGCTACTGTCAGAGCACGCTGATGTTTTGCACATGTTCCTGTAATTCTTCTCGGAAGAATTTTTCCTCTTTCAGAAACATATTTTTTCAGTTTTGCAACATCCTTGTAGTCGATTTCATTATTTTCTTTACCACAGAATACACAAACTTTTTTTCTTCTGCGGCCGCCTCTTCTCTTCATCGGAGAATCGCCTCTATCGGTCTTATTGAAAGCCATGCTTCTTACCTCCTATCAATCTGTTAGTTAAACGGCAGCTCCTCGTCAATACCATCCGGTATGTTCATGAAGCCGTCGCCTGATGCTGCACTGGGGGTCGGTCTGCCGGGTGCCGGAGCCGGTGCGCTGTCAAAGCCACCTGCCATCGATGCACTGGAAGCATTTTTGCTTTCTGCAAATTCCTGATCCTCAACAACAACATCTGTTGTATAAACTTTAACACCGTCTTTATTTGTGTAGCTGCCAGTCTGGATACGTCCGGTCACTACGATTTTCAGACCCTGGCGGAAATATTTCTCCGCAAATTCTGCACTTCTGCCAAATGCAACACATCCGATAAAATCGGCAGTCGCATCATTATCACGGCGGAATCTTCTGTCAACAGCCAGTGTATATCTGGCAACCGCAGTTGCATTCTCACCTGCAGAATAACGCACCTCCGGATCTCTGGTCAAACGACCCATTAAAATGACTTTGTTCATTCTTATCTCCTCGTTTCTATCTATGCGTCCTGTCTAACACACAAATATCTGAGAACATTTTCCATGATACGAACGTGTCTTTCCAGTTCAGCCGGGCAATCTGCATCAGCTTCAAACTGAATAAAGTAGTAATAGCCTTCGCTCATCTTCTGAATTTCGTAAGCAAGTTTCTTCTTGCCCCATTCATCCACGTTTGTGATGGTACCGTTGTAACGGGTAATGTACTCTTTTACCTTCTCAACAGTAGCAGTTCTTGCGTCGTCCTCAATCTTTGCGTTGACAACAACAGCTAATTCGTACTTGTTCATGTTTTGCACCTCCTTATGGACTTTGGCTTCTTCCCTTAAAAGAAGCAAGGATTTATAACCATCCGGCACATTGCCGGTCAGTTACAAGGAATTAAATATATCACGAAAACATATTTTAGCATAGGATCTGCTTATTTTCAAGTTTTTTCCGAAATTTCTATGTAAAATATTTTCAACCCCAATAACCATATGCCCACAGTCCTGCGATCTGAGGAAACAACTCAGAAATATCCCATGTTCTTTCGCTGTTATCCCTGCTGTTGCAGTCACGTACAATGATTTTTCCCTCGGAATCTATCCCTGTCAACGCCACAAAGTGTCCGGTATAAGTAAAATCTCCCGGTCCCATGGAACATATGACCGTCAGCCCCGATTGAAGAGCACTTATAATTGCCTCCCGGCTGTATCCAATCTCGTATACGTCAAGCCCCAGCGCTCTCGCGCCGGAATCCATCAGCTCCCAGGAAGAACCGACTCCGCTGACATAATACCCCTGTTCATCAGCCATTTTTGCTACTTCATATGGATTCCATCTGGTATCACCGGTAAGTCCGCACTGAACCATGGACAAGGTTGTAGGACCGCATCCGTTCACCCCGAGGAAATCATCGCCATACATCTCATATCCCCAACGCTCATCCCACTGCATAAACAAAGGTATCTCACCCTTTACCACCTCACCGGATATATCGATCGGCTCATGCCGATCCTTCTTCTTCGGATAATCGAGAACAAACTTCGTTGCCTGAGGGTACTTTTCCATAAATTCGATCATGCTGAGTGGATACTTTTCAGGTGAAAGCCGTCCTGCAGAAGTCGGTATTGTTTTTTCTTTATGCACTTTCGCAAAGATAATCCCTCCCAGCAAAAACACCGCTATTGCCAGGATAAGCTTTTGCCTTCTCTTTACGCGCTTTCTCCATCCCGGCTTTTTCATTCCGGTTCTGATGTCTTTTGTATTTCTCCCCATAAAAATCTCCTTCATCTGCATACCTTTTTTCCATTGTAGCAGACTGAAAGACCTTTTTCTATTTCCATATACTTATGATTTCTTTAATTCTTTCGTATTTTTTTCAACGAGCCTGCGTGATACCATAACCTGATGACCGCATCCCTCACATTTAAGCCGGAAATCCGCACCTACACGGAGGATTTCCCACCAGTTACTGCCGCAGGGATGAGGCTTTTTCAGACGAACCTTATCTCCCACCTCATAATTCAAACGTTCCATTACTTTACCTGTATCCTTTCGAACACTTTTCCGATGCTGTCCTCTATTACAAGGTCTGCATTCTTATCCCTGGATGTCGCACTCTTATTGATGACCACCAGGTGTTTTCCTCTGAAATAATCAATAAGCCCTGCTGCCGGATAAACTACAAGAGAAGTCCCGCCAATGATCAGCACATCCGCTTTCGCAATATACTGAATGGATTTCATCATAACAGTATCATCCAGCCCCTCTTCATAAAGCACCACATCCGGCTTGATCATTCCCCCACATTCACAGGAAGGTACGCCATCTGCCTCTTTCATATACTGTGCATCGTAAAATCGGTGGCATCTCATACAATAATTGCGCAGCACACTGCCGTGAAGCTCCATGACTTCTTCGCTTCCTGCCTTCTGGTGCAGCCCATCTATATTCTGCGTAATAACAGCCTTTACATGACCGCTTTTCTCCCACTGGGCCAGACGCACATGCGCCATATTAGGCTGTGCATCCAGACACAGCATTTTATCTTTGTAGAATCGGTAAAACTCTTCCGGTTTTCTCATAAAAAAAGTGTGACTGAGTATTGTTTCCGGCGGATAATCATATTTTTGATGATACAGCCCGTCAACACTTCTGAAATCCGGAATCCCGCTCTCTGTAGATACCCCCGCTCCGCCAAAAAATACTACATTATCACTGTTTTGTATCCATTCCTGTAAAACTTCTGTTTTGTCCTGCATGAAATCCCTCCTCGCTTTACCGCCTTCCCCGGCTTACTGCTGTTCTTCCCCTTCCGTCTCATACCCTCCTTTTTTGGGTACAGACTTATATGTTCTCACACGCTTGCCCTGTACAATGAAACGTGTAGCATCGTTTCCGGTACACGTAGAAAGCGTAACAACCGTATCATTAAGTGTGACATCCACTCCGGTATCTATCAGAGACTGCCTCATGGCATCCTGGATATATTTCTGGAAAGCCGCCGCCCCGGAGAAGGATATCTGATAATTCTCGCTGTAAGTCGCAACTTCCGCACAGGAAAAGATTTCATATTTATAAATCCAGTTCGGTGTATATATCCAAAAATACGGACTCTCATCATATGTTTCCTGCTCACGGAATTTTTTAAGCAGTCCAAACATAGAACCATTTTTCATATTATGACCGTATAGAATATTATTTCTGTTAGAAAAATTCCTGCTGTTCAGGCAGTCCAGGAAAATTGATCCGGCAAAATTATCCTGTTTGCTGAAAGTCCGGTGCAGATAAAAATCATTGTCTTCTCCCTGAACGATCGGATAATTGATAGTATCAATGGCTTCTACTTCCAGCCATCCTGTCACGTCTGTATTAATCTCCCGCAGGCTTTCAAAATCAATGGGATTTTCCATCTCTTCGTAGTTATCATCAGCGCCCGGCAGAACTGCATCCCCCCATTCACCTTCCCCCATTGTTTCATTTTCCACCATGGTATCCTCATTAAAACCTTCTGTTTCCTTTGCAGTATCCGCATACCGGGCGAGTCCTTTATACTCGTCTACTCCAACTTTATAATTCAAATAGATCTTCACCAGCTGAAATCCTGCAAAGCAAAATACACCGATCGCAATAACAATGACAAGTGAACTGATCACATCACCAATCGTTCTTTTTTTCTTTCTATTTCCTGACATAGTTACCTCCCGTGCTGTCTATACATTCTTTTCTGTTATTTCCGGCGCTCTCCCTGAGGCCTCACAGTACGCATGCGTCTTTTTCCTGCTTCCTGCTGAAAAGGCGGCAGCCACACAGTAAATGTAGTATAATACCTGTCACTTGCTGCTTCAATCCGCCCTCCATGCAATTCCACAATTTCTTTCGCAATGGATAATCCAAGCCCGGCACCTCCCGTCTGGCTGCTGCGGGCATTGTCCACACGGTAAAATTTCTCAAAAATTGATTTCAGCTTCTGCTCAGGTATCTGATGTCCCTGATTTCGGAAACTGATCACAATTTCATTATCCACCTGCCTTGCGCAGATCAAAATCTCCGTATCCTTGTAGCTGTAGGCAATAGCGTTCCTTAAAAGGTTATCAAACACTCTGGCAAGCTTATCCGGATCTCCGTCCACCATCAGATTCTCATCTGCGTCTACCTGACAGGTCATATATTTTTCTGCCAGAACACCATAACTTTCGTCCGCCAGCTGTTCCAGCATGACTGACAGATTCAATTTTTCTTTTGCCAGAACGATATCCTGAAGATTAAATCTCGTTATCTCAAAGAATTCATTAATCAATTCTCCAAGTCTGGTGGCCTTTTCCAATGTGATATGTGTATACTTTTCCCGTTCTTCCTCCGGCATATTTTTTTGTCCGTCCAGCATAGTCAAATAAGCAATAATAGATGTCAGCGGCGTTTTTAAATCATGGGCGAGATAAACCACAAGGTCATTTTTACGCTGCTCGCTCTGGATGCTCGCCCGTTCCTTTCTTTTCAATGTCGTTTTCAAAGAAGAGAGTTTGTCCGAAATTGGTTTCAGTTCCGGCACCAGTTTTACCGGCTCATCTTCATCATTACGGATATTATCTATCGCCTGCTCCACATTCACCATATAATGAAGAAGCCTCTTCATCAGCATATTATAAAACAGCAAAAACAACAGAATAAAGCCAATACACAAAAACATGACTTTGTTCTGCATGAAAAGTTTTCCATAAAGCTGATCCGCCGTATCCGTATCCATATGCAGGCGTGTAAATATCCACATCATAGTATCCGTAAACACGTCCTGAAAAATGCCGTCAATGAAAAAGTGGACAATTCCGTAGCCCACGACCAGTGTCAGCGCTGCCACAAGACTGGTCCTGATAAGAATTGTCCTCTTTAGTTTTTTATAGTCACTTTTCAACTTTGTATCCAACTCCCCAGACGGTTTTGATAAATTCCGTTTTCCCCATCGGCCCGCCCATCTTTTCTCTCAGATGGCGGATATGCACCATAACCGTGTTGTTGCTCTGTTTATAGTATTTTTCATGCCATACCTGTTCAAAGAGTTGTTCAGAACTGATAACCTGCCCCCTGTTTTCGCAGAGAATCCACAGAATATCAAACTCTATCGGTGTCAATGTAAGCTGACGTTCATTAAAAATGCACTCATGTGTGCTGCGATTCATCACCAGACCGCCAAAATCAATAATATCTTCCTGCGCCTTACCGCCCTCATTATACTTTGTGGAACGGCGCAGCTGAGCTTTTACTCTGGCTATCAGTTCCAGCGGATTAAACGGCTTTTCGATATAGTCATCTGCTCCGAGAGTAAGACCGTTAATCTTATCCATATATTCTGTCTTCGCCGTCAGCATGATTACCGGAAACGTATGGCTCTCACGGATTTTCTGCAGGATCGTAAAGCCATCAATATCAGGAAGCATCACATCCAGAATAGCCAGATCCGGCTTCTCCTTCTCCACTGCCTCCAATGCAGCATTTCCGTTATAACATTTTATAATTTCAAAATTCTCATTTTTCAGATATAGTCCGATAACGTCTGCAATCTCGCGTTCGTCATCGACCACAAGTATTTTAGACATAATTTTCTCCTCACCTGTATTTCACTGCGTGTTCCGCGCCGCCACGTTTTCGAGCGTCGCTTCGCTCGCCAAATGCAACGCTGTGACGTATGCTGCGCACCTCGAAAAGCTCCGCTTTCCTCGGTCGCGTTTGCACGCTCCATCGATGTGTCTTCTGCGTGACCCGCAAGTAAACTTGCGTCACGCCGCCACGTTTTCGGGCAGAGGCTCGAAAAGCTCTGCTTTTCTCGCGTCGCTTCGCTCGCCAAATGCAACACTGTAACGTATGCTGCGCACCTCGAAAAGCTCCGTTTTCCTCGGTCGCGTTTGCACGCTCCATCGATGTGTCTTCTGCGTGACCCGCAAGTAAACTTGCGTCACGCCGCTGACACATCGGCGCAGCATACTTATAACTCGCAGTTGCCAACTGTTCTTGGGAATGGAATGGAATCACGGATATTAGATATCCCGGTAAGATACATTACGCAGCGCTCAAATCCCAGTCCGAATCCGGCATGACGTGTAGAACCGTACTTGCGCAGGTCCAGGTAAAATCCATAATCCTCTTCTTTCAGTCCCAGCTCCTTCATGCGCTGAAGCAGTTTATCATAGCTGTCCTCTCTCTGGCTTCCGCCGATGATCTCTCCAATGCCCGGGACCAGACAATCCATAGCTGCCACTGTCTTTCCGTCATCATTAAGCTTCATATAAAAAGCTTTGATTTCCTTCGGATAGTCAGTAACAAATACCGGACGTTTAAACACTTCTTCTGTCAGGTAACGCTCATGCTCTGTCTGCAGATCGCAGCCCCAGCTTACTTTATATTCAAAATTGTCATTATTTTTCTCAAGGATCTCTATTGCTTCTGTATATGTTACATGACCAAACTCAGAAGAAACTACACCATTCAGTCTGTCAATGAGTCCCTTGTCCACAAAGGAATTGAAAAATGCCATTTCCTCCGGTGCATTTTCCATCACATAACGGATCACATATTTCAGCATCTCCTCTGCAAGGATCATATCGTCTTTCAGATCGGCAAAGGCAATTTCCGGTTCGATCATCCAGAATTCTGCCGCATGTCTTGTGGTATTAGAATTCTCTGCACGGAAAGTAGGTCCAAATGTATAAATATTGCGGAAAGCCTGGGCATAGGTCTCCCCATTGAGCTGACCGCTGACTGTCAGATTCGTCTGCTTGCCAAAAAAGTCTTTGCTGTAATCAATCTTTCCATCCTCTGTCCTTGGCGGATTCTCCAGATCGAGAGTTGTTACCTGGAACATTTCTCCTGCACCTTCACAGTCACTTCCTGTAATCAGCGGAGTATGCACATACACAAAATCTCTCTCCTGAAAAAATTTATGAATAGCATATGCGGTCAGAGAGCGTACACGGAATGTTGCCTGGAAAATATTTGTACGGGGACGCAGATGTGAAATCGTACGCAGGAATTCCACACCGTGACGCTTTTTCTGAAGCGGATAATCCGGTGCAGAAACACCTTCCACTTCCACTGTCTCTGCCTGGATCTCAAAAGGCTGTTTTGCCTGGGGAGTTGCCACCAGTTTTCCTTTTACAATAACTGCGGCTCCCACATTCAGCCTGCGGATTTCCTGGAAGTTGTCCATTGTATCATGAAATACAATCTGAAGTGTCTCAAAAAAAGAACCATCATGCATTACAAGAAATCCAAAGGACTTAGAATCACGGATACTGCGCACCCAGCCGCCTACGGTAATCTCCTGGTCCAGATACTGCTCTCTGTTTCTATATATTTCTCTAACTGTAGTCAAGTTCATTTTTCATTCTCCTATCTGTTCAATATCCTCTGTTACCCTTCACGATAACATCCTTTTATCAGTATATCCTATTTTACAGGATTTGCAAAGAAATTTCTTGCTCTATTATATGCAAATATAACTATTCAGCCATACACAAATGAGGGGCAGGATAATATCCCGCCCCTCATCAATTTCATATATTACTTTCCTACGCTTTCCAGATATGCATTCAGACGTGCAACCAGCAAATCCACCGGAATACCATGAACCATTGCGGCTTCCTCAAGGGATTCCATCTGTGAAGACGGGCATCCTACACAGTGCATTCCGCTTGCCATCAGTACGCCTGCCATATTCGGATCTAACTGGAGCAGTTCTCCAATCAGCATTTCTTTTTTAACATCTGCCATGATCTTGACCTCCTGTTTTCCGGCCCATGAGCCGATCATTCTGTTTTTACACGATTAAAGTATAATGCCAAACCGCAGGAACGTCAAGAAAAATGCATATTTTCTTTATATCTATTCTACATCTTCCAGTGCTGCAAAGTCTTCTTCTCCTGTACGGATTTTTACAACTTTATCTACACTGTATACGAATATCTTGCCGTCTCCGATGTGTCCGGTGTAAAGTACTTTCTTAGCAGCTTCAATTACTTCATCAACAGCAATATTGCCAACAACAACTTCCACCTTCACCTTCGGAAGCAGGGTTGCATCCACTTCAGCACCGCGATACATCTCACCGGCACCCTTCTGGATACCGCAGCCCATAACCTGTGTCACCGTCATACCGGTTACACCCAGATCATTCATAGCTTTTCTCAGAGTATCATATCTGGACAGTTTGGAGATAATAACCACTTTGTACATTCCTGTGTCGGCTGCCGGAGCTTTGACCACCCTGACAGCAGCATCTCTCTGTACCTGTGTTGCCTCTTCGTAAGAATCTGCTCCAATCTTTGTATTTTCGTTTACTTCCATGATCATGGTGTTTGAAATATCCATGATAGAAAAGCCTGCATATGCAGATGTAAGACCATGCTCTTTTGCATCCAGACCAACGATTTCCTCTTCCTCCGTAACACGAAGTCCGAAGATTGCCCTAATTATCAAAAATGCAATTGTAATTGTAACTGCAGTCCACGCAATTGTCGCAAACATACCGATAAACTGAATACCAAGCTGTTTAAAACCGCCGCCGTAGAAGAGACCCTCAGCAACGATCTGGTTTGCACCAAAGTTAACGCCATCTCCGGCACCTCTTGCAAATGCTGGCGCTGTCTCTGTAGCGAACAGACCAACTGCAAGCGTTCCCCAGATACCATTCAGGCAATGTACTGCAACAGCACCTACCGGGTCATCAATATGCAGTTTATAATCCAGCAGCCATACACCAAAAACAACCAGTACACCGGCAACAGCACCGATTACAATCGCGCCGAATGCGTCACACACATCACACGGAGCTGTGACTGCTACCAGCCCTGCAAGGGAAGCATTCAGACACATGGATACATCCGGCTTTCCGTATTTGACCCATGTGAAAATCATGCAGACAACTGTCGCAATTGCAGGAGCAATCGTTGTTGTCAGAAAGATAGAACCCAGCTCATCAACTGTTGTTGCAGCAGCGCCGTTAAATCCATACCAACCCAGCCACAGGATAAATACACCGAGGCATCCCAGCGGAAGATTGTGTCCCGGGAATGCATTTACCTTAATAATCTTTCCGGCCTTGTCCTTTGTAAACTTACCGATACGGGGCCCAAGGAGATATGCTCCGATCAATGCGCTGATACCTCCGACCATATGAATACAGTTGGAACCTGCAAAATCATGGAATCCCATCTGCGCCAGCCAGCCGCCGCCCCAGGTCCAGTGTGCTTCTACCGGATAGATAACAGCGGAGATCACTGCAGAATATACGCAATAAGATATAAATTTTGTTCTTTCTGCCATGGCTCCGGAAACAATCGTTGCGGTTGTTGCACAGAACACCAGGTTAAATACAAAATTTGACCAGTCAAAATTTGCATAGTTCGTAAAGATATCAAATCCCGGCTTTCCAATAAGGCCCACCATGTCTTCTCCCAGGAGAAGACTGAAACCAATTAAAATGAAAACAACGGTACCAATGCAGAAATCCATCAGGTTCTTCATCAAGATATTACCTGTGTTCTTTGCTCTGGTAAAACCAGCCTCCACCATGGCAAAGCCTGCCTGCATCCAGAATACCAATGCAGCTCCGATCAAAAACCAGACACCGTACACTTCGCCGTTTATGGCATTCATAATTTCTTCTGTCATAACTTTTCCTCCTCTTTTGACTTCATGGAAAAAGAGATAACTGCCGCTCCTCATCAGCAATTATCTCCTTTGATAATAAAGTCATTTTTTATTTTTTGCCTCACGGAATATGATTTTCCATGATACAGAAAAGGCGCTCCTGCCACAAACAGGAACGCCTTCGTTCTTACTTCTCCAAGTATAATCTTTTTTTTTCATTTGTCAACGAATTTTTAATACTTTTTTTATATTTGGAAGTTTTGTAGAAAATCGTTTTTAATTTCAAAAATAAATCGTCAAAATTACAATAATCGAATTTTCGAATCATTTCTCACATATTTTGCCTGCTATACCTCAAAAAGCAGATCACCATAAGACGGCATCGGCCACTCTTCTTTGTCCACAATCATTTCCAGCTGATCCACCGGAGTGCGCAGCTCTTCCATTGCCGCCGCAACTGTATCGTGGAAATAAATTGCCTGTTCTCTGGCATTTTCTATTTTTGATGCCTGTTCTGTTACTGCCTCCAGCTTTGTGAGAGAGGTTTTTGCAGCTGCCAGCAATTTGCTGGTCTGACGGAGCATTTCCATCGGAACATGCACTTCCACTTCCGCCATCTTCATGGTATTCACCGTATCAGAAAGATTTCTGGCAAACCGCAGGACAGCCGGAATGATATGCTTGCTGGCAATATCAATCATAGCCCTTGCCTCAATGTTCATAGCCTTTGCATATGCCTCATACTGGATCTCCACACGGGAACGCAGTTCTGACTCTGTAAATACACCAAATTTTCCAAACAGCTCGATGGCTTTATCTGTCACCAGTGCCGGAATTGCCTCCACCATGGACGTAATATTCGGAAGCCCTCTTCTTTGAGCCTCTTCTACCCATTCCTGGGAATAACCGTTCCCGTTGAAAACAATTCGCTGATGTTCACTGGCATATTTTTTAATCAGGTCATGGATAGCCATAGGTTTATTTTCAGCTGCTTCAATATAATCGCAGGCATCAGAAAATGCCTCAGCCACGATCGTATTGATCACCACGTTGCATTCTGCAACAGAATCACGGGAACCCACCATACGGAACTCAAATTTATTTCCGGTAAAAGCAAAGGGTGATGTACGGTTCCGGTCTGTAGCATCCTTCTTAAAATCCGGAAGAGTCTTTACACCCGTATGCAGCGTACCGCCTTTGATACTGTGTGTTGCCTCTCCCGTACTGATAAGCTGGCTTAATACATCCTGAAGCTGCTCGCCCAAAAATACAGAAATAATTGCAGGCGGCGCCTCATTTGCTCCCAGACGGTGATCATTACCCACATCTGCAGCCGATTCACGCAAAAGATCTGCATGACGGTCTACAGCTCTTAAAATACAGGTCAAAATCAACAGGAACTGAATATTATCATGTGGTGTTTTGCCGGGATCAAGCAGATTGATTCCATCATCTGTGGTCAAAGACCAGTTATTATGCTTTCCGGAACCATTCACGCCCGCGAAAGGTTTCTCATGAAGCAGACACTGCAGTCCATGTTCTTCCGCCACTCTCTTTAAAGTTTCCATGATGATCTGGTTATGGTCTGCCGCCACGTTACACTCTGCATAGATTGGAGCAAGCTCATGCTGTGCCGGAGCCACTTCATTATGCTGTGTCTTCGCAGACACCCCCAGCTTCCACAATTCTTCATTTACATCTCTCATAAATGCCGCAATACGCGGACGGATAACACCAAAATAATGGTCATCCAGCTCCTGTCCCTTCGGCGGCATGGCACCAAAGAGAGTGCGGCCCGTAAAAATAAGATCTTTTCTCTTTAAATATTTCTCACGGTCTACAATAAAATATTCCTGCTCTACACCCACAGACGGTTTTACTTTTCTGGAAGTAGTATTGCCAAACAGGCGCAGCAGACGCAGAGTCTGGGTTTGAACAGCTTCCATAGAGCGAAGCAATGGTGTTTTCTGATCCAGCGCTTCTCCTGTGTAGGAACAAAAGGCAGTGGGAATACAGAGGATCGCACCTGCATCATCCTGTCTTACAAAGGCCGGGGACGTACAGTCCCAGGTTGTATAGCCTCTCGCCTCAAATGTGGCGCGAAGTCCGCCGGAAGGAAAAGAAGATGCATCCGGTTCTCCTTCAATCAGCTCTTTTCCGGAAAACTCTAACTGAACAGAACCGTCCGGAAGGGGCGCTGTGATAAAAGCGTCATGTTTTTCTGCCGTAAACCCGGTCAGAGGCTGAAACCAGTGTGTATAGTGGGTAGCGCCTTTTTCAATGGCCCATTCCTTCATGGCTCCCGCTACTACTTCCGCTGTCATGGGGTCCAGCTCTTTTCCCTCATCCAGCGTTTTATGTAATTCTTTATATACCTTTTTCGGTAATTTTTCCTGCATCACTTTGTCATTAAAGACATTGATGCCAAACAGTTCGGCTGTATTCCTGTATTCGCTCATATAACCTCCACTTACGCAGCCTGCGCTTTTGTCAGGCTTTAGTCAACTAAAATCATATCCTATTTAGGATGGAAATGCAAGAAAAAAGAAGCCGCCCCCGGGCGACTTCTTTCTAACGCTTATTTAAAATATTTTGTGTTCCAATTAATCAAGATAACTCTTAGCGGATACCGGTGTTCTGTAGTTAACATCTGAAACGATGATACCGTCTGTTGAATTACTTGCATGTACCACCTGTCCGTTTCCAATGTACATGGATACGTGACCGATACCGTAATCACCGCTTCCTTCGTAGAACAGGAGGTCTCCCGGCTGAATATTGCTAAGGTCGACGGATGTACCGCCCTGTGACTGTGCACCTGCTGTACGGTTGATGCTGATTCCATTATCTGCCATAACAGACTGTGTGAATCCGGAGCAGTCAGCGCCGTTTGTCAGACTTGTACCGCCCCATACGTACGGATTGCCTACAAACTGAAGTGCATAATCAACTACCTGCTGTCTCAGAGAAGAAGTTCCGTCTGATGTTATGCTTGATGTATCAATGCCATTCTGCTCAGCTGTGTCAATAACCGCCTGATCTGCTGCCGCTGCCTCAGCCTGTGCCTGCGCTGTTGCTTCTGCAGCTGCCGCCGCATCTGCTGCTGCCTGATCTGCTGCTGCCTGTGCATCAATTGCCGCCTGCTCATCTCCGCTGTTATATGCTTCATCTACTGCTGCCTGTGCATCTGCTGCAACCTGCTCTAAATAAGCCTGATCCGCCGCTGCCTGGTCTGCCGCTGCCTGCGCTTCGTCAGCGTAAGCACCCTGACTCTGCAGATATTCAATCCATGCCTGATTCTGTGCTTCCCATTCAGCCTGCTGCTGTGCAAGGTATGCTTCGTACTCTGCTTCCTGCTGTGCAACATATGCTGCGTAAGCTGCCTCTTCTGCTTCAATCCTTGCAGCCTCTTCCTCTACAGATTCAGCCTGAGGAAGATATGTAGCATAGCTTACATAATCTGCACTTACATAACCTGTTCCGTTATCTGTAGAAACCTTTGCCCAACCGCCAAGGTCTTCTTCAAGATATACGATCTGGTTTTCTGTAACCATATCAACTACTTCTGCTTCTTCCGAAGCGTCAGAACGAACCATCAATGCCTCTGCATTTACCTGTGCAACCGGTGTTCCCACACTTGCAACAACTTCCTGTGCTGCGCTGCCTGTGGTCAGAAGATATTTGGCAACATAACCCTGACAGTTGCCGGACTGTACCAGATACCAGTCACCTTCTTCTCCAATAATCGTTGCCACATTGTTGTTATACAGTTTACCAACCAGATCTGCATTTTCATCCGGGCTGGTACGGATATTAATATAAGAATCTACCTGTGCAACGGCAACGGTGTTAATCATACTTTCCTGTGCCGGTGCTGCCGTATTTTCTGTATCTTCCACAGCTTCTTCATTTTCTGCAGCTTCTTCCTGAACCGCCTCTGTCTCGACCTTTACTTCTTCTTTAGAAGCTCCGATACCTACCAGAGACTCCCCTGCTGCCATTGCAGATATTCCGGTGCCTGCAATTGTCATAGTCCCTGCCAGAAAACAGGCTGCTGCTTTCATTACATGTTTCTTCATTCCCTCATTATTCATTATCTAACCTCCAAATCTGTTTCACAGATTAATTATTACAAAAATGTTAAATTTATTACGCTCACATATTAACATATATTACAAAACGTGTCAATAACAATTTTGAAGTTTTTTATTCTGTAAAATTATCTATAACAATTGAAGGATAAATTCGATCATTACCAGTCAAGAAGCTTTTGCAGATACTGGCTGACCACCGCAGAAAAATTCCGGATATCCCTGATATAGGCAAAGTCCTTTCCAAAAATGGTCTTTTCTGCCGCAAGGTCGGCATCTTTTCCCGCGAATACTCCCAGCACAAAAATTCCTGCATTTCTCACCTTCCGTACCTCCTGCGCCGTGTCCTGCACTGCATAATCACCGCAGTAAATTTTCGGATTCCGGCTGTTTGGCCTGTTAACAATTACGTCGTTGGGGCGCCCGTCACTCAGTACGATTAATATCTTATTATCTTCTTCCCGCTGTGCCAGGGAATCTGCCGCCGCACGTATGGCAAGTCCGTCTCTGTTGTTTGCCGATGTATTATACTCAAAAATTCTCTCATCCGCCGAAGCCGGGCTGTCATACTCGCGGTACCGCTGCATAACAGTATAATCCCAAAAAGTACAAAATCCCATAACCCGGTGGGGAATTGCAGCATTGCTGAGTGCCCGGCTGATAATATATGCCTGAAGTGCGACCTGGCTCTGCCGGTCTCTCTGTGAACCGCTGGCATCAATCAAAATATCCACAACAAAATCCGAATTGTTTTGTTTAATGATCCGTGTAAACATTTTGGAGGTATCCGTCCGCCCGATTCTCCACAGCCTGTTGGGCACAATGGCTCCAAACTCCGATGGTATCTCGTCCACTTCCGTGCGCAGCGTCAGAGCCCGGCGAAGGCTTGCTGTCATCACGTCAATATTATGTTTCACAATACTTTTACTGTTATGATACAAAAGCCTGTTGCGTTCCGATTGCTTCTTTGCGTTTACATACTGGGCATTGGACAATACCGGATCTGCCAGAATTCCTTCCGTATAATACAGACTGCAGTTTTCATGTGCCCCGGTACAAAGCCGGCGGTTCATTCTTTCCTGTTCCATATCTGTCAGACAGGACCGGCCGAAATTCAATTCCATATAGGTATGCATTCTGGCAATTGCTTTCTCATCCAGTACAACAATACGCTTTCCGCCCCGTTTTTTCTTTTCTTCTTTTTCCTCCTGCAATTCCTCCAGCGTAGTCACCTGCTGATTGACCTGTTCCAGAAACTGCTCCATTACAGACTCATACATCTCTTCATCCAGAAAATCCTGCCAGCCATCCTGTACAATTTCCTGCAATTCCACTGCGAGCACATGTTCCAGATTGCCATGTTTTCTCTCAAAAGCGGCATCCACGTACTTATTATACAGGAAATCCGTCATACGGATAATCTCCATGGTATCGGATGCCCCTTCAAGGCTATACAGGCAATCCTTTACTTCCTGTATCCTCTTCTCATCTCTGCGTCTGCCATCCAGGGCATCTCTGATAAAAGAGAGCTTTACCCTGCCTGCAAAAGATTGATTCAGGCGATGGAAATCGTGTTCCAGCATTGCCTCAAATGCTTTTCTCCTGATTCCTTTTACTCCGGGTCTGTCTTTGACAAGAGCAGGATAGCCGGCCGCATCCACACAAAGCTGGGCCATTCCCATTAGAGGCCCTTCTTCCGCACCATAGTAAAGCTTCTTTATTATATATAAGGAAAACGCATTCATATCAAAATACCGCGCAAAAGCCCCCTGCTTGACAGCATCATAAAGAGCAATATATTTGTTTCTTGCAAAAGCCTCCACATCCGGCTTTACATCCAAATCATAATCACCGCTGATCGTCCACATAAGGTTTCTGATCCGGTTCTCAATTTCCATACGGTTTTCTTCTGCATTATAATCATATTTCATGTGCGACCTCAAAAACGTCAGCGCTGCTCCATCCCTCCGGTATGCGCGTCTCAACAATGTCTTCAATAATTTCACGCTCAAAAATATCAAAGCTTTTATTCACAATTCCCATTCGAAGGGCCAGGGCAGGTGAGAGTCCTGCCCTGATTGTTTTTACCGCCCCGATCAGGCCACGAAGATCCAGCGCTTTGGTCGAAATCTCGTTGTGAGATGCCTTTAACTGAAGATCCATAAAAAATCCGCACAGCTGCTCAAGCCCCTCATCCCTGGCATCCGGAAATATATCCTTTAAGATTTTATGCAGTGTCTCCAGCTCCACCGGAGGCATATCAATTACCATAAAGCGGGACACCAGGGCCTCATTGAGTTCCTTCGTGCCTGCATACCCGTAATTCATGGTACCGATAAACCGGGCTGCATCATGGAGTCTGATTCTGTCATATCCCGGCACATCAATTGTACGCCGGTAGTCCAGCGCCGCATGGAGCACAGAAACCGCATCATTTTTTGCCATATTAATTTCATCAAAAATTCCGAACCCGCCATAATCCGCACAGTCATACACCGGCCCTCTGCGCAGGCAGACTTCATTATTTCGAAAAGTATCTGTTCCTATTAAAGAAGTGCTGTCTGTATTTACATTAAAAGAAATATTATATACCGGGCGCCCAAATACCCATGCCAGATTCTCAGCAAGCACATTTTTTCCGGTGGCTTTTGTTCCCGAAAGCAAAATATTTTCGCCCTGAAGAAGCGCTGTTGCTGCCATTTCAAATATCTCTTTTCCGTAAAACAGAATTTCCGGTTTAGCGACACGCTCCCCTGCCCTCTCATCTACGGGATATTTTCTTCGAAAGGCCTCAATATCCTTCAAAAGTCCCTGACTGATTCCCTGCTCTTTATATAGTTCAAATAATTTGTCCATTTTTCTGCTCCGTTTCTTCTGTCTCTCATATCTCCGTAAATGACATCCGCTGCTTTATGCCCGATGTCATAATATCAAACACAACAGAGCCATTCGCCAGAATGGTTTTCTCGTAAGATACCTGTTTCCCGGCAAACTTTGCTTTTACATAGCTTTCCACATCATCCGTCTCAATTTCCTCAAAAAAGACATCCCTCATCTGATTGTTGGCACACTGATTAAAAATTTCCCATACAACTTCATATTCCTTCATCTGCATTTTCTCCGTCTTCGATTCCTTCTGTTTTGATAAAACTTTCACATATATTTATCCTACACTAATATCGATTTCTTCGCAAGGGAATCATTGCAATCCACCCTGAATCATGCTATGATGTTCCTGCATTAGATGAGATTTGAAAAGGAGGTATCAATGAAAAAAAGAAAACACATTTTTCATTTTTTATGGCTTCTGGCGTTGCTGCTCATGATCGCCGTACCGGTCCAGGCTGCACCAAAAAATAAGCTTGTTAAAAGTAAAGACGGATATACATATTACTATAATTCCAAAGGAAAAATCACCAAATCCAAACTGGTCACATACAAGAAAAAAACATATGGATTTGATAAACAGGGCCATATGTACAAGGGAACATTATTCACATTGAACGGCAAAACATACTACGCCACTTCAAGCGGTGCAATTTCCAAAAACAAATTTGTGACAGTGAATGGAAAGTGCTATTTTTTCAACAGCAGCGGGGTCCGTATCGGAAAACAGCTCAACGTAAAAACCCAAAATACGCAAAGCAGCCAAAAAAAGCTGGCTATGAAAAATATCAGGCAGAAGCCCCAGCTTCCGACCGGCTGTGAATCTGTAGCTCTTACGATGGTATTAAAATATTATAAATTTAATCTCTCTAAGACTACAATAGCCTCCAAATATCTTCCCAGGAGCAGTTCAGGCAACTTTGTTACAGCCTTTGCCGGAAATCCGTTTTCTTACAGCGGATGCGGAATATATTCTCCGGGGCTTACAAAGACAGCCAATAAATATCTGAAGGCGAAAAAATCTAAATTAAAAGCATACGATATCACAGGAACTACGCTTTCTAATCTGTATAAATTTATCGATGAAGGCACTCCCGTTATCGTATGGAACAGTATGTATATGAGGAACCCGATTCCTTCTTTTTCGTATCGTACTCAGGGAAAAAGATGGACATTCTATGCATATGAACATTGTGTAGTTCTCTGCGGATATGATAAAAAGAAGAATAAGGTATTGATCAACGATCCTCTCAGCGGACTCGTATGGAGAAAAAAATCCTCTTTTGAAAGAATTTACAATAAAATGGGAAAAATGGCGGTCGTTATCCGCTAATAAAAAATAAAGAAGGTAATTACAATGGAAACATATGTGATTTTTAAGGATCTGGCAATCATTTTGATCTCTGCCAAGCTCTGCGGACTGCTGGCCGCGAAGCTTAAGGCTCCGCAGGTTGTAGGTGAAATAGTTGCCGGACTTCTTATTGGCCCGAGCATTCTCGGACTTGTACAGCAGACAGAATTAATCAGCGGTATGGCAGAGATTGGTGTAGTGCTCCTGATGTTTTTTGCCGGATTACAGACCAGTCTTCATGATCTGAAACGCACAGGATGGAAAGCATTTCTCATTGCATGCGCCGGTGTATTCGTACCGCTTGTCGGCGGGTATCTGCTCTACTGCCTCTACTATGGCTTTGCTCCCAGCGGTACCAGTCAGTTTTATTCCGCCCTGTTTACCGGGGTTATAATGACAGCAACTTCGGTCAGCATCACTGTTGCTTCACTCCAGGAACTGGGCTATCTCAAATCTGAGACAGGAACCACTATCATGAGTGCTGCCATCATCGATGATGTTATCGGTATTATTGTCCTGACCTTCGTGGTGGGCATGAAAGATCCCACTTCGAATCCTGCCACCGTAATTCTTAATACCGTCCTGTTTTTTGCAGGTGCTGTCATATTCGGTGTAATCATTTATAAAATATTTAAAATCCTTGATAATCGTTATCCGCATACGCGCCGTATTCCTATCCTTGGCTTTGTACTGGCTTTTGCAATGGCTTTTATTGCAGAAAAATATTTTGGCATTGCTGATATTACAGGTGCATACGTGGCCGGAATCATCCTGTGCAGTATCAAAGATTCTGAATATATTGCGCGCAAAGTCGATGTCAGCTCTTATATGCTGTTTGCGCCGGTATTCTTCGCCAGTATCGGCCTTAAGACTTCTATTGATGAAATGTCACCGTCTCTGCTTTTGTTCTGTATATTATTTGTTATTGTCGCTCTTGTAACTAAGATTATCGGCTGCGGTATTATGTCCCGCATAATTGGTTTTTCAGGAAGCGACTCCTTAAAAATCGGTGTCGGGATGATGACCCGTGGAGAAGTTGCCCTTATCGTGGCACAAAAGGGCCTGTCTGTAGGTATGATCGAAGCTAAATATTTTACAGCGGTTATTCTTCTGATCATGGCATCATCCATTTTAACACCTGTTATTTTGAAGATTCTGTACACCAGAAAGACCTCTGCAGCCGCCTGATTGTTTTGATTTTGTTCAGAATCATAAATTCTAAATAATAATCCTTTAAGAATTATTTAATCGAACGAACACAGTTTCTACACATTTATCCGTTATGATATAAACATATTAGCAAAAAGCTAATATATTTCATAACTCACACTTCGCAGTAACCACACACTGCGAAGTACTCCCTCAAAATATTTAATTTTTCTCTTTCCTAAAACAGGACTGCCGACGGCAGTCCTGTTTTCCTTACTGAAACTAAATTAAACATAAAATAAACAAGAAAAAGATTGTTTTCCCTGCTGTTTTTTTTTATAATAACACCATGCGGATTCCGCAAATGATCTACGCCGTTTTATCGCGGCAGAAATGGAGTGTATCATGAAATTCATATATCCTGCAGTATTTCGCAAAACAGAAAATGGCACCTACACAGGATACTTTCCTGATTTGGAAGATTGCCATGCACAGGGAGATACCCTGGATGAGGCATTGGATAATGCTAATGAAGCCGCTTTCAACTGGATTTCTGTAGAACTGGAAGAAGGCTGTCAGCTTCCTTCCGTGTCCGACATCGAAGATCTGACATTAAATAATGCAGAGATCGTCCGCAATATTTGTGTGACTATGCGATTTTTTGACGGCTGGGACGAATAACCGTCACCGTTTGCCGGCAGCCTGAATAAGTTTTTGTATTTCATCTTCAAATTCTTTGTACCCGATCAACTGTGCCATTGCAAGGATCACATAAATAACAGATTCCTTTTCTATTCCAGATGAGAGTGCAACTTTAGCCACATATTCTCCGTAGGTTAAAGTTGCCTCAAATCTTCTTGCCCAGACTTTTCCGGTCATTTCTTCCCCAACTACATGGATTGCTTCTTTTTCCAGCAAAGAACGTACCGTATTATGCAGATAACCTGAACTCCAGTGTTCATCCCGAGCCATCTCCAGAATTTCTCCACACGTAAGTGCTTTTTGTTCTCTCCAAAAATATTCCATCACTTTTATTTCTGATACTGTTAGTTTTTTAAACATACTGCTCCCCCCGTTTATTGAAATTTAATAATAATATTCCAGATTACTTGTATAATACATTTAATAATAATCTATGTCAATATATTTAAAAAAAATCCTCGACAATTGTCGAGGATTTTGCGCGTTATTTGAAAACCAAATCTATTTTTTACTGCATCGGAGTATTTTCTTCAGTTGAATCTGTCATACCCTCTGTCTCTTCATCAGAATCATTTTCTACCTGATGGAAGATTTCCATAAACTCTTTTCCTGTAATCGTTTCTTTTTCTATCAGGAATGCCGCTATCTTATCAAGTGCTTCTCTGTGGTCACGCAGCAGACGGAGCGCCTCCTGATAAGCTTCCTTAATAACTTTCATGACTTCCTTATCAATTTCAGCCGCTGTCACATCACTGCAGTTCAATACATTTCTTCCATCCAGATATTGATTTGCCGGTGATTCCAGGCCTACCATTCCAAACTTCTCTGACATACCATACTGCGTGATCATGGCCCTGGCCAGTTTGGTTGCCTGCTCAATATCATTTGCAGCCCCTGTGGTCACACTGTTAAATACAATTTCTTCCGCAGCACGGCCCCCCACAAATTCTACAATTCTGGCGCGGATCTCTGCCTCTGTATTCAAATATTTTTCTTCTTCCGGTACATTCATGACATAACCCAGAGCACCCATGGTACGCGGTACGATCGTAATTTTCTGAACCGGTTCAGAATCTTTCTGAAGTGCACTGACAAGCGCATGACCAACTTCATGGTAAGAAACAATCTTTCGCTCCTCTTTGCTGAGGATTTTATTCTTCTTTTCCTTACCAACCAGAACTACTTCTACCGATTCAAAAAGATCTGCCTGGCTCACAGCATTTCTGCCATTCTTAACTGCCAGGATAGCAGCTTCATTAATCATGTTCGCCAGATCGGAGCCTACCGCTCCTGAAGTCGCAAGAGCAATCGCTTCCAGATCCACCGTCTCATCCATCGCCACATTTTTCGCATGGACTTTAAGTACGTCAATACGTCCCTGCAGATCCGGTTTATCTACTATTACGCGTCTGTCAAAGCGTCCCGGACGAAGCAGAGCCTGATCAAGGACTTCCGGACGGTTGGTAGCAGCCAGGATCAGGAGTCCTGATGCACTGTCAAATCCATCCATTTCCGCCAGCAGCTGGTTCAGTGTCTGTTCACGCTCATCATTTCCGCCGCCATACCGGCTGTCACGACTCTTACCAATTGCATCAATCTCGTCAATAAAAATGATACACGGTGCATTTTTCTTTGCCTCCTCAAACAGCTCTCGCACACGGGAAGCGCCTACACCTACAAACATCTCTACAAAGTCGGAACCTGACAGAGAGAAAAACGGCGCATGTGCCTCTCCCGCAACCGCCTTTGCCAGGAGTGTTTTTCCTGTACCCGGAGGTCCGACCAGCAGTGCTCCTTTGGGAAGCTTTGCACCAATCTTAGAATAACGTCCCGGATGTTCAAGAAAATCTACCACTTCCTGCAAAGATTCCTTTGCCTCATCCTGACCTGCCACATCTTTAAATGTAACGCCGGTTTCCTTCTGTGCATATACTCTTGCCTTATTTTTTCCGATTCCCATGACGCCGCCGCCACCGGACATCTTTTTCATTGCGAATCCCATAACAATCCAGATAAGTACCAGCGGAATCAGGAAACTGAGAATACTGTAAATGAATTCTGATGTTACATCCGGAATTTCTTTTTTGAATTCCACCCCGGCATCCAAAAGCCGCTGTGCAATATAAGGATCACTTACAATTCCTGTATAATAAGTATATTCACCGCCGCCCAACGCCTGTATCGGCTGAACTTTCGGTGTAATAACATACTGTCCCGATTCGATTTCCACGCTTTTTACTTCATCATTTTCCAGCATTTCTATAAACTTGTTATAGGTAATTTCCTGGTTTGTAGACCCTCGCATCAGGTTGTTAAAAAGCATCATAATAACAAGGGAAATCACTGTGACAATCAGAAAAACCGCTATTGTCTGACTGTTCTTCGGGGGTCTGTTTCCATTATTTCCATTATTATTTCCATTATTTCCCGGCCCTCTGTTCGGCCCGTTATTCTGATATTGGTTATTATCCATATATACTTTGTTTCCTCCTTAGAGCGCAAAAAATCGCCACATCATATAGTATAAGGATTCTCCGTCAAGAAATCAATATGCACTTTCGAAAAAGATTCCTGTTTTTATTAAATATTTCTAAAAATTCGACAAAAAACCACTGGCAAAACACTGGCATTTGATATATTATGATATCTGTGGCTTATCACTTACAGAAAAAAATTTTGAGGATAAATGATCATGAAAATTGGATTCGACAACAATAAATATCTGACAATGCAGTCAGAACACATTAAGCAGCGTATCAGCCAGTTCGGCAACAAACTCTATCTCGAATTCGGAGGAAAGCTCTATGATGATTATCATGCTTCCCGTGTACTTCCCGGATTTGAACCGGACAGCAAGCTCCGTATGCTGATGCAGCTTGCAGACCAGGCCGAAATCGTTATTGTTATCAGTGCCGCTGATATTGAAAAGAATAAAATCCGCGGAGATCTTGGCATTACATATGATTCTGATGTACTCCGCCTGATCGGAGTATTTGAAGAACGTGGACTCTATGTCGGCAGTGTAGTTATCACTCAGTATGCCGGTCAGAGCGGAGCAGATCTTTTCCGCAGCCGTCTCCAAAAACTGGGGATAAAAGTTTATACTCACTATGTAATTCCAGGGTACCCCAGCAATCTTCCCTTAATCGTCAGCGATGACGGATACGGTAAGAATGATTATATTGAAACAACACGGCCCCTGGTAGTGATCACTGCCCCCGGTCCCGGAAGCGGAAAAATGGCCACCTGTCTCTCCCAGCTCTATCATGAGCACAAGCGGGGTATTCCGGCAGGCTATGCCAAATTCGAAACCTTCCCTATCTGGAACATTCCGCTGAAACATCCCGTAAATCTTGCGTATGAAGCTGCAACAGCCGATTTAAATGATGTCAATATGATCGACCCCTTCCATCTGGAAGCTTATGGTGTAACCACTGTCAATTATAACCGTGACGTGGAAATCTTCCCGGTACTTAACGCCATTTTTGAAAAAATTGCCGGCGAGAGCCCATACAAATCTCCCACAGATATGGGTGTCAATATGGCAGGAAACTGCATCTGCGATGATGAGGTCTGTAAGGAAGCATCAAAACAGGAAATCATCCGCCGATATTATCAGGCTCTCAACGCTTTAGCAGCAGGAACCGGCACTGAAGAAGAAGCCATCAAAATTGAACTGATCATGAAACAGGCCGGCATCAGCAAAGAAGACCGCAGTGTTGTTCTCCCGGCACTGAAGCGCGGTGAAGAAACAGGCGGACCTGCCGCAGCAATCGAGCTTGAAGATGGCAGCATCATTACCGGAAAAACCACAGAACTTCTTGGTGCTTCCGCAGCTCTTCTCTTAAATGCACTGAAAAAGCTGGCAGGCATCGATCATGAGGTCCATGTCATCTCACCAAAAGCAATTGAACCGATACAGCGCCTGAAAACAGAATATCTCGGAAGCAAGAACCCCAGGCTTCACACAGATGAAGTACTTATCGCCCTTTCTATCAGCGCGGCTGAAAGTGAAACTGCCCAGCTTGCTCTGGAACAGATTCCGAACCTTGCAGGCTGCCAGGTTCATACCACGGTAATGCTTTCATCGGTGGATATCAAGACTTTCAAACGCCTGTCCATCCAGTTGACAAGTGAACCGGTTTACGAAAACAGACAGGTTGTATTCCATTAGAAAAATGAATTAAATCGATTAAAAAAAATCTGTTTTCATTTCTCTTAAAATCAGTTATAATTCATAAGTATTATTTTGCACGATGGAGTGTATCTTTCCCCCGGGGAAGGATACACTCTTTTTTAAGGAGGAACAAAAAATGCCAGTAAAATACGTATTTGTCACAGGCGGTGTTGTATCCGGTCTAGGAAAAGGCATTACAGCGGCTTCTCTTGGGCGGCTGCTGAAAGCCCGCGGTTATAAAGTCACTATGCAGAAATTTGATCCCTACATCAATATCGACCCGGGAACCATGAATCCCATTCAGCATGGGGAAGTATTTGTGACTGATGACGGAGCAGAGACTGACCTGGATCTTGGTCATTATGAGCGTTTTATCGATGAAAGCCTTACAAAAAATTCCAATGTTACCACCGGTAAAATTTACTGGTCCGTTCTTCAAAAAGAGCGGCGGGGTGATTTTGGCGGAGGAACCGTACAGGTCATACCCCATATCACAAATGAGATCAAAAGCCGGTTTTACCGCAATTATACCTCTGATGAAACACATATTGCTATTATTGAAGTGGGCGGCACCGTAGGAGACATTGAAAGCCAGCCGTTCCTGGAAGCAATCCGTCAGTTTCAGCACGATGTGGGACGGGAAAATGCAATCCTGGTTCATGTCTCCCTGATTCCCTATATTAAAGCATCCGGCGAGATGAAGACCAAACCTACCCAGACAAGCGTAAAACAACTTCAGGGCATGGGCATCTGGCCTGATATTCTCGTATGCCGTTCAGAACTCCCTCTTGAAGAAGGTCTGAAAGAAAAAATTGCACTTTTCTGCAATGTACCTGTCAGTCATGTCCTTCAAAATCTTGACGTAGAGTATCTTTACGAAGCTCCCCTTGCCATGGAGGCAGAACATCTTGCCCAGGTTGCCTGCGAATGCCTGAATCTTCCCTGCCCTGAGCCCGATCTGAATGACTGGATTTCTATGGTCCATGCTTTAAAGCACCCTACAAAAGAAGTAACTGTTGCTCTCGTAGGAAAATATACCCAGCTCCATGATGCATATATCAGTGTAGTAGAAGCATTAAAACACGGCGGTATCTCCCAGCACGCAACTGTTCACATTAAATGGATCGATTCTGAATTGTTAAACGGGCAAAATGCAGAAGAAATGCTTGGTGACGTATCCGGAATTCTGGTGCCCGGAGGCTTTGGCGACCGCGGTATTGACGGAAAAATCATTGCCATACGATATGCCCGGGAACATCAGGTTCCCTTCCTGGGCCTGTGCCTGGGCATGCAGCTTGCCATCGTAGAATATGCCCGCAATGTAGTTGGACTTCATGATGCCCACAGTATCGAACTTGATCCCGCCACTACCCATCCGGTCATTGCTCTGATGCCGGATCAAAATGGCGTGGAAGATATCGGAGGCACCCTGCGTCTTGGTTCTTATCCATGCAGTCTTGATAAAACCACAAAAGCTTACATGCTCTATGCATCTGATACTATCTGCGAACGTCACAGACACCGCTATGAAGTAAATAATGATTACCGGAAAATCCTTACTGACAACGGCCTGACCCTTTCCGGCCTTTCACCTGACGGAAGGATCGTGGAAATGATCGAATTAAAATCACATCCTTTCTTCCTGGCTACTCAGGCGCATCCGGAACTGAAATCCCGGCCAAACCGCCCTCATCCTTTATTTAAGGGATTTGTTGAAGCGGCATTGGAATGCAGGAACCATCCCGGACAATAAGATTCTATTTGCAATAGAGGGGCTGCACTATGCAGCCCCTTCCTATCTGAAACTATAATACGTTTTTCCGCTTCTTAATGTTTTCTTTCCTTTGTATTTTGCCAGCTGACTGACCGTTACCATTTGATATCCCCGTTTTTTCAGTGCCGGAATGATCGTTTCTGCAGCACTTACCGTTGCATAGTGAATATCATGCATCAAAATAATATCTCCATTACGCACATTATTTAAAACTGCATTCACGGTATGCCAGGAATTACCTGTATTTGCCCAGTCTCTGGTATCTATGGACCAGTAGATCGAGGGAAGTCCCAGTGCGGACAACACAGTGCTGTTTGATGCACCGTCACCATAAGGCAGACGAAATACTGTAGGTTTTCTGCCGCAGGCATTCTGGATTGCATTATTCGTACTTATCACCTGTGATCTCATCTGTGATACAGACAGACTGGTAAATGCCGGATGGCTATAAGAATGATTCCCAAGTTCGCACCCCATATTTGCCATTCGCTTCACAGTATTCTTATAATATGGAACATTCTGCCCAACCATAAAGAAAGTAGCTTTTGCACCGCTTTTCTGCAGCGCATTTAACAACCGGTTAGTATACTGTCCCGGACCGTCATCAAAGGTAAGCGCCACCATTTTTTTATTCGGATTTACTTCCATCTTTACTTTTACGGACGGGTCATATACGCCATTCTTTTTAAAATAATAGCCCTTATCTCCTATATACTGAGTCCCGGTTACCCGATAGCCTTTAGAATCCACGTAATATTTCTTTCCATTAAGGTTCAGCCACTGGGATTTTGCCATTTTACCGTTTTTCTTTAAATACCGGTACTTTCCATTACTCGTACGTACCCAGACATCCGTCTGCATTTTTCCGGTGGTTTTATTAAAATAATACGTATTTTTTCCAACCGTCCTCCAGCCTGTCTTTTTTACACCGTTCTTATCAAAATAGTACTTACCGCCATCGACAGCCGTTATTCCGATGGCCATCGTTCCGTTTTTTTTCAGATAATACTGATATTTTTTCAGTTTAAGCCATCCGGTATACAATTTTCCCGCAGAATCCATATAGTAAAGCTGCTTCCGATATTTGATCCATCCCTTTATGCGGTTACCTTTGCTGTCCAGATAATAAATCTTTCCGCCTGCATTAATCCATCTGTTTCTGACGTATGTCCCGTTTTTCTCTAAAAAACGTACTTTTCCGCTGATTTTTACCCATTTTCCCTCTTTTTTCTGTGCCTTCGTCACATCTTTCAGGTTACAGGTCTTTGCATTTGTTATCTTTTTAGCCGCCTGAACCGGCATCATGCATCCAATCAGCAGCAAAGTTAAAACCCCAATCCACACACTTAGCTTTTTTACACCTTTCATAAACCATCCCCCTTAAACACCAACCGACTAAATTTTTCTCTGACAGGTAACCGCAAGAGCACCATATCCGATGTGACATGCAACGCTTAACGAAAGAGGATCCATATGACATTCCATCTCCGGAAACGCCTCCCGGATTTCTTTCAGCCACTCCTGTGCTTCTTCCGGATTTCCGGCGTATGCTGCCCCAAGCGTCATCTCTTTGTTTGCCAGCTCTTTTGCAAATCTGACTTCAAGGTCATTTCGGATCGCACTTAGCATAATCTTTTTGGCTTTCACTTTTCCCCTTGCCTTTGAAAATGCATCCAGTTTCTCTCCCTGGATCTGAAGAACAGGCTTAAGATTTAAAATTGTTCCGATTGCTGCTGCCGCCGGAGTAATTCTTCCGCCTTTCTTCAAATACTTCAGCGTTTCCAGTGTGATATAAATACTGGAATCCATTTTTGTCTTCATCAAAACATCTGCCGTCTCCTGTGCGGTTTTTCCCATCTCTATTAATTTCAAAGCATCCAGTACAGACTGCCGCTGTGTTACGGAAATCCTCTGATTATCTATCACAAAAACTTTGCCCTCATAATCCATCGCAAGAGCCATAGCCGACTCACAGGATGCAGAAAGTCCGCTGGACATAGGTATGTGTATAATCTGATCATATTCCTTTAACAGATGATCCCATAATTCTGTCACACTCACAGGAGAAGGCTGAGATGTATTAATATCTGCGTCTTCTCTTAATTTTACATAAAACTCTTCCTGAGTAAGATTAATTCCCTCCAAATACGATTCACCATTAATATAAAAAGGCATGGGCAGAACAAAAACCCCTGTTTTTTTTGCCTCTTCCTGCGTAATTCCACTGTTGCTGTCCGTTACCACTGCAATTTTTCCCATATTTCTCAACCTCATATTTAACATTCTACTATTATTTTAATGAATAATCTTACATAATACAAGTATAAGATTACCAAAAAGATTCAAAGGCATTCCTTTTTCCCGTATATTTAATAACAGGGCAAAGCCTGTACCGGCTCTGCCCTGTTAAGGATTCTTTCTACAAAATTTTTGCTATACGTCTTCTCCTGAATATTCTGATTCCGAACCACCGTCATCTGTTGTTTCTGAACCACCGTCATCTGTTGTTTCCTGGCTCTCCGGCGTTTCTTCACCTGTACCGTCATACTCATTGGATGATGCCGCGCCGTCCGAATAATCATATACAGCTGTAACGTTAACACCTGTTGTATCACTTCCGTTCAGTTCTCCGGAATATTCTATTGTGATATAATTTCCTACCGCGATTCCATTATAGTAGCACAGAGTTGCCTTTGATGTATCAAAGGAAAGTTCCTCGCCTTCATCAGAAAGAATCGTTGTTGAATTCATGCCACAATCTGAAACTGTACCGTTCACATAAGAATATGTGCCGCCGGCTGACGGTCCTGAGGGTGCACTCGCATCACCGTCATCCGGATTATTATCAGTAACTTCTGTAGCTGCAACAAGATCCGGTCCATAAATATCTCCTACGTACTCAACCGTCACATAGTTTCCGTCCTGCATACCATTTACAAGATTCATATACGTTCCATACAAAGAGAAGTAGTAGGATTCTCCGTCATCTGCCAGAATGACAATCCTGTCTGTATTAACGTCTTCAATCGTTCCTGTCATAGTTCCTGCTCCGGCATTGGGGTCAGCTTCTTCTGCCTCTGTCATCAGTTCTCCTTCGGTTACCGGAGTTTCACTCGGATCCAGATCGATCACCATAAGAACTTTGGCTGCGGAAGTGTCTTCTCCGCTGATCTTTCCTTTATAAAGAATTGTTACATTATTTCCAGTCTGGATACCGTTTGTAAGCTGTATATCAGCTCCGGTAATCGAAAATTTCAATTCTTTGCCGCGCTCTGTCTGAATTGTCAGTGTGCTTGTATCCGAAGCTTTTACAAGACCTTTAAGTTCTCTGGTCTTGTTCATACTATCTTCTTTTTCTGTCTCTGTCGGCTTCTGAGTCTGAGTCTCTGTCTCTGTCTCAGACATGGTTTCCGTCTCAGTTTCTGTAGGCGGTTCAGTCTCTTTCGGTGATTTCTTGCATCCGGACAGCGCAGCCGTCACAGAAAGCGCAAGTAATAATAACGTGATTTTTTTCTTCATTATTGTTCCTCCTATTGCTTTTATATCCCCTTCAAAAAGTGCTTATATTCCTATAATATAAGTATAACTTTTCATTTCACAAAAAGTCAATGCGTTTACGTAAATATTCAGATAACCTCTTCAAAAATTTAAGCTTTTTCTAAGAATTAATGACATCCTGCATATCGTATAAACCTGCCGGTTTTCCTGCAAGATACCTGGCTGCTTCCACTGCCCCTTTTCCAAAAACAGTCTTGGAATATGCTCTGTGGCTGAAGGTCACAACTTCATCCGGACCTGCAAAAATCACATCATGATCTCCCACAATCGTGCCTCCCCTGACTGCGGAAATTCCGATTTCCAGTTCCTCTCTCTGCTGGTGTACCTGACTTCTGTCATAGACATAATGATATTTGTTGTCCATTGCCTCATTCAGAGAATCTGCCAGCGCCAGCGCTGTGCCGCTGGGGGCATCACATTTCAGTTTGTGATGTTTTTCCACAATTTCCATATCAAATCCTGCTGCTGCCAGCACTTTTGCCGCATCCCGGATCAATTTCATTAATGTATTCACGCCCAGAGACATGTTTGCAGAACGCAGAATCGCTGTCTCTTTGCTGTACTCCTCTACTTTTTTCAGTTGTTCTTCCGTCAGACCTGTAGTACACAGAACCAGCGGAAGCTTCTTTGTCCTGCAATAATCCAGAACTTTGTCCGTCGCTTTAAAAGATGAGAAATCAATCATTACGTCTGCGTCCACATTACAGGAATCAATATCCGTAAATACGGGATATCCGTTATCTCTGCAATCTGCAATATCGATACCTGCAACTATTTCGGCATCTTTATCCTGTGCGATCAGGCCGGAAATCACCTGTCCCATATGGCCATTGCAGCCATGCATAATTACTTTTACCATTATTATCTCCTCTATGCCAGTTTTATACCAAAATCTTTCATAGCTTTTATCAGCTTCTGCTCATTTGCTTCATCCATTTCGCAAAGTGGTCCGCGAAGAGGTCCTACTTCAAATCCCATCAGATTCAGAGCTGTTTTTACCGGAATCGGATTTACCTCACAAAACAGCGCATCCACCAGCGGAATTGCCTTCAGCTGAATATCACAGCTCTCTTTTGTCTTTCCGTCCAGATAAAGCTGTACCATGTCATGCGTCTCTTTCGGGGCTATGTTGGAAAGCACAGAAATAACACCCAGTCCTCCCAGCGAAAGGGCCGGTACGACCTGACCGTCTTCTCCGGAATACAGATCAATACATCCGTCTGCCAGGCTCATCAATTTGGCAACCTGGGCAATATTTCCGGAAGCCTCTTTGATGGCTACGATATTTTTCACATTTTTTGCAAGCTCAACTGCTGTTTCCGGCAGTATATTACATCCTGTACGTCCCGGAACGTTGTACAAAATAATCGGGAGTTTCACAGAATCTGCAATTCTGGTATAGTGTCTGATCAGACCTTTCTGAGTGGCTTTATTGTAATACGGTGTTACAAGAAGAAGTGCATCCGCACCGTATTTTTCTGCTTCCTGTGAAAGATAAATTGCTGTTTCCGTACAATTTGAACCGGTTCCGGCAATAACCGGAATTCTTTTTGCCACTTTATCAATCGCATATTTAATAACATCCAGATGTTCCTCATGGGTAAGTGTAGAAGATTCACCTGTTGTCCCGCAGATAATAATCGCATCCGTACTGTTTGCGATCTGATATTCGAGAAGTTCTCCCAGTTTTTCAAAATTTACTTCGCCATTTTCTTTCATGGGTGTAACAATGGCAACACCTGCGCCTTTAAATATAGACATGCATTCTCCTCCTCTTTTTCGCATGTTTCAATATCCTTAAATCCTGATACCGGATTTTCCGGTTCTATAAAAACAGGGGCAAGGCCTGCCGACCTGCCCCTTTCCGGTTATTATAATACTTACCCAATAACCTTGTCAATTCCTGTTTTCATGCTTCTTCATCTGCATGACTGTAACTTCATCAGCCAGTTCCCAGTATTCTTCATCCTGATTGATTCCGGTAAGAATCAAATCCATCTCATCATCTTTTGTCTCGATAAGGCTGATAATCTCATCCGCAGATATGATCCCCGCTGCGGGAAGTCCCAGGACTTCATCCAGAATCAGAACATCACAGCCCTGTGTAGTAATTACTTTGCGTGCAAAATTAAGTCCGTTTCTTATATTCTGAGTCTCTTCTTCCCTTTCTTCCGGTGTAAGATCCAGCCAGGAACTCTCAGAACGTTCGAAACGAAACAGCTTGATTTCCGGCTCCAGGCGCTGGATAAAACTGATTTCATCTCCCTGCCGTCCCTTAAGGAACTGGATGATCATCACAGACTTTCCCATGCTGGCCGCCTGTATCCCTTTCCCGATAGCTGCGGTGGTCTTTCCTTTGCCTTCTCCGCAAAATATCTGTACTAATCCCTTTTTCATAATGTACCTCACATTTAGTTCTGTGGCAGATTCTATCTGTTATTATTAAAAGACATGTGCAGTGTACCACAGTTCCTGTAAAAATGCAAATTTTATCCAAGCCACGTTTGTGTCAAGTAATCGTTGGCACTTTTCTTTTTTCTTTTGATGTTTGACTACT
>JAUNSC010000002.1:0-109014 GCA_030539395.1 Eubacteriales bacterium
CATCAAACGGCATGAATTTCTTTACTTCCCCTGCGTGAATATGCAGGATATGTGTCGCACAGCGCTCAATCAGCTCCGGGTCATGGGTCACGATCAGGGTACAGGCCGCCTGCTCGTTTGCCGCACGGATCATCTCCACCGTGCGCAGCAGATTTTCCCCGTCCTGTCCGCTGGTCGGCTCATCATAGAGCATCAGCCTTCGTTTCGTGCAAAGAGCCGTCCCCAGAGAAAGTCTCTGCTGCTGGCCTCCGGAAAGGGAACCGGGATGCCGGTTTTCCATGCCGTTTAACCCAAGTTTTGCCAACGCTGCTTTGGCCTGCTCCCCGGTCAGCGTTTTATTGTTTAAGGTCAGTTCTCCCAGCACGGTATCACTGAACAACTGGTGCCCCGCCTCCTGCATGACCAAATAGGTCTGCTCCGGCAGCTTTTTATGGGCGACCTTCTCTCCGTCGATCCGTACTGTGCCAGAATGCTTCAAAAGCCCCGCCAGACAAAGACTGAGGGTGGATTTTCCGGCACCATTCTCCCCGATGACCGCCACGATGGCTCCCTTGGGGATCTTTAGGTGGGACACATTCAGCACCTGACGCATCTGGCGGCTGAACTGAAGGCCGTCTATCTCCAGACCGGTGTCCTGTTGCTCCGTTGGCCGCACATCGGGCTGCGACTCATAAAGCTGCTCCCATTTGACCGCGCGAAGGCCCAATGCATCACGCTGTGCCCTGGAGAGGCCTGCCGCTGCTTCCGGCGTAAACTCCCGGCTGATCTGTCCGTTCTCCAGCAGAACATAGCGGTCAGCGATTCCCTCCAGATACCATAGACGGTGCTCCGAGATCAGAACCGTCTTCCTTTCTTCCTTCATAATGCGAATCAGCTTTTGCAGTTTCCGGATACTCTCCATGTCCAGATTGGAGGACGGTTCGTCCATGACGATAATTTGCGGCAATGACGCATAAATGGAGCCGCAGGCGATCTGCTGTTTCTCACCGCCGGACAGCTCAAAAATATCTCGATCCATAAGTTCCTGCAAATTCAGCCGGTAAACAACCTCCTTCAGACGCTCCCGCATCTGTGAGCGGGGAACATTCTGATTTTCCAGATTAAAGGCCATCTCACCTGTGGTATCCAGATGAAAGAACTGAGTGCGGGGATTCTGAAATACACTGCCCACAACCCGGGCTATCCGGGGCAGCTGTGTCTGCTGCACATCCAGGCCTCCTACAAGGGCACTCCCTTCCAGTTTGCCGGCATAAAAATGAGGCACAAGGCCATTGACCAACCGAAGCATGGTTGTCTTTCCGCAGCCGCTTTTCCCGCAGAGCACCACGCACTCTCCGGGCGACGCCTGAAAATTCACATCACAGAGCACCTGCGTTTCGCTCGTTTCGCCGGTCTGATAGGCAAAGGAAACATGATTCAGTTCAATCAAAATATCCTCTCCTTTCCTAAAAACATAGATTCCAGGTCATCAGTGCGGTGGAGATCATTATAATGCACCAATCCAGGACCTTCATCTGAACCTCCGCATAGCTGCTGCGCGGCATATTTCTGTCAAAGCCCCGGGCCATCACGGCAGCCGACATCTCATCCACAATGACCGAACACTGCAGCAAGAAGGGAACCAGCATGTATTCCATCATCTGCATGGGGCGCCGAACGATGTTCTTCCACGTCAGCGCCATCCCTCTCAGCCGGAGTGCCTGATTGACTGCCCGCCATTCCTCCTGGATAGTCGGAACAAAACGCAGCATCACTGCCAGAGGAATGATCACTTCATTCGGCAGATGCATCTGAGTAAATGCGCTGATATATTCCCCGATTCTGGACGTATGGGTGAGAACATAAAAGGCCGTGAGCAGCGGTAAAATAAACCGACATAAATGGCACAGCAACATGACAATATTCTGCAGTATGCCTGACAGCCGCGGCACCAGGAACAGATCACACAGGAACATGAGAGCAAAAGCAAGGCAGGTAAAAAAGGCCCTCTTCCATTTTTGGCACAGAAGTGTTGTTGCCACGCACAGGGCAAGCAGGGCAAATTCCTGTGGATGTGTCAGCCCGGAAAATGCTGAGAAGCAAGCGGCGATAAACACTGCCAGCTTGCTTCTCGGATCCAGCAGGCTGCCAGAAGCAATCCTGCCGTTCACGCCGTAATACCAGCCTTTACAAAATGCTTTTTCAGGACCCGCTTGCCAAAGAGGCCGCCAAGCAGGCCGCCCACCAAAGCCAGCGCAATCAGTACAACGACGATCCAGCTGGGGGTCAGCGCATCCAGCGTGGCCACATACTCAGCACCATAATAAGCGGAGCAGCTTTCCAGGAAAGCGTCCTTTGCCAAAACGAGGGCAAAAAAGGGACCCATAGAGGTCAGGTTAAATACACAGTAACTGGCGGCCAGCGCACCCGCTGATTTATGTTTCTTTGCGGTAATGATTTCGGCAATAATCCCCCATACAACAGCAAAAATCAGGGGATAGATCGTTGCCATAGAGGTAATCAGTCCCACCAGAACAGCCAGCACCAGGATAGCTCCGGTACGCGGTACCTTGGTCGCGTACAGCATGTATACGGTTCCCAGTACAATGCCGGCAATCAGCGGCGTAGCCAGAAAGAGGACAGGGACGATGGTCAGTATTGACGATAATACTGTGAGCAGCACCAGATAAATCGCACCGAATGCACCGGCAGTGATCAGATCCTTTGTCGTAAGTTTTGTTTTCATATATGTTTCTTTCCTTTCTGTTCTTTGTTAGTCATCACTAACTATGAAATCTTATCATGAGAATTATGCTTCTGCCACTCTGAAAAGCCGTATTCTGCGTAAAATGCTCCAAAAAGCCAACGAAAAACTGCCACTGGCAGTTTTTTGTGTGCTATAGCAAAAAAAAGTGATGCCGCCGGTCTGGCAGCACCACTCAGATTCTTCTATTGATTCATTTCGTTCTCGTGACAAAGTTGTTCATTCATTGCGCCGTCCATCTCTTTCTCCTTGCGATAGGCACTTGGCTTGCAGCCTGTCACTGCATAAAACGCCTCAGAAAATTTGCTTGGATTTTGATACCCCAATTCCAAAGCGATCTCACTGATTTTTCGATCCGATTGACGCAAAAGCTGTGCCGCCCGATGCATTTTATAACTGCGTAAATACGCATACGGAGACTCTCCATAAATCTGCCGGAAGCCCTCCTTTAACTGTGTCAGGCTTAAATTATGCTCCAATGCCAATTCTTTCAGATTGGTTCGGTGTTCCATATCCTGTATGAGATGCTCCCGTACATGCTTGATCCGATCCACAGTCGCTCCGGATAGATAGTCTCGATTTTCATCAAAAACGGTTTGTCTGGATTGGAAATGATAGAGCAGCTCCAATACTTTCAGCCGCAAAAAAGGAAGGGACGGATGCCCCAAATGTGTATATAATTCCTGATACACATGCTCTATTTCCGCATTACGACGAAATACCGGAGACTTTGTTTTCAGAGAATATTTCTCCGCTATTTTCTCCGCACTGATTTGAAATGCCTGAAGCTCGGGCACCGTTTTCATGATCTCCGGAAATAAAATGATGGTGGAGCCATAAAAAAATTTCAGTGGAAAAGAGGAGGCAATAGGTGGGTGCATCTGGCTGTTCAGGGCAATATCCCCTTCTCCTAAGTATAGATAATTCCTGCTGTCAAATGCGCACTCAAACCGTCCCTTCCTGCAGTGATTGATCCCGATCACGTTCTGTCTTTCGCTGTTGCGAAAACAGCTCTCGGAAGCAAAATCTACAACCATGAGCTGCACACCGGGAAAGATGTCATACAGCCACATATCAGCGTTCCCATCCTGTACCTGAAAATCCACATAAGTTACAAAGGATTCCTGACCCTGCATTTTTTTGTCATATTTTAGATAATTCAATTCTTGCATCGTTGACACACCTCCCTGGATCAAGATTTCATATCGAATTGCTTCCAGCCTGTTTTCTCAATATTACCAGCTTGTTGGAGATGTTTCTGACAGGTCGTATCCGTCCCAGCACCTGATAAACCGGATATAATTCCTTCATTCCTTCCACCAGGCTTACATCCTTTATCCATGTAAGTTCCGGTGCCAGACGCTCCAGCTCCTTGCCGTTTTTCAGCCCCCAGGTAAATCGAGCTTTACTGGCTTCAATAGATTTCTCCTTCATATGCCGCATGATGAAGGGATTCATTGTCTCCATAATAATTTCCGCGTGTTCAAACCGCCTGCAGATAATCGAAAGAATTTTCCTTACATCTGTCTCAGTCAGGTACATGACTAAACCCTCGATCACAACAAGCACCTTACCTGTTGGATCTTCGATTTCCGCAACCCAGCTCTCATCCATAGCCGATTTGGCGATCATGGAGATGCGCCCCTGCTCATCCAGAAAGCGCCGCCGAATATTGATGACCTCCGGCAGATCCAGATTGTACCAGCGAACCTGTCCATTATCCAGCCGGTAGACCCGTGTATCCAGGCCGCAGGCGATATTAACAACGGTTGCATTCGGGTTTTCCTCTAAGAAGGAGCCCACCATCCGATCCAGCAAAATGGTGCGGGCGATGACGCCGCTGCTCATGGCTGCATCCTTCTCCGCTTTGGAGAAGTCATAGTCCAACTGCTTTACGATCTCTATGGCCTTCCCATCATAAAATTTATGTTCCTGTTTTTGGGAATGGGCAGCCCGGGCAAACAATGTCTGCAGCATGGTTTCCGGCACACCTTGAATGTTTACTTTTTCCATATTCCATCTATTCTCCTTCCTAAAAAGTGGGCACTCCATACGGCCATAACAGCAAACCAGATTACCATACTCTCACTCATCAGCCCGTTGGTAAAGGCAAGCCGAAAGGCGCAGTCCGGCATCAGCATCGTTACCAGCTTCAAAAGAAGGTAATATACCAACGGGTTGGACAACACCATTCCCTTGGGGAAAACACTCTTTCCCCGGACCAGCACCCAAAACCAGTAGAGATAAGGCGGAAGCATCAGCACCTCACTGGCAATGACGAGCCAGGATAAATGTGCAAACAGTGCCTCTGATACCGGCAGCGCCGCCGTGGAATAGCCGTTGCCCCCACCGTCAGCCAGGATATGCTTCCCATATACGCCGTGTCCCCGTAGATCATCAGCCAATCGCCGACACCCATGCAAATACAGCCCAATATGCCGCACACCAGAGCGGCTCTCATTTTGTATTGTCTGTTATCCATATGTAAGCACCCGCTCTTACCATTGTGAAACGAATTCCAACGTTTTCATGAGAGAATCCATTCGGGCCCTTCGGCCAGACTCTTTATACCTTCCTCGGTCGCCTTTAAAAAACTTTGTCAGCCGCAGTTCCATAGGAACGAACAGATGACTGCCATAGTCGTAACTCAAATGCTGATAGAGATGGGGGAACTGCTTTTCCTCCAGGCGCTTCATGATCTGATCCGCAGCTGGTTCAGAGGGCCACATAGTATCCATCTTGGATGAGATCAACAGGATGGGGCCGGTGATTTTCTCCACCTGAATCACTGCTGCAGGATCGGGTGTTCGGACCAAAGGAATGTAAAGGTCATACATGGTCAGCTCTCGGGCCTTGAAGCTCTTCCGGAGTACCTGACCGAGGGGGAATTTTTCCAGGCCAAAGCTGGTATAGGGAACTTCTGTTCCATGAAAGCTCCAACTGCTCCCTGACAAAATAGTGATGCCTTTTTCCTTGGCAAAGCCTTGACACACCGTGTTCATCGGGGCTACCGCCACTACCGCATTGACAAGCTCTGGCAGGAGACTTCCTGCGGTTAGCGCCAGTTCCGCCCCTTTTGAGATCCCCCACAGTCCCACCTTTTGGTAGCCCATATCATGCATCCGTTTCGTCGCCGCTTCCAACGGGTCGATGGGCACATGGTAAAAGCGATTGGGCAGTCCTTCTTCCATCACATAAGCCAGCGCCAAGGCTGTCAGCCCATGCGCCTGAAAGACTGCAGACAGCATCCGGGACAGTTCAAACTTTCCATCGCTGCCGCTGAAACAGATCAGTATCCTCCCGGGATATTTGTCTTGAACTGGTCGAAATAGCTCTCCGTAAAAACCGTCAGTTTTCATGTGAAAAAAAGGGTTTTGAGCGAAGTTTTCCATATGTCCTCCTTACTTCTTATTTTGCTTTTGCAGAAAGACGCTTCGTGCCTTCTCCTGGGTATCATCCGACTCGTCATAGGCATCGTAAGGCGCATCCGGGTCGTGGGGCTTTTGCCGGACCCAAGCGTTGCATACCTTGTCCCGGTGGGCAAAGGCAAAGTCCAAATCATCTGTCCAGCCGGAGTGCCCGGTGATTACCATGGGATGAACGCCCCGCGCTCTCAGTTTTTCCTCCAAGACTGCCAGTGAGTGGACGGCCACCCGGTTGCTTTCAGCCAGCATATTGATAAAGCTATAACCGCCGTCCACCCCAAACCACAAAGTATCGCCGGTAAACAGATAGGCATCATCAACGAGATATACCATATGTCCCCAGGTATGGCCCGGAACAAGAAAGCACTCAATTTTAATGTCCCCAATGCGGAATACCTGCCCGTCTTTCAGCAGCACTTTTTCGTTTTCGATCTTCACCATTGGCAGCTTATACATGCCATAAATCACCCGCCGGCGCTTTTCGCCGGTCAGATAGCGGTTTTCCTCCTCACCAATGTAGAGCGTGGCATTGCGGAACAGTCCATCGCTGTCCGCTTCCACCGCACCCACATGGTCGGTGTCCTGATGGGTGATCAGAATATGTCGAATGTTGCTGGGATCCAAGTCGAGCCATCCCATCTTTTCTTTCAGCCGGTCATAATTGTATCCCGCGTCTATCATGATGGTGACGCCGCTTTTTGTATAGAAAAAAATATTCGCTACAAATTCCCGGACACAGCTCACATGCGCATCAATGCGGCCTGTGTTCAGCGGCTTAAAGATCTCTTTTCCCCGGTAGAGGCGGGACATGGTTTTTTCTTGAAATTCAGATTCCTGTTTTGACATAGATTCATCCACCTTTCTTATCTGGCCTTCCGGGCCAGCACGGCAAGCCATGGCTTGTGTTCGGCCTGGAACGTCTCAATCCCGGCAAAACCAGCTGCGGACAGCAGTTCCTTCAGCCGCTCGGGCGTGTAGAGATTCATCCCGTTGATGATTTTTGCGTACTTGACGGCGGTCTTATCCGTCCCGATGGACTCATTGACGATCAGAAACCGGCAACCCCAGTTTGCCAAAGCGGCATGGCCGGAATTCATCCCCGCCACCATCAGCCGCCCCGACAGCCCCTTCGGCTTCCGGGTGTTACTTACAAATCTCTGATACAGTCCCATTATTTCGCTCCTCTTTTCTTTAAAAAATCCACACAACCAGCAGCGCCACGGCAGCCGCAATCCCGACATAAGCAGCGCTCCCCAAAGTCCGCTTGATCAGAACCTCCTTCCAGGTCTTCACAAAAGGCAGATCCTCCGTGCCGGGCAGCACCCAGAATTTACTGTGCCCCACCCACAGCCGGTCGATCACAATGCCGTCATACCAGTTCATCACCTCCAGGAACAGCAGTGTCTGAAGATAGGCGGTTTTAAGGTCCCGCACCCCGTTCCACACTCCGATGATGAACACCAAAGCCACAAGCATGAGCAAAGGGAACCAGATAAAAAAGCGTTTGCGCTTGCGGGCGGTCTCCGCGCGGTCTGCCAGACCGATGGCAAAGGCCCGCTCCCGCACCGGCTTGGGGTAGAAATACAGTCCGTTCACCGCGCCGCCCCTAATGATAAACGCCACGGCTCCCGTAAAAAGGGCCAAATAAGAAAGCATCTGTAAGGCGATCATGTTCCGCGCACCTTCACCATTTCAGAATACTGCCGGAAAGCTTCTCATCAATATCGACCCTGGTCTGTTTGCACGCTTTTGGGTACTGCCGCCCTGACTTGAACATGAAACGGACCGGCAGCCCGGAACCCACCGGGAGCATGGTTGTCAGCATGGTCTGGGGAAACACGAAGTGCGTGCCATACTCATAGACCAGCGTTTCCACTTCGCATTCATGTGCACGTGTTTCCAGCCGTTTTATCATCCGGCGGATATATTTGCAGGTATCCCACAGCACATCGTCCTCCGCGCCCACGAGGATGAGTTTGCCCTTAATGTTCTCCACCTTGATCGTTTCCGCTTCCCGGATGGGGTGCCGCCGCTCCGATTCTTCAAACATGGGACGGCTGGCAATCTTGTCGCCGCCGGCCTTGGAGTCCGCCATGACCTGCCGCCAGTATTGGGGGTGGCGATAGGCATAGGGCAGATAAGGAAGTGGCCGCCCCTGCCAAGTCACGCTGGAGCCATTGGACGGCCACTCCCTTGCGCCGTCTTTGTTCCCCCGGTAAAAGCCCTCCATAATAAAGTCCGGCGGGGTGAGCGCGATGGTAAGGGTGATCTCCGGGAAAAAGGACGCCGCCACCAACGCCATCATACCGGTGGTAGAGGCTCCCACAATGCCAATTTTGTCATTCCCCTGTGCTTTTAAGACACCGATTGCTTTCCCAAACCGTTCCAGGGGGTAGTCATGGTGACCATACCCCCTCTTGTCCGGGGACATGGCCATCACATTGCACCCCCGCTGATGAAGCCACTTTACGCCGGATACCACCATCCAGTCATCCGAGGAATCCCCCAGCATAGCTATGATTGCTTTCCTGCTGCCGGAAACGGGGTTTGGATAGTAGACCCCGTAAAAGCCATCCCGCTCCGGGCTGAAATGTTGTGTTTTCATCGGTGACACCTCACTTTTTACAGATGAGACAGGCTATAGATTCCACAGTCTCTACCGTGACAAGCCGGTACTGCCGTTCCAGCCGCCTGCGCAGACTATCCGCCGTTTCATAGGGCGGGGTGAAGAATCCCTTGGGGGTGTATAGCCTGTCGATGAACCAGTCGGTGCGGCGGTTTTCACCCTTCACATAAAAACAGCCACAGAAAGTCCCGCCTGGACGCAGGACGCGGAATATCTCCTTGTATGCGGTCTCCTTGTCCGGGAAAGCGTGAAATCCATTCAGCGACAGCACCAAATCGAAGCTGCCGTGGGTAAAGGGAAGCTTTCCCACATCGCCCTGTACGAATGTTATATTTCCCGGTGCCCGGCGCTTTGCCCTCTCCATCATGTCCGGGGAGTAGTCCAGGCATGTAATGTCAGCGTTGGGAAGCGTCTGGTAAACCGGCATGGTCAGCACGCCGGTACCAACTGGCACTTCCAGCAGCTTTCCGGAAAAATCCTCCGGGATGCCGGACAGCGCCCGCCCTAAGTAATAGTCGTTTTTCTTCTTGTTCATATTCCAGACCAGCCTGCACACAGCCTTCCCCGGCAGGGTGGAGCAGGTGATCATGCCATCGTAGAAGGTGGCCTCGCCGCCTAACATTTTGTAAGCGTTTTTGATTTCATCATGTCGGCTCATTTCTTTTCCCCCTTTTGATAGTGGCAGTCGCAGTGTGGCCCGCCCCCGCCAAAGTATATTGCCGGGTAAAAATGGTCCCGTTTTGTTCCGCCATAGTGTAGTCGTATGCGCATAGGGCGGTCACTACATCTCCGATGCCCAGCTGCTGAAACAGATAGCAGATACCGTAGCGGTCGAAGATCACATCGAAGCTGTCCAAGGTGAAGCCGGGCGTGAATACAAACCGCCAGGAATATGGATTGGTGGAGCGTTGGCTCGTTAAAGTCCATTATCGAACGAGTGTCCCAATCCCAGCACAGATAGCAGCAGTGGGGCATCGGCTCGCTGACGCCAAGCCTTTCACACTAGGCGCAGATGGGACAGCGGGTGATACAGTAGTAGCAGACACCCCGGTAAGGCTTGCCCATAAAATCCACTTGAAAGGAGCCGAGATACTGCCGCTCCCGCTCCGGGGTGTACCATTTCACATACTTCAGAATACTCTTTTGGTTTGCCAGCTTGCCCTTTGGCGTGTTCAGATCAACCATGGAGAAATAGAACTTCACATGGTAAAGACTGAGCCGCATCATCTCCTGAATGACCTCAGGCGCGATTTTTTTGCCGCTTGCTATGTAAGGCACCACAAAGGCCAAAGTAAACAACTCATTATAGGCCATGGATTGCCGTACCCGATATCGTCGGCCTCAGTCACCAGCTCTTTATAAACCGGATGCGCCTTTTTCATGGTATCGCGGGCAAACGCCTTGCCGCAGTGCTCCGACAGCACCTTTTTCATCGTGCCGCGGAACAGTGCAAAATAGAGTCCGTTGTATTTCATGATGGCGCCCTATCCTCCCAAAAAGCAGTCAGCCGCTGGGCCAGCAGCCTGATGCTCTCCTCATAGAAGTCCCAGCCGGTGCAGGAGGCGTGGAGAAACAAAACGCATTCCCGGTTTCCCTGCCCAAATTCATGGATGTTCATACCTTTCTCTCCTCAAAGTCCTTTTATTAGTATTCTCGTTCACGTATTCGTTTTCCCCTGTTCACCCCGTATCCGCCTGACATTTCGGTTCATCAGATGCCGCCCCAAATGGCGGTAAAGGAATTCCTTCAATAGTGACATCTGCTGACCATGTTCTATCAGCAGCGCATCCGGACTGTCGTACACGCCGAAGTCCTGTGTAATACCCTCGCTTTGGATGTAGGTGTTGTTTCGGTCCCAATCAATCACCGGGTGCCGAATGTCCCTGACTGCAACGCCATAGCCGCAGAAAGCTCCGGTGCAGTCTTGATGCTTCATTTGCAGACTGTGCAAATATTCTTTGTCCAGAATGAATGCTTCCAGCTCATACCATTGACCTTCAAACAAAAGCTCCACCCAGCTGTGCAAGATGTTCCTTGGCGCACTTCGGTAGACAATTCCCGTCATCGCTCCCTTTTGCAGCTTTTTGTCTATAGTAAAGCCATGGATACGGCAGGGGATACCGACTGCCCGCAAAAGCGCCATAAACAGTGTCCCTTGGTATTACACTGTCCATACCCGTCCGCCAGCACACGGGAGGCAGAGATTTCATCGCTGATATTGTAACCAAACAAGATATCATCCCGGACAAAGTCATAAATGAGCCGGATTCGGTCAAATTCATCCAGTTCTCTCCATCTTCTGTTTTCAATCAAGGACTGGATCGTTTTTGCTGTATAATCCAGCATAGGTGTTTCTCTGAGATAACGCATCTCATCCATATCACGCACCTCCCCCGATCATCCGCACAGCGACACCAAAATTACGGTCAGGCCGCCTACGAAAAAGCATATGGACAAGCCAATAAACTGTCCCTCCAAGCCGCCCTTAATCAACCTCAAAAAAGTGTGCATACCCACGCAATCACAGCACAAATAGGAATATATATAACAAAATGTATAATATGTGCCTTCTTGTTATACCCAAACATATGTGGTCCCACTATACCTTTAAGCTCTGGATAAAAATGGGGAAAGAAGTTTGAGTGACAGAGCAGCACCCAATCAAAGAAGACATATCATAAACTTCCATGGCATAAAGCATTACAAGAAATCGTACAGAAAATTTCAAGAAACTGAAATCGTTTCTTACACCATCCCATATGCCAAGAACAATCCCTCCTATAAATATCAAAAATGCGATGACAATTATAAACCAGCCTATAATATGAGCACCGCGAAATCTCTCTTTTCTTTCAGGAATCGCAGCAAAATTCTCTTTGGGTGCAGAAAAGAAAAATCTCTTATCCTGAATAAAACCAACTGCACCGTACAAAAGAAGAAAATAACCCACCATAATCATGATCGTTGAAATTATTGTTATTATCATTTTAGTCTTAATCTCCTACAGATTTCGATTTTTCGCTCCGCCCAACTTCCGTTAATTTAGCCCGCCAGTTGTACCATACTTGCACCATCTGCCAGCATGGGATGCCGCGCCAGAAGTTTTGATTTTGTTTCATGTCCAAAAATTTAGATTCTCATAGGTTCCCTCCTTTTGTTCCCATGTCTTTCCTTATCTTTTCTTATATTCCTTCAATAACAGACCGCCGAATACAAAGCACAGCAGACCACCGGCGCACAGGACGCCGAGATATGCTGCTCCAGTCAATCCATTCATCAAAGCGACAGCCAAGGCTGACAAGGAAATTACCGTTCCCGCAAGTCCTCCAAATGTCAGAGAGCCAAAACCACGATATAAGCGCTTTTTGGGCAGTATACGGTCCAACTTTTGAATTCGCTCACTGATCAGTTCCACGATTCCAACAATCATGGCAGCAGCACAGAGCAGGTTTAACAGGAGAAGGACCCATATTACTTTGTCTCCTATGATCTCCGGTTTTTTAGTGAAGCACAGAACAAGTGCCACCCGGAACATGATCCAGCCCAAATTTCCAGGCAGGTCATAGGCGATCCACTTTGCGTTGCTGATTTTTGACTCATACATAAAGTTCACCTCATACAATTGATGCAATATTTTCTACTTTTTATCCATTCCACAACATCGGCGCACTTCGTCGGCCCACTGCCGGGGATAGCCAACCAGCAGCTCCTCGTGCTGCATATCATAGCAGTGAATGTCCGGATCTTTGAAGTGCTGGCGGTAACGCGCCTCATATTGTTCGCCCATCTTTACAGCGTAAAAAATATGTACTGCAGTTCCCGGGACAGAAATGCCGTCCTGCAGCGGTGTCACCAGATCAGAGTAAAACTGATTGCAAATGCTTTTCTTCCGAACAAACATCATATCCGCCGAGTCGACTCCAAACATCTCCAGCATCCGGTCTGTATACGCCCGTTCTTCCGGTGCCTTTTTTTCCAGCCACTTTTGCATCCAGCCCGGCAGCCTGCCCTTTTGGAACATGCCATGGAGTACACCGGAGATCAGCTTTGCCTGAAGCCGGGCGGACAGTCCGCCGCCTTGATCCAAATCAGAACTGCCCAGTATGCCGTGATCGATATGAATGTTTCCACGCTGAATCAGCAGGCCGACAAAGGAACCTCCCATGGAGCAGCCGTAAGCGGCGCGGATATGGCCGCCAAAGTTTTTCTGTATGTAGTCCTCGATTTTTGCAGCCTCGGTCAGCATATCTGGAAATACCTTCTGTTCTGTCTCATCAAATCCGTCGTAGGATGCACAGACCACATGAAAATCCTTCTCTAACAATGGTATCACAGACCCGAAATTGCGCTTCCAGTGGCAGCACGTACCCGGCAGCAGTAAAAGCACAGGATTATTCTGATGTCCAAATGAATAAAATCTCATATGTATCTCTCCCTTTTTATGGGGTTAGCCCAATCTAACTAGTTATGTTAAAAAAAGCACCTTGCAACGCAGCCATCTAATTCTAACGCACTGTACTAATCACAGCAAGCACATTGGCAGGCGCTTGTGATCAAAATATGAATCGGCTGCTGATAAGCGTCTGATATCAAAAATTCTCTGCTGTTTAATGTCCATGCTGCTAACTTCAGAAGGTTACAAAATAGCTGCCAGTCTGGCGACGGTTTCGGGTTTGCAAGATGGGAAATGAGCCAAAACGCAGTTGTTTGGTCATTGTCTTTATCCTCCAAGAATTCTCTGGGCCATTTTGATACAAGCCATCTCGTTTCCTGCGCATGACAGAATACAGGAAATCGCTTTTGCTGGAAAAAATGCGATAGAAAGTACCTTTTGCAATAAAGCACTGCTCTGTCAACACATCAATATTGACCGCTTTGATACCGCCCTTCCGCAAAAGATCAAATCCTATATCGATGAGCCGCTCCCTGATTTTTTCGCGCTCATCCTCCGGAAATTTATTGGACATCGAACCCTCCTGTGACCGAAAACTATTGAAAGTCATTTTGAAGTATCTATACTATATCATATGGACAGCAAATTAGCAATAACTAACTACGGAGAAAAAACGATGATACCAGTAAAATCAATGACAGAAGAAGAAATTGACGGTGTAGCGGAGGCATTTGCCGATTATTCTTATACGGATGGCGAGCACGGCCTAATCTACCTGTTTTCCAAACGCGAGATACTGATTGTCTATCTGAAGGTCATGGTACGGGCCGGACTAAAGGCAGGCATGATCTACACAAACGGCCCTAACAGAGAGGGCTTTATCATCATCACAGCCACCACGAAACCGATGCCTCTGGGACCTATGCTAATGATGTTCAGGGGAATGATCAGGGCATTAGGGTTGAAAGGATTTCAAAATTTTACAAAGCATTGTCAATACGCGAAAGTTGGACGATGGTGCTTACCTTTATGACTTGATCCGGAAGTCAGGAAACACATAAGTGCTGGCGTCGTTTGGCATGGCTAAATATAGGCCTCTTTATAAACTACCGATCAAAACTCCGCAATTTCACAAATCGTCCTTGTTACGAACGCTTCAATATGATAAGATGAAATTAATAAATCGGAGCTTAAGAGAAGTAATAAAGGAGAACTGCTATGGCGAATAAAAAAGCAAAAGCTATTATATTTGCTTTTTTGGCGGCGGTGTTTTATGCAATAAATGTGCCGATGTCAAAGATACTGCTCCGCTGCATAGACCCTACTGCAATGGCAGGCCTCCTGTATCTTGGTGCGGGTGTTGGCATCGGAATTCTATCTTTATTCAACAGAAAAGACCGTCAACAATCGGAAAAACTATCAAAGAACGATCTGCCATTTGTAATTGGCATGATTGTCCTTGATATTGCCGCACCGATTTTTTTGATGTTGGGAATCAATCATAGCTCATCTGCAAATGCATCTTTGCTTGGGAATTTTGAGATTGTTGCAACAACCGTTGTCGCGCTGGCTATTTTCAAGGAATCTGTATCAAAACGCTTGTGGACGGCGATTGCGCTGATTACCTTATCCAGTGTTATGCTGTCCTTTGAAGGGACAGAAAGCTTTCAGTTTTCCTACGGCTCATTGTTCGTCATTTTGGCAACGATATGTTGGGGATTTGAAAATAACTGTACAAGAAACATCTCGTCCAAAAGCACCTATGAAATCGTGGTGTTGAAGGGCATTTTTTCGGGACTGGGTTCTCTGGTCATTGCGTTGATCCGGCATGAGATCATACCTGCAATCGGTTATATTTTCGCGGCAATGCTGCTCGGATTTGTAGCATACGGCCTCAGTATTTTTATGTATGTGCGTGCGCAGAATGTTTTGGGCGCTACCAAAACAAGCGCCTGCTATGCGATTGCCCCCTTTGTTGGGTCGTTTCTCTCCTTTGTATTTCTTCGCGAGAAATTGTCATGGCTGTATCTGATTGCTTTGTCCGTAATGCTGGCAGGCTCTGTACTTGTAACTGCCGACACATTGATTCACTATCATGCTCATGAACATCAGCATACGATCACTTATACACATGGCAACGTAACTCATACACATACGATTACACATAGCCACGGGCATCACCACTATGGAACAGATAACAGATATGGGCATCATCATACAAAGACAGAACTTGAGCAGGAATTGAAATCCATACACGTATAGAAAAAGATAAACTCCAGTTTGGAGGACGGTTCCTAATATTGATGATGACCGTCACGATTTATCAATTTCAGACCTTTCGCTGAAAATCTTAAATTAGAACTTTGCCGGCGCATGCCTAATTTGAATCATAATTGGTACTCAGTTCCATAAATCATAAATTTTCCGTTCAGGCATGACCGGCTTTTTCAAGGGAATTCTCATGAGCCGCAATTGCCTCCTCAAGAAACTGCTCCGGATGTTCTGCCGCAAGTCCTCCATGTCCAATGTTCGGAAATACCTTACAGGTAAAAGTGTATCCCGCATCCTGCCACTTCTTGATGTTTTTTGCCAGCTTCTTCTCTACGCCGCTGCCGATCCCATGCCGTCCGCAATCGTCGTGGTAATCCTTGGCGGTTGGAATTGCAGTCCTGTAGCATATGCCGCCTCCATGAAGAAGGTCCATGATTTCGGTGTTTTCTGTTCCAAATTTCTTCATCCACGGCCCCGTTTTCCACAACTTATTGTCTTCTGTTCCGGGCACCATGAGCCAGTCCAGCAGGAAAAATCTCCGAAATTCCAAAAGAGGTTTTCGATGAATGCGGTAAAAAACAAATTCCAAAATCCATTTATATCCATATGTCGGGCAAAATCCACAGAACACACCATACCCATTTTCTTTCTGAGTATCATTATAGCCTCTAAAATAGTCTTCACCCGACACATGAAGTTTCATTGTTCCCCTTTTAAGCAGAAAGTGCTGCTCCGCGTTCCACATGGCGGCATACTTTCCACCCATTGTCAAAAGCTCGTCATGTGTCCCGGATTCGGCAATCCTGCCATCAGATACCACTAAAATCTGATCGGCGTTCTTTACAATAGACAGCGTATGGGCAATAATCATCACAACTGTCTTTTTTGTCTACCATTGAAATCTGTTCCAAAACCTTTTCTGCAGCAACATGTTCAATGCTCTGTCCCCCAATCATAATGGTACCGTCCCCGGGGTCATAATATTGGGCAATCAGATTTATAACCGTAGATTTTCCGGAACCAGAATCCCCGACAATGGCAGTTAATTTCTGATCGGGAACCGTAAAGAATGCCTGTTTCAGTACCGGTTCGCCCGGGATATAGGAGAACTCCACATTCTCAAATAGATTTCATGGGTTGTTGTTTGAAGCCGCTCCATGTCCCTCATCTGACAAAATGCCGGCATGGAAAAAGTATTCTGAATTAAAAACTGCCGAAAAAAATTCAATAATAATATAAAAACCGATTAATTTTCATTTCAAAAACTAATCAGCTATGTAACTTTCAGATGTCATTTGGGGGAAAGCCTGCCCCCAAGTCTTCCCCCAAAAATCCCCCAAATTTTTGCTCAAAATGAGGTAAGATATGATAATTTATGAATTGCTCCCCAAGACGCAAAAAACCCTTGAAAATGCCCGTTTTCCGGGATTTTCAAGGGTCTTAAGTTCACTTTATTTTATGAGATTACATTCCCATCTGAGCTGCAACTTCTGCTGCAAAGTCTTCCTGTTTCTTTTCGATACCTTCACCAGTCTCGAAACGAACGAATCCTTTTACAGACATCTTTGCGCCGTTTGCTTTTGCAACAGAATCAACGTAAGCCTGTACAGTCTGTTTTCCATCTTCTGCTTTTACATAAATCTGATCAAGCAGGCAGATTTCTTTCAGTTCTTTGTTGATACGTCCCTGGATCATACCCTGGATAACCTTCTCCGGTTTCTGGGATTCCTTCGGATCGTTCTGGATCTGAGCCATAAGAATTTCTTTTTCATGGTTGATGTAATCTTCGCTTACTTCGCTTCTATTTGTATACTGCGGCTTCATAGCTGCAATCTGCATACCGATGTTCTTAGCCATCTCTTTGATATCATCGTTTACCACGTCTGTTACAACGTCTACGAGAACACCGATTTTACCGCCGGCATGTGTGTAGGAAGCTACGAATCCGTCTGCCTCTTCCACTTTCTCATATCTTCTGATGTTCATATTTTCGCCGATAACAGCGATCTTGCCTGCCAGTGCTTCTGCAACTGTCTTGGATGTATCCGGAATCCATTTTTCCGCCATGAATGCATCCATGTCTGCTGCTGTACTTACCATGGCCTGCTCTGCTACTTCTGTTACATAAGCCTGGAATGTATCGTTCTTTGCAACGAAGTCCGTCTCAGCGTTTACTTCTACAACAACTGCTTTCTTATCATCATCAGAAACCAGAACCTTGCAAAGACCTTCTGCTGCAATTCTTCCGGCTTTCTTCTGAGCGGTAGCAAGGCCTTTTTCTCTCAGGAATTCTACAGCCTTGTCCATATCACCTTCGGTAGCAGTCAGGGCCTTTTTACAGTCCATCATACCTGCTCCGGTCATTTCTCTTAATTCTTTTACCATTCCTGCTGTAATAGCCATCTAATTATTCCTCCGTCTCTGCAACTACTTCTTCAATATCTGTTGCTTCTTCTGCGTATTCACCTTCAAATACAACGTCCTGCTCTGCGCCCTGATTTGCTTCGATAACAGCGTCTGCCATCTTGGAAACGATCAGTTTTACTGCACGGATTGCATCATCATTACCCGGGATTACATAATCCAGTTCTTCCGGGTCACAGTTTGTATCACAGATACCGATCAGCGGAATACCAAGTGTATGTGCTTCCTGAACGCAGATTCTTTCCTTCTTCGGGTCAACAACAAAGATTGCATCCGGAATCTTCTTCATTTCTTTGATTCCGCCAAGGTTCTTTGTCAGTTTTTCCATTTCTTTTCTCAGAGCGATAACTTCTTTCTTCGGCAGAACATCAAATGTTCCGTCTGCTTCCATAGCTTCGATTGCTTTCAGACGGGCAATTCTGCTCTGGATTGTTTTGAAGTTAGTAAGCATACCGCCAAGCCATCTCTCGTTTACATAGAACATTCCGCATCTCTCAGCTTCTGTCTTAACAGCATCCTGAGCCTGTTTCTTTGTTCCTACGAAAAGAATTGTACCGCCATTAGCTGCAATATCACCTACTGCATTGTAAGCATCGTCAACCATTCCAACAGATTTCTGAAGGTCAATAATGTAGATGCCGTTACGCTCTGTGTAGATGTACGGAGCCATTTTGGGGTTCCATCTTCTTGTCTGATGTCCGAAATGAACACCTGCTTCCAGTAACTGTTTCATTGAAATAACACTCATTTTTTTGTCTCCTTTTGGTTTTTTCTTCCGTATCCCATGCTTTTTCAGAAACCGCACATTGCGGCACCCTCTTCAAAATAAGGATACGTGTTTTCTATGCGACTTGAATATTCTACCATAAGAAAAACACATATGCAAGCACTTTCTCGCCTGCATATGCGCTTTTTGATAATTTTCAGCCATAACAAGGGTATAGAATCACCCTCACTCATGTCTCAGTGCATCAATCGGATTTAAGTTTGCCGCTTTTACCGATGGAACAAATCCAAATATGATACCGATCACCATGGAAAACAGCACCGAACCAATTGCCGCCGGTATGCTGATTGCCACCGGAACCTCAGCCATTTTTGAAATCGCCTGAGCCATTCCGATTCCGGCACCGACTCCTATCATTCCTCCCAGGCTTGTCAAAACTGCCGCTTCAGTCAAAAACTGCATACGGATCGTTCTCTTCTTTGCACCGATCGCCTTTTTCAGACCGATCTCACTGGTACGTTCTGTTACAGAAACCAGCATAATATTCATTACGCCGATACCGCCTACCAGCAAAGAGATACTTGCGATCCAGATCAGCTGCTGGTTTGTAGATTCATTGATTTTCTGCTGCTGTTCTACCGTTTCAAGCGTATTTTTTGCACGGTATTTAATATCAGCATCTGTCGCGCTGCTGCTTAAATTTGCATTTAATATTTCCGCGCATGGTTTTCCCACTTTCGTCATAGCTTCCACCGAAGCTGCTTTCACCGTAACACTCTGCGGCTCGTCATACTGATAAACAATACACCAGGCAGAATAAGGAAGGAACACTTTTCCGGATGAATCTTCATCCGAATAATAAGTATAGTACTCTTCCATGCTGCTCACCACAGGCTCAAATTTGGATGCCAGCTGTGCAACCCCTACTACTGTAAACGGTTCTCCGTTTATCTCTATTGTTTTTCCCAGCGCGCTGTCTTCCTGAAACAGATTGCTTGCCGCATCCTGATCCAGAATAACCACTTTGCGGAATTCCTCGTAATCTTTTTCTATAAAAGCTCTTCCTGTACGGATCGTATATCCGTTAACATTAAAATAGTGTGTGTCAATTCCAAAAATATTCGCACCCTGAAGAGATTTTTTTAAATGATAAATCCCGTCTCCCCATTCACGTTTTGTGTAAAATGTAACATCCTCCACATTCTCCACTTTCAAAAGCTCTTCTCTGGTTTTCTCTGTAATGACAGGAACCCCATTTGGCGGTGTCTCATAATCAAATGTCAGCTCTGAATTAGACTTACATAACGGAATAATTACCGCATTTGTTCCCGATCCGATTACGTTCTGCATCAGCTGTTCATTTGTTCCCTGAATCGTAGACACAATCGCAATAATTGAAGCAATACCGATAATAATACCCAACATTGTCAGAAATGACCGCATCTTGTGGGACCATATTCCCTGAAGGGAAAGTCGTATATTCTCAAGCAATGTTATCCCTCCCTTAGAAAAACTCGTATGACTCTTCTTTTGTTTTTGCGCCCTCTTTTACATTCTTTCCATATGGGAAGGCTATATAATCATCCTCCGACAGGCCTTCTTTTATACCCACATAACCTGACATAATGCCCGCTGTATGGACATACTGTTTTTTCAGTCTGCCGTCACTGCCTCTTTTATATACATAGCTCTGTCCGTTTTCAGAACGGATATATGCTTTTGGCAGATAAATATCCACACTGTTGGATGAAACCGTAAATTTCACGCTGACTGATTCATAGGCAGATAACCCGCCCGGATCCTCAATATGGGCAAGCACCGGATAATTTGATGCATTTGTGTTTCCGCTTCCATAGTAAAATTCATCACCGGATGTGGATGACGGAAAATAGTTGATCTGCGTTATAGAAGCCTCAAAAGTACTGTTCGTTTCCCATGACGTTGCCGTTACAACATCACCTTTTTTCACCGAATCCAGATCCAGCTCACTGACTGTAGTCTTCAGATACAGACCGCCCTCGCTGGATACCACCATATACGGTTCGCCGGCTCCTTCATTTCCTCCAAGGGATTTAACATATCCATTAACAGCGCTGACAACCGTGGACTCTTCTAACTCCTCAACATATTTCTTCAGTTTCAGCTGGGCAGAACGTTCGTCCAGTTTCAGTTTACGGATTTCGCGTTCCTTCTCTTTGATCGCTTCTGCAAGCTCTTCTGCCGTATATGTTTCTCCATCAATGTCACTGTCCCAGCCTGCATCACCCGAACCGTCAAAACCGTCATCAGGCAATTCATCATCCTCTTCTTCCTCGTATCTGGTGATACCGGTATCACTGCTGAAAATCCAGTAAGTTCCCGGTCCGAAGCCATATTCCACACGGATAGTTCCGTCAAGATCGATGGAACGGATGAACGCACCGGTTATTGTATCCGATTCTCTTATCTCCAGACGCACATAGTATCCTGTTATGTCATTTCCCTCTTCGTCTTTTAAACGCTCTGTACCCTCTTCATTAAAACCGAGCACCCAGTTCACAAAGGTATTCTTAATTACCACTCCATCTGTCACAAAAAATACATAGGGATCATCCTTTGTTCCGCTTCCTTTATATGCTCCGCCGGCAAGCCCCTGCTCTGTCTTAATGCCGTTTTCATATGTGAGCTCAGAGATGGGCTCCAACCTCAGAAGCGGTGATTCAATCGGCTCCTGATAATTCATGGTAAGGTTCAATACAGCTGTTCCGGGATTTTCTGCTGATGTTTCCCACTCAATTTTTTCATTTGCAGGACTCTGCAGATAATACAGCGCTAATGGTATCCGGTCATCCACTTTTACCTCAAAGCGGTAACTGTTCAGATCATCAAGGTTTATTTCCCAGTCTTCCGTTATACTCCAGCTTCGGGGCTGATTTTGATGGGGCGGATCATTTTCTGTCAACCCGCTGCTTTCCTGCAGACTTCCATCATCGCCTGCACTTTCCAGCTCTGATTCGTCCTCCGGTATCGGCTCATCATCTCCGCCTCCGCCATCTGACGGATTTTCAGTCTCCGGCATGGTTCCGCCCAACTTAATTGTTTTAACCGGTTCTTCGCTGTCCTCTTTCTCATAAATGTAAAGAGCAAGCTCCTGGGGGCAGCTTGCCGGAGCATTTGTCCCATCATTCCACGTTACATTAACCGTAACTTTCTGAATCGCCTTCACGGTCTCCGTGTTTTTATCTTCTTCTGAAGACGGTTCCGTCTGCACGGAATTGTTGTTATTTTCCTCATTCTCCAGATCTTCCGCTGCTCCGTCATCGCCATTTTCATTATCCGGATTCTCTGCCACAAGTTCTTCTTCCGATGACTCGTCCGGGGTCGTTGGTTCCGGCTCCTGTTTTTCTCCACCCGTACCCACAACTACATTATCTTCGCTGTTTCCTGTCAGGCAAAATACTAATTCCTGCGGATTAAGATTTCCCACACCTGCTTCTATTTCCAGATATATATCTTCCAGCTCTGCTGCCTTTTCATGCTCTTCGTCAAGGCCTTCATGAAAAGCTATTGTAAGTCTTGCTACATTCTGTCCTTCATCAGACAGCTCTTTTACCAGAGTATACCCTCCGATTTCCGGATAACTTTCTCCGTTTATCTTTGCCGTTCCATAAACTTTACCTGTGATCTCGCTTTCAACGTTCAATCCGTTTATCAGCATCATATAGGTATTCTGCTTTTCAAAATGGCTGTCTGCCGTCTCAGCAAAATGCGGAACGATCCTTACTGTATCTGCCGTTACATCTGCCAGCACCATATTCCGCTGACCGTCCCCGGTATCCACAAGTTCCACATCACCTTCATCCGGCATTGTTCTGATACGGACGTATGCAAATAGTTTTTTCAGGCTCTGATTCATTTTCGCTTTCTTCTCACCCTGATCCTGTTCTCCATCCTTTTCTTCACTTAAAAGATCACTGACAGCATTTTGTTCTCCCAGTTCATCCGGTGTCAGCACCTGATTTTCGTCTCCGCCGACAACAAGTTCTTCCGTACCGGAAGTTTCTCCTGTTTCTTCCGAACCCGCCGTTGTTTCTTCCTGCTGATTTTCACTTTCCGAAGCCGGCTGTTCCTCCTGAGAAGTTGTTTCCTCCTGCAGTGTTGTTTCCTGCTGTACCTCTTCCTGTGCCTGAGCCTGTGGCTGCTCCGTCGCTTCTGCCGGCTGTGTTTCCGGCTGCTGTACCTCATCGCCCCCGGCGCTCGCCATCAGTACTTCTTCATTGCTGCCAGCCATTCTCGCCACATCATCATCGTCACCCAGGCCTTCCAGCAGCCCTGAATCGTCGTCATCGTCCTCTGCTTTTTTAGCCACTGGCGTAGTATTCTGCAGTTTTTTCAAATCCGCTTCCGCAGATTTGATCTCAAGCTGTATTTCCTGCACCGTAAGCTCCTGAAGTTCTTTATCAAGTTCCAAAAGAGTTGTGTCATAGCTCAAAAGCTTATCTCCAATCTTCACGGTGTCGCCTTCATTTACATATACTTCTTTAATAATCTTATCATCAGGAACCTGCACCTGCTGATTCACATCTGACACAACCGTACCGCTCGTTCCTTCATCCTCACCAAACGTGATCCACTCCGCCACATTCTGGCCCGCTACGGAAGTTACTTCTACTGCAGCCGAACGGCTCTTCAGCAATTGGCGTACGCCAAACACCCCTCCGGTACATACACCTGCCGTTACAACAACTGCTATGATGATCCTCTTTATTTTTTTCTTTGTCATACTGCCTACCTCCGTTCTTCCGAAAGTTCCCCATCAAAAATATAGACGATTCTTTTCGCATGGCGCGCAACATCCGCATCATGCGTGATCATAACAACAGTAACGCCCTGATCATTCAACTTCTGAAACAATTCCATCACCTGTATGCTCGATTTGGAATCCAAAGCACCCGTAGGTTCATCTGCCAAAAGAATTTTGGGATTATTCACCATTGCCCGGGCGATTGCCACTCTCTGCTTCTGTCCGCCCGACAGCTGGGTCGGCAGGAAATCCATTCGGTCACTCAGTCCAACTCCCGCCAGTGCCTCTGCCGCTCTGCGATTCCTCTCTTTTTTTGATACTCCTGCATAAATCAACGGCAGTGAAACATTTTCCAGAGCAGTCTGTCTCGGCAGCAGCTGGAATGTCTGAAAAACAAATCCAATATTATGAAGCCGCTCGTCCGCAATTTCATTATCACTCAATCCCAGAACATTCTTTCCATCCAGAAGGAATGTCCCCTTTGTTGGCTCGTCCAGGCAGCCGATAATATTCATCAATGTGGATTTTCCGGAACCGGACGGTCCCATTATAGCCACATATTCCCCCTCTTCCACGTGCAGTGTGACATCTTTTAATACAGGTACTACCATTTTTCCGGTAACATAATCCTTATATATGTTGTCCAGTTTCAAAATCATTGTTATTCCTCATCTGCTATGTTATCTTCTCATTTTATGTTAAAAATCGTCTCCGCCATCCTCGACAAAAATTTCTTCACCGCCATCTTCTATGAAATCATCTCCGCCGAAATCATCACCTTCAAGATCATCTATGAAGCCTTCATCCACAAACCCATCGTCACCAACATCGTCCGTAAGACCATCTTCGCCAAGCCAGTCTTCATCGCTGTAACTCATCTCTGAAAACTGGTCTGTATTTCTGGTAACCGGCATTCCCTCCTCGTAACCCTGTTCCGGGAATGCAATATAATCATCCTCGGTCAATCCGTCTAAAATCTGATACTTCATCAGGTCTTCATTGTATTCACCCAGTGTAACCTCTCGTTTTTCCAGAATATCTTTTCCGGATGCAGCCCATACGTACGGAGTGACATTTCCGTCATCGTCAGTAAGAAGATAATATTCCTCCAGCCAGATTCCTTCCAGTTCATCTTCCTGTCCGTTATCAATTTCCACATAAACATGCTGTCCCAGCATCAGTCCTGCCGAATCTTCCAGATCCACATAAAACGGATAAGAACTGGAGTTGTTCATGCTGCTGTCACCGGAAGAATAAAACATATTATTTTGATTGCTGCTGGCGCTTTCCCTGTCAATCTTTGTCACTGTTCCCCTCCAGATCAGAGACTCGTCTACTCTGGAATGGGCGATCACCTGTGCCCCCTCCATAAGCTCCTGAATATTCTGTTCATTGACAGTACCCTTAATCCGATAATCACCGGTAGCCATGATGGTCATATATGCGCTGGAACTGTCATCTGACATGCCCCCGTCATCCATATTCATATCTTCATCCTCACTGCTGCCGCTGTTATTCTTATTGATCGTCTTAACAATACCGTCCAGTTCACTCGTAACATATGCATTTGCAATCTGTTTCTTCAGGTTCTCCATTTCATTCTGTTTGCTCTTTTTCTCATATTCCGCACGTTTAATGGAGTTTTCCGCTGTCATGATCTGTGTCGTATAAGCAAGCTTCTCATCCTCCGACACTTTTGCACGCTCTTTTTCAAGCTGCGCAATCTGAGCCTGCGTTGATTCGATCGTGATATCATAGTTTTCAATATCAATTTCCATCTGTGTGATATTGTCCTGCGCCTCATCTGTATCATAAGAAAAGAGCCTGGTCCCCACACTGACTTCCTGTCCCACCGTCACATATGCTTCTTTTACTTTCATACCGCTGGGCACTTCTATTTTTACCGTTTCCTGAGCCTCAACTACGCCCGAGAATCTGCTGTTGACTCCGTTTCCTCCGCCAATTCCCGCAATTGTTGCCACCGAGTCAACAAATACGGCATCTTCCGCATCTGACTGGTTTACTCCATTATTATCTCTGAATTTAAAATACCATACTCCGCCTGCTCCCGCTCCCACAAGTGCCAGAGCCAGAATAATAATTCCAACTTTTTTCATTGCGTATTTCACTCCTTATTCCGTGAATGTTTCACCCTATCTTAGCATACTTTTTTTTTTAATGCACTATCTATTTTGGAATTCACAGATTTTTCAAAAACAGATGTTCGATTACATCTGGAAAAATTTGACAATTGTATCTATTTCATATAGAATAGGATAATCAACTACAATATATTGTTTTAAGGAGAACCTATGAAAACGAAAAAATGGTTGTTAAGGGTACTTATCCTGTTTTGTGTGACACTTACCGGATGTGGATACGCCGCGCCGGAAAAAGCAGTCCGCCAGGAAATGGAATTGATCCGGAAATTGGATGAATCCACGATTAAAACCTTTGTATCCTATGAAGACATTAAATTTGCAAATTCCACATCGCCGGAAATCGGCCCGGAAACAACAGATGCAATTAAATTGTTTTTCAAAAATTTCAAATACCGCATCCGTTCATCTTCCGTAAGCGATGACAATACAACGGCAACGGTGAACTTAAACATTACAAATATAGACGCAAAGGCCCTTGCCAAAGACCTGTGCTGTTCCATTATCGAAAATGCTTCTGCAAATGGCAGCAGTCCCCAGCAGGAAGGCATAACATCTTCATTTGCACTCATGAAAAAGTGCCTTGAAGAAAATACTTATTCTCTGGTGACAACAGAAGCCACCGTTAACCTTACAAATCAAAACGGTGAATGGGTCATACCCGAAAGCAATGAATTTGAAGATGAGCTGACCGGAGGTCTTGTATCCTGCCTTCAGGATCCCTATCTTCTTACTCCACAGGAAGTGCTGGAATGTACACTTGACCCCTTTTCCTCTTTTACTGCGCAGCAGTGGCACGATTATCTTTGCCTGAATGACGTTTTTACAACCGGAAGCAGCAAAGCAACTGATATTGATATGGCCCTCTGTGAACAGATTTCTGCCTATTTTAAATATGAGATCAAAGAAGTTACACAGGACGGGGAAAACGCTGAAGCAACCGTTGTTATCACCAGCCTGGATCTGGAATCCGTTATGACCGGCTGCAAAGACAGTCTTCTGGAATATGCCAAAACAACAGAATCCATACGGGCCACAGATGAAGAAATCTCACAGAAAACGGCTGATCTTCTTCTGGATGCGCTCAAAAATAATGACGAGTCTGCTGAAAATACCGTTACAGTATCTCTGGTAAATAATGGATATGCCTGGGAAGTTCATCCCGGTGAAGTCTTCTCCAGTGCCCTTTTAGGCGGTGTAGACTCAGCGATCAATCAGCTTCAATAATAACCGGAGGGCAGCCTGCCAAATGACAAATCACTTAGCGGGCTGCCCCTTATTTATACGTTTCTTTTATAGACAATTATCATCTATTTAAAAAATTCTTTAATCTGTGTATAGCCTTCTCCTGCAAGCTGCTCCTTCTGGAACTTCTTATTTTTCTTCATCATATTCATGCTGACAGAAACTCCGGTGCTTCGCAGTTCTTCAGCCTCTTTAAACACTTCCAGCAATTTATCCTTCGGTATTCCTTTTTCAATAAGAAATGCTGTCTTTTCTTTTTTGCCCGGAATCTGATAATTATTTTCCAAAAGAAGCATAACGATACGCTCAAATCCAATAGAAAAGCCGCACGCGGGAGTCGAATTTCCCGTGAAACGTCCGATCATTTCATCATAACGGCCACCGCCGCCCACAGAGCCGCCAAAACCATCTATACTGATTTCAAAAATCGGTCCGGTATAATATGACATACCACGCACAAGTGTAGGATCGAACACCATCTTGAAATCGGCATTTTTAACTGCTTCTACACTTTCTATAATAGTCTCAAGTTCTTCCGCAACTTTTTCTTCCAGTACATCCGTCAATGTTTCTTTTAAAAATTTGACCCCGGCCAGGTCTTCTGTCACCTTCTCAAACAAATCTGTATATGTGCTGACGGCCTTTTCATCAAATCCCTCTTTTTTCAGTTCTTCCTTTACACCCTCGATACCAATCTTATCCATCTTATCCAGAATAATAAATACTGTATCGTAGCTTTCCGGTGCAAACCCGCTGTATGCTGCCATCGCTTTTAAAATCCTGCGGTCATTGATCCTGATAGTAAAGTCATTGAAATCCAGTTTGCCAACCAGCGTGGATGTGGCAAGGATCAGTTCAATTTCCGCCAGAATAGACGGCTCTCCCAAAATATCAATATCACACTGCATGAACTGGCGGTATCTGCCCCTCTGTGGTCTGTCTGCGCGCCATACATTTCCCATCTGAAGTGCTTTAAATGGCGCCGGCAATTCATTTGCATTATTAGAATAGTATCTGGAAAGGGGCACCGTCAGATCATAGCGAAGCCCTCCGTCTACCAGATCCATCTCACAGCTGGCTGTCTCCAGTTTCAGTTTTTCTCCTCTTTTCAGAATCTTAAAAATCAACTTTTCGTTCTCGCCGCCCTGCTTGCTGCTCAGATTCTCAATATGTTCAACGCAGGGTGTCTCTATAGATGAAAAACCAAATTTTCCATAGGTCTCTTTAATCAATGATATCACATAATCACGTATCTCCATCTCTCTTGGAGAAATATCTTTCATACCGGTAACCGGTTTCTTTTTCAAACTCATCATTTATACCTCCGTCTCCTGTGCACTTTCCTGAATAAATGTATTCATATCGCTCATGGCCAGTTCCAGTTCCGTTTTGTCCAGCTCCCGCCTCTTCAGAAGTTCATCCACATCTTCCGTATTGACCACTTCCTGAAATGCAAGAAATACCCGCATATCAAAATTTTTCACTTCAGCGATCATAAGTTCTATCGCCGTGTCCTTATCAAAGGCTTTCCGATAAGAACGGTCTGACGTAAGTGCTGCAAACACATCGCACACCCTGAGAATACGTGCTCCCAACGGAATTTCTTCCCCTGCGCGGTTCGCAGGATACCCGCTTCCGTCATAATTTTCATGGTGGTAAAGAACCCACTCTGCAATTTCTCCGGGATATCCCTGCGCATTCAGCAGCGCGTATCCAAGTGCCGCATGCGTTCTCACATAGCGCATTTCCTCAATATGCATTGCATTTCTGTCATAAATATATTTCATCATTTCCAGCTTTCCGATGTCATGCACCAGACCAGCCACTGCAAGATTATAGCACATATCTTCCGGGAGAGCCAGTTTTTTAGCTACAAGCCGCGCCAGATTGCTGACACAGATCCCGTGACTGATTTCTTTTGTAAAATCCGTCTGAATAATACGATAATTCTTTTTTTCCATGTTTAACTCAATCCCATGATTTTTCTTTTCTGGCAATCATTTCGTCGATTCGTTCTATATAATTCCGGATATCTTTTACATTCTCTATCCGCTCAATTTTTTCTCCGGACACAATTTTTGTACTTGCTCCGGCTCCCAGCGCCAGAATACTCTGCTTTTCTTCCATAATCAGTATATTATAGATGCCGGCAGCTCCCTCTCTGGAATAACCTACATTCTCAAAATTTCCCGCCATATTTTTCTGACGGTATAAGTAATATGGAAACTGTCCTGCACCCGCCGCATAACGTGCCGTCATATCCATAATCTCACTGCTGTTTTGAAATGATATTTCCTGATACTGATCTTTAAACAAATTCAGTCTTGTGGCTCTTTTCAATGCCAGTGAGTGAACCGTTATACTATCCGGCCCAAGAGATGTCACTTCCTGCATGGTATGTTCTACTTCCGCATAACCTTCCCCCGGAAGCCCTACGATAAGATCCATATTTATATTGTCAAACCCCATCTCTCGTGCCATATGGAATGCATCTATCGTCTGCTGCACCGTATGTCTTCTCCCGATGATCTCCAGTGTCCTGTCATTCATCGTCTGGGGATTTATGGATATACGGCTTATATTATGTTTTCTCAAAACCTGAAGTTTCTCTCTCGTGATACTGTCCGGCCGACCTGCCTCAACCGTAAATTCTTTTAAATGGCTGTAATCAAAACACTCTTCCATTTTTGTAAGAAGACGGTCCAGCTGATAAGGTTCCAGCGTTGTAGGGGTGCCGCCGCCAATATAAACTGTATCAAGCTTCTTTTCCGCCCAGATGCCGGCACAGCTTTCTATCTCGTGACAAAGCGCATCCAGATATGCATCTACCTTTGTTTTCCAGACAGACAACGGGCTGGAACTAAATGAACAGTACAGACAGATACTTGGGCAAAATGGAATTCCCACATACAGGCTGTATCCGTTTTTATAGTCAATATCCCGCAAAATTGCTCTTTCCCTGTTTGCAATGGAAATGGCAAGTGCTGTCTTCTCATTACTTGTATAATATGTGTTTCGCATATAATCCGCAATCTGAGTATTTTTCCAACCAGCTTCCAAAAGGCTCATGGGAATTTTGGTTGGCCGGATCCCCGTCAGATTACCCCACGGCAGTTTCTGTCCGGTGTAATGCGAAAACATCTCATAAATCATTTTTTTCAGAAGATTCTTTCTTTCTGATCTGTCGCAGTCCCCTTCAAACGCCCGCATATCTTCTGCAATTACCTTATCTTCTGCATCCAACAGGGTAACAGAAATACCTGTTTCACCATATACGACCTTCAGGCTTTTTTCACAGTCCTGCGGCTTCTCCTCCCCTTCCAGATACAGAGGAACATCCATTCCCGGATAAAAAGCCCTGATCAGAGAATGGATATCATATTCAAAATCGCTCTTATTTAACTGTACTGCAATCATGCCGGTCTCCCAACGTTTTTTCCCTGCCTTATATATAGGGATTATATTTCTTCTCATGTGCCACGTCTGTGGCTTCTTCGTGTCCCGGAAAAATCCGGACATCATCCGGTAAAGTTTCCAGCACGCGCTGTACGGAACGGACAAGCTCCGAATAGTTTCCGGTGGGCATATCTGTGCGCCCGATGTTCTCGCAGAAAATCGTATCTCCCGAAAAAAGTGTCTTTTCGGATTCAATGTAATAGCAGGCTCCGCCCCGGGTATGCCCCGGTGTATGATATGCGGTAATTTCAAATCCCGCCACATTAAAATTATCCATATCCGACAGGAATCTGTCGCCTTTAACGGTAAAAGCCCTGCCCCAGTTTCCGGACAAATTAAGCAGCGAATCATCTAATACGGATTTTTCCGCCTGCATGGCGTACACCGGTACCTGGAGATCTGCTTTTAACCGGTTTACCGCACCGATATGGTCAAAATGTCCATGCGTCAGCAGGATTGCTTTAAGAACCACACCCTGCTGCCTGATCCAATCTTCTATTAATTCCGCTCTGTCCGCAGGATCCACCAAAAATGCCTCCTGTGTTTGTGTATTAACAGCAAGATAAACATTCGTAGATACCATGCCAAGAACCTTCTGTTCAATCCGAAGTTTTCCCATATAACTCCTATCCGGTGGTTCGTTCTATGTCAATCACACTTTCCACCTGTCTGATCTTACCAATCAGTGAATCCAGCTCTGCCCTGCTCTCCACCTCAAAAGACATGGATATGGTAGCTGTTCCCTGTTTGCTCGTGCGGGAATTCACACCCAGCACATCAATTTTACGTTCCGTAAATATCCTGGAAATATCAACCAGCAGACCGGTACGGTTATTTCCGAATATTTTAATTTCCGCCGGAAATCTTCCTGAAACATCACTTGCGGCAGCCTGCCACTCAGCATCGATCAGGCGTACTCTGTCTTCGCCGGGCAGATGGATCATATTTACACAATCTGTCCTGTGAATAGTCACTCCTCTGCCTCTGGTAACATATCCAACGATTTCATCACCCGGTACCGGACTGCAGCATTTTGCAAAACGTACCGCGACATCATCAATTCCCTTAACAACAATACCGCTTTTACTGCGGCGGATTCCTTTATCTTTTGCGGTTGATGCGGCAGCCGAATTCTCAATTGCCTCCAGCACCTGATCATCCGTCAGCTCTTTTTGATTCTTTTTCTTATACTCTTCCAGGAGGCGGTTTACCACCTGGCCTTCCTTCAGACCGCCATGCCCGATAGCTGCCAGCACAGAATCCCAGTCACGGAATCCATACTTCACCATAACCGCCTGCATAAATTCCGGCTTTGCGATATCGCTCTGAACGATTCCCTTTGCCTTGCAGTAGCTGGAGACCATCTCACGGCCTTTCACAATATTATCCTCTTTTAATTCCTGCTTAAACCACTGATTGATCTTATTTTTCGCCTGCGTGCTCTTTACGATCTTAAGCCAGTCACGGCTGGGGCCCTTGGAATTTTGAGAAGTAATAATTTCTATACGGTCGCCATTCTGGATCACATAATCGATATTGACAAGCTTCCCGTTTACCCTGGCTCCTACCATCTTATTGCCGACCGCACTGTGTACACTGTAGGCAAAATCAATCGGATTGGAACCTGCCGGCAGATTCTTTACATCTCCGGCCGGAGTAAAGCAATATACATTTTCCGCAAACAGATCCAGGTCACTCTTCAGCAGATTCATGAATTCTCTGTTGTCCGACATATCCCGCTGCCATTCCAGAATCTGCTTCAGCCAGTTCATCTTGGCTTCTTCCTGATTTCCGCCCACTTTATTTCCATTGGACTGTTCTTTATATTTCCAATGTGCCGCAATACCATATTCAGCAGTACGGTGCATCTCGAAAGTCCTTATCTGGATTTCAAACGGAGTCCCGTTCGGTCCGATAAGCGTTGTATGCAAAGACTGGTACATATTCGGCTTGGGCATAGCGATGTAATCTTTAAATCTGCCCGGGATCGGCGTATACATCTCATGGATCACGCCCAATGCCCCATAACAGTCTTTGACAGAATCCACAATAATACGCACTGCAAACAAATCGTATATCTGGTCGATCGTCTTATCCTGGTTGACCATCTTTTTATATATACTGAAGAAATGTTTTACACGGCCATCCACCTGTGCCTTAATCCCAGCCTCTTCAACGTGTTTTTTCACCTCATCCACAATCCCCTGCACGAAGCGTTCACGCTCCACTTTCCGCAGTGCAATTTTTTCCACCAGATCATAATAGACATCCGGCTGCAGATATTTCAGGGAGAGGTCATCTAACTCTACCTTGATCTTTGAGATACCGAGACGCTGCGCGATAGGCGCGTAAATATCCATGGTCTCTCTTGCCTTTTCTTTCTGCTTTTCCGGCTTCATGTATTTTAGTGTACGCATATTATGAAGGCGGTCAGCCAGCTTTATCAGGATAACACGGATATCTTTAGCCATGGCAAGAAACATCTTTCTCAGGTTTTCTGCCTGTACCTCTACTTTATCCGCAGAATAATTCAACTGTCCCAGCTTTGTCACGCCATCTACCAGCTGTTCTACATCTTCTCCGAATTCCTGACGGATTTCTTCGGGAGTCATGATGGTATCTTCCACCACGTCATGCAGGATACCTGCCACAATTGTCTCTTTATCCATCTCCAGATCAGCCAGGATAATTGCAACGCAAAGTGGGTGAATAATATATGGCTCTCCGGATTTTCGCTTTTGATCCTTATGAGCCTCATATGCAATTTTATATGCTTTTTCAATCATGGAAGTATCGGCAGAGGGATGGTACCTCTTGATACCATCGATCAACTCTTTATACAGCACCCCCGGATCGGTAAAATCATCCATCTTCTTAATCCGGGCCTCTACTCTTTTTATCTCTGCCAGTTTATCTTTCTCTTCCATCAATGTCTCTTTTGTCCCGCTCATCTAATCACCATCTCAGAAAAGATTATTTGCCATCATAACAAACTACTGATGCTACTTCATAGTCTTTCAGCTTTTCCCGGCCCTTCAGCCCTGCAAGCTCAATCAAAAAGATATCTTTTGCAACAACTCCGCCAAGTTTTTCAATCAGCTTATTACAAGCCTCCAATGTTCCCCCGGTAGCCAGCAGATCATCAATGACAACCGCCCTCTGGCCCGGTTTTATAGCATCTTTATGAATTTCAACCTCGGCTGTACCATACTCCAGGTCATATTTCTGGGAGATCGCAGCGCAGGGAAGCTTTCCTTTTTTGCGGATCAGAACAAGCGGTTTGTGAAGGTTGTATGCAATCGGTGCACCAAATACAAATCCTCTGGATTCTGTACCGACAATCACGTCCACTTCATCCGGATCAATCAATGCCTGCATTTCATCAATTGCCAGCTGCAGACCATCTGCGTCCTGCAAAACACTCGTAATATCACGGAAAATAACGCCCTCTTCCGGAAAATCCGGAATACTTCTAACATATTCCTCTACGCTCTTTTTCATTTGTTCTCCTCCACTCATCACATCTGAATATATTTGGGTGATCGAAAAATAAACCCATTATTGTCTCATAGTATAGCATCATTTTACACATTAATCAAATAAAATATTGTAACCCGAATTCCTCCCTGCCAAAAAAGGCAGAAGCATTCTGACAATGGATGCTTCTGCCTTTAAAAAAAATGCAGGAGATGGGACTTGAACCCACACGATCTTGCGACCACAGGCACCTGAAGCCTGCGCGTCTGCCAATTCCGCCACTCCTGCATGTTTCTTATAATGTGCTGTTCATCAGCACGTTTCATAATATACAACACTTTCCTTTAAATGTCAATCCTATTTTTCAAAAAAAATAAATAAATTTTTTCAAAAAAATATTGACGAATAGCATAGGCAGTGCTATAATACCATTTGTTCGCGGAAGTGTCGGAATTGGCAGACGAGCAAGACTAAGGATCTTGTGGCGGTTACGTCGTGTGGGTTCAAGTCCCATCTTCCGCATGGATAATGGAAACGGAAATCCTGTAACAGGATTTCCGTTTTTTTGCAAAAGACAAAGGAGGTCCCATATGGGCTATCTGTATCTATTATGTGTGGCTGTCATGTTCAGTTTTGGCGGTACCTGCGCAAAGCTGATCAACCCCTGGTTCTCGCCTGAATATATCACATTTTTCCGTTTTTTCATTGGCATCCTGTTTCTTCTTCTTCTCAAACTTATGAAGCGTCAGAAATTCCGCCCCGATTTTCATGCAATGCTCAAGCTGCTGCCGGGATGGCTGTTTTTCGGAGCAATCTGCAAATGGCTTGCCTATCTTACAGAAAACTACGGTTTTGCCTATGGGCCATCCTACGGGAACATTGTAATCCAGCCGGCACAGGCTGTATTCATTACCCTGGCAAGCGTATTTGTATTCCATGAAAAGCTGTCATACAAAAAAGTTCTTTGTATCATCATGTGTACCGCCGGAGTATTATGCATTTCCTGGAACGGCCGGTCTTTAAATGAATTTTTTCAAAAAAGCATCTTTCTGACCCTGCTTTTTGTCGTTTCCGGAATATTTGGCGGATGTCATGTACTGGCGCAGAAAATGGTGGCGGATAAAATGGATATTATTGACAGTAACCTTACCATGTTCTCCATATCAGCCCTGTTCGCAGTATGCCCGTTGATTCCGGAAACAGTCGGCGGCGCCATTACAGGCATTCGTCCGGATTTTTCCTGCATTCTGGCGATTCTGGCATTCGGTTTCATTACCGGCATCGGATTTTACTTAAATGCAAAGGCAATCCCGCTGGTTCCGCTATATATGGTTCCTATCATACAAAGCACCATGGTTATTTTTGCAATCCTCTGGGGAGCGCTTTTCTTCCATGAGAAAATTACCGGATATATCATCGGCGGCACAATTGTTTTTCTTGCCGGTCTCATATTCCTTCAGCTTTTGAATGCAGCAGATACTTAAAAAGGTCCATCGGACCTTTTTTACGCATACGCCACAACCCAAAAAAGCCGCACTGCACACGAGCAGTAAAACCACGGCCCAAAGAAAGGAGATCACTATGCAGCACAAAAAGGACTGGTATAAAGACCTGGTAATTTACCAGATTTATCCCAAAAGCTTTAAGGACGGCAATCATGACGGGACCGGCGATTTAAAAGGTATGACGGAAAAACTGGATTATCTGAAAGAACTGGGCATCAATGCAATCTGGCTTTCTCCTGTCTACGCTTCGCCAAACGTGGATAATGGTTACGATGTTTCTGACTATTTCCGCATTATGGAGGAATTTGGCACTATGGAAGACTGGGAAGCCTTTCGCGACGGTGCCCACGAAAGAGGGATCGCCGTTATTATGGATCTTGTATTAAACCACACTTCCGATCTTCATGACTGGTTCCTCATGTCACGAAGTTCAAAGGACAATCCTTACAGCGATTACTACATCTGGCGGGATCCGGATCCGCAGGGTGGTCCTCCCAATAACTGGATGTCTGTATTTGGAGGAAGCGCCTGGGAATATGTCCCGGAGCGGGATCAGTACTATCTCCATCTCTTTGCCAGGGAACAACCGGATCTGAACTGGGACAATGCCCAGACAAGGGACAGGATCTTTGATATTATCCGTTTCTGGAATGCAAAAGGTGTAGACGGCTATCGCGTGGATGCTATCAGTTATCTGGATAAAGGTCTGGACGGAAGAGCCGATATGAACGAGGTTATCGGAACGGCTGCCTGCGTAAATCTGGAAGGTACTCATCGATATATTAAAGAAATGTCTGCAAAAACCTTCGCTCCGGATAATCTTATGAGTGTCGGTGAAGTAAATATCAACAATGAACAGGATCTGATCAACTACTCCAGTTCATCCAGCGGCGAATTCAATATGTCTATCCCATTTATTCTTCCCATTGTAGAGATTGAAACCTGGTCACCGGAAAAAATGAAGCGTGATCTGAAAAAGGAATATGAAGTGCTGAAGAAAGATGGATGGTGGGCCAGATTTCTAAGTAATCACGACAAGCCCCGTCAGGTCTCTTTATACGGAAATGACGGTGCTTACTGGAAAGAATCCGCCAAGATGCTGGCCTCATATCTCCATACGCTTCCGGGTACACCCTTTATCTACCAGGGCGAAGAGCTTGGCATGACCAATATACAATATTCTTCCATCCAGGAGTATGATGACATCGACACCAGAAATTACTATGAAACCATGCTTCAAAAAGGGCTTTCCCCACAGTCAGCCCTGGCGGAAGCGCAGCGTATCAGCCGGGATAATGCCCGGACTCCCATGCAGTGGGACTCGTCCGCTTACGGCGGTTTCTCAGATCACCGGCCATGGCTTGGAGTCAATCCGAATTATAAGACGATTAATGCCGAACAACAGATGGCAGATGAGACTTCCGTCTTCTGTTTTTATCAGAAATTGATTGCCCTTCGCAAAGAACATCCTCTGATGGCCCACGGTGATTTTCAGATGTGCTGTGATGAGACCGGTCCGGTGATTGCATACAGCCGAAGCCTTAACGGAGAAACCTGGCTTGCCGTACACAATTTTTCCGATCAAAACCAGGTGCTCTGCCATGAAAAAATTCATACGGACACTCCGGTAATTTTGTCAAATTACGAAAATGTTCAGCTTCACTCAAAAACTGTAATGCTTCGCGCATATGAAAGCGTAATTCTAAAACTTGCCTGATTTTTTCTGTTTTAATTGAATTTACAGAGGGCCGGTGCGATTCCCGCGAACCACACCGGCCCTCTGTTTTCGACTATCCATTTCCCGGCAGCCTCTCATATTCCAAAAAAATTCATGATCACAGCCTCTCCCTCTGCTGCAGAATCCCCCTGCGACCCCCACGCAGTATCCCTTTTTCGTATCAGCCGAACACGGTAAATATATTTCCCGGCTTCCTCCAGAGGCTCAAAAGGATATTCTATATAGCGGCTGCTCCCCGGAGGAATATCCGCTTCCATACTGCATATTCGAACCTGGCGGCCTCCGTTCTCTTCTTTGCACACAATGCATTCTATCGTGTAATCCGATACATTCTGAAAAATGCACTTATTTTCTATCAGCACACCCTGCTGAACTACATTCAATTCAAAATCAGGATTTTTTTCCGGTCCCGGCATATTTTCCATTACACACAGCTTCAGTCCCCTGCATTCTGATATCTGCTTCCACTCTTCCCACGTCAGCATATACAGACCATATTCCAGGCAGTGTTCTTTGCAACGTCCGCAGCCACAGGTATCCGGTGCCACAACGGCATTACAGAATGACAGTTTACAGGCTTTCCAAAAAGCCTCACTGTCTTCCCGCAGAAGTACCGGACGCAGCAGAATTTCTTTTCCATTGACCAGATATGCCCCGTTTTCCAGCCGCGATCTGTAAAACGCGATTTTTTTGGCCGTACGTTCCAGCACATTATTTTCTTTGTCCCTGATTTCCAGAATCAGGTCATATAGATATACTGTTTCTGCATTCCACAGCCGTACATCCCGAATCTGCATGCAAAACTGTATCTGCCGTTCCACCGGAACCGGAAAAATACGGTCTGCCTCAGCGCCTTCCCGATCCGCCGTATAGGCCCAGAGGAATCGCCCCTGCGCCGATTCGTGCTCTGCCAATACCGTAACTTCCAGATTTCCGGTAAGCATATCATCTTCCACAGAAGTCTTTATTCTGATTTCTTCTATCATACACCTTCTCCTATGCAGCTTTTAAAAAATCCCCGGAACAAATCCGGGGATTTCACATTTCTTCTTATGCAAGTTTGCTCTTTGCAAGCTCTGCCAGTGTTGCAAATCCTTCTGCATCACTAACTGCCATATCAGCCAGAACTTTTCTGTTCAGCTCAACGCCTGCCAGTTTCAGTCCATACATAAATTTGCTGTAGGACAGACCATTCATTCTTGCAGCCGCATTAATACGTGCGATCCACAGCTGTCTGAACTGACGTTTTTTCTGTTTTCTTCCTGCATATGCGCTTGTAAGTGCACGCATTACAGACTGTTTTGCAATCTTATACTGTTTAGAACGGGCTCCTCTGTAACCCTTTGCCAGTTTCAATACTCTATTGTGTTTTTTTCTGGCGTTCATGCCGCCTTTAATTCTTGCCATGTCTTAATTCCTCCTTCACTTCTTCTTATAAATACGGTAAGATCTTCTTCATGTTCTTGAAGTTTGTAGCATCTGTAATGGTTGCTTTTCTGAGGTTTCTCTTTCTCTTTGTAGATTTCTTTGTTAAGATATGGCTCTTATAAGCTTTATTTCTTTTTAATTTACCTGTACCTGTCATTTTAAAACGTTTTGCAGCAGCTCTGCTTGTCTTCATTTTGGGCATCTCGTATTTCCTCCTTAAAATTAAACTTTTATTTAACCTGATAAACTAACGTTTTTCAGTTAAAAACATTGACATATTACGGCCTTCTACCTTCGCCGGTTTGTCGACAACCGCAACCTCTTTTAAAGCCTCGGCAAAATCATCCAGAATATGTTTGCTTGCCTGCATATGTGCCATCTCACGACCGCGGAAACGCAGCGTGATCTTTACCTTATTTCCTTTTTCCAGGAACTTTCTTGCCGAATTGATCTTTGTATTCAGGTCATTCACATCGATGTTTGGTGATAAACGAACCTCTTTTACCTCTATCGTTTTCTGTTTTTTCTTGGCCTCTTTTTCTTTTCTTGCCATCTCATAACGATATTTGCCATAATCGATAATTTTACATACCGGCGGCTTCGCTGTGGGTGCCACTTTTACCAAGTCCAGTTCAGCTTCTCTCGCAAGCTTCATGGCATCCTTTGCAGACATAATTCCCAACTGCTCTCCATGTTCCCCGATCAGACGTACTTCCCTGTCTCTGATCTGTTCGTTAATCATTAATTCGCTAATTGTCGTACACCTCCATACATGTGATAACCGAACTGTCCGCAAAAAAACGCGGACACAAAGTATCCGCGCAAAATAAACCATAGAAAACTATGAATCATATTAACCATCAGTCACTCATGCGTGCTGCGGTGAGAGCGGAAACTCTGCTTCATTTATTCATACTCAAATATACTAACATGGTCCGCCCTCCATGTCAATATTTATTTTTGAAAATCGAAAATTCAGAAATTATATCCCATTTGTAAAACTCTCCGCCTGCGGCGGTGCCGGGCATCCAATGAATGTCCGGCGCCATCACAGCGAAGCAAAAACCTCTTTAGCAGCCTGATCATTATATTCTTTCTTTGTCAAATGTGCTGCATTCTGTCTGGCGGCAGGTACAGGCTGAAGAACCGGATATATCAATACTGTCTGCATGACATTCCTCATCTTCATTGTAACGGCAATTACATGCAGTACAGTCTACCCAGATTTCTTTTGACGCCTCTCCTGTAGAGTTTCTTGCACTCAGATTTTCACCGTCTCTTTCTCTGAAACTGGAACAGCATGTCTCACAGGCCTTTTCTGCATTTTCTCCGGTAACCATGATGTCACCCTTACTGCAGTAACGGTCTTCATTGTAAATACAATTTACTGCTGAACATAATAATGATGGCATAACACTATCTCCTTTCTGTATGATTCGCATATGCACTCATCGCAGAGATAGTATCTGCCATCATTCAAAAATTATTCTTTATTTATTTTCTTCTGCTTCAATTTTACGAATTTCTTTTGTACGTATTTCTTTGCAGATTGCATCGATAAATTCATTTAAGTCTTTCTGTCCTTCATCACCGAGATAGCGGCTTCTGAGAGAAATCTTCTGTTCCTCCTCTTCTTTTGCACCCACCATGATCATGTAAGGCACTCTTGCCATACGTGCATCTCGAATCTTCCAGCCAATCTTTTCAGAACGTGAATCTACGGATGTACGGATACCATTTTTCTTAAGCTCTGCATTTACTTTATTTGCATAATCCAAATATTTATCGGAAATCGGAAGTACACGCACCTGTTCCGGACAAAGCCATGTGGGGAATTTTCCTCCATAGAACTCAATCAGCCATGCAAGTGTTCTCTCATAGCAGCCTATGGATGTTCTGTGGATAATATACGGACGGACTTTTTCGCCATTTTCATCAATATAATACATATCAAATTGCTCAGCCAGAAGCGCATCCCACTGAATCGTGATCATGGTGTCTTCTTTTCCATATACATTCTTTGCATTGATATCTACTTTCGGTCCGTAGAAAGCAGCTTCACCCACATCTTCCACAAACGGAACTTCCAGCTCTGTCAGGATCTGACGGATATGGCCTTCTGTCTCATTCCATACTTCCGGCTCACCGATATATTTTTCCTTATTCTCCGGATCCCATTTGGATAAATGATATGTTACTTCTCCCTGAAGTCCCAAAGTTTCCAGACAATATTTTGCAAGAGCAAGACAACCCTTAAATTCTTCTACCATCTGATCCGGTCTTACAATCAGATGTCCCTCAGAAATCGTAAACTGGCGAACACGTGTCAACCCGTGCATTTCTCCGGAATCCTCATTGCGGAACAATGTAGATGTCTCACCATAGCGAATCGGAAGATCACGGTATGAATGTTGAGCTGCTTTGTACACATAATACTGGAACGGGCAGGTCATCGGACGGAGCGCAAATACCTCTTTATCTTTTTCCTCATCGCCAAGAACAAACATCCCTTCTTTATAATGATCCCAATGACCTGAAATCTTATACAGATCGCTCTTTGCCATCAAGGGTGTCTTTGTACGTACATAACCCCACTCGTTATCTTCCAGATCCTCAATCCAGCGCTGCAGTTCTTTTACCATTACAACCCCCTTTGGCATCAGTAAGGGCAGGCCCTGTCCGATTACATCAACTGTGGTAAACAGTTCCATCTCCCTGCCAAGCTTATTGTGATCACGCTTCAGCGCCTCTTCTCTTTGCTGCAGATATTCATTCAGTTCCTCTTTTTTGCCAAATGCCGTTCCGTAAATACGAGCCAGCATTTTATTCTTTTCATTTCCTCTCCAATATGCGCCTGAGGAAGAAATCAGCTTGAAAGCTTTGATACTTTTTGTACTCATCAGGTGCGGGCCTGCACACAGATCAGTAAATTCACCCTGGCTGTAGAAAGAAATCACTGCCTCTTCCGGAAGATCCCGAATCAGCTCCACTTTATACGGCTCACCTTTTTCTTCCATATATTTAACAGCTTCTTCTCTCGGAAGTTCAAAACGCTCCAGTTTCGCACCTTCTTTGATGATTTTTTTCATCTCTTTTTCAATATTATCCAGGTCTTCCCTGGAGAACGGAGCATGGTCAAAATCGTAATAAAATCCTGTATCAATAGACGGCCCAATGGCAAGCTTTGCCTCCGGAAACAATCTCTTTACCGCTTCCGCCATTACATGGGAAGCCGTATGCCGGAGCGCTGCCAATCCCTTTGGATCGTTTGCTGTGAGGATATTTAACTCGCAGTCATTTTCCACAACTGTTCTTAAATCCACAACTTCTCCATTCATCTCTCCGGCGCAGGCTGCGCGTGCCAGGCCTTCACTGATATCCAGTGCAATTTCATAAACGGATTTACTTTCAGCATATTCTTTTTTTGATCCGTCTTTCAATGTAATAATCATAATATTTTCTCCTTTACATTTTTATATTCTTTTCTCCCATATCCGGGAAGGAACTTTTCATTCCAAAAAAAATCCCTTACAGTCTGTTAAACTGTAAGGGACGATATACTTTACCGTGGTTCCACCCTGATTATTCTGCGCAATACTATGCTGCCATGACGCAAAATCTCTCATTATCTGATTATAACGGAATCACCGGGCCGGATTAGGGCCGCTCTGAGGTGGTCTTCAAATGCGTTTCGCCAGGATACTCTCACCAACTGTATCCCTCTCTGAGACTCCATCTGCATCCTACTCTTCTCATCTGCGCTTTTTCTTGTTATTTTTGATAATATCGCACAAAAGGTACAATTGTCAACTCCCAAATACAGGAATTTTTCAGGTTCTTAAGCCACCAAAACATAAACTCTCCTGAATTTTCTTGCTTTTCGTGTGTCTGCGTGATATTTATAATATAACAGCTTTTTTGAATTATAAAACTTTTAAGGAGGATACTTGTCTATGAAACGCCATTTATCAGTATACTTATTAACCTGCGCTGCAGCCGCCTTAACACTGGGTTGTACAGCTGCCGCAGAAGAATCTGCTGAAATTGCAACTGAAGCAGTTTCCGAAAACGCTGCAGAGGTTCCTGAGGAAACTGCCGGAGATTTATCGGATGATCTCTACAGCTTTCAGTTCAAGCTGGACGGTGAGGTATACAGTCTTCCCATGTCTTATGCAGATTTTATATCGAAAGGATGGACCTGTGATGACGACGAGTCCATGGAGATACAGCCAAACGCTTACGGAATGGTAACCTTCCAGAAAGGTGAGTTGGAAGTATATGCCGATGCAATCAATCTGACCATCAATACCGTTCCGCTTTCCGAATCTTCCATCGGCGGTCTCTCTATGGATGAATGGCAGCACGAAAAAGCTCCCGAAACCACTTTTGAACTGCCCGGCGGCATTACATACGGTCAGTCTACACTCGATGACATTACTGCTGCATACGGCACTCCAAGCGATACATACGAAGGTGATCTCTACACTAAAGTAACTTATGAATATGATTTCTATCAGGAGATCGAGCTCTATGTAAGCACTGAAACCAATACTCTGAATGAAGTAGATATCCGCAACTTTGTGGAGGATAAAGAGAGCAACGCCGCCGCTGCCGCAGAAGTAAGCGACGAACCGACTCCGGAAGTTCTGGCATACGAAGCTCCATCTGAACTTGGCAGTGATCCTTTGTCCTTTATCGTTGATTTTGCCGGTGATCTGTACCAGATGCCTGCTCCAGTATCTGTATTCGAAGAAAATGGCTGGACTATCAAAACAGAAAGTTCCGACAGCGTGGTAGCCGGCAAAAGTTTTGGCTGGGTATACATGATGAAAGATAATCAGGAATATCATGCCATTGCCCGCAATTATAATGCAAATGCCACGACTATTAAAAACTGTTTCCTTACTTCTGTGGAAGGCAATGTCAACGATTGCAACCTTCCTATTATCATTCCTTCCGGCGTAACTCTTGGAATGACTGCCGAAGAAGCAGAAGCTGCACTGGATGGCTTTACCTATGAAAAAGATGATACTACCAGTGATATGTTCACCTACTATACCATCGAAAGCCCGGACAGCACTCTTGACAATGTGGAAATTCTTCTGCATAAAGAAGACAATGCCGTAACCGGTATCGAAGTATCTTACGAACCCAAAACACTGGAGTAAACATATCTGCCGGAATAACAGCACAGCGGGGATATCCATTCAGATATTCCCCGCCATTTTTTCTTTTATCACTGCAAAAAATTCTCTTACCATATAATGAAGCTGCAATCTCCAGTCCGATCTGGCTGCCACGCCGCTGCATTGTGTATATCCCATATGTTCCGCAAGTCTCAGGGCTCGGTAGACGTGAAAATTATTTGATAAAATTCCTGTACTCTGTTCCATTCCCGTCATGGAATTTTTCTGGTTTTCGCCCGTTTTTTTATCTTCATTATCTTTTCCCGCCTGATCCTGTGCAATCTTCCGAGCACTGAACTGCAGATTTTCCTGCGTTGTGGTTGACTCGTCTTCCTTTAAGAGTCTTTCTTTTTCTATTCCTTTTCCTGTCAGATACCGATACATACATTCTGCTTCACTGATTTTTTCTTCCGGCCCCTGCCCGCCCGAAAGCACCGCTTTCGTCTGTGGATTTTCCTTCAGATATTCTTCAGCCGCCTCCAGGCGCCGTAAAAGCGCCAGACTTGGATTTTTCCCTTTCACCTGGGCCCCCAGCACAATGATATATTCCATCCCCGGTTCCGGCTTTCCGAACATATTCTTTATGATCCGTACTTCCACTGCCGCAAATAATATAATCAGGACCGCTGCCAAAACACCGCCGGCAGCAAGTACCGCTCCCGGAATCTGAAAACCGTCAGGATGACCTGTCCTGTATTTCCAGTAACATCCAGAACCTGAAAGCATTAACCCCGTCAGCATCCAGATAATACAAAAATCCACTCTTTTCATCAGCAGTATTATGAAATACAGCAGGCATAAAATGCCTGCTGCCAATAAAATATCTGTCATCATCTTCCGCAACATTTCTTATATTTCTTTCCGCTTCCGCAGGGACATGGATCGTTTCTTCCAATCTTTGGTCCTTTTACGATAGTATTCATCTTCTTAGCCTCTTTGTAAAGCTCTTTCAGCCTGTCCTCCGGGAAGATTTCTTTCCATGCCGGAAGTTCATACAGCCACTCCGCCTTTGCATCCACCATATTTTTGTAAAGTTTCTCTTTATCAAATGCCAGGCTTACTTCTGTATTTTCATCCATCTCTTCAATGTTGTTCTTTTCTTTTAAACTGTCATCGATACCATCAAGAAAGCCTGCCATGGTCAGTACCGGAATATTATATTTCTCTGCAAGTTCTTTTACGGTACCCTTTACTTCCTCTTCCGGGTTGGCCAGCAGCTGTTCATAAATACCTTTCTCCAACTGAAAATACTGAGTCCAGAACTGCTGAAGTGTCTGTTTGTCTGTTTCCTGAGAGTACGCCATGTCTCTCCATTCCTGTAATAAACCCATTGCTATTTCCATCCTTTATTATTTTCATAAATATTGATACTTTTCCTAGTATATACTACTTCTAAAAAATTTTCAAATATTTTTGTATGAAGTGAATACTTTCTTTCAAATAGGCCATACTACTATCATACCAAAGATAAATTTTTAATACTTATCCTCCCCTTTAGTATCACGGCAGCTTCCGCCAAGAATCTGCCGTGATATTTGTTTGTTCGGCAATGCCTTATTTTGTTATCTCCGAGAATCGTTTTCAAGACCTGTTGCGTATTTCATTTTATTGTTCTGCCAGTATCCTGATATTGAATTATTCTTCCTTTCTTCAAACATAAAAAACCACGGGAGTATTGCCAATCATCCGGAGTCAGAGAACCAGAATCGGGAAATACTTCTAAACGTTCAATAGAATCAAGCATGTGGTCATTTCCTAAATTCCAGCATTTTTCCAACAAAAAAGGCAATCTACGCAAAGCAGAGTGCCTTTAAAACATTCATATTCAGCCTTCCTGTGTCAGCTTTGAACACATCCACACAGTGAATATCACTGCTTCTGTCCGAAAAAGCCGGGAACAAAAATCCACACTCCGGCATTCCCGGTTCATACTCTCCGATTAACGGGCAGACTGCACATATAATATATTCATATACTTCTTCAGACTCCCGCAGAGAATCCTTATCCTTTGCCTTGAGCGGAACATCATACCGCCCATGGAATACATATATGGCATACCCCGCTTCAGTCCTGAAATTCTTCCCGAACTGTTCATAAAAAATATCCATCAAAGCATCATTTTTTAATCCACATTCTTTCATCGCCACCAAAAGCTGCCACATACTGCCGGGCTTTTCATCTTTTGGAGTAAATCTATATTCTTTTAACTCCTCGTTCGTCTTTGAAAATGGAATCGCTTTTGCTATAGCCAGATTTTTTTCTTTTTCTGCCAATGACAAGTTTAAAAAATTAGTATTAAAACTTCCATCTATTTCCCCCTCTTTATCCATATAACACCCTGCAATCCTGGTAATTGAATTTCTCTTCGGTGTCATTCTCCGTGTCAACTCCAGCATGTCCTCTCTGTGAATCATAATTTATTCTCCCGCCAATGAAAATTGCTTCATATAAGTTTTCCCATCTCATTTCACATCTTACTGCACAAATATTTATATATAATTGTGGCTAATACATACTGCACTGCAGCAGCCCCTGCAAGACTGCATACAATCAGTGCCCCCGCGCGAAATAATGCTGCTATAAATGCACCTGTAAAACAAAGTATCATCGTTGCAGCCCAGGTTATGTATCCTGCACGGTTACGAAGCTGAACTTTTCTTTCGTCCTTCAGATTAATAGCCTGACGGCGCATTTTCTCATGATAGGATTTTATATTTTCCGGTTTTGTATTGTGATAAAATCTTATAAACTGCATTATCCCGCTACAGGCAAGCGCCGCTCCCATCGCAAATATCAATGAAGAATAATAATCTATCTGAGTGGTTACTCCTATAATCAACAAAATTATGCCAATAATAATATATATTCCCAAAATGACTTTATCAATTTTCTTCATTTTCCGCCTCCTCGTAAATAAATATTTCTTCAATACTCATGCCAAAATACTTTGCAATCTTAAAGGCCAGCAAAATAGATGGATTATATCTTCCATTTTCCAGTGAACCAATTGTCTGTCTTGATACTTCCAGTGCATCAGCCAATTCTTCCTGTTTAATCCCTCTCTTCTTTCTCAACTCTTCCAGCCTGTTTTTCATGTATTTTCTATCCATCCCCTCTCTTATGGAAAGTTTACTTTCCATATTTTTATTATACACGACTTCAAACAAATGTCAAGTTTACTTTCCATATTTTGAATATATAATGATTTAGACTACAATTTTTATCATATAAAAAGGGCAAGGCACCTGTGCCTTGCCGCAATCCTGAAACCAGATTAATCCAATTCTGCTCCTTTATTGGTTAAGATCCATTGCCTTATCCCGGCCATCGCTCCCCCTTTGACGGAAAAACCGGAAACTTCCGATGCGGTTCGCTCTGATACCAATAAGCAATGCTGGTGTAATCATCCTGCCGTTCAAACAGTCCCCCTCACTTGTTTTATTATCTACCGTTATCCAGAAAGAGCAATCCAAAAGTACTGAATGGGCCTGCTGCAGAAAGTAATCAAAATCAGAGGTGGTCTGACATTTTTTCATATTTTTATTGTTTTTTTCACAAATACCTATATAATAACTGCAGGAATTTTTTTGAAACAGAACTTTACATTATAAAAAAAGGAGGCCTCGAAAAATGTCTGCTGCTTTTCTATTTGCCGGAGACAGCATCACCGCATCAGACCGGCTGTGGCTGCCGGAAACGGAGGGCCTTGGAAACGGTTATGTTTCCATGCTGGCCCCACAGTTGAAACAGCGTTTTCCCGGTGCGGCCATATACAACAAAGGTTTTGACGGTTTTACAGTCCCCGCCCTGATTCGTCGTTTAAAGCAGGACGGCATCCCCAAAAATACTAAATGGGTCACTGTGCTGATCGGAATCAACGACATAGGGGTTGCCATGAACACGGGTGTTTCTCTCTCTCAACTGCAGTTTGCAAAACACTACCGTCAGCTTTTATCCGAAATAACCCAATATCCTTCCGCCCGCATCCTCTGCGTCGGACCTTTTCTTTTTCCGCACCCGCAGGAATTTATCAACTGGATTCCCCTCCTGCGCGAAACTGAAAAAATCATAACTGATATCACTGACGAAATGAATCTCTCCTTCCTGCCTCTTCATGATACTCTAAATGAATTTGCCGCAGACAGGGGATATCACGCCATAACAACGGACGGTATACACCTCACAGCTCTCGGACATCAGTTTCTGGCATCCATGCTTCTTCCATATTACACAGCCTGACGCGCCCTCTACACAAAAAAGGCTGTCAACCCGGATAGCCTTTTTCTTCATACGTTTTCTTTTATGATGTCTTTGCCAGTATCTTCATCAATCGTCTCATCTGCGACATTCTCCCGGCGAATTGTGCGTAAAAATCTTCATGACCCCAGGCCGTTATAAAAAAGGTCTGCAGAAGATGCATATTAAAATCTTTTGTCAACTGATCATCATTTTGCTGTTTTAAGAGTTCCTGCGCTTCTTCCTGGAAATTGTGCCAGTCAAGCACATACGCCTCGTACTTTTTCAGTTCCGGCGTATCAATCCACTTACTGATTTTTACCTTCGTCCTGGGCTGCATCCTGCATTCCTGCTGCTGGAGGAAATAACGGAATGTTCCGTCTTTATAATAACGTCCCAGCGGAAACAGCCTGCAGACTCCCGGTCTGAAAGCATGTATGGAGCATCTGCCTTCTTCATTTAAAAATGTACAGCATTCTTCGCTGCCTGTCATTTTCAAATTCGGCAGAATCAATCCATCAACAGGATTTAATTCTACTCCATGTTTCATAAGCCCATTAAAATCTGTCTTCAGTCCCTGACACATACGATATACATCCAACGGATCAAGTACTACAGACACTCCCATGCCACGGCAGCAGTCACTGCACCCGGCACATCCATTGCAGCCTGCTTTTACCATATCATTTGCGGTATACAGTTTTTCCAGATCACTTTGAAGCACTTCTCTTCTCATATCCTGCTCCTGTACTTTTTTATGTATTTTAATACAAATCTCTTTTTGCGTCAAATACTCCGCCTTTAAAAACACACGTTCTATTGACCTTTGACCAACATAGTGTTAAAATGCAATTCGAGGGAGAAGATTTTGATTAATTACCGAGGAGGGACTATATGATTAAGAGAAGCAGATTATTTCTGTTACTTGCTCTCTGTGGTGTACTGAGTCTGAGCGGCTGCCGTAAAAAAATAGCCGAAACAGAGACAGAAACAGAAACTCAGTCTGAAACTGTATCTGAAACAGAAACTGAGAAAGTAACTGAAAAAGAAAGTGAAAAAGAAACGCAAAAGGCAACTGTTTCTACTAATAAAAACACAAAGACAACAGAAAAGACAACGGTAAAACCATCCACCATTAACTCCGGCAATACAAATAACACTACAAACAACACGACCACTCCAACTGATTCTTACGGCACAGATCAGTGTCCATACTGCTACCAGCAGATTTCTCTTGCTCCTAACGGAGACGGTACAACTGTATACTCCGTTCACGTTGCGCAGGAAAAAGCCTGGGCTGATACCTACGGCTACGGCGATACCCCGCCTACAGAGGCACAGCAGCAGCCTGAACAGCCGACAACAGAACAGCCGGCACAAAATAATACAAATGACATCGCACAGTGCGGTTACTGTTACCAGTGGTTCACAGTATCAGACGGCAGTTATTCGGCACATGTCGCTGCCGAAAATGCCACTCTGGGACTTCCTGAAGGTACAGAATATATCCAGTGCCCTAATTGCGGATATTCCTATCCGAAGGGAAGCCTGTATGACAATCATGTTTGTGTAACTGAATAATTTGTGTAAAAGGGTGCTCCTTTTTGGAGCACCCTCATTTCTTTTATTTCTTTAATTATTCGCCATCACTTTCACTTCTCCCAGTGCTTTTGACACTGCCGGAATTAAAAGGATGATCACAGTAACGGCCCCTTCGGCAAATATATAGCAGGCATTATAGGCAAGAGAATACGACAGTGCTCCCCAGCCTTCCCATGCATATTCGCCAAAGAAAATCCAGCCTGAAATTACAGCAAACACATACCGCCCGATAATTCCAAGGATATATCCCTTTACCATTCCGAATTTTGCGTTGGCGAAAAAACCTGCAAGCCCCAACGCGCCAAAGGCCAGCGGATAATCCACAAGAACCTGAATCGGGGTCAGAATATACGGCTCAATCAGAAACTGCAAAATACCGTAGGCAGCGCCGGTAAGAATTCCGGCTGCCGGGCCATATACATAGCCGGTCAGACAAATGAATATCATACTGAATAAAGTTACCGAGCCTCCAAAAGGGAAAGAAAAAATTTTCAGCATGGAGGTCACTGTTGCCAGAGCTATTGCCATGGCACAAAATACCAGTTGCTTTGTCCCCATGGTCTTCTTTTTTTCTCCCGCTTTTCCGGCAAACACTGCCGCTGCAACCAATACTGCTGCCAAAACGACTGCCGTTACAACTTTCCCCGCTGTGGTAAGACCACCCGCTTCTGTTACAAAAAATGACATAAAAAAACCTCCTTAAAAATAAATTTAGACAGGAGGAGCTTGTTTGGTATTGCTTCCTTACGCCGGTATTAACCGGTTCAAGTAGTGAGGGTCAGTGCAGAGGCACTTTCTCAGCCAAAGGCTCCCCTAGCATAATGAATGCTGTTAAGTTGTCATTTCCATTTTATTGTATCACTTTGTCTGCTTTTGTCAATCTCAGCATTCCAATTTATCAAGATACAGCTTCATCATATTCAGAAACTCTTCTTCCACATCTCGAAAGGACCGTTGACGGTAATCCGGAATACTGTGCAGTTTTCCCGGCCCCATACTCAGGCGCTCTCCTGCAAAATGATAAAATTCATCATACAGGCAGGTATCATCCACGTCACGGATTTTTTCCATTTCATCTTCTGTGGGAACACTTCCGAGAAACTTTTCATATATGGTATCCTGAAGCACTTTTTCAATTTCCCTGTACACCGGCATATTTTTCTTCACCGGTCTGGTTATATCCGACAAATATGCCTCACTTCCGTCATGGAGCAGACACGCCAGTACAAGCCGGTCACAATACCCCCTTGCCTGTGCTTCTTTTGCACACTGAAGACTGTGCTGCCCCACAGAATAAAACTCCGGAAAATGCCCATTGGCCCGCGTCATCATTGACAGCGGGTGGGCAATATCTTCCGGTATAATCTCTTCTTTTTTCGGTTCCAGAGGCGTGAAATGTATTTTAGAAAATGTAGTAATATAATCTGCCATCTTACACGTTCTCCAACCGTATTACATGGCGCATCAGATCTTCCAGTTCCTCTCTTTCTCTGGTCAGTACCACATCTCCATTCTCACGAATCATAATTTCAGCGGGGCGCAGACGGTTATTATAGTTGGATGCCATAGTAAAACCATATGCCCCGGCATCTAAAATACCCAGAACATCATCCTTTTTGATTTCCGGCAGAACACGGTCTTTTGCAAGAATGTCACCGCTCTCACAGATATTTCCCACAATTATAACCGACTCTTCCTTTTCTGATTTTTCATCCGAACCACGGTATACTTCCACCCCATGATAAGAATCATACATAATCGGACGCTGAAGAACATTAAATCCACAGTCGCATCCCACATATTTTTTGTCATAATTATATTTCACAGAATGTACTTTAGAAAGAATCACGCTGCATTCTGCAGAAATGTAACGTCCCGGTTCAATCCGGAATATAATCTGCTCTCCATATTCCCCGGCGAACTGATAAAGTGCTTTATCAATTGCTTCCCCGAGATCTTTCAGATCAAGAGGCGCCTCCCCCTCTTCTTTCTTATACGGAATTCCAAAACCGCCTCCCATATCTATAAATTTCAGTCCCGGGAACTGTTTTGCAATGTCAAAAAGTGCCGCAATACTTGCTGTAAATGCCTCGCCGTTCATAAACAGAGAACCGATATGCTGATTGATTCCAATCAGTTTCAGATCGTATTTTTTCAGAAGCTCTTTTACTTCCGGAATATATTTCGGGTCAACACCAAACTTGGTTTTCTTTCCCGCCGTTACCACTTTTTCATGATGTCCGGCACCCACACCTGGATTGAAACGGACTGCAACCTCATGTCCCGGTGCAATCTGTCCAAATTGTTCCAACTGGCTTAAAGAATCCACACTTACATATACCCCTGCGTCAATGGCATACTGCATTTCTTCAGCTGAAACATTATTGCCGATATAAAATATCTCTTCCGGTGCAAAACCAGCCTGTCTTTCCATATAGATTTCTCCCGGAGACATTGCATCTACTTCCAATCCCTCCGATTTCACCACCTGCAAAAATGCAAGACTGCAATTTGCTTTTGCAGAATAATCCACTACAAATTTAGGATATGTTACCATTTCTTTTAAATCGCGGCATCGCTGTCTCAGAATTCTTTCATTATATACATACAACGGCGTACCATACTTTTCTGCCAGGTCAACCGGATCATTGCCCTCAAAAAAATTCATGCTGTCCGTTACTTTTGTATAAATCTTATTCATTTGTATAGCTCCTTTCACTAAAAAACCCAAGTCTCTATTGACTTATTATAGCGATGGATATAAAATTTGTATAATGAATTTTATAAAATTACTAATTAGGGATATCGATAAGAGGAAAATATGAATATTGAGAATTTAAAAACATTTATCACGTTATCAGAACTGAAAAACTTTACTCAGACGGCGGACCGTTATTATATTGTACAGTCCACTGTAACAAACCGTATTATGGAGCTGGAAAAGGGTCTTGGCAAAAAACTGTTTATCCGTAACCGCAAAAACGTCGAGCTGACGGAAGAAGGCCATCATTTTCTCAGCTATGCCAAACGTATTGTGGCACTTGAAGCATCTGCTATTGAAGAGCTGAGCATGCTCCATACTTTTTCGGAAACACTTCGTATCGGAACTGTAAATACAGCATATGACTGTTATCTTTTCATGCCGATCAAGGAATACATACGCAATTACAAAGATATTTCCATGAAAGTAATCATTGACCATTCCGGCCCGCTTCTGCGCATGCTCCAGGACGGCACCATCGATCTGGCTTTTTCTTACATTCCACTAAAAAAAGCCGGTTTTATCTGCAGGCCTTTTCATCTGGATGAACTGGTACTGGTGACTTCACCGGAACATCAGGAATACAAAGACGGGATCCGGCAGGCTCAGCTGCCTGATCTTGATTATCTTTACTGCGATTTTATGATCCAGGATGGCGGTACATTTATTCGGGATATGTTTCCGAAAAACTACTCCTTCTCTTTTGAGATTGATAAACTGACTCACCTGATCCCTTATCTGACAGACGGAATCGGCTATACGTTCCTGCCCAGAAGTCTTGTTCAGAAATATCTGGATAACGGTTCCCTGACCGCAATTCCTCTGCTTGACTTCTCCGCACCTACAATTCAGAACTATATTGTAATTCCGGAAAGCAAAGCTGATCATCTTGCTGTCTGCAAATTTATAGACAGTCTTTCTATTGAGGTGGATGGCAATGAATCATAAAAAGAAACGTATCGCGGCGCTGACCGGCGCCCTGCTGCTCATCGGTCTGGCTATTGCAACACTGATTTTTGCATTCATTGATACTCCCTGGGCATACGACATGTTCAAGATCTGCCTGGGCTGCGTTATCATTCTCCCGGTACTGATTTATGTTTATCTGCTGCTTGCAAGAGTCCTTGGCAGCAATGATCAGTTCCCGCAGGAAAAAAAATCTGATTCCGATAATGAGAACAGTAATTAACTGAATAACAGGAAATCCGCAGGACTTTCCTGCTGCGCAAAAAAGCAGATTCCCACCAGCAGGAATCTGCTTTTTTATATCCTGTTAATTTCTGTAAATGATATCATCTCTTCCCGGCCCATTTGAAACCATCGTGATTGGGAAGCCGATTTCTTTCTCAACAAACTCAATATAGTTTCTGCAGTTTTCCGGAAGATCCTCGTACTTCTTAATACCGCGGATATCACATTTCCATCCCGGAAGTGTCTTCAGAACCGGTTTTGCCTTTTCCAGTTTTGCTGTCGTAGGGAAGTCTGTTGTCACAACACCGTCAATCTCATATCCGACACATACCGGAATTTCATCCAGGTAACCCAGTACATCCAAAACAGTAAATGCCACATCTGTAGTTCCCTGCATGCGGCAGCCATATTTTGAAGCTACACAGTCAAACCATCCCATACGTCTCGGACGTCCGGTTGTAGCACCGTACTCACCGCCGTCACCGCCGCGCCTGCGGAGCTCATCTGCTTCTTCTCCAAAGATCTCACTTACAAATGCACCTGCTCCAACTGCACTGGAGTATGCTTTTACAACTGTTACGATTTTCCTGATCTCATAGGGCGGAATCCCGGCCCCGATAGCACCGTATGCTGCCAGTGTAGATGAAGATGTAACCATCGGATAAATTCCGTGATCCGGATCTTTTAAGGAACCAAGCTGGCCTTCCAAAAGGATATTTTTTCCTTCTTTGATCGCATTCCACAGATATGCAGATGTATCGCATACAAAGGGTTCTACCATTTCTTTATAAGAATGCAGTTCTTCCAGCAGATCCTCCGGTTTGATAGCCGGTTTATGATAAAGATGTTCCAGAATAACATTTTTCTGCTCACAGATACGTACCACTTTTTCTTTCAGCAGTTCTTCATCAAACAGCTCGCTTACCTGGAAACCGATCTTTGCATATTTGTCAGAATAAAACGGCGCAATACCTGACTTTGTGGAACCGAAAGATTTTCCTCCCAGACGTTCCTCTTCGTACTGGTCAAACAGAATATGATAGGACATTACCATCTGCGCACGGTCGGATACCAGAATCTTCGGCATCGGCACCCCCCTGTCTACAATACTTTTTACCTCATTGAAAAGCACCGGAATATTTAATGCCACACCATTGCCGATGATACTTGTTGTGTGATCGTAAAACACACCTGACGGCAATGTATGCAATGCAAATTTTCCATAATTATTTACAATCGTATGCCCTGCATTGGCTCCGCCCTGAAAACGTACAATAATATCCGCTTTCTCTGCAAGCATATCTGTAATCTTACCCTTACCTTCATCTCCCCAGTTAGCCCCTACGACTGCCTGTACCATAAATTTGTTCCTCCATCTGCGGCTGGTTGCTGCCGCGCATTTTTCTTTAGTATACTATATTTTTCTCTATAAGTATAATCAATATTGATTATGTTCTTCATAATTTTCAGTTATGTCTGTCTTTACATTTTATTTTTTCTCTTATATACTGTTTTTATACCATATAAAATTCTATTCGCGTAAAAGAGGACTCACATGAATATCAATCTTGATTATTACAAAATTTTTTACTATGCGGCAAAATACGGTCAGATAACCCAGGCTGCCAGAGAGCTTTCCATTTCACAGCCAGCGGTAAGCCAGGCCATCAGACAATTGGAAGACCAGCTGGATACCAGACTGTTCACCCGCACTCCAAAGGGAATTATTTTAACAAGTGAGGGCAGTCTGCTTTTTGAATACGTGAAAAAAGGATATGAAAGCATTCTGCAGGGCGAACAGCAGCTTTTCCGCATGAAAAAGCTGGACACAGGAGAAATCCATATCGGAGCAAGTGATATGACCTTACGTTTCTATCTTTTGCCCTACCTGGAAACCTTTCATCAAATGTATCCCGGCATCAAAGTCAGTGTTACCAATGCCCCTACACCCGAAACTCTGACATTTCTGGAAGAAGGACACATCGATTTCGGCGTTGTATCAACACCTCTTCCCGATGAGTGTCATGCAGATATCCGTCCTGCAAAGGAAATACGTGACATTTTTGTAGCCGGTACACATTTCCGTGAATTGAAAAACCGTACAGTCAGTCCTTCCATCCTTGCGGGGCTGCCCCTGATCTGCCTTGAAAAAAACACCAGCACCAGACAAAGTCTGGATGAATGGCTCAGATCATGCCATTTACAGGCTAATCCTGAATTTGAACTGGCAACCAGCGATATGATCGTCCAGTTTGCCATCCGCAATCTGGGTATCGGTTATGTTATGGAAGGTTTTGCAGAAGAATATATTCAAAGGAATATTTTGTTTTCTCTGAAACTCTCCAGCCCTCTTCCTGTACGCCAGTTCTGCATCGTGACAAAAAAAAACCGCCGCATCTCAGATGCAGCGGCACGTTTACTTGAACTTCTGGATTAAACGTTAATTTCAGCCTTCATTCCCAGAATATCTTTATTTGCTTCTAATACCGGGCTCACATTATTTTTCAGGAATACTTCCACCTGCCTTGGCGCCCGTCCCACATATTTGGACGGGTCCATTGTCTTCTGCAATTCTTCCAGAGTAAGATTAAATGCAGGATCTGCTGCAATCAATTCCAGCAGATTATTTTCTTTACCCTCCACTTTTACATTCTTTCCTGCTTCCATGGAAAGTTCACGGATTCTCTCATGCAGTTCCTGACGGTCACCGCCGGCTTTTACTGCGTCCATCATAATATTCTCTGTAGCCATAAACGGAAGTTCCGACATAAGGCGTTTTTCAATTACTTTCGGATAAACCACCAGTCCGTCCACAACATTTAAGCACAGATCAAGGATACCATCAATTGCCAGAAATCCTTCCGGAACAGACAATCTCTTGTTTGCGGAATCATCCAGTGTTCTTTCAAACCATTGCGTTGCGGATGTAATAGCCGGATTTAATGCATCGCAGATCACATATCTGGAAAGAGATGCGATACGCTCGCTTCTCATGGGATTTCTCTTGTAAGCCATTGCAGAAGAACCGATCTGGGTCTTTTCAAAGGGTTCTTCTACTTCTTTCAGGTGCTGAAGGAGACGGATATCATTTGACATTTTATGTGCGCTGGCTGCAATTCCTGCCAGTATATTCAGCACACGCGTATCCACTTTTCTGGAATAAGTCTGTCCGGATACCGGATAACATGCCTCAAATCCCATTTTCTCTGCGATCATCGGATCAATCTTATCGATGGTCTCCTGGTCACCGTCAAAGAGTTCCAAAAAGCTTGCCTGTGTGCCTGTAGTACCTTTGCTGCCCAGCATTTTCAGACTGCCAAGTACATAGTTCAGGTCTTCCAGGTCCATCAGAAATTCCTGCAGCCAAAGTGTTGCGCGTTTTCCTACCGTCGTCGGCTGTGCAGGCTGGAAATGGGTAAATGCCAGTGTGGGCTGGTTCTTGTAAGTGTCTGCGAATTTTGCCAGTTCTGCAATTACATTCACCAGTTTCTTTCTTACCAGCTTTAAAGCTTCCGACATCACAATAATGTCTGTGTTGTCACCCACATAACAGGAGGTTGCACCTAAATGAATGATTCCTTTCGCTTTAGGACACTGTACGCCATAAGCATATACATGAGACATAACATCATGGCGTACAACCTTTTCTCTTTCTCTGGCTACCTCATAATTAATGTCATCTGCATGGCTCCTGAGCTCTTCAATCTGCTCGTCCGTAATGTTAAGCCCCAGTTCCTTTTCTGTTTCTGCAAGAGCAATCCACAGTTTTCTCCATGTTCTGAATTTCATATCCGGAGAGAAAATGTACTGCATTTCACGGCTTGCATAGCGTTCTGATAATGGACTCTGGTATCTGTCGTTCATAATATCCTTTTCCTTTCTACTTTTCGTAATCGCCTCTTATATCTTCTTTCGGTGGTTCCATCGGATATTTTCCTGTAAAGCATCCTCTGCAGATATCCAATCCCTCCACCATTTCGCTCAGTCTTTCTATCTTCAGATATCCCAGGCTGTCTGCCCCGATAATCTGTCTGATTTCCTCCACCGAACGATTATAAGCAATCAACTGTTCCCTCGCCGGTACATCCGTACCGAAATAGCACGGCCACAAAAACGGCGGAGAGCTGACTCTCATATGTACTTCTGTCGCTCCGGCTTCCCTCAGCATCCGCACGATACGGTCACTGGTTGTTCCCCGGACTATAGAATCATCAATCATAATGACTCTCTTTCCTGCCACAGCCTCTCTGAGCACATTCAGCTTTATCTTCACGCTGGACTCCCTGTTGCTCTGTTTTGGCTTGATAAAAGTTCTTCCAACATATCCGTTCTTTACAAATGCCGTTCCATATGGAATTCCCGACTGAAGAGAATATCCAAGTGCCGCAGCATTGCCCGATTCCGGAACCCCTACAACCAGATCTGCCTCCACCGGCGAATCCATGGCAAGAAATCTTCCCGCTCTGATTCTGGATCCATAGACGCTGATGCCGTCTATATGGCTGTCCGGTCTCGCGAAATAAATATATTCAAAAATGCATCTCGCCTGCTTCTCCTCAGGCAGGCACATACTCTTATCTGAGCTGATGCCATCTTTTGTGACAGTCACAACCTCTCCCGGCTCCACATCCCGCACATATTCAGCACCGATCGTCTCCAGCGCACATGTCTCGGAAGCCAGTATATAAGCACTGTCCCGTCTGCCGATGCAAAGCGGTTTAAATCCAAAAGGATCTCTGGCTCCGATCAGTTTTCTTGGCGACATTACAACCAGTGAATAAGCTCCCTTAATCTTCTTCATGGCTTTCAAAACAGCTTCCTCAGCATTTCTGGAATGAATACGTTCACGGGCAATCAGGTATGCGATCACCTCCGTATCTATCGTTGTCTGAAAAATTGCTCCGGTATAAGCCAGTTCGTCCCGCAGTTCATTTGCATTGATCAGATTACCATTATGTGCCAGTCCAAGTGTACCCTTCACATAGTTAAGCACCAGCGGCTGGGCGTTCTCTCTTGTGCTTGCCCCTGCAGTAGAATAGCGCACATGTCCTACTCCAATATCTCCTTTCAGACTGTCCAGCGTATCACCTACAAAAACCTCGTTTACCAGGCCCATACCTTTGCAGGACGACACCTTTCCTTTTGGTCCATTCGTATCACTGACTGCAATACCACAGCTCTCCTGTCCCCGATGCTGCAGCGCGAACAAACCATAATAGATTGGCGCTGCCACATCTTTTCCTTCCAGGTCATACATTCCGAAGACTCCGCACTCTTCCCGCAAAATGTCTTCTGTTTCTTCCTGTTCATAAATTTCTGATTTTTTCATTTCTCCTCCTGTGGCGCATCTGGTACGCTCTAATCAGGCAGCCCTTACGGGCACTCTCCTTATAAGAATAACATTTCTCATCACATAAAACAAGGGGATATCGGCAGATGTCTGTATGCTTTATCGAATACAGCCTGTCTGTCAAACTCCCCTTTGAGTCTCCATATTTTCCCCCGTTTCACCGTTTCAGTTCAACATGAGGATTATACCGCATACATGCATTAAGCGCAAGCACAACTTTTCATTTCTATCCCTGTGTATATCTGGTGAGAAACTGCTTTGTTCTCTCTTCCTGCGGATGGTCGATGACCTGTGCTGCATCCCCCTGTTCCACAATAAACCCTTCATCCATAAAAATAACCTGATCTGCCACATCGCGGGCAAACGCCATTTCATGCGTAACAATGATCATGGTCGTCTTTTTGTCAGCCAGTTTCCGAATGACTTTCAGGACTTCACCGGTAAGTTCCGGATCCAGCGCCGATGTAGGCTCATCAAAGCAGAGAATGTCCGGTTTTAATGCCAGCGCTCTGGCAATCGCCACACGCTGCTGCTGTCCGCCGGAAAGCTGGTGGGGATAGTGTCCTTCCCTGTCAGAAAGTCCCATTTGTGCCAGAAGAGCTTTTCCGTGTTCATTGATGGAATCCAGAATCTCCTTTTTCTTCTGTTTGAAATCCGGTCTTTCTTTTGCCAGCAGTTTTTCTGCCAATGTCACATTTTCCAGTGCCGTATACTGTGGGAAAAGATTAAAAGACTGGAACACCATACCAAAATGCAGCCTTTTTGTACGAAGATTTTTTTCATTTTCCGCCGCTGAACGGGATGCGTCAAACAACATTTCTCCACGGACTGAAATCTTACCCTGATCCGGTGTCTCCAAAAAATTCAGGCACCGCAGGAGTGTGGTCTTACCGGAGCCTGAAGACCCGATAATAGCCAGAGCTTTCCCCTCTTCCAGCGAAAAACTGACATCTTTAAGCACTTTCGTATTCTCAAAATGTTTCTCTATATTACTTACCTCCAGAATCGCCACTTATCCCACCTCCTATCTAAAATAATCCAGTCTGCGTTCAATATAGTTAAACAGCAGTGTCAGTATGCCGACAAACACCAGATAAAAGACGCCTGTATAGAACAACGGCCATGTAAGTCCATCTGACTTCATGAAAGAATATCCGGCAAATGTAAGCTCATATGCCGCAATAATTCTGGCCAGTGAAGTATCCTTTACCAGAGTAATAATCTCATTCGACATGGGCGGTACCACACGTTTCACCATCTGAAGCAGTGTAATTTTAAAGAAAATCTGGGGCTTCGTCATTCCAAGTACCTGTCCCGCTTCTCTTTGACCAGCAGGCACGCCTTCAATGCCGCCTCTGAAGATAACAGAAAAATAACAGGCATAATTAATCGCAAATGCCACTACAGTGGCACTGACTCGTCCTGCCTCATTTCCGCTCCAGATATTATGTCCCAGCCACAGCCCCGGACCGTAAAAAATAATAATCAGCTGAAGCATCAGCGGTGTTCCGCGGATAACCCATACCACTACCTGCATCAGATACCGCAGAGGTTTCCATTTACTGATAGATGCAAATGCAAAAATCAGTCCCAACGGAAGCGCAAACACCAGTGTCAGAATGAAAATCTGAAATGTTGTTGCCATACCTCCCATGAGAGATTGTGTTACTTCCCAAAACATGCTATTTCTCCTTTTACCCAGCAAGGCAGAGAGCAATTCTGCTCTCTGCCTCAATTTTTATCATCTGACAGTATCCCGTCCGCCGCACCTTCACAGTACAGCCTTTTATTCAGCGGGAACTACTACTACCTGTGCATTGTTGCAATATGCATTTGTGCATTCCATAGATTCTTTTACTTCATCTGTCAGGGTCATGCCGTTCCATACCACATCAATGTTTTTGGAATTAAGCTCCATAATTTTGTTATCCCAGTCGATCTCAACAAACTGTGCTTCTACACCGAGTTTTTCTGCAACAAGTTTTGCCATATCAGCATCAAAACCGATCCACTCATCGCCCTCTTTGTAATCCATCGGAGCGAAATCAGTGATACCCACGATCAGGGAACCTTTTTCCTGGATATATGCCACATCACCGTCTTCCGCAATTTCTGCTTCCTCTCCCGGCTCAGCCTGCTCTACCAAAGCTTCCTGTACACCGTATTTTTCAGCAGTCTCCTGCATGGAACCGTCTGCATATGTTTCCTGGAAAACAGCATTGATATAAGCAGCCAGGTCAGATTCTTTACGGCATCCAACACCATACTCCTCTGTTGTCAGTTCTTCTGTATGTACCAGATCCGGATAGCTTGTACCCTCACCGATCATGGCACCTGCCATTAAAAGGTCGATGATTGCTGCTCCTGAAGTGCCGGATGCAACTTCCATCAGGGCATCTGCCTGAGAAGCTACAGAATTATATTCCCAGCCTTTTTCTTCTGCAGCCGCTTCACCTGCAGAACCTGCTTCCACTGCATACACCATATCCTCTGCATATGCCGGCATTGCCATACCCATAACCATACTCATTCCTAAAAGCACTGCTAATTTCTTTTTCATAATCTTTCCTCCATTCTTTATCACTCTACCATGATAAATCGCTAAAATCCTATACAGGATACCATAGAATGGAAGATGTGTCAAGACAGGAGATATTCTTTATCGCTCCATATTAGTCGTATTTTTTACATACTCCCTTTTTAGTTGTTCAATTTTATCCAAAAGCTCTATATTTTCCCATTCCTGCGCAAAAGTACTGCTCTGTGCTTCCTGTATAACAGCCTGCGTGTCCGCCCGCATATCCGCAGCCAGATCTCTGTCTGCCTTTATCTCCTCCAGCCTGCTGTAATACTTATTCTCCGGAAGATACAACGGAAGAAGCCGAAGATATTTTTCATAAACTTTACGTGACTTTAATGTCTGATAAGAGTTCCACAGGCAGTCTGCCGCCTCCTCAAAACGAAAAAGCCTGGCATAAGCTGTTGCCATGTTCTCAAGAACTGTTGCGTAAAATTGAATTCCCAATCTTCCCGGACTCCGGCTCTCCAGAATTTTTTCATATTCTTCCAGTGCACCTGTATACATTCCATAGTTCACCAGGTAATCAGCCTTCATTTTCCGGCGCATAGAATGAGGCTCAACCTGAACCTGACGCAGTTGTTCTCTGAAATAAGATAATTCTGCCGGTTTCACATATCCGCACTGTCTGAATATCGGTATCACAAATTCATCCAGTGACCCTTTTTTATCCAGTACACGCCTCAGAGCTGCCGCCAGCGCATCAAGTCCCAGTTCCTGCTCTATCCATTTACATAACGACACATTGATGAGCATCTCATCTATCAGGTATACATTTTTCCACATATAATAACACAGTTCTTCAATAGACCATATATTCATGCGGATGCTTTCTATATAATAAGGGTGCTGTGCACGCGGCACTTCACAAAGATAATATCCTGCCATTTTATACCTCCAGAATACTTTCCCATACCAGTCCTGAGGCCGGATAAAATTCTCCGAATCCCATATCCCGTATGGTAACTTTACATTTCCCTGCCGCAATAAATTTTGCTTTCATCTGAAGCCTCGTAGTACGATCCGGCCGCTCCGGCATGTTCTTAAGCACAATACTAAAACTCTCAGTTTCCTCTCCCAGAATAGATTTTCCGTAGATCACAATCTCCTGCGTATCATCCGGGATAAATTCACAGATATGCTCGGCTTCAAACCAGTTTATTCCTGCGTTTATAATCTGATACTCCCTGTTCCTGCCCCGTATCTCCATTTGCATACTTAAGTTTGTGTCCACCATATCTTCACTGTAATACAGATAGTTATCCAGCTTTTTTCCCACTCCAAGTCTGTCCATAGCGGCATAACATGCTCCCTTTGTATAAAGGTTTCTCCCCTGGAATACATGTCTGCGGAAGCACAGGTGATGCAGTGATTCCACCGCCCACGTCTTATCAAAGCTGTCTCCTATCAGATACACAGAAGAAAATGTCCCGCTTTCAAAAACATCCTGTATCATTTCCAGAAATTTTTCGTCCCGGAATTCATTCCATTGATTTGTGTCCATCTTTCCCTGTTTTCCAAGGTTCAGTACATGCCCTTTCTCCACTTTCACCAATGCCGGTTTTGTAGCATAATCAACATTCATAATATAAGACAGAATATCTGTGTCATCATACTCAAACAGCGCTACCTTGTGATTCCATAAATCTCTCTTCTGATTCAGAGCATAATATGCCAGGCTTTCCCTGTGAGTCTGTAAAAAGATATTGTTACGGTGCATTCCCATCATCTCACATGCATCTTTTAATGCCTCTGGCCATGGCGTGTCCATCTCTTTCATGGTAATCATCATACAAATATATTCGGGCTGAACTGCAGGTCTAATTCCTGCAACACACGTTTTCAAAAAATTGGCCAGCGTCATAAGTCCCAGTTCAACGCTGCTTTCAATCAGCGAAAACAAATCTTCCGGAACCGGTATCAGGTAACGGTCCTGACTGTCGCTCTTACTGACCGTCTCCGGTTCCAGGTTTCTCTCATTATAATATGTGATCTGGGCATATTGTTTATCAATATCCAATCCGATTATTGTCTGCTTTCTCATTTTTCCTCGCTGCCTTTTCCTAGTTTATCCCAAAAAACTCATCCACAAAATACTGCTGGCCGATATACTGTTCTTTTACCTGCTGTATCTGCTTTTCATCCTGTTTCCACCCGGCCTCTGTCAGACGGTTCAGAAGTTCATACTGTCCGGTCACCCCTCTGGGAGAACGCCGTTCGCATGTAAAAATACACTTTTCTGTTTCTTTTACTGTATTTTTCCCCTCTACTGTCAGATACCATTCTATCTTATCACGATAAAACAGAGTAAACTCTCTCACAAAGATTCCTTCATATATATGATCCATCGGAACACTGCACAGTTTTCCTCCATTTAAGGAATAATGCAATATGACATGATCTTCCGGCTTTGTACGGTATTCTATGAAATATTTATCATGAAGATGGAAGCGTCGCAGCATTTTAGCCGGAAATTTTTCAAAGAATTTAAAGCGCATTCCCTTCTGCGTATACTTGTCCATATAATGGAGCATCCATTTCTGCTGGCCCGCGCTTAGATGTTTTGTATATGCGTATCTGCGCAAAAGAGCAAGCTGACAGATTTGCGGCATATTTATTTCTCCGCAAAGGCTCTGCTCAATATAGTTAAATATAACCTGATCCACTGCCTGTTCTCTCACAAAATAACAATATGACATCCATATCACATATGCCCGGCACAGCCATGCCTTTCCCTGTTTTTTCCGGTAAGATTCAAATATTTTTTCTGTATCCTGTTCCCCGCTTTGCATGAACAGTACCAACGCCAGGATTTTTTCCTCAAACTCATAACGTTCCATAAAAAATCCGCGTCCTGCCAGCCAGATATGTTTCATCGTCCCAATCGGTCCTTCATAAAACTTCAGAAGATAGTCCAGTCCTGCCTCATCATACAATCCCTTTTCGAAACATTCCCTGCACATGGACAAAAGAAATTTATCCTCTTCCTTCTGGATATCATTAATCTTCCAGCTGCACAAACGCACAAGAGTCTCTTTCTTTACATGTCCGTTTCCCTGCTCCTTAACAATCTCATACGCTTCCCTGCACTTTCCGTTACTTACCAGAAGTTCCATAATCTCTTCTTTATTATCCCGGCACAATTCCTCATAATCTGCATGATCCAAATACTCTTCCAGATATTCCTGCGCCGGATTTTGGGCATAATAATCCAGGAGTTTTTTCTGGATATCCCTGCGGTAATCCGATCGGATCTGACGCATCGCCATAAGTTTTACAAACCATCCGCAATTTTCTGATGAGATCTCTTTCCCTGACGGGCCGCAGCAGTCATGAAGGATCATTCCCCGGGGTATTTCTTCTGCTTTACGACAATAATCCTCAAATTCCTGCCGGCTCAAAAGCCGTTTTATTTCATACATGGACGGATCAGCATAGCGCACTCCATCTCTGTCCTCAAGCATCAGGCTGCAGTCATCGCAGTACATCTGCACCATGGCTTTTCCGTCTGTCAGCATTACCTTCTGCTCCTGCCGCAGCTGACGATGTACTGCCACAATGTGACGGATACCCGGCACACTGCAGGTCACCTCAAATGTAAACAGAGCTTTTGAGAGTCCCTCTGTCATTTCCCGGTTCAGCACAAACGGAGTCAGAAGCACATCATCAATAAGCGCAAGATCCGAATTAATCCTGCCTGCCTGAAGCTGCTCTTCCATAAAAAGTTCCATGGCCGGACGATACGTTTCGTACGTTTCCGGATTTTTTAATCTGTTTCTGATTATATTGGCATAGATGGCCGCCTTTTTCTCATAGCCCAATGTATTATTATATGAAAAATACATGCGTACCGACTGAGGCAGATCCTTCTCATTCAGGTCAACAGCTGTAAGCGCATAATATTCATATAACCCGGCGAGTCTCACATCCTGACGTACACCCAGCTCAAACCATTTCGCATATCCGGGGCTGTTTTTGTGCCCCTTCATCAGAAGAGAACATATGGCCGTCAGCATATTTTTCGTGGGATATTTTTCAAAGCACTGACACAGCACATCATACAGCACAGGCTGGAAAGACGGCACTCTTGCTGCCAGCTGTGCCGCCTGCCCGCATATCTCGCGGTCAAGCAGATTTTCTCTGCACAAAAACTTCAAAAGATGTGTTTCAAAAGCTCCCAGAACACGCATCGTCAATGGTTCTTTTTTGAGAATCTCCCATGCTTCCAGATACATCACCGGACTGGTGCAGCCGCAAACATACTGTCTGCGGATCGCATCCAGTTTTTCGGAATCACTTCGCAGCATATTCCCATTTATCCGAAACATCACCCACTGGAGGATCCAGTTTTCCCGGTTGGCCAGAAACAGGTCATTTATTTCAGATTTTACGTATTCTATATATTCCGGATCTGAATTTCCCATTGTGGTAAGATATAGATAAAATCCCTTCCACTGGGGAACCACCAGTTCTTCTTTTCTCGCAGTAACTTCCTGAAGCAGCATTTCTGCTTCCACCTGTCCATTAGTTAAAAAGAGCATATAAACCTGGTATAAATCATAAAAAATATGATTTCCTCCGGCTCTCCTGTAATTATCCAGACAACGCCCTGTAATTGCCGCCCATTCTTTATCTCCGACTCTATTGCATCGCCAGCTTATATAACTTGTCATCATCTGCAGGATCTCCTGACGCTGTCTTTGCATCATTCCGGAAGAAGCAGCTCCCTCAGATCTTCGCACTTCTATATCACAGAAAAGTTCTCTGCACTCACACAATATTTTTATTCTGGCAAAGTTTCGTCCGGCATGAAGTTTACTTTTTTGTATTACATAGCCGATACTGTAAATGCTGCCCACGAATTCTTCTGTGGTCACTTTCTGTCTCTCGATCATCACAAATTCGTCATCACAGGATATCTGTACCGGAGCAAATCCCCATACATCCTTCACAAGCAGCAGTTCTTCCCTGGTATCCTCCTGGGGATCCCGAATCAGAACCTGCTCTGCTTCAAGATGCAGGGAAACCGGAGGTTTCAGTCCCATTCCCACCAGAAACTGTTCCAGACTGTGGTAATTTACCGACTGTCCCCTGATTCCCTCATAAAGCGCCCGGGCATTTTCTCCCCAGCCGTCCGTCAGATTCGCAAACTCTTCTGACGCAAAAAGCACATATGCCCTGCCAAAATCTTCTTTTGCCATTTCCACAAAATCTTCCGGTGATATATCCGGCACACACCGGTCTTTTTTATCTTCCTTTTCTGCGCAAAAGCAAAATGGCAGTGTATACTCTCCGGCAGTTGTGCAGGCAGTGATTACTCCTTCCGCCACCTCTCCGTCGGCAAGCCCGGTCATATCAAATTCCCAGGTGACTGTTTCCTGCTTTCCGGTAAACATATCCGGCTGCAATCTCATCCTTGCCCCGGAAGCCGAAAGAAATCCCCTCAAAATCTGCCCTTTTTCAGAACGCAATGTGAATTTTCCCCGGACACACTTTCCCTTTCGCACCCTTCTCTCCAGCTTTTCCTCAGAAAAAATGATTCTGTCCTGTTCATATTTAAATTTTTCATTCAGAAGTTCACTAATTCTTTTCTTCAACGGTCTCTCCCTGTCTATATAAGATTGAAGGGACTACTGCAAATTCCTTTCTTTGCGGCAGCCCCTGATCTTTCTAATTCAAAATTTTTTTCAGTTCATCCATAAATGTATTTACGTCTTTAAATTCACGATACACAGAAGCAAATCGTACATATGCCACCGGATCCAGTTTTTTCAGCCGCTCCATCACGACTTCTCCGATTACCTTACTGTCGATTTCCCGCTCCTCACGGTTAAAAATCTCTGTCTCAATCTTATCAATCGTGTCATTAATCTGCTGTGCGGAAATCGGTCTTTTATAACACGCGCGAAGCACACCTGATTCAATTTTCCTGCGGTCATACTGTTCTCTGTTCCGGTCTTTTTTGATGACGATCAGCGGAATCGTTTCTACTTTTTCATATGTTGTAAAACGTTTCCCACACTCATCACACAGGCGGCGCCGCCGGATGGAATTGTTGTCATCTGCCGGTCTTGAATCAACCACTCTTGTGTTATCCTGATTACAAAATGGACACTTCATTGGTTACCCTCCCCATCAATTACGCATTATACTCCTGAAAATTAGTATATCTCAATAGAAGTCTTAATGTCAATTGCATATAATATAGAGAAATAAAATTTTTTGAGGTGTTCCATGAGGCTGTGTGAACTGCGCCAGAAAGAAGTGATAAATGTATGCACCTGTTCATCTCTCGGATGTGTTATTGATGTAGAAATTGACACAAAAAGCGGCTGTGTCACGGCACTTGTCGTCCCGGGCGGCAGTCGCTTTTCCTGTTTTATCGGACGTGAAACCGAGCTTGTCATCCCCTGGAAATGTATTACCTGTATTGGTCAGGATATTATTCTTGTGGAACTTCCCAGGGAAAAGTAAATCACCTCAGATAATTACGCATGCTTTTTAAAGCACTTTTTTCCAGACGACTGACCTGGGCCTGCGAAATCTGTATTTCCTCAGCCACCTCCATCTGAGTTTTTCCCTCGAAGAAACGCATATCTATGATTTTGCGTTCCCGCTCTCCCAGTCTGTCCATAGCTTCTCTCAAAGCGATAGATTCCACCCAGTTCTCTTCTTTATTCTTTTTATCACTGATCTGGTCCATTACATACAGCGTATCTCCGCCTTCTGAATAGACCGGATCAAACAGGCTTACCGGACTCTGGATCGCATCCATGGCATACACAATATCCTCTTTTGAAATACCGATTTCTTCCGCAATTTCATTTATCGTCGGTTCTTTCAGATGCTTTTTTACATAGGCCTCTTTTGTGTAGAGAGCCTTATATGCCGTGTCACGCAGGGATCTGCTGACACGGATAGAATTATTGTCCCGAAGATATCTGCGGATTTCTCCGATGATCATCGGCACCGCATAAGTAGAAAACTTCACGTCCATCTCCGTATTAAAGTTATCGATTGCTTTCATTAACCCAATGCATCCAATCTGAAACAGATCATCCACATTTTCGTTGCTCCCTGAGAATCTTTTTATGACGCTTAAAACCAGCCGCAGATTGCCTTTGATGTACTGCTCCCTTGCTTCCTTGTCCCCCTGCTTAATCCGACGAAAGAGTTCGTCTTTTTCTTCATTGGTCAAAACCGGAAGCTTTGATGTATTTACTCCGCATATTTCCACTTTGCTTTGTGCCATCGCAAGAACCCTCCTTAGAATATATGCACATTAGCCATTTCTCACCGAACATGCATAAAAAATTTACCGGGGCAGTTAAAAACTGTCCCGGTAAAAGAATTCTCACAATGAAACACGTTTATTCGATTTTGGAAAAAATATAAAAAATATTAGACCTTGACATTTTATTTTACAAATCCATATTTTCCACTTCCTGCAGGATTTCCCTGCGTCTGCGCTCCAGAAGGAGTGCATCACTGTGGACAAAAAAACGCTCGCAGCCGTACCGGCTGATAAATTCTGCAGCAGATGGATTCTGCAGCAAATCTGAGGTCAGAAGAGACACCTCAATCCCATCTCCAAAACTTTCTTCTGCAAATGCAAAACCATGGTCCAATGCCTGCTGCACTTTATCTGCACAAATCCTCGATTGCTCTGTTTCTGCTTCCAGAAATCTGCGAAACAGGTCAGCCGCTTCTTCCGGATCAGAGCATCGCTTTTCTTTTATTTTCTGGTAATACTCCCTGAGTGTATGCTGTATCGTTTCCTCCCGCCGTTTCTCATCATCAGAAATAAGACCTGACTCTCTTTTAATCTCCATTGTTTTCTCTTTGCTTCTCATCCAGTCCTCAAGATTTTCCTGCGCCTTTTTCCACTCTTCCAGGGATTTATTCAGCCCCTGTATTTTCTCATTCATTTCTCTATATTGTGAAAAAAGCATATTCCAGCCGTCCAAAATCATTCCTGCAACTGCCAGACGTTCATCTGCTGCTGCCCTGCCCGCCAATTCTGCAAGTTTCTTCCGTCTGTCTGTCTCCATGCTTCCATCAAGGATTTTCAGAATATCATAATCCTGCCGGTACTTTTTATATAATCGATAATATCCCCCAAAATCACGGGCTGTCTCCGGTTCCTGAATATATTCACTGACCACTCCATCCAGATTCTCAATTCCCATTTCCTCATAATTGCATAAAAGTACAGATAAATCCTCCCATCCCCGGGCAGTAACAAAAAGTTTTTCTTCCGCCGTGCTTTCCACGTGATAAAATCTGTCCGGATGCATATTCAGCCAGGAAAGAATTGCCGGATGTATGCCGTGCATATATGCATATTCTTTCCACACTTCGTAATCCTCTTTTACATCCATTCTCCGTACACGGTCCAATGTGACGATATCAAATTCTCTTGCCGATTTATTGTATTCACGGGGATTTCCTGCCGCCACAATGATCCAGCCCGCCGGAACCTTATGCATTCCAAAAGTTTTGTTCTGCAGAAACTGGAGCATGGTCGGCCCCAAAGTTTCAGATACACAATTTATCTCATCAATAAAAAGGATTCCTTCCCGGCATCCCGAACTTTCCATACATTCATAAATAGAGGAAATAATTTCACTCATAGTATATTCTGTCACAGTATATTCCTGTCCCTGATACTGTCTTTTAACTACCACAGGAAGTCCCACTGCACTCTGACGGGTATGGTGGGTCATGGTATATGCCACCAGTCCGATCTCCAGTTCCTGGGATATCTGTTTTACAATCGCAGTTTTCCCAATTCCGGGCGGCCCTGTCAGCAGCACCGGGCGCTGATGAATTGCCGATATCCGGTAATTTCCCTGCTCATCTTTTCTCAGATAGGCTTTTACCGTATTTTTAATTTCTTCTTTTGCTTGTCTGATGTTCATAAATCCTCCAGTTCAAACTGCCAGGCCCAGGAAGGCACCTTTTGCTGCTGTACTTTCTTATCATAAAAAATGAATGCTGTTTTGTAGCTTGTTTTATCCCGGGGATAAATGCCGTCCCCGTCCGTAAAATACAAAAGACCTTTCAGATTTTTAAGTTTTTTCTCTTTTCGGAGAGTCTCTACATACTGAAAAACCGGCTGAAAATCTGTGTCGCCTCTGCCATATATGGTCAAATGTTCCAGATATTCCTTCCACTCCTCCTCGCAGGTAATATGAGCAGCATTCTGCACCATAAAATCACACTGCAGAATGTATACATTCATTTTGCGGAAAAAGTTTTCTCTGTCGCTGAGTATCCCATAGACTTCTTCCATAAAACGCCGGACTGTATCCGTCCTGCAGGATCCCGAAGTATCAATGGCAATCACCAGTTCCTGCAGTTTTCTCACTTCACAATATTCCAGATGCTCTACAAGAGGCATATTTCCGTAATGCACAAGACCATAGAGATACGGGATATAATCTATACTTTCCATGTCTGTCTGCATCTCTTCACCTGTCAAAGCAAACTGACGCAGGAACTGCCGAAAACGTATCTGCTCTCTCTTTTGGATATGGATTTTCTCGCTGTCCGCCCCTTCTTTGCTGCCATGTCCCCCTGAATTTCCGCCGGGGCCATATCCCTTTTCTTTCGGTATCTGCTCCCACTGCTTTTGAACACATTCCAAAATATGTTTTTTACCGGTCTTATCCCAAAAACAATGATCGTCCGCCTGATATTGTTTTTCAAGCTTCCTTTCTTCCTCTTCTGATAAATTACCGGACATCAGTACCTGATAAATCTCTTCCGGACAGATTGTCTCCTTCTCAGATAAGCTATCCCTTTCTATTCTCCTGATAATACGTTCTGCCGCCATATCACAGGCCACATTCCAGAGCCTGTTATTTTCACGCGGTGTCATGGTAATATGGAGAAACATACAGTGCATCATCATATGGAGTAAAATGCGCTCTGTTTTTCCTTCCCTTAAGCAAAATTGTTCTATAAGAAAATCTTCCCTGTAACACACAGTCAATGAATTACGGACATCCGCTAAAAAAACATTTTTCTCCCCGCCATCCTCACAGGACACAAACCTGAGCCCACATAGAAAGGTTCGAAAAAAGGGATATTTCTGATTCAGGGATAAAACAGATAAATTCCAGATTTTATTACAAATGTCTTTTTTGGTCTTCTTACTTCTCTTTCTATAAAAACCACATATTTCATCCTGAGACAAACAGATATTTTTTAAATCATACTCCTGTCCCCGCTTATACCGCAAAAGCAGACTCAAGATTTCCGTCTGCGGGACAGCGGCAGCTTTCCTGACAGCCTCATCCATGACTCCATCTGTAATCCATCCGGACTGTAACAGTTGTTCAATCTTACCTGCATCATTTTCTGCAATCAAAACGTCAACAGCAGGCCTGATACGCTGCTTTAAATAAACCCCGCAGCGTTCTTTCCATTCCCCTGCCTCTTCTGTAAAATAATGTTCCAGAGCGATTTTCAATTTCAGCGGTGCCTGTTTTGTTTCAAGAAAAATTTTTTTCCAATCCGACATCTCATTTACCCAACATAATATCTGCAAATTACTTTTTCATTTTAGCACTTCATATAATAGATTACAATTCAATATCCTTTAACAACTTCCTTTTTTAGTCTGCCGATGATCTTCTTTTCCAGTCTTGAAATATACGACTGAGATATACCCAGCAGATCCGCCACCTCTTTCTGAGTCATTTCCTTTCCGTTATTACAGCCGAGTCCAAAGCGAAGAGAAATAATTGTTTTTTCCCGCTCCGATAATTTTTCAATGGCAGCTTTAAGCAGAGTATACTCTACTTCTGTCTCCATTTTCCTGTATATAACATCTTCGTCTGTTCCCAGAATATCAGACAAAAGCAATTCATTTCCATCCCAGTCCACATTCAGCGGCTCATCAAATGATACTTCCATCTTTGTTTTGCTCGTTCTTCTTAAATACATCAGAATTTCATTTTCAATACAGCGGGATGCATATGTGGCAAGCTTTATGTTCTTATTTGGATTAAATGTATTAATGGCCTTAATCAAACCTATGGTCCCGATAGAAATAAGATCCTCCACCCCAACTCCTGTATTATCAAATTTTTTTGCTATGTAAACCACCAGTCGCAAATTATGTTCAATCAAAAGTGTACGAGCCGCACCTGCTCCCTCGCTCTCCAATTTTTCAATTGCTTCTGCTTCCTTTTGGGGCTCCAGTGGTACGGGCAGTACATCGCTCCCACCAATGTAATGTATATCATTTTGTCTCTTCCTGATAAAATCCGACATACTTGGAACCATCCGAAGTTGAAATTTTCCGGGTATAGCCACCTTAATCATCATGCTTATACTTTCCTCCTGCTACTTTAAGATTTGCGGATGCAATATCATTTGATATGCTTCCTTTTTGCTGCTCAGGGTCTCTGTGACCGCTGCCAGCACACCCTTTGTACTCCAGACATTCTCCCCATGTTTTATACAGATGCTGTCTATTTCCATAACAGGCAGCACCCCGCTGTTATTGCCAATAGTATGATACGGTATCACAAAAAACTTTCCTCCTGGAACATCCGGACATTCCAGTCTCATAATCCTTTGAAGTTCTTTTTGCTCGTCTTCTGAGAGAATTTCTGCTGCCGCTTCATACTCTATAATATGTACAGGTTTTCCGGTAACCGGTAACCTCAAATGATTTCCGCTGTCAAGAAATCCTTTTAAAAACACTGCTCTTCCTTTTCTTTCCAAACGTACATCATATAAAAATTGTGTATTGCGTCTTCTTGATCTCCAGTATTTCCAAACTGACCACACAAAAAAATATCCTGCAGGTACCGCTCCTGAAAATGGAACTCTGCAGATTGTCGTCAGAAAATACCATGTGCTTCCCATCACAATAGAAATCATAACTACAGTTGTTATATTCTGTTTGTAATCTTCTGTGTCTCTGACTTTAAATGCCAGTGCTGTAACCGGCAGATAAAGCAGCAAATTAAATATCATCTGCAATGCAAAAATCTGTCTCTGCGGTATAATGATCAAAATACAGGCCCCAAGAGCCCCCGCCCCGGCCGCTGCTGCTTTTCGCTTTACAGATTTCTGACGCTGCAGCATTTTTCCCGCCAGCTCCAGCACCAGATAATTCATAATCAGATTTTGAATAAAATAGAGATCAAGATAGAATTCATAATACACAAAACGCCTCCCTCCACGTACCTAAGTATACGTGAAAGGAGGCGTGAGAAATGTCAAAAGAGGTGATAGAAAAAAGAAAATATTCTGACATATTCCGACAAGACTTTTTCAACTATACTGATGAATCGTATCCAGAAGTGTCCGAAGTTGTCCGATCGGAATCTGTCCCGGCGCAGATGCTCTTCCCACCATTCCAAACGTGAGACAGGAACCAAAGTTTTCTCCCAGGATACGGCTTACCATACCTTTACCGCCCATAGACATGGTAATGACCGGCGTCCTGCCTTCCGCTGCTATCACTTCAGTGGCTGACAACAATGTCAGCACATCCGACTGACTTTGGGGCATTACCGCAATCTTGGCCACATCTGCTCCTGAGCTTTGCATAAAACGCAGTCTTCTCTCCAGCTCTTCCCCGGGAGGCGTCCCCAAAAAGTCATGATTAGAAGCAACTACTTTCACTCCATAACTATGAGCCTTTTCTGATAATGTCTCCAGAATTTTTTCGCCAAAGAAAGCCTCTACATCAATTGCGTCGGCAAACTGTGTTCCCATTATTTTTTCATACAGCTCAATATATTCTTCCATAGAAGCAGATTGTTCACCGCCCTCTCCTTTTGTACGGAAAGTTACAAGAAGAGGTATTTCTTTCAAAATGTCTTTCAGTTTCTTTAACGCTCCGATTGTTTTTTCTGTATTAAAAACATCTGTCAGAAAATCTATTCTCCATTCTACCATATCCGGTTTATGATCCATAATATTTGCTGCCAGGTCCAAAACTTCCTCTTCTGTCCTCCCAACTATCGGAACACAGATTTTCGGGATTCCTTCTCCCAGCACCAGATTTCCTATTTTTACGCTCTGACTCATATTTTCCCTCGTTTCTATATTTTTGATCACATCCGACAACATAAATTTATTTTCAATTACGGATTCATCATACCACACCAGTTAACCAAATTCTATATTGTTTTCACATCCGCCTTACGGTATAATTTTTAAAAAGGGCAGATTATAAGCAAATCAGCCCATAGAATTACGTAAAGGAGAACCTCTATATGATTACAGGAAAATCGCAGCTTATCTGCCTTCTTGGCAGCCCGGTAGCCCACAGTATCTCTCCACTGATGCACAATGAAGCCTTCCGCCTTCTGAATCTGGACTACGCATATCTGTGTTTTGAAGCAAAAGAAAAGGACATGGAAGAGGCTGTAAAATCTCTGAAATTTTTAAATGCCAGAGGTTTTAACTGCACCATGCCCGTAAAAATCAAGGCTTACGAACTGGCAGACGAGTTATCCCCGGCGGCCTCTCTGATGGAAGCTGTAAACACGGTTGTCATTGAAAATGGACGGCTCATAGGACATAACACAGACGGTATCGGCTATGTGTCATCTGTGAAAGAGGCCGGTTTTGACCTGACTGGAAAAAAAATGACCCTCCTGGGCGGAGGCGGTGCCGCCACGGCTGCAGCTGTTCAGTCTGCTCTGGACGGTGCCTCTGAAATTGCCATTTTCAACCGAAAAGGACGTTCCTGGGAGCGTGCCCAAAAACTTACAGACAAACTGAATGCCCGGACAGACTGCCGGGTTTCTCTGTACGATCTGGCCGACACGACACAGCTTAAAGCCCAGCTTGCCGACAGTTATATTTTAACCAACGGAACTTCCGCCGGCATGGCTCCGAATATCGATGAAAGCCCTGTTCCGGACATTTCGCTGCTGCATGAAGATCTGATCGTTTCAGACGTAATTTATAATCCGCGCAGGACAAAACTTATGGCAGATGCCGAGAGCCGCGGATGCCGTACATTTAACGGTCTTTATATGCTTTTGTATCAAGGTGCCGCCGCCTTTAAACTTTGGACTGGTCAGGAAATGCCGGTAAGCGCCATTAAGGAAAAATTTTTCAGGTAACATCGATGCTCCCGCCATCACTGTCTGAAGATGATATGCCTCAACCGTCTCGTCTTCATGCCAATTATTTTTCATCACACACCTGAAAAATATAGAATTTGAGATAATAGGAATCTTCCGCAGCCCACAGTATCGGGTGATCCGGTGCCTGGGTGCGGTATTCCACCTGGCGCAGGCGCTTATGGACATTTCGCGCTGCCTGCCCGACCGTCTGAGTAAATAATTCATAATCCATAAAGTGTGAACAGGAGCAGGTGGCCAGATAACCACCATCCTTCACTAATTTCATGGCCCGCAGATTAATTTCTCTATATCCCTTTACTGCATTTTTAATAGAATTTCTGGATTTCGTAAAAGCCGGTGGGTCAAGAATTACCACATCATATTTTTCACCCTGCTTTTCCAGTTCCGGAAGCAGTTCAAATACATCTCTGCAAAAAAATTTCACCCTGTCTTCCAGATGATTTAAGCAGGCATTTTCCTCTGCCTGCGCCACCGCAAGTTCCGATGCATCCACACCGGTAACTTCTGCCGCACCTGCCATACCGGCATTCAGCGCAAAAGAACCTGTGTGAGTAAAACAGTCTAATACTCTCGCACCTTTGCACAGTTTCCAGATGGATTTTCGGTTATATTTCTGGTCAAGGAAAAATCCCGTCTTCTGCCCATCCTTTACATCCACATAATAGTGTACATCATTTTCCACGATTTCCACTTTTGTATCAAAGGGTTCACTTAAGAATCCTTTTACACATTCCATGCCCTCCTGCCGGCGCACTTTCGCATCACTTCTCTCATATACTCCACGGACACTAATTCCATCCTGCGCCATACATTCAATAAGGCAATTAATAATCTGCTGCTTAAAACGGTCAATCCCCAGTGCCAGAGACTGAACCACCAGTATATCCGCAAACTTGTCTATTACAATTCCCGGGAGGAAATCTGCTTCACCAAAAATCACACGGCAGCTGGAGATATCCACAACTTTTTTGCGGTATTCCCAGGCATTCTTCACCCTCATACGGATAAATTCCTTATCTATTTCCGTATCAATATTTCTGGTCATCATCCGTACAGTAATTTTGGAATTTCTGTTAATAAATCCCCGCCCCATGGGATACCCGTCAAAGTCTCTCACGAAAACAATATCCCCGTCCTCAAAACTGCCCAGTACATTGGCAATTTCATTATCATATATCCAGGGACCTCCCGCCTTCAGGCTGCGGCCCTCACCTTTTTTCAGTGTTACAACTGCATTCATTCTGTTTCTTCTCCTCTGCCAAATGCATATAAAAATATTCCTGCTCCTGAATATACACAATGGTTTTCATTTTCATGGAAAACTCTTAATCTCTTTCACTTTACCGTAGATATTTTTTTCCAGTCAAAGGACATCGGCGTGAACTTTCTTAATTTATTGTATGTATTTGCCGATATATATTCTTTTGTACCGTCGCCTTTTTCCTTCCAGTACTCCATATTCCCTGCATTAACCATTCTGCAGACAAGATACAGTTCTCTCGTATAGGAGGCGCTGTTGGGTTTTACCTTATCTTTAAAAAACATCCAGAAGCCTGCCCCATCTGATGTATAGTCTATGCAGATACGCTTATCCGTGGAAATATGTGCGCTTGTTCTCCAGAGCCATCTTGCTTCTCCTTCAATCAATTTTATTTGCCCATTTTTATATCCATAAACGGCCAGAAGCCTGTCATCAGCGCCGGTTCCAATTAAAAGTTCCGGAACACCGTCATTTGCCAGATCACAAAATGCATAATAAAAATCCGTCCGCATTGTATGAGAAAGAAAATGCTCATAAATAAACTGGTCTATATACAAAGCGCCTTTTCCTTCTGTCGTCCAACTCTTATAATTTTCCTTTGCCCCCTGATTGTACTTTTGCAATATAGGCCTGTACAGCTTTAATGCCTGCGAATTTGTCATGGGTGCTTTTTTTACTGTAATCTTAGCTTTCAACACAGACACGCCGATTTTACAGGTAATTGTTGCCGTACCTGCCTTTTTTGCCGTCACTTTTCCGTTTGAACTGACTGTTGCAACAGCTTTGTTATTGCTGCTCCATGATGCCTTCGCAGTGGTTCCTTTGACTTTCAGTTGATAAGATTTCTTTGCTGTAATGGTTTTTCTTGCAGCGTTCAATTTAGCATTTACTACCTTCACCTTGCAGGAAAGTTTTTTTTCGCCGTATTTTGCATAAATTCTTGTGGTTCCCGCCTTTTTTGCTGTCACTTTCCCGTTTTTTGCAACTGCCGCCACTTTTTTATTTGCACTGCTCCAGGTTATCTTCTTTGATACGCCGCTTACCTTCAGTTTATAACTCTGTCCCTTAATTATAGTAATGCTTTTCTTATTCAATTTTGGCGCAGCCTGAACACCCGCCGCACTCATTGTCAGTACAATAAACATAACCATTACCATAAACAGGTTCTTTCTGTTTTTCTGTTTTTTCATACCTGCCACTCCCTTTTAAAAGTTTTATTTTATTATGATACTTTTCGCCTTTCCTGTCAATTATCCTTTCCTTAATGATTTTTCTTTTTCAATGCATAATTTCAAGAATCCTGCACATTCTATCCGTGAAAGGATGATGCAAAATGAAGGAGAAAAGCACTGATGTCTAATATACATTCCACCGTTACAGAACTTCCCCTTTCCTGCAAGTCTGCCGCTGAAAACATTGCAAGAGAGTTAGAAAAAGAAGATACCTATGCGCAGCTTACCGATTCCTGCCACAGGAAAATTACTGACCTGGAACAGGCTATTGAGAAAGAAACAGGCGAAAAGGTCGCGCTTGTAGCCTACCGGGTGTAAATTTTATCATTGCCATTCTTACAATATTTTGTTAGAATGGCAGTGAGGTGAGGAAGGTGAGTATCAGAAAACATCATAAATTCATATGCTTTCTGACAGCTCTTATGCTGTTGTTCTATGGAACGTGCTTTAATTTGAGTCAGGCAGGTTCTATTTTTGCATGTGAATTTTCACCATTATCTGCCAACCGTTTTCTGACCTTACAAAACACCAGATTATCCCGGGAGATCGCTGCCCCGGATGTACCAAATCAACGGGTTACTTCTAACACAGAGCATGTAGAGCGAAATGGCCGGCGTGCATTCACCCGACTTGTTATGTCTGTGATATTCAGCGGAAGTATCGCCCCAAATTTCCCCTTACTATTTCGTGCGATATCTAAGGGACTTCACCATGAGGCCCGAAGCAACATAATCATCGTACGATATATACATACCAAAGACGGACGGAAATAATCCTTCTGCAATAATCGAGTCAGAAACAGCCTATGGCATACCGTAGGTCTTTTTGTAGTACAAAAATTTGATTAGAAAAGAGGATTATAATATGGCTGATATGATTATGCGGGGAGTTATCTTTATAATGATAGCAGGTATCGTGTTCACTATTTGGAAAATGGGAGATATGTAATCAGGAATAATCATTCCTGTGGCAGTAACGAGCCGGAAGATGTCATATTGACACCTTCCGGCTCCTGCTAATTCTCTCAGTAGTTTGCCATCATTTCCCGTACAATATTGGAATCTGAAGGATATGCGTACAGCCTGCGTCCAATTTTCTGAAACTTTTCACTTCCCCTTCCCAATACCAGAACCAGCGTTTTTTCCTTATCGGTACGTGCTTCTTCCATTGCACAGCGGATAGCCGTTCTGCGGTCTGTTACACTGTTCCAGGTTCCCCCTGCCATTTCCACATAATTACCAATCTCACTGGCTATTTTCAACCCGCTTTCAATTCCCGGATCATCTGAAGTTAAATAAACATGATCGGAAAACATACCTGCAAGAGCTCCAAGCTCTTTTCTTCTATTGAAGGCTTTTCCCCCGGGACATCCAAAAACGGTAATGATCTTCTGGAAACTCCGGTATTCCTGAAAGACAGTCTGAAACAATTTCTGAAAACTCAACTGATTGTGAGCATAATCAACGATGACACAAATTTTTTGATCCGGGCTTACAAAAACTTCCATTCTTCCCGGTACACTTGTCTCCTCCAATGCCTTTTTCATACACCGCACCGGCACTCCATAAACATATGCAGCAGTAATTGCGGCCACAGCATTCTCTATATTAAAACTTCCCCTCATTTTTAATGAAAACTGCTCTGTAAACTGCGGACACGTTACCATGAATGTTAATTTCCCGTCTTTTTCATGTAAAATATTATATCTTACCTGAGCTTCCGGATGCTGACCAAAAGTGACTACTCTTTTTGATTTTTCTGCTTCTTTTAAAATCCTGCGGGCGTGATCGCTGTCCAGATTTACACATGCTGTCCCGCATTGCCTGAAAATCGATAATTTGGCATTAAAATAATCTTCAAAATCTCTGTGTTCATGCGGACTGATATGGTCCTCCGATATGTTCAGAAAAATTCCCACCTCGAAATGCAGCCCGGCAACCCTGTGATATTTCAGTGCCTGACTGGAAGTCTCAATCGTCATATACTCACTTCCGGACTCTTTAACTTTTGCAATTATCTCATGAAGCACCGGTGCCTCCGGTGTTGTCATTACCGCATCCATTTTCTTATTCCCGTCAAAATTTTCCACACTGGATATAAGTCCGGTTTCTCTTCCGCCCTTCTCCTTTTGCCATTCATCCAGCATAGCCTTCAGGTACCATGCGGTAGATGTTTTCCCTTTCGTTCCTGTGACGCCTGTAAGCTTCGGTTTTCCGGGTTCATATTCAAAATACGCTGCTGATATCACTGCCATTGCCATTCGTATATCCTTTACAATAAAACCCCTTACCTGTTTCGGCGTGCCCCTTCGCTCTTCACTCATGTATCCAATACACCCGCATGCCACCGCCTCCAGCAGATATTCCGGCAGAAACTCCGCACCCTTGCAAATAAACAATGTACCGGGAATTACCTCTCTGGAATCACAGGTAACCCACTGTATCAACTCCGCCTTTTCATTTTTGTCAGCTCTGCGAAGTAACCCATGCTCTTTTAAAATGCGTTCAACATCATGTGTTGTAATCATTTATTATCCTCCCATGCCTGCTTCTACAGAGAGGATAAAACTCACATGCATCAAAATTTCTTCAAAATTGTATCAAAGTTGTATCATCAAAAATATTATTTTAAAACGGCGCTGCCCGCTTACGTATTATATCCTGCAATGATATCATTAAGAAATATTGATGTATCTGCCAGAAATTCATGCATTTCCCAACTACCATTATAGAACACTCCCGTATTATACAGGCTGTCAGCAAACAGGGCAGGATATCCGGTCGGGCCGAACATAACGGCAAGCCCATAATTTGTATAAGTATCTTCATCTTCCAGAAAACTCCTAAAATACTCACTTTGCACCACACACCTGTACGCTGCTGTCTGAAAGGAATCATACTGTAATTCTGCCTCAAGTTCCAATGTTCCCGGATTAGCCGTTACATAATCCCTTTCTGCGCCGCAGACGGACGCAAAATCCATTCTGGAAGTATCCGGTCTGGAGAAAAGCACCTGTTCCCCAGACTGCAGTCTCACCTTCATGTCCTGAAAAGAATCATACCCCAATTGTTCTGCCATATATTCCTGCACATCATTCCCGAAAGCCGACATATAATACGCTCTTTTTGTCTCCATATCCATAATTACCGTAATATAGCCGTCTTCTATATCATTATCCAGATAAAAAGAAAAAATTGCCACCGGTATGATTTTTTCACCGGCATAAAGAATCCGGCTCTCTGCAAAACACAATCTGTCTGCAGAAAACTTTATTTTGTCTTCAGAAAAAGGCAGTAAACCGTTTTTATGCCATCTTATCGCTTCATCACTGCAGGCCTGTATAAACTCATCCAAATTTGTTTGTATTGTGAATTCCCACGCCTCGCTGTTGCTCCAGGAAAACACTGTTGACATTACCATACAGTCAGCAAGCATTTTCCATCTTCCAATCTGCCCCAGTGAATTACTATCCAGGAATTCAATCATTTCCCGGTCAGACAGCTGTACCTGGCCAATTTGCCTCTGATCCTGCCATCTGCCATACGCTTCCGGAAAAAACCATGCTGCCACTGTACATACAGCCAGAATCAAAATACCTGCCGCATATGCTATTATTGTTTTTCTCTGTTTTTTATCCGACATCTTTTCCCCTGCGCTTTCTTCTTTGCCGCCTTACTGTTTGATCAGTCCGAAAACAGACTGTTATTTTTGTTCCTCTGCCCGGTTCGCTCTCTATTTTCCAGAGTGCTTTATGCATTTCAAGAATTTTCCGGCAAAGCGCCAGTCCAAGTCCGGCTCCTCCCTCTTTTCTCGCACGTGACTTATCTACCATGTAAAACGCCTCGGTAATCCTGCTCAGCGATTCAGCCGGTATTCCCCGTCCTTCATCCTCCACGGTGATAATGTAACCAGATCCGTTTGAACAGCCCGTCATACGGATATGCCGGCCACTCTCCGATGCTTTCCGTGCATTGTCCAGAAAGTTGATAAATACCGTAGAAAGCAGATCAGGATCACCATATATAACACCCTTTTCTGCTTTAATCTCCAGAAAAATATCATTTTCCTTCAGCAGTGGTTCAACGGTTTTGCCTGCTTCCTGCAAAAACTCCGGTACCGATATCTCTCTTTGCGCGATTTCCTGCCTGCCAACCATCATCATTTCCAAAAGCTTGTAGGAAAGAGACTGAAGACGTTTGCCCTGATAAAAAATATAATTTGCGCACATATCAGTTTCTTCTTTCGAAAGATCCATCTGCCGCAGCGTATCAGCATACCCGATAATAGATGTCAGCGGTGTTTTCAGTTCGTGTGCAAAAGCCGAAGTAAATTCCTCCTGTCTTTCCACTTCATTTTGCAGCTTTTCCATCTGAATGCTCATAGAATCTGCCATCCAGTTAAAATCCACTGCCAACATTCCAATTTCATCATGGCTGTTTACCGATGCACGCACATCGTACTGGCCGCCGGCAAATCTTCTTACAGCTCCTGAAAGAATCCGCACGTTTTTCATAACGGTAAAAATAACGATCAAAATCAGACATCCCGCCGCCAGACAGACAAACAGCATTCCGATCTGATATCTTGCATACATTTCCGACCTGTCTGTAAACAATCCGGTAATATCTGCCGTTGTTTCCACATACTGTTGAAAGCTGGTAATCCCCATAACTACCAGATACGTTTTTTCGTTCCAATGCACAAGCTCATATCCGGTATTCTTCTCTTCTGTCAGCAATTCCCGAATTCCGTGCGGAATCTGAACTCCTGTATCCTGATACAGAATTTCCCCGCTGTCATTATAAATTCGCATTCCCAGATCACTCTGACCGTCATGACGGTGAAAACTTTCAATCAGCCATTCCACAGATATCTGCTCAAGCTGTTCCTGCGACAGACTGTGCCGGGTGAGTTCATAGGAATTCTGAAACAGCTGGTTTTCTGCCATACACCGCCTGATTTCCTGCTGCAGACTTCTTTGAAAGCTGTCCTGAATCACCCAGGAACCAAACAAGGTTAAAAACAATATAAAAATTGGCGTTGTTAAAAAGAACAATTTCCAGGATAATTTCATGTTTCCTCCCACATGTCCGTTAATGTCCTAAACCTCCAGCCGGTATCCGACTTTATAGATAGCGGTAATATGTTCTTCCAGACCCAGCTTCTTTTTTAATCTCTGCACATGGAGATCAACAGTTCTGCCCGCTCCGCTGTATTCTCCGCCCCATACGCTTTCGTAAATCGTCTCCCGATACAAGGCACGGTTCTTATTGCGCAAAAACAACAGTAGTAATTCGTATTCCTTTGTCGTCAGGCCTGCTTCTTCTCCATTTCTGGTCACTCTTCTGGACTGCGTATCAATCTCAATGTCAAACAATTTAATTCTCTGCTCCGTCTTTTTATAACGGCGCAGCACAGTTTCCACACGTGCCAGCAGTTCTGCAATCTCAAACGGTTTTGAAATATAATCTTCAGCTCCCAATTTCAGACCCTTTACTTTCTGCTGTGTCTCTCCCATAGCTGTCAGAAAAATAACCGGAATATCCACTGTTTTGGCGTATTCCAGCACTTCATAGCCATTTAACTTCGGCAGCATGATATCTAATAAGATCAGATCATAGCCTTTCTCTGCTATCTTATCTGCCGCTTCTTCTCCGTCATATGCCAGTTCACACTGATATCCGGCCTTCACGAGATTCATCCGGATCAAATTTGCAATGGCTTCCTCATCTTCCACAATCAGAATTTTAATCATAGCTCGTTCCTCTTCATATTTTTGTATTCCCTCTGAACTCTTATTCTACATTTTCACTTTCTGTGATACCTCCTGACAAAATACAGTACGAAATGAAAAAAGCACTGTAAATACAGTGCTTTTTGAGCAGGGGATGAGAGAATCGAACTCCCGCTAAAAGTTTTGGAGACTTCTGTCATACCATTTGACCAATCCCCTGTGTGTTGCTCACCATATACTTATACCATAAAGCAACTCCCTTGTCAACCCTTTTTAATCATGCATCTTCAACTTTAACGGTAGCTGCATTCATACAAAGTCAATTTTCTTCCCCTGTAAAAATAGAGAGAGAACGTATTTTCACTTCTCCGCCATCTGCAAAAATTCTCCATCTTCTGTTTTGGATTAAATCATATACTCTCACACTCAATGCTGCTTCATTATTAGCATAGCAGACCATCATACTGTTTTTTACCAATAAATACACATGTACAACCTTTTTATTTCTCAGGTGGACAGGACGTTCCAGCTCCACCTGAAATGGAATATCTCCTCCCAGATAATGTTGCTGCTGACAGTCATCCGAAAGCGGTGAACGAGGCCAGCGGTCAAACACCAGACGTTGATAAAATGGTTCGAATCGAAAAAAATATCCTTCGTCATCTCTCATATTCATCTCCAGACCAAAGGCCTGTACGTCACTACTATACTCTATTTCTGCCTCTATCAGGCATTCCTCCGGAAATTCTTCAAATATTACGCCTGCCATTTTCTCTTCAGCATGAAGAACATACCCTTCCTTTTGTTTTTCTGTACGTCCCGTAATTTCCGCACAAACAGGTAATTCGCGTTTCTTAAAGGCACGCCGGATACTTTCCGGTAAGGCCGAACATAATGTCCCATCCTCACGCTGGATCAGTTCATGTACGCAAAGGTTTCCGCCCCACTGATATTTACCGGAATCTTTTTCTCCCTCCCGTGTCGGGATCCAGCCAAACGCAAATCTTTTTTCTCCGTTGCCTGCAGTTTTAATTGCGTAGCAATTGCGTGCATCCCAGGTATCGGCAGTTCTTCCCATCCACGGCCCCTCCGGCGATCTGCTCAAACGATAATGTGTAGCAAACCGTTCCGTAAAAGTAGAATATGCCAAATACCACCAGCCATTCATCTCAAAAAAATCCGGGCACTCATGTGCATAATATCTGTCAGGTTCATAAAACGGTTTCCCCATTTCCCAATGGACAAGATCTTTCGACCTGCACCTCAGTATACAGCCACCTTTCCTGAAACTGCCCGTTTTCTTTCGCGCTGTCACAAGCATATTGTAACATCCCTCTTTATTATTAAAGAAAACAAAGGGATCACGCCAGTCACATAAATCATATGTCTCGCCGTCACCTGCAAACCGTTCCGGACATTTCGTCCAGTGAATCAAATCCGGACTTGTTGCATGCATAATTGTCTGCACTGGATGTCCGTTTATTTTATATGCATCATGATAACTGTTTTGTGCCGTATAAAAAATGTGATAATCCGCTTCCCCATTCTTATACACACTTCCGGTATAACAGCTATTGTCCGCCTCATCCAAAGCGCCATTTGGAAGAACCGTTCCATAATACTCATAATTCACAAAATCTTTTGTTGTTGCCAGCGACCAGTCTGTCCGGTCAGCCACCAGATTGGAGGGACGTTTGTCATTTAAAAAGTACAAATAAAATACGCCCTTTTCATAAAAAGGGATCACATCCCCCACATAACTGTCTTCCGGCCTGAAAAATAAATCTTTCATCATCATCCAAAATAATCGGCAGAATTCTCATCAATAGATGCATCCACCTGTGCAGTAAAATCTTCTACCGTGATATCACCCAATGCTAATGAAATTGCCATATTTCCAATCAATTCATTGGTCGTTGGATCAAGCTCCACATCATACAAATTGATTGCTCCGACAGATGTTTCCATATCACCGGCTATACTGTTTGCAAGTTCACAGTCAAAGGGCGTTGTTCCGCCAACAGCGCAGGAAAAAGCACTTGTAGTAAAGCGGCTTACGTTATTTGCATAATAAATGATAAATCTTTCCATTTCCTCATCAAAATTTGCAGCTCCAAATCCAATGGGCATTGTTGAGTTCGCAGCAAATGTAACTTTTCCGACTTCCGTATCGCCATCATTAACTGTCGGCAGCAGGAAATAACCCACATTATCCTGCATTTCTTCTGAAAGATTTTCATTCATAAAATAATTAAGATCCCAGGTTCCCATATAATAAATTGCTGCATTTCCTCCAGTGAAATATTCCAGCGCACCAGTATAATCTGTGCTGGCAAAGCCTTCCTGAAAATACTTTCCAAGATCAGCTAGGAACTGAGCACCTTTCGTTCCAATTTCTCCGCTGAAATCCACCTTGTTTCTTGCCAGGTCAAACAGATATTGATTATCACCATATTTATATGTTACCATATCGATATAGCGCAGCAGCGGCCACTGTTCTTTTCCTGCAATGGCTATCGGTGTATAACCGGCAGTCTGAAGTGCTTCACATACGGCAAGGAATTCATCAAACGTTTTGGGAATCTGTACTCCCGCATCCTCAAACATCTTTTTATTATACCAGAAAACCTCAATAGAATAATCAATCGGAACAGCAATCTGCACTCCATCGCTGGTTCTGCCCCATGCAAGTGGTGCAGCCAGGAATACTTCATCCAATCCGTTATCTTCTATCACAGAAGAAATGTCCTGAATCAGCCCGTTCTCCAACAAAATATTTGTATATGCATCCGCATCTACATTAAACATGTCCGGCAGAGATCCTGAAGCAGCAAGCGTTTTTATCTTCTGGAGATAAGACGGCTTATCCGCAATGTACTGCATCTCCATAGAAAACCCCGGATTTACCTCCTCCTGATATGCTGCAACAATCGCTTCCATCGTCTTGTACGAAGACTGATCCGGTGTAATCGTTGTCAAATAAACAACATTCTTTTCTACCGGTTCATCTGCCGTTTCAGCCTGAACAGAAACAACACCGCCTGCAAGCATAAGCATACTCATTGAAACTGACAACACTTTTTTCCATGCATTCATAATAAAACCCTCCCTGTATTTTCTTGATATAACCATTATACTTTTCTGAGTTTTTCAGGTAAATTCTAATAAATTTGTATAAATTCAAACATTTTTATCTCTTATTTGCAATATATTTTGTTTATCCCTGAAATTTTGTGCAGTCATTCCAGTATTTTTTTTGAACACATGACAAAAATAGCGCTGATCTTCATATCCGACCATTCTTGCCACATCTCTAATCAGCAGTCTGTCATCCTGCAAAAGTTTCTTCGCACATTCCATTTTCCGTAGTGTAATATAATCAAATAAATTCGTGCCGGTTTCTTTTTTGAACAAATGACTGATATACGAAGGATTCATATTAAAATATTCTGCAAGATCCGTAAGGGTAATCTGCGTGCTGATATTGTTTTCAATGTAAACATAAATGTGCTTAATGGTATCGGAAGAAGACTGACTGGTACTCTTTTGCAGCGCCTGCCGCATTTCATGAAAAGCTCCCATAAGCCACTCTTTCAATTCATTAATCGTCCTGCCATTCATCACATACGAAATATTCAGGATCTTTGAAAAACGATTTTCAAAAACCCTGACATAATCATGCTCTGCCACATAACGGCAGCTATAAACCAGATTACACACCACTGACCGTACCGTCTCAACATTCAGATGCTCATATAACATTCTTTCAAACAATTGGTTAACGCTTTCCTCCAGCAGCAGTTCTTCATCTCCCCCAAACAGACGGCTGACAATGGTTTCTATTATTTCCCCATAATCACCGGAACACTGAAACGTAAACTTTGTTGTATTGCTCATCTGTTCCTGAGTGAAAGAAGAATATTCCAACATAGCGTTCGCCTGTTCAAAACTGTCAGAGAGCTTTTCCTGCTCAAAACAGATTTCACCTGTGCCCCAATAAAACGCAGTTCTGTGAAGTGCCTGCTGCATCTGCAAGGCACTCGCTGTTCTGTGAAGCAAATCGTATATTCCATCCCTTTTCACCGAGCAGCATACAATGTTCAGACTTTTCAAATGACGTATGATCATTAATTTTTTACCTGGCGTCTCTTCCCTTATCAGCACATCTGCAAGGGCAGACAGATCAAACTCTCTCTTCCCTGTCGTACATGCCTGTATACATATAACTGCAAACGAGGAAAACACAGAAAGTTTATCCAATTCCTGTACTCCACCGTCCAGCATACGGTAAATAGAACTGTTGGTACTGAGATTATGATAATCCTGCTGTACTGCTTTATATTTCAGCTTATTTACCCTGATCTTTGCAGTCTCAACAGTACTTTCAATTTTTGCAATATTAACCGGTTTGACCAGATAATCCACAGTTTCTAATGTAAGAGCCTGTCTTGCAAATTCAAATTCCGCATAAGCGCTGTAAATAATAAAAGCTGCATTTAAAATCCCTTTCAAATTGCGAATCAGTTCCAGTCCTGTCTGCCCCGGCATTTTTACATCTGTAATAATAATATCCGGTTTTAATTCGCACGCTACACGAAACGCCTCTGCCCCGTCATCTACGGCAGCAACCACTTCACAGTCGAGCTTCTTCCAGTCTATTCTTTGCTTCAGCCCTCGTAAAACGATCTGCTCATCGTCTGCAATCATCACCCGATACATCTTTATTCCCCCTTTTCATCATACAGATTCCGATAAGTAATTTTCCGTCGAAGAGCAATATAAACAGTTGTCCCAACGCCCGGCTCTGATTCTATTCTTACACCATATTCTTCCCCATAATACAGCTTAATCCGTTCATTCACATTATGTAAAGCGTATCCGTTTCCCAGAGGCTTTGCCTTATCTACCTGAAAACCAACACCATCATCCTGAATAATCAACGTGATATCACCTTCTTTTTCCATAGAACGAATACAGATTTTCCCCTTGCCTGCACGTCCCTCCAGACCATGCTGTACCGCGTTCTCTACAACCGGCTGTAAAATGAGCTTTATTACCTGCATCTCAATAAGTTCGGGAGATAAATCTATCTGAAGCTGAAATCTTCCATTAAACCTCATGTTCTGAACTACCATATAGTTTTGCACCAGCTCAAGCTCTTCTTTTAAGGTACAGATGCTTTTCCCCTGATTCAGGCTCATTCGAAAAACATTCGACAAAGCAACTGACATATTTGCAACATTCTCTGCTCCATACTCTTCAGCAGCCCAGAAAATAGAGTCCAGCGTATTATAAAGAAAATGAGGATTAATCTCCGACTGCAGCGCGATCAGTTCCGCCTCTTTTTCCCGATACCTCGATTTATACAAACTGACAATCAACCGTTCATTTTCCTGTACAATACGGACGAATTCATCTCCTATCGCCCCTACTTCATCATGAGGGTTAAATACAAAAGTCTCGCTGCTGCCTTTCTCCCGAAAAGAGTCCACAAATTGCCTCAGCTGGCGCAATGTGCTCATAATACTGCTGCGTGTTATATGATATCCGACAAAAGTTGCCACCAGCAGAAGCAACACTTCCAGCCCCACAACAAAAAACATGATCCGGCTCTTTTCCTTTTCAAAATCTCCATAGGGAACAATACAGCTGATATGCCAGTTTGATTGTGCATTTTCTGTGTTATGCACATAACACCTGACTCCGCCAAGTTCAATAAATCCATTTCCTCTTCCCACATCATCATACTGCATATTTTCTGATTTCAGCAGCCCATTTCCTCCAAACGAATAAATCAGTTCTTTCCCTTCCCATATAAAGATATTCATATTGTTCGATGCTTCTACTTCTCTGAAAATATCATCCAGAAGTGCCGTATCCAGCGCGATCAACATGATACCAAGACGCTGCAGCGTATTCAGGTTCTTGATTTCTCTTCCATATACCAGCAGATTTCCATCAAAGTCTACCATCGTTCGCCCATGAAACCAGATGCCTTTTCCGCGATTATTAAAAATAGTGCTCAGCCACCAAGGTGGATTATTATAATCCACAGCAGATATCTTCAGACTGAACTTTTCCCCGTCTCTTGAGATAATATTCATGTTTTCCGAACCAATATATACTGCTGATATACAGGTCTTGTTATTCACCATGTTATTCATAAGATCGACAGTATCCATCCGGCTTTCATTATATTCGATCAGATATTTTTCATTTCCTGCATAAATCAGCGACTTCTGAATGGCACTTGACGTCAGCAGTAAATCAGACGTATCCTGTACATCAGATATGATGTAATCCAGATTTTTGTCGATTAATTTCGACAGGTTTTCTGACAGTACTGCAACTTTTTCATCCACCATTTTCGAGAAACTTGAATAGGTGATAATTCCCAGAATCGACATAGATACAAACACCAGAACTGCCAGAAGCATTGTAAATTTTGTTGTAATTAACTTGTTTTTTAAATATTTCATTTCAATCTCCAAACACAAAAAGGAACCTGCAAAACATACAGCTTCCTCTTTATGTAATCATTCTTTCGTTGCGCCTGCGGCAAGTCCCGCCAAAAAACCTTTATTTAGTATAAAATACACAATCAAAAGCGGCAGCATAAACAGACTGATAGCCGCAAAAGTTGCTCCCCAGTTCACCTGTCCCCTTGATCCGACATAATCATATAACCCCACCGGTATTGTTTTTAACTTATTTTCATTGATAAAAGTATTGGTAAAGGTAAACTCATTCCATGTAAAAATTAAATTCATAGTAATTACAGTTAAAATCGTATTCTTTGACATCGGCAGAATGATCTTCGCAAAGCAGTGAAGGATACCGGAGCCGTCTATCACCGCTGCCTCAATCAGGGAATCCGGCACAAACCGGTAAAATGCCGTGAACAAATATATGGACATCGATAAATTAAAACCTGTCATCGGAAGAATCAGAGCAATATGCGTATTTAAAATTCCGGCCGTTTTATAAATCTGGAACAACGGTATCAAAGTTGAATGAATCGGCACGGTAATTCCGGCAAGAAAATACGTCATTACCGCATTATTCAGGCGGAAACGCATCTTTTCTATTGCAAAGCCCGCACAGGCACTGAGTATTACAAGTCCCGCCAAGCTAAATCCAACAACAATTATACTATTAATATAATATGTCGGCAAGCTCGAGGTTGTCCATGCTTCAATATAATTGCCAAAACTGATTGAGCCGGGCAAACTGAATGGAGATGTATTTGCAATATCTATCTGGCTTTTAAAACTTGTACAAAATATCCAGAAAACAGGATACACCTGAATCACAAAAATGATAGCGGCTATAAAATACACGCATATTCTTCCTGCCAGCCGTGTTGCAGACATCTGATTTTTTCTCATACGGCACTTTTCCTCCCAGACATAAATTTGCGCAGAATGGAAACAAGAAGTACACTCTCCACTACCAGAAATACAGCGATGGTACTGGCATATCCGTACTTCGTGCTTGCAAATGCGACCTTATACATATAGGTTGCCACCAACTCTGTAGATCGTCCGGGCCCCCCATAAGTTGTAATAAACGGCACATCAAATGCTTTCAGAAGCCCGTTCACAGCCATTACCAATGTAACCGTAAGAACACTGTACAAATACGGAAGTTTAATATTGACAAACAGTTTCCATCCGTACGCTCCGTCTACTCTTGCCGCCTCTATGACATCATCCGGTATCGACAACAGGCCTGAATATAAAATGACCATATACAAAGGCATACTCTTATAGCATTCAATTATAATAACCGCCCCCATTGCTGTAGCTGAATCTCCTAACCAGGCCTTTTGCATATGCCCCAGACCAACCATTTCCAGCAGTGCATTTAATACACCAACCGGTTCCAGCCCAAAAAATTTCTGAAAAAACTGGGCAAGCGCTACAGCAGAAAGAATTGTCGGAATAAAGTACACAGTTTTAAAAAGGTTCCTGCCTTTGTCTATGCATGTTAATAATATGGCAACAATCAGTGCAATTCCCACCTGCCCAACAACATTTACAATCATGAAAAAAAGGTTATTTCTAAACGATATAATGAAATTCTGGTCCGACAACAGCTTTATATAATTATCCAGACCGGAAAATTTCATTTTAGAAACGCCGTTCCAGTTAAACAGACTGTAGTAAAAAGACCAGCCCAACGGTACTGCAACTGTACATGTAAACAGTAGAACTGCAGGCACCAGCAGGATACAAATTACTTTCTTATCTCGCAATATCTTATCCATTTTCTTTCCCCCTTCTCTTTTACAATTATAACAAGTGGGATTTTTCATTCCTATTGCAAAATATTTGAAATTTGTCGATTATTTCTACAACCAGCCTGCTTATGCAAATAAAAAGATGCCAAGTCACAGATCCTGATCTGCAGCTTAACATCCATTTTTCATTTATCCCCAAAAACAGATTTCATAAAGAAATTCATCTCTTATTAACTTTGATGCTGCATAATACAAGTAACAGCTTCTCTGACCGTTTTTAATCCTATAATACGGATCCCCTCTATCTTTTCCACCGATTTTCTGGACACTTCCGGCATGAGAACTGTCGTAAATCCAAGTTTCTTTGCTTCCTGCACTCTCTGCTGCGCCATATTGACTGCACGGATTTCTCCGCTCAGTCCCACTTCGCCAAATGCAATGGCCTTTTCATCCACCGCGATATCCTTATAGCTGGAAACAAGTGCAAGAATCAATCCCAAATCAATGGCAGGCTCTGTCATCTTAATTCCTCCGGCAATATTTACATAGACATCACAGGATGACAGATGCAGTCCCGCACGCTTCTCTAATACAGCAAGGAGCAGATTTACACGATTAAAATCTGTTCCGGCAGTCGTCCGCCTGGGCATCGGAAGATTGGTCTGGCACACCAATGCCTGTATCTCAATCAGCACCGGCCTGGTTCCTTCCATAGAACATGCAACTACGGAGCCCGATGCATTTTCCGGTTTCCCGCTTAACATATACTCTGACGGATTCTCCACCTCCACCAGTCCGGTATCCCGCATTTCAAAGACACCAATTTCATTTGTAGAACCAAAACGATTTTTCACACCTCTTAAAATACGATATGCCGCATGACGGTCGCCTTCAAAATAAAGAACCGTATCCACCATATGTTCCAGCACACGCGGGCCTGCCACAACGCCCTCTTTTGTCACATGTCCCACCAGAAATACAGAGATTCCCATTCCTTTTGCAATCTGCATAAACACACCGGTAGACTCCCTCACCTGAGAGACGCTTCCCGGAGCGGAAGAAACATTTTCACTGTACATCGTCTGGATAGAATCAATCACCACAATATCCGGCTTTGACTTTTCCAGTACCGCCCGGATGATTTCCAGATTTGTCTCACACAGTACCATCAAGTCATCTTTAAAATCACCCACACGCTGCGCCCGGAGCTTGATCTGCTGTGCAGATTCTTCTCCCGAAATATATAAAACATTATTTCCGTTCCTTACCAGATTGTGACATACCTGCAAAAGGAGGGTTGATTTTCCGATACCCGGATCACCTCCTACAAGCACAAGTGAACCAGGCACAATTCCCCCGCCCAGCACACGATCCAATTCGGTTATACCAGAAGAAACCCTCTGGCGTTCATCTACACTCACCTGAGATAACCGTGTTGGTTCTATTGAAGATATACGGACTGCGGTCTTAACGGAGGAGCCGGCCTTCTTCGCCGGTGCCGGTTCCTCCGCAAATGTATTCCACTCCCTGCAGCCGGGGCATTGTCCCATCCACTTGGAAGACTCATATCCACAGTTCTGGCAGAAAAAAACAGTAGATTTTCCCTTCGCCATAACTTATTTTGTAACCTTCACAGAAACAATTTTGCCTTCCTCAAGTTCTACACTTACAGAAAGCTTGCCACTCAGATTCGTTTTCATCTCGCTTGTTTTCTCGCCGTCGATTTCTATGCTGTACACTGTCTCAGCTTCCATCTCAACAGTAATCTGCGCATCCTGCAGGCCCTCTACCTGAAATTCTACCCCTTCTGCTGTCTGTTTCAGGTGGCTTACCGCTGTTCCCGGCACAGATTCATACACAAACATTTCGTTCTTTTCCAGTTTTGTAATCTCTTTAAATGATTTTACCTTATAGATATCTCCGGCATTTTCAAAATCAGATACCTTTGTCTTCTTCGGTAATGTATAATCTCCAAAACTGATGGTTCCGTCTGCCTCACTGCGGATTAATCCTTCTACTGCTGACATATTAATATCCTCCCTTATTTATCCTCTATTGTACTTTTTCAAATTTTATTTTTCCGGCTGATATAGAGACAACTACATTGTCTCCTCTGGAAATACGTCCAGATAAAATCTCCTCGGCCAGACCATCCTCAATCTGGTTCTGTATTGCCCGTTTCAGTGGTCTTGCTCCAAACTTGGGATCAAATCCCGTCTCGGCAATGTGTTTCTTTACAGAGCTTCTCACTGTCAGATGTATATCCATCTGAGTCTCGCACCGTTTTGCAAACCCGTTCAGAAGCAAAGTCACGATACGTTCAATCTCTTCTTTATTAAGCGCATGAAATACAATAATTTCATCAATTCGGTTAAGAAATTCCGGTTTAAACAGACGTTTTACCTCTTCCATAACGCTGCCCTTCATCCGCTGATAGTTCTGCTTTTCATCGTCCCCGGCGGCAAATCCCAGCTTTTTCGGCTCGATAATGGACTGAGCACCGGCATTTGATGTCATAATAAGAATCGTATTCTTAAAATCTACCTTTCTTCCCTGTGAATCTGTGATATGTCCATCATCCAGCACCTGAAGTAGAATATTAAATACATCTGGATGAGCTTTCTCAATTTCATCCAGCAGAATAACAGAATACGGATTGCGGCGTACTTTTTCGCTAAGCTGACCGCCCTCTTCATATCCCACATATCCGGGCGGAGAACCTACCAGTCTTGATACGCTGTGTTTTTCCATATATTCTGACATATCGACACGTATCATAGACTGCTCGCTGCCAAATACCACCTCAGCCAACACCTTGGAGAGCTCTGTTTTTCCAACTCCGGTAGGACCAAGAAACAGGAATGAACCAATGGGTCTTGCCGGATCTTTTAGACCGACACGGCCTCTCTTTATTGCTTTTGCCACGGCTGTTACCGCCTCATCCTGTCCTATAATCCGCTTGTGGAGCGTATTTTCCAGCTTCATAAGGCGTTTTGTTTCTTTTACCTCCAGCCGCTGCACCGGTATCCGTGTCCACATGGAAACAATCTCAGCGATATCCGCCTCTTTTATTTCAGGGCGGTTCACGTTTCCTTTTCTGCCTGATCGTTTTTTAAGTGTTTCCAACTTTCCAATCAGTGCTTCCTGCTCCTGATTCAATTCTCCGGCCATTTCCCATTCTCCCTGAATAATGGCCTCCTCTTTCTTTTCAGAAAGCCGGTCAATCTCATTATGCAGTGTTTCCAGATTTTCCGGCAATGCAGGTCCTTTAATCTGCTTGCCTGAAGCTGCTTCATCAATCAGATCAATGGCTTTATCCGGAAGGAAGCGGTCATTAATATAACGTACCGAATACTGTACGGCAGCTTCTATTGCCTCATCTGTAATCGCCACACCATGATGTTCTTCATAGTTTTCTCTCAGCCCTTTAAGGATTTCTACTGCGTCTTCTTCTTTTGGTTCTTCCACCATGACCGACTGAAATCTGCGTTCCAATGCCGGATCTTTTTCAATATGTTTACGGTATTCTGTAATGGTGGTGGCACCGATCATCTGCAGTTCTCCTCTTGAAAGGGCCGGTTTCAATATGTTTGATGCATCCATTGCCCCTTCCGCTCCACCGGCGCCTATAATTGTATGCAGTTCATCAATGAACAAAAGCACATCATTTCGCTCACTGACTTCCTGTATCACCTTTTTAATCCTTTCTTCAAATTCACCGCGGTATTTTGATCCTGCCACCATAGCTGCCATGTCCAGTGTATAAATCTGTTTTCCACGTATAATCTGAGGCACATTCCCCGCCACAATCCTCTGTGCCAGTCCTTCTACAATTGCAGTCTTGCCGACACCTGGCTCTCCTATCAGACATGGATTGTTTTTTGTCCTCCTCCCCAGAATCTGAATAATCCTCTGGATTTCGTGTTCTCTTCCGATTACCGGATCCAGTTTTTGGGCAGCAGCCTGCCGTGTAAGGTTCCGGCTGTATTTTTCCAACATTCCAGAAGCTTCGTTCTGGACATTTCCCCTCATCTGCTGGGAATATTCCTTATATCGATTTTCCTCCAACCCCAGGCTTTCCAGCACATCCATAAACACTTTTTGAACCTGTACTCCCATGGTATGAAGAAGCCTCATAGCCACACAATCTGTATCTTTTAAAAGCGCCAACAGGATATGTTCCGTGCCCGCCTCTTTCTGCCCGAAAAAGTGTGCTTCTTCCTCAGTCTGTGCAAGAATTTCTTCCGCTCTCGGTGAATATCTCATTCCTCCGCGCTGTTTTAATACCCCTTCTGGTACAATCAACTCCTGTACCATCTGTTCCACTTTTTGAACACTCACCTTATGGTCATGAAGAATTGCCGCTGCCATGCCATTTTCTTCTCTCAGCAGTCCCAGCAACAAATGTTCTGATCCCACATAATTCTGACCGCATTTTCTGGCAGCCTGCTCTGCGGACTTAAGTGCCCGCTTTGCCTGTTCTGTATACTGCATATTTCTACATCCTTCCGTTTTTCATGTCATCCAAAATCTCGTCAATCATTTCATGCACTTCATTGCCGGTAATATTTTTACAATACGCCTCTGCCAGTAATACACGGAGAGTATTCTTCATCTCCTCCATAGCCTGCATCTTGTCTGCATCCAGTGCAATCACTGCTCCTCTCCTGCGGTCAAGGCGCAGAAATCCCTCCTGTTTAAGCACTGTATACGCTTTATTCACCGTATGCATATTGATGCCTATATCATCTGCCATCTGACGTACAGACGGAAGAGCGTCCCCCTCTCTGATAGCTGATGTGGCAATGCCCAGAATAATCTGGTTTCTCAGCTGTATATAAATCGCTTCATCACTTTGAAAATCTATTTCGATAATCAATGTACTTCACTTCCGTTCTTTGGAAATTTGTTATATACATTATAGCACAGATATTCCGATATACAAGAGGAAATTTAAACCGCATAGGAAGGTCCTATGCGGTTTATCATTCAGAACTTTATATCTGTTTTATCTCAAAAACAATTGCTTCATTTGCATTTTACAGATCGATCATGTCAACATTCACATCCGGTTCCTCTTCCCTGCCCTGGACCAGTGTGGGCTCCATTGATACCGGTGCCTGTACATTCTGTACCGGCACATTAGCCTGCATCATCGGCTGCATATCCTGCATTACCGGCTGACTCTGCGCTTTAGCTGCTTTTTTTGCTGCTTTTTCCAACTTCTTCTGCTCTTTTCTGGACAATTCCTTTTCCGGCTGTACATTCATCTGCATATTCTGCATCGGCGCATTTACCTGCCCCGGCATCGGCTGTGCCTGCAATACCTGTGAAGCATTTCCAAATGCTGCCTGGACATTTGCTGAAGCATCCATCATCGGCTGACCCATGCTCTGCTGCATATTATGTACCGGAGTGTAATAATAATCGCTTCTCATATTCTCGCTTCTGCGGGCAAAATCAGTATTCAAATCAGCCTGTGCTCTTGCTTCTTTGAGATCATCTTTCAGATCTTTATTGCGCAGACTCTGATTGATAATAAAGAACAGCAGGAGAACCGCAAATCCAATAAGACCATATAAAACTTTCATCAGCAGATTCAGTTTTTCTTTCAGACTGTCATTTTCTGCTGAAATTTTCTCTGCCTGTTCTGCCTTAGCCTGCAGCTCTGCTTCCTGTCTTGCTGCTTCTTCGCTTTCAGCCTGCTTTCTCAGTTCTTCTTCATATTTCTGCTCATCTGACATCTCTGTCTCTGCAGTCGTTTCTGCCACTGCCGCTCCATCTGAAGATACATTCAGCACATAAGAAACCTGGGCACCATTGGCTGCTTCTACCGTAATATACACAGTTCCGCTCCCATTTTCATCCAGTTTTGTTCCGCTGATATCAATAATACTTGCATCGGAAGCTGATGTGATCGGATCAAGCAGCAATTCCTCTGTACCTGCCGGCACAGTTACATTATATTCCAGTGTGGAATAATAAAATTCCGGAGAACACTCTCCATTTTCCAGGCCAAGACTGTACAAAGAATTATCTCCTGATGCATCGTCAGCTGATACTGTCATGCACATGGCAAATAATACGGCCAGCATTGCCAGCACCATACCCTTCCAGACTTTCTTCATTGTTTTCATTATACTACCTCTCTTCTGCATTTTTAGTTCGCCTCATCAATTGCTTTTCCAATATCGTGACGATAATATTTATTATCAAAATCAACCCAATTGATTGCCTCGTATGCATTAGCTCTGGCTGATTTTAAATCTTTTCCAGTGGCTGTTACTCCCAGGACACGTCCCCCGTTCGTCACAATGCCTTTTTCATCTTTCTTTGTTCCTGCATGGAAAACGTAATATCCGTGTTTTCCCGAAAAGTTTTCCAGTCCCCGGACAGGAAGGCCCTTGTCATATTTCACCGGATAACCATCTGATGCAAGCACTACACAAACCGCCGCATTATCTTCAAATTCTAATTCTGTTTTATCCAATGTACCGTCAATACATGCTTCAAACACATCTACGATATCTGTCTTCATTCTCGGCAGAACCACCTGTGTCTCCGGATCTCCGAATCTCGCATTGTATTCCAGCACCTTCGGGCCATCGGCCGTCAGCATCAGGCCAAAGAAAATAATACCTTTAAATTCTCTTCCTTCTGCTGCCATAGCATCTACTGTAGGCTGAAAAATATGCTTTTGACAGTATTCATCAATCTCTTTTGTATAGAAAGGACTGGGAGAAAAAGTCCCCATTCCGCCTGTATTCAAACCGGTATCTCCATCGCCTGCTCTCTTATGGTCCTGCGCGGATGTCATTGTCCTGATCGTCTTTCCATCTACGAATGACAATACAGAAACTTCCCGTCCGGTCATAAATTCCTCGATGACCATACAATTGCCAGACTCGCCAAACTGCTTGTCCAGCATAATCGTTTTTACTCCGTCTTGTGCCTCTTCCAGAGTACTGCAGATTAATACACCTTTTCCCAGCGCCAGCCCATCTGCTTTCAGCACAATGGGATATTTTGCGTTTTCCAGATAAGCAAGAGCATCTTCCGGATTGTCAAAATTCTGATAGTCTGCAGTAGGAATATTATATTTTTTCATCAAATCTTTGGAAAATGCCTTGGACCCTTCCAGAATAGCTGCATTCTTTCTCGGCCCAAACACTCTCAGACCTTCTTTTTCAAATACATCTACGATACCGCCCACCAGCGGATCATCCATTCCAATAACAGTAAGATCAATTTCTTTTTCTTTTGCAAATGCCGCCAGTTTATCAAACTCCATAGCTTTGATATCCACACACTCGGCATATTCTTCAATTCCCGCATTTCCCGGTGCACAATAAATTTTATCCACCTTACTGCTTGCCGCTATCTTCCATGCAATGGCATGTTCTCTTCCGCCGCTTCCCACTATCAGTACTCTCATTGGTTTCCTCCATCTATAAGCACTTTGCCTTGTTCTACTTTTACCAGGCCGTTAGCGATCAGATTGATCGCCTGCGGCATAATTTTCCATTCCGCTTCCTCCATTACACGGCGCTGAAGGATCTCCGGGGTGTCCCCAGGTTTCACCTCTACTGCTTTTTGAAGGATAATCGGTCCTGTATCCGTGCCCTCATCCACAAAATGGACAGTTGCACCGGTTACTTTTACCCCTCTCTCCAACACCTTTTCATGAACATGAAGCCCATAATAACCTGTTCCGCAAAATGATGGAATCAGAGCCGGATGGATATTGATTATCTTATTTGGAAAGGCTTTTACCATCATTTCCGGTATCACCACCATACACCCGGCAAGAACCACCAGATCCGGTTCATAAGACTGTATTGCCGCCAAAAGTGCCCTATTAAATTCTTCCCGCGTTCCATATGTCTTTGGTGAAATACAGATACCTTCTATTCCGGCATTTTCAGCACGCTTCAGTGCATAGGCCCTGGGATTATTGCTGATCACGGCTTTTATTTCCGCATTGGAAATGGTACCCCCGGCAATGCTGTCAATGATCGCCTGCAGATTTGTTCCGCCGCCGGATACAAGCACAACCAGTTTTAACATAATTCCACACCTTTCTCACCATCTGCAATTTCACCGATGATATAAGCGGTTTCACCTGCTTCTCTCAGAGCCTGCATCGCCTTATCCGCATCTGCCGGGTCAACTGCAAGCACCATGCCGATACCCATGTTAAACGTATTATACATCATCTGCTGTTCAATTTCGCCCTCTTTTGCAAGCATTTTAAAGATTTCCGGAACTTCATAGCTGTCTTTCTTTACAACTGCACGCACGCCGTCCGGAAGCATTCTCGGTATATTCTCATAGAATCCGCCGCCCGTAATATGACTGCATCCTTTAATAGTTACTCCTGCCTCTTTCACGCTGCGAAGGGCTTTTACATAAATCCTGGTAGGTGCAAGAAGCGCCTCTCCCAAAGTTTTTCCCAGAGCTTCATGATATGTTTCCAGAGTTTCTTTATCCATCTTGAATACTTTTCTCACAAGAGAAAATCCATTGCTATGTACACCGGTAGACGCGATTCCTATCAGCACATCTCCCGCTTTGATATTCTCACCGGTAATCAGGTCTTTTTTGTCAACAACGCCTACCGCAAACCCTGCAATATCATAATCATCTTCCGGCATCAGTCCCGGATGTTCAGCTGTCTCACCGCCAATAAGCGCACAGTCTGACTGAACACAGCCTTCTGCCACACCGCTTACGATAGCCGCAATTTTTTCCGGATAATTCTTTCCGCATGCGATATAATCAAGGAAAAACAACGGTTCACCTCCGGCGCAGGCAATATCGTTCACGCACATAGCCACTGCATCGATTCCGATGGTATCATGCCTGTCCATGATAAACGCCAGCTTTACCTTGGTTCCACAGCCGTCTGTGCCTGATAACAGTACCGGTTCTTCCATGTTTTTTATTTTTGCCAGAGAAAATGCACCTGAAAATCCTCCAAGTCCTCCAAGGACTTCCTCACGCATTGTTCTTTTCACATGCTCTTTCATCAGCTCCACTGACTTGTAACCTGCTTCGATATCTACGCCCGCTTTCTTGTAATCCATGTTGATCCTCCCGAATATTTTATCTATTTATTCATATATTCCTTATATCCAACCTGATCCAGTCTGGCAGCTTTCGCTTCCACCTGTTCTTTTAATTCTTTTGAATAATCTTTGAGTCTCTGAAGAAGTTCCGGATCAGATGTTGCAAGGATTTTTGCTGCTAAAAGTCCGGCATTTGCTCCTCCGTTGATCGCTACTGTTGCAACCGGAATTCCGCTCGGCATCTGCACAATAGAGTACAACGAGTCTCTTCCTCCCAAAGATGTTGTATGCATAGGGATACCGATGACCGGCATCGGGAAAATAGCCGCACACATGCCCGGCAGATGAGCTGCCATTCCGGCACCTGCAATAATCACTTTCCAGCCCTTTGATTCTGCTGATTTTGCATATTCAAAGAACACATCTGGTTCACGGTGTGCAGAAATGATTGTCATTTCATACTCCACACCCAGTTTTTCAAGAATATCCGCAGCTTTTGCCATAACCGGCATATCTGAATCGCTGCCCATTACAATTCCGACTTTTGTCATAATAGCGTATCCTCCGCTTTCTAAAATCTGTTTTTTATTTTACTAATTCTTACGTCTCTTGTCAACTAATTACCCCATACCGGCGGCCCGTTTATTCCAGGCCATCAAGCGCGCTGTTCAGTTCCTGCGTACCCGGAAGCACAAATCTTCCATTTTCGATCACCGTAATCCTGTGCCCATCTCCGGTAATTGCTTCTATCAATCCCAATTCCCGATAGGGGATCGTAATATCCGTATGGCATCCGAAATATGCCTTTGATACATCTGTCTTTCTCTGCAGAGAAATCTCATTGTCTCTGGCGATGATCTCTTTTCCGTCCGGATTATAAACTGCCGTATCTTCCGCCCAGCTGTAACACGTGTCTCCCACTGCAAAATGGGGGCCCATCTTCTCAGCGATCAAAATCGGGAGTTTATTGCTGATTCCATATTTTTCCGCTGCCGCATAAGCCGTGGTATTTGTCCCGATAGCAAACTCACCCATAGGAAGCGTATCGTGATGATACAAAACATTTTCTCTGATATACGCACGGTTTTCTTCCCCGGTATCAAAGTTTCCGCAGGTATAGTCTTTCACCATGCCATCCTCAAATTCTATTACAAGATCTTTGTAACATAATTCATTTAAATATACTTCGCTGACACAAAGCTTTCCCGTCGTGCCTGAAAGTTCAGGCGATGTAAACACTTCGCCTGCCGGGATATTCACATCCGCCACACAATTTTCAAACAGTGTCTCTTTCCTGGGATCTTTCAGTTCTTTAAGCCGCACAGTCAAATCTGTCGCATTCTTTCCTTTTCCAAGAATGTGCACTGCCACAGCCGTATCCAGCGTATCGATGATGGTCTGCTGTATTCTTTGATAAAGCTGATAATCCAGTGTGTTGATCTTTACCGTTTCTCTGAAGATTTCTTCAAAATCACTGCCAATTTCCGGGACAGGAAAAGCAATGATCGTAAAGCTTCGTTCTTCCCCTCTGATATAGCGGTTTGTAATCTGCATATTCTCATTTGCCAGTTCTACCGCCAGTTTCTGCTGTTTTTCCGACAAGCGGTATGCCGCATCCCTGTTTTTCGGGACAAACGGTTCTTCTCCAAATGTTTCCATGCAGGCAGGTCCTGCATGAACATAGGCCAATTCTTTATATTTTTCATAGGCAGTGCGAATGACACCCAGTTTGCGCTCAACAAATGCCTTATCCAGATATACTGCACTGTCTCCTTTATGATCATAGTCATATTGTTTATTGGCTGCAGCCCCCTGATAACCAATCCTTTCATGTTGACGCCGGTTTACACTATGGACCGCTGCCCGGTAAATTACCGGCTGAAGCCCCATTTCGCGGAAATTCTCCACTGCCCGGCGGATAATCCGTTCAAATCCTAAAGTATATCGGATATTAACCGTCTTCTTTTTGGACAGATCTTTTTTTCCAAGAACAAAACCAATGCGGTATCCTTCCGTAAAAACAGACGCAATTTTATCTATTTCTTCCTGGGGCAGGGAATTCAGATATCTTGCCATTTCCAATTCGTTTTCTGAAATATATTCTCCAAACTTATACAAATAACGCAGATCAGACAAATCTTCCTCCATGATCAGACGAACAGCAAAATCCAAAGACGGATCTACCGCTTCCCTGATCCGGTCTGTCACCATACGGTCACTGTAATCACTCACATACCAATATAATATCTGCTGAATCTGACGGTAAGTCGGGAGTTCTTCCTCTTCAAAACAATTATATACTTCAATAAAAAGTTCACACAGTTCCGTAATGTCTTCCAGATTCCCCTCAAACGCATCAACGATCATTGCGCGTATTTCAGCATACAGAAAACACAGGATTCTTCCATGCACTTCTCCCAGCTCTTTTACCGCAAAAGCCGGATTTCCATAACTTGTATCATAATTCTCCGGCAAAATGTCACTGTACAGTTCATAATTCATTTTCTGCCACTTTTCCAGGGAATAGCAGTCCCCTTCACCTTTGGCAAGAGAATGTACCAGTTCCGTCATTTTCAAAATAAATGCTGCTGTTTTTCTAAAATAGTCCAGATAAATCTGAGGAACCGTGTCTTCCTGTTCAATTCTTCTTATCCTGTCTGTTGCCAGCTGCAATCTTTCTGTCATTAACTCATCCATGATCTATTCTCCTTGCATTCCTGACTAAAATCCGATTAAAAACAGGGCCAGCCAGATTACAAAAACAACTCCGCACATTAAAGATCCGATTTTCGGATATTTATATTTAATATTCTTTTCTGAAAAACTCATGATTCCAACAATAAATCCCGCGAAAGAAAATATCATTCCGCAAATCCCGAAAGCCCCGGCATATAATCCCGCTTCTCCTCTCATATAATAGGAAGAATAGATCATTGCCAGCAGAAAAACTAATGCTATTGTCCCCATTATCGTAGACACAATACCATTTCCAGAATTCTTTTTCTCCTCGAAGGAGTACATCATTTTTTTAGCCATAATGTCTTCTCCTCACTTTATTACATACGGTAAACATCAAAAATCCCAATATACCGCCCAATGTATTTAATATCAGATCATCCACGTCAAAACTGCCTACTTTTAAAATCAGCTGAACACATTCCACCATCAGGCTAAATTCAAAACTGAGCAGCGTGATCAGGAAAAAGTTCCGTGCCCGGCTGCTCAATACTGGGAGAATCGCCCCAAAGGGAACAAAGCACAATACGTTCCCCGCAAGATTAAGAAAAACAGCCCAGAACCCCAGCTCTTCCCGATATGTCCAGAATCTGCCGATTTCTCTGAATGCTTCCAGATTATAGGCATACTCTCTCTCTGAATAACTTCTGCCCAAACTCTCTGCAAAAAACAGAAAATAAATCATCAATATCAGATACAGTACAAACAAAACTACACTGATTCCCTGTATTGCCCTTTTTGTCTCTTTTTTCATAACAAGATTTTTTTACGGGATACCAGCAATCTCGCACCATTGATAACAGCAATTACTCCTGCCGCAATTCCGACAGTCATCACAAGAATCCCTATCACGATATCTCCCACCCCCGTCACACTCATTGTACGGTAAATTTTTTCATTTTCGTTCATAGCCATTCTCCTTTTCATCATTTTCCCTGTGATTACGCCTTTACTCCATACTGTTCATAATATGCATCAATTGCATTCTTTATGGTATCATTAATCACAACTCTTCCGCCGCACTCTCTGTTGTGCAGATACTCGACCACTTCCGCCATTGTCACGATGGCTGCTGTGTCAAATCCATACAAATCCTTTACTTCATCCAGCGCACATTTTTTTCCGCCTTTGCCAACTTCCATACGATCCAGTGAAACCATCAGGCCTTTGATTTCCACATTGGCTGCTCCTTTTACTTTCGGTACAGTCTCCTCCATTGACTTTCCTGAAGTTGTCACGTCCTCTATCATAATGACTCTGTCACCGTCTTTCAAACTGCTTCCCAGGAAACTGCCTTTATCTGCACCATGGTCCTTTTCTTCCTTCCGGTCAGAACAATAGCGGATTTCTTTTCCATACAGCTCACTGTACGCAACCGCTGTCACAACGCTTAACGGAATGCCTTTATAAGCCGGTCCAAAAAGCACATCAAAGTCATCCCCATATTTATCGTGGATGGCCTTTGCATAGTATTCTCCCAGTTTTTTCAGCTGTGATCCTGTCACATAACCGCCTGCATTCATAAAAAACGGAGATTTTCTCCCACTCTTTAAAGTAAATTCTCCGAATTTAAGAACATCACTTTCCACCATAAATTCAATAAACTCCTGCTTGTATGCTTCCATAATATCTTAAATCCTCCTGTTTTCAAGGTAATTATCCCCTGCATTATTGCAAAGCATTCTTATATACGCTATCATTCTACCATAAGATTTGTAAAATAACAATTCAAAACAACGCCCAAACAGGATTTATCCTGTTTGAACGTTGTTTTTTTAATCTGCTGAATCTATATTTCATTATAATACATCTTTATCATGACTGTACTCTATATACACATCATCCTGCATTTCTTCCTTATTATACACCTCCAGCTTAACCCATTCCCCGTCTGCAGACGGCAGTTTTCCATACTTCAGGTCACTTGTAAAAACAATTTCTCCAACTTCACCCTGGTTCCCCTCAAAGGAAGAAAAGGAATAAGAAACACTGTTTCCCAGACTGTCCGTCCCTTTCAGACAATAATCGTAATATCCCAAACTGTCTGCACCATATATCTTTCCCTCTATTCTGCTGTCGACCGGAGTGATCACCAGATTTTTCAGTTCCATTTTCGCTCCATCATCCAGCTCAATACTCTCATTAAGCCCAGTCCGCACAGTCTTCCTTTCCAGTTCTTCTCTGGATGCTTCAAAAGAAAAATCAAACAAAGCAGCGTTTTCTCTTTTCTCCACATTTTCCGTCTTCTTATATAACAGGAAATGCATTTCCATATCTGTAACCTGCTCCAGTTTCCCACTATCCCGCAGCGTCAAAACATAAAGCCTGTGCTGCAGAGAAGTCTCGCTTTCGTATCCGTCTGCCTGTTCACTGATACTTTTCAGGTTACATTCTCGTCCATTGACCGTAATAAAATCCGTACTTTCAAGTACTTCCTGAGGGTCGTCTATATTTGCTGTCACGGCTGCATAAATCTGATTATCTGAAATCAGTACTTCATCCAATGTAACTATATATCCATCTTTTTCCTGTGTCTGGCCGATTATTTCCGTATAATCCGAAAGATTTTCCTGCACACCCCACAATTCTGCAATCCTGCTTTTCTGTCCGATTTTTCCTGCAAGAAATATACTCGTCGGCCCGTCAGCCCCTCCGATAATTGAAAAAGATGTAGATGTATTCGAGTCTTCCGACAGGGCAGCCTCTGTTTCCTCACTGGTTTCCTCTGCCAATGCAGTCATACCTGCCGTCCAGACTGCTGCGCCAAACATCATTCCGATTATAATCTTTTTTCTTTTCATAATACATACCTATCTATTTTGCAGCGCACCATCAATATCTTTTACCATATCCTCCACTGCCGCACGGCTGGCTTCGCCAAAATGCTCTGCACCAAACTTTGCGTATTTTTCCTGCTTATATGCCGCAATAATTCCACGGGATGAATTTACAATGGCGCCAAGCCCATCTTCATTGAAGAAATGTACCAAATCAGCGCCTTTTCCTCCCTGTGCACCGTATCCGGGTACAAGAATATAGGATTTTGGCATTACTTTTCTGAGCACTTTTCCCATTTCCGGATAAGTTGCTCCCACTACAGCTCCAATATAGCTGTATTCTTCTCCCATACATTCCCCGCCCCACTGAGCCACCTTTTCACCAACCAGCTCATACAACGGCTTCCCGTCTATCAGCTGATCCTGAAATTCTCCGCTGGATGGATTTGACGTTTTAACCAGAATAAAAAGCCCCTTTTTCTCTTCCCTGCATATGTCGATAAACGGTTTGATTCCATCAGAGCCAAGATATGGATTTACTGTTGCAAAATCCTCATCAAATGCTGCATATTTTTTACTTCCCACCTGGACTTTTCCCAAATGTCCCACAGCATAAGCGGCAGATGTGGAGCCAATATCACCACGCTTCACATCGCCAATTACCACAAGACCTTTTTCTTTGCAATAATCAACAGTCTTTTTAAATGCCTTCAATCCTTCTATGCCAAACTGCTCATACATGGCAATCTGCGGTTTTACAGCCGGAATCAGATCATACGTGCAGTCCACAATTTCTTTATTGTACTGCCAGATTGCTTCCGCAGCGCCCTCAAGAGTTTCACCGAATTCGGTAAATGCTCTCTGCTTTACCTGCTCCGGAATATAATTCATCATGGGATCAAGTCCCACAACAATTGGTGCATGTGTCTTTTTAATATTGCTGATAAGTTTCTGAATCATCTTTTTCCTCCCTCGTTTTGTTATTTATCTCTTTTATACCATCTGTTTAAACCGGTTTCCGGCAATTTAAACAGCAGGCCATTGCACTTTTCTATTTCAAAGAATTTGCCAATTTACGCATAGAAACAGTATACCCTAATTCTTGAAATTTGTATAGAAAAAAGTATAGAAAAGCGATATGGGAAATCCCCATATCGCCTGGTCTGTCTCATCACTTTATCTTATGACTCAGATGATGCCGTCTCACTTGCTGTTTCTGATTCGCTCTGTGCTGATGCACTTTCCGACTCGCTTTCTGCTTCACTTGCTGTCTCGCTCTCTGATTCTGCCTCAGATGATGCTTCACTTACTGTTTCGCTCTCTGACTCAGCTTCACTTACTGTCTCACTCTCTGATTCCGCTTCAGATGCCTTTTCAGATTCTTCTTCGGTTACCGTTTCAGATACTGCTTCTGTTTCCTCTTCCTCAACATATTTTGCGTTGTCTACCAGGAAATCCATGGCTTTATCAAGTCTCATCTGGTCACGCAGCCACTCTTCGCCATATGTTTCCTCGATAGTTGCTTCATCTGCACCGAGGGACTCACTGTACTCAACCATTTTTTCTTTGTATTCGTCTTCTGTAATTTCCAGATTCTCCGTTTCAGCAACTGCCTGAAGGACCATTTCCTGTGTCAACACTTCTTTATAAGTTTCTTCCAGCTGTGCCATCAAATCTTCTTCTGTCATTCCGTAAGCTGTAAGCATATCCTCGAGCGTCATACCATAATACTGTGCCTGAAGTTCATACTGGGATTTTGCATATTTCATATTAAATTCCAGTTTATCTGCAGGATATCCGCTGATCTCAGAGTTTTCATATACCTTTGTCAACAGCTCATATTTTGTCTCAGCCAGCTGTTCTTCTGCCTTCTCCTCAACAAGGGTTTCCCTTACACTCTCTTTATATTCTTCCGCAGTCATTCCATCAGCCGCTTTTGCTGCTACTTCATCTGTCAGTTCCGGCACACGCTGAACAGAGTTAACTGTCACATGGAACACAACTTCTTTTCCAGCCACTTCTTCGCTATGATAATTTTCCGGGAATGTAAGATACAGATCTGTCTCAGAACCCACTTCAATTCCAACCAGTCCGTCTTCAAATCCTTCAATGAAAGAATCTGAACCGATTTCCAGATCATATCCTTCTGCTGTTCCGCCATCAAATGCTACATCATCAATCTTTCCTTCGTAATCGATGTTTGCAATATCGCCTTCTTCTACGGTTCCTTCTGTAAGCGTCTCAACAGTTTCAACATCAATAACTTCCTGAATCTCTTCATCTGTAATCTCGATCGGCTTCTCAACAACCGTCAGTCCTTTGTACTCACCAAGTGTTACATAATCAAGTGCAGTATATCTCGGTGTATCCTTCAGGCTGACCGTCTCAATTTCAGACTCTGCTTCGCTTGCTTCCTCAGTTGTTTCTTCCTCGGATGCCGCTTCGCTTACTGTCTCACTCTCTGACTCTGTTTCACTTACTTCCTCAGTTGTTTCTTCCTCGGATGCCGCTTCGCTTACTGTCTCACTCTCTGA
>JAUNSC010000002.1:109114-199597 GCA_030539395.1 Eubacteriales bacterium
CTCTGCTTCACTTGCGGCTTCTGTTGTCTCTTCTTCAGATGCTGCTTCCGTCTGTGTTTCTGTAACAACTTCAGTAGCTTTTGTTTCCGCCTCTGTTGTTTTTGTTTCACTTTGTCCGCATCCGGTTGCTGCCAATGCCACACTGACCAGCAATGCCGCTACTGCCTGTTTTTTCATGATACATATCCTCTCTTTTTTTATTCCACACAATAGTTATTTCCCTCAAATCTATTATTACAATTCCGGTACCGGTAAAGGTCTCTCCGGATCAAGCACCTCACTTGCATCAAACAAGTCTGATGCCAACGGACTGTCGGAAATGTAATCCTGGTAAATACGGTATCCGTCCAGATTTCTTCTTCCCTGGTGGAAAAAGTCTGCTGTGACGGTAGTTGTTTTCGGTGTTGAATCCACCGGACAATATACGTCAAATCCTTTGCTCTTCAAATACTGGAATTTATCGCTGCTGGTATATTCTGATACCGCTGCAATGTCCTGCCCATGAGCAAAGATAATCTTATCTGTTTCCCCGATCAATGGAGATACATACTCAAGCCACCGCTCCGTATCTCTGACAACAGAATCATAGCTTGCTTCTCCTACTGCCTTATGCCCCCATGTATGGCTTGCGAAAGTCCAGCCTTCTGCTTTCATGGCATCGGCCACCTTTTTAGCGTTTTCACACTCCTGTTCCCAGTCAAAATCCGGATGAGCTGCCAGCCAGTCTAACTGAAGCTGGTCTGCATAGTAGACTTCCGAATTTGTATTGTGAGCATCATCATAAGTTCCGTCCGTACGATAGCCCAAAATTCCATCATAACCGGTAAGTGCCACCGTTCCTCTTGCACCCTTATAACAGCCATCCGGATGTTCTTCCAGAAAAGCATCAAGACGTGGAACCGCATCATAATCTCCCAGCACTACCGTACCGTCATCCTGAATATACTCACACGCAGGCTTCCCTTCTTCATCCAGGACAAGTCTGGAAGCTACGCCATGGTTATCATACGTATGGTAATAACTGAGATCATCCAGCGACAATACAAATGCCTGTTTCCCTTCCGGCAGGAATACCTGCTTCGGAGAAATCGTCACCGTTCCATCTTCCGCAGTTTCTTTACTGTACAGATCATCCAGTCCCACAAGAACAAATCCTCTGTCATACATGGACTGGGTAATTTTATCAAATTCGTAAATCGTCGTCATCCACTGCTGCCATCCATCATAACCGGCTTCTCCCGGTACAAATGCTTTGGATGGATCAATTACAAGTGAATGGTAGAAAATGTGAGTCACATCTTCCGGATTGATAGCCACGCAGGCAGCTTTCTGAGCCTCATATTCCGAAACCTTTTGCTGCAATACAGGATTTGCCTCATAATTACCGATACCTTTTAGCAGCTCTATTGCACCGTCATAATCGTAGGTAAGCGCCAGTGCATCTGCCTGTGCAACAGCCTCTTCATCAACTGCTCCTCCGTTATCCAGCGCATCCTGATACTCTGCCGCCCTGTCCTGAAGCAGCACGCTCGTTCCATAATACCTGGAATTTTTAATCGTATCAACAGCTCCCTGATAATCAAACTGGCCTATTTCCTCCAATGCAGTATCCAGTACAGAATTGATTTCTTCCGACATGGCTGTACGTGCATTCTCATATTCCGCTGCCTTTTCCTGAAGTTCCGTATTGGAATCATAATTATTGCTGCCTTTTAAAACTGCCAGCGCACCGTCATAATCATAAATCTGTGCCAGTTCATCCGCCTGTTCCAATAATTTTTCCACGTTTTCCCCCAAAAACGGAATATCTACTCCCAGGCTGCTTTCTACTTTTCCGACAAAATCTGAGATATTCTCTCCCAGACTGTCTTTTACAAAAAAAATGATTCCTGCAAGAACAAGTAAAATCAGCAGAATCAGTACAATTGTACCTCCCCCTTTTCTGCGCCTTTTTCTTACCTGTGTGTCTCGATTCTGTGACACTCTCCGACCCCTTGCTCTGTTCCGGTCCTGTCTCACCCCGCTTCTCGAGTCTTCCGTAGAACCAGCATACCCCTTTTCTTTTTTTCTTGTGCCCATAACCCCTCCATCATAAGTTTTTAACACAATTCTCCTTTGTCACTCTATCATAATTCCCTTTAAAAATCAATACTATCACACATTTTTCACAGATGAGCAGAAAGATTATTGCACTTTCAAAAAAAGGATGTTAGAATAGAAAAAGCGAATTTAAGAGGAGGAAAGAGATGTCAACATTCTTTAACGTTCTTATTATTGTTTTGGTTGTAGCAATTGCCATTCTGGGCGCCCTCTATTACTTCGGAAGAAAAGCTCAGAAAAAACAGGCGCAGCAGCAGGAACAGCTGGAAGCCATGAAGCAGACCGTTTCCATGCTGATTATTGACAAGAAGAAGATGAAACTGAAAGATTCCGGTCTTCCCCAAATGGTGATTGACCAGACACCGAAGCTGATGCGCGGAACAAAAGTGCCTGTCGTAAAAGCAAAGGTCGGTCCGAAAGTGATGACTCTGATGGCCGATGCAAATGTATTTGACCTGATTCCTGTTAAAAAGGAAGTAAAGGCAACTGTGAGCGGTATTTATATCACCGCTGTAAAAGGAGTAAGGGGTCCGCTGGAGCAGCCCGCACCCAGGAAAAAAGGCTTGCTTGGCCGTTTTAAAAAGGATAGCAGTACAGCACAGAACGCAACTGCAGCCAAATCAAAATCGAAAAAATAAATCAAAAAGTTCCGGATTTCCAACAACCCGGAACTTTTTATATAAAAGCATTCTCTACATTCGAAAATTCTTAATGGATTCTCTCGACACAAGCTGAACTGGCCTTACATAATAAAAGTGTTTCATCTCTTCTGGCTGTTTCATTAATTTCATCAACAATGAATATATATCGTAAGCCATCTCTTCATGAGAAACATGAACAGCAGTAATACCAAACAATTCTAACCAGTCACTATCGTCAATAGATATCAGGCTGAGATCATCTGGTATTTGAATACCAATGCGCTTGCAGGTTTTCATTGTCAACAACATCTGAACACTGTCACTTGTAATAAGAGCAGTGGGCTTCCACTTCTGAATATACTTTTTTAATATCCTGTCTCTGTCCATTCGTATCGGAAGTGTAAAAACTAATTCCTCCTGAAAAGGCACATTATTTGCCTCCAGAGCATCTTTATATCCTTTAAGCTTTTGTGATATAAAGCTATGTCCATTTTCAACCAATGCTATATTTCGATGACCGTTACTTATAAGTAAATTTATCGCCTGAAATATAGAGTGATAATCATCCACTACATATGCCGGATACTCTTTATAAAAATTAGCAAACAGCTGCAATACCGGAATTCCTTTTGCAGATATTTTTTCGAGAATATCCCCATTTTTATTGCTTCCAGGAATATATAAAAGTACTGCCGGTTGTAAAGACAACATATTTTCAAGACAGTTTCTTTCAGCGATTGTATCCGATTCAAAATATGTTACCAGCAGGCTACAATTTCCGCTTTGCAAAAACTGCTCCAACTGGCTCGCCAGTTGCTGAAAAAAAGAATTATTTGAATCAGAAATAACAAAGCCTATCAAAGATAAGCGTTTATTTTCAGTTGCACCTGTCTTCGGGATATATCCTAACTTCTGAGCAGCCTCCATTACTATATCGCGAGTTTCCTGGCTGATTCTCAGGTTATTATTAAAAACACGTGATACTGTAGCTGTAGATACATTGGCCACTCTAGCAATATCTTTATAATTTGCCATACTAATCACTCTCTCATATGTATGATAGACTCTCGGAATCTCTAAGCTTTAGCTTTATTTCATGCGTCTCCAAGACTCATTTTTCAAAAACCATTGAGAAACCGCTTCAAAAAATACGGTGCTCCGCGCCCTTGTTTAACTATGTTTTTTTATTATAATGTTTTTAAACAAGTAAGTCAATTTTTTTATAGTAAAATCAATATATTAGACTATATTTATTAAAAATCAATTTCATCCGGATGTAATCCCGATCCTCCAAAGTATGGTATCCGATCAATCTGATCCATATCATATTCCTCAATTTCAAAATCAAATATGTTCAGATTCTCAAGCATCCTTGATGGTGTAACCGACTTTGGCAACGGAACGACTTCATGCTGATAACACCATCTGAGACAAATTTGTGCAACTGACTTATCATATTTCGCCGCCAGATTAACCAGCAATGCATTAGAAAGCATTTTTCCAGTCCCAAGCGGGCTCCAGGCTTCAACAAGAATACGATGATTTTGACAAAATTCTAAAGTTTCCTTTTGAAGCTGTCCCGGATGAAATTCAATCTGATTAACCATCGGTACTATTTCTGTCTTCATTAATGCTTCCAGATGATGTTGCATAAAATTTGATACACCGATAGCTTTTATTTTTCCTTCATGATATAACTCAGCAAATGCTTTCCATGTATCAAGATTAATTTGTTCCCAGTCAGCATATCTATGCCAGGATGCAGGCCAATGAATCAAATATAAATCAAGATAATCAAGCCCGAGTTTATCAAGGGTATTATTGAACTCGCTGAGTGCATTCTGATATCCTCTTTTAGTATTACGTAGTTTTCCCGTTATAAAAAGGTTTTCTCTTGGTATATCAACTGCATGAAGGCCTTTTCCGACAGCTTCTTCATTCCCATATACTGCCGCTGTATCTATATGACGGTATCCCATTATAATAGCCTTCTTCACAACATCTATCGCTGTCTTTTCATCCTTTATCTGCCAGGTACCATATCCAATACATGGTATCTGTTTACCATTACTTAATTCAAATACTCTGTTCATATACAAACCTTTCTCAATCGTAATTAACCCATTTTCTGCTTAACGAAAATTGCAGGAAAGTAAAGCAAACCACAGCAATGAAAAGAAGCAGTGAAATCGATGAAGCATATCCAAGATTGTAACTCCCAAATGCTTTTTGATATATATACATAACAATACTTCTGGTTGAATTCATAGGCCCGCCCTTAGTTAAAATCTGGATAGGCTCAAATATTTGCAATGCAGAAATAGATGTTAAGATAAGCACAAAAAATATTGTTGGCGTCAACAATGGTAATGTGATTTTGAAAAATTTCTGGACAGTATCTGCACCGTCCAGGGAAGCGCATTCGTAATACATTGAAGGAATATTCTGCAATCCTGCCAGAAAAATAATCATAAAGAAACCAACGCTTTTCCAGACATCCATAATTATGATTGCAATCATTGCGATTTTAGGATCTGTTAACCATCCTATTTTCGCAAGCCCCCATTTTCCTAAATAATAGTTAAAAATGCCCGTATCAGTTGCATAAAACTGGCTCCAGATCAACGAGACATAGGCGTAGGCTACAACATATGGCAAAAAGAAGCATAACCGATAAAACCAGCTAAGTTTTGGATTTATCTTTCGATTCATTAATATTGCTAATAATATACCAATTATAATTGCTGCTGAAATTGCAACAGCTCCAAAAAACACCGTATGACCAATGGCAGCCAGCAATTCTTTATCTCTGAATACTTTAATAAAATTCCTGAAACCAACATACTCAGCTTTGTCAAAAAAGTTATAATTAGTCAAGCTAAAATATATGGTGCCGAGCATCGGAACCAATGTAAATATTAAAAATATAATAACAGCAGGTGCGGCAAACAGATAACCTGCTATCCATTCCCTGTACTTTGCAGAGTGAAGTTTTGTTCTTTTCATTACAGAATCACCGACCTTTCATTAATATATTTAAACTAATCACCACCGCTCTGATCGTCATTTGTAAAATCGGCCAGTTTAAGTTTATCCCACCTCTCCATTGGAGCAAACGCTACAACATCAGCAAGAAAATCTTTATATCCTTCTTCAAAGGACCCCTTCGGTTTTTTACTATTGACGATACAATCGTAAAAATCTGACAATTCTGCCATATATCCCTCATCATTATCAAACGTAATATGTTCTTCTCTGTCAGGTGTCGTGATGGTTACATCTTTTAAACCCGCTATTTTAATTGTTCCTTCCGACCCGAAAATAACAGCATCATGATTAGAATATCCATAAGAACTCTGGAACATATGATATGTACCTGTCACCCCACTTTCAAACACCATTTGATAAGTGACGGTATCATTTGTTCCTACATCCTTTTTACTGCTCGCTGTAAATCCAATTGCGCTTTTTATATCACCAAACAATTCCCTAAAGACAGAAATAAAATGAACGCTTCCATCAAACAAAAGTCCATAGTGACTATGCAATCGCCATTTTGAATCAGATATATATTTATTGTTACGCGGCGTATACCCAATAATATTCCAGATAAAAGTATAAGGTTTGCCTATAACTCCCCCGTTAATCATCTCCCGCACTTTTGCAGGCATTTTTCTGTAACGGAAGTTCTCTGCAAGAAGTGTCACCGTCCCGGCTCTCCTGCTCTTTTGAAGCATGTCCTGAGCATCTTCAAGACATGTAGCAATAGGTTTTTCAACCATCAAATGCTTACCGGCCTCCATAGCTGCACATACAATTTCATGATTCATCGTAAATGGATATGCAATACACACCGCCTCAATCTCTTTATTGGCTAATAAATCATGATAGTCGGTGTAATATTCTTTTGCACCAATTGATTCTGCAAATTTGCGTCCTCGTTCAGATCCACTTCCTGCAACAGCAATAATTTCAAATTTATCAGGTATTTGCTGAAGTTCCGGCCAATAAAGATCTCGTATACATATTCCAGCTCCAATAAGCCCTAATTTCACTGTTCTCATTTGTAAGCCCTCCATTATCTTTTATTATCCTTTAACGCCTTGTGCCGCTACCCCCTCAACGAAATACTGCTGACAAAATACAAATAAAATAAATATGGGTATTATTGCCAGTACGATTCCCGCCATAACGCAACCCAGGCCATTAGGTAAATTATCCCTCATGACGACCATCCCAATCGGAAGTGTCATTTTATCCCATTGATTCAAATACAATAGTGGGGAAAAGTAATTATTCCACGACTGATTCATTCCATAGATTACCATAGTTGCAATCGCAGGCTTCACCTGTGGTAACATAACCTGCGCAAAGATTCTAAAATATCCAGCCCCATCGATTTTAGCCGCCTCTGCCAATGCAATAGGAATACTCATAAAAAACTGCCTCAATAGGAAAATTCCAAATATACTACTGCAATATGGCAGTATCACAGACCACAGGCTGTTAATTAAGTTAAGCTTTGTCATTAATACAAAACTCGGTATCGCAGTGACCTGAATCGGCATCATAAGACCTGTTAATAATATTCCAAACAGAATACCCTTTCCTGGGAAACGTATACATGCAAATGCATACGCCGCCATAGTGCAAATAATAATTTGTCCAAATACAACACATAATGTGACCTTCGCACTGTTAAGAAATGTCATAAAAAATGGAAATTCATTCAGAAGCAGCTGTTTGTAAGCTTCTATATTAAATTGCGTAGGAAAAAAGCTGGGAGGCATTCTATATGATTCTCCTACAGGTCGTAACGATGTAGAAATTATCCAGAAAAATGGCAATAAGTACATAAACGCAATGATAAGCAGCATAATATTTATTGCACAATTTACGATATTTTTTCGTACTGATCTTTTCATCCGAGCCGCCAACACCTTTCAAAATTACTGTTAATCATACTATACTGAGAATACGCATTTGCTATACTCTCAGTATAGTATCTGGATTCTATTCGTTTTAATTTATATCTATGCTATTCAGAAAAAGCTTCCGTAATCTCGGCATCCGCATCGACTAATGCTTCATGAATAGTTTTTGTATTTGATAACCATGACTGCCAGCAATTCTGCATGATCAAATTGTATTCTGTATATTTTACCGGACCCGCCATCAACTTTCCATCTTCCAGATAATCATACCAGATTTCTTTATTTTCACCATTATACTGAATATTATCAATAGCCACCTGCCGAACTATAGGAGTTGGTCCTCCAGCTTTAACAATACTGGCCTGTCGTTCTTCACTTGCCAGCATCTTGATTAATTCCCATGCTAATTCCGGATATTCACACTCTGTGGAAATACCAAATCCAAGTGCACCGAATACTGCAACTCTTCTTCCGGAACCGTCAGGAGCCATAGGTACTTTACAAACACCAATGTGATCAGCAATGTCACTGCCTGCGGCATATCTAAAGAACATACTTCCTTCCGTAATCATTGCGCATCGTTCTGATGCCATAATCGAATTCTGGCTCTGTCCTGCTTCCGGCATCGGGCATGAGCCATCTTCATATATCATGTCATATACATATTGATAAGACTTTTCTACGAGTGGATCGAGAAGGTTTGATTCAGTCCAATCAGAATTCAGGTTTCCTTCAGAACCAAAGATATACGGCCAGACATCAAACATCCATGTCATCCATGACATGGAATATCCATAGATCTGAGTTCCATCTTCATCTACATATGTCAATTTTTTTGCAGCTTCTCTAAGATCATCCCATGTCCAGTCATCCGTAGGATACTCAACCCCACGCTTATCAAAAATATCCTTATTGTAGATAAGCACTTTACCATTATGTGCCGTTGGCATTGCATATACACTGTCCTGATATGACAAACAATTTAATACCGTCGGATTAACATCTGTCAACATCTGCCGGAAAGAATCATCACTTGTATCTTCAATGTAACCATCCAGCGGAAGGAGCAGATTTCTAGATGCAGCGAGCTGAAGACCTTCTCCGCCCATATAAACAATATCCGGCATTGTTCCAGCAGCTTTTCTTGTCAGCATATTGTTAATATATTCGCCCCAGTCTGTAATAGAAGCATATGTATCGACAACTTCAACATTCGGATATTTCTCATTAAATTCCGCAATAATTTCTGCATTTATCTTTTGTTCTGCATCGCCTCCATTATTCAGAATTTCAATCCTGGCAGTAATATCAGAATCAATTTCCTGTGCTCCCTGTACTGTCTCACCACCTGCGAATACGCCAAGTAAAGACACCAGCATCATTGTTTTTACAAATCTTTTCTTCATTTTGTAACCCTCCTTACATTTTGTATGTATTTTTTATTTTGTGTGATCAGCAGGCTGATCACTATGCTACCCCAGACTTTCAATTGTTCTGAGCTGTATGTTCGAAAACAAAACTTTTGTATTACGTGTAAAGACCCCCCAGTTCTCGCCTTTTAAACTATACATCCGCGTATTTAATGCCGTTCCATCGGTTAAATAAAGCACCCCTACACTATCATCGAATATGAATTCTATGTGACCTTTCTCACATACATCCGGTAATATCATTTGATATAATCCTGGCCTGTAAGGATTCGTATCCCGACCCGATATTTGCACCGGATCTGTTATTCGGTCTCTGGGCCACATATCCATCACAACGCGCTGTTTATGAGGCTCAATCCGAAAATAATATCCCTCTTCAAAATCTTCTGAGCCACGAATCCATAATCCAAATCCACCTTTCTCATCATAGACCTCATAATCTAATGATATTATTCCTGCTTCTGGCATTTTTCCCAAATTGACCGTAGAAAGTGTCGATTCACCATTAACAACAAATCCATCACCTTCCATATCAACACTGCCCAGATATGTGTCCTGAATATTTATCTCTATATTCTTTGTAAATGACTCGGTCAACTCTTTTATCAAACTGACGCCCAATGTTCCATCCGGTCTCTGGAACAGTTTATGTACTATCAAAGAGCCTCCCCATTCCCAGTCTCCAAAATCAGTATTGCCTTTACGTGTAGGATTCCAACCCAAAAGATATCTGCTACCGTCTGCTTCACATGTTTTTGCTGCATAAAATGCTCTTCCGTCAAATGTATCTTTCTCAGGTTCTATCCAGGGACCATATGGACTTTTTGCCATTCTGTATCTTGTCATAAATTCATCACTGAATTCCGAAAAAATCAGATACCACCATTCGCCAATGCAAAACATATCCGGGCATTCCGGAACTATATATCTGCCGCTATCATAAATCGGATCACAAATTTCCCAATGAATTAAATCACTTGATACCGCAAGAGCTGTTACTCCTCTGCCTTTTGGCGGGCCGGATACTCTTTTTGCTGCGAACAGCATCCAATATCTTTTTTCCTCTTCATTCCAAAATACCAGTGGATCCCTCCAATCATCTATCTCATACTCACTGCCAGATGAAAAAAAGTCATCTTCCGGGCATCTGTTCCAATGGAGCAAATCAGTGCTTATTGCATGGCATATTCCCTGCCTTGGTTTGCCCTGCTGCGGAAAATATGGATTATGTGAAACATAAAACATATGGTATATATCTTCTCTTTCCGTTACACATCCCGTATATAGATATAGATCCTGATCATTTTTTCCATGATGTTTTAGAACCTCTCCCTTGTCCTCAAAATGAATGAAGTCTTTTGTGCACGCCAGATTCCACGAAACACCTTCCGGATACTTTTCTTTATCATGATAATCTTTTAAATAAAAAATATAGAAAACGCCTTTATGATAAAACGGCATGCAGTCTGCCAGATATCCATCTTTTGGCTTAAAAAAAGTATTTGCCACCCCTCCACCTCCATGCAACAATTGTGCAACTTTTGTGCAACTTTGTATTTACAATATTACACCATATTTACATATTTTGCAATATTTTTTTTCAAATTTTATTATTTTTTACCATTTTGTTTATTAATCACCAATTCCCATCTTTTTACAGTAGTATTGTATAATCTTTTATGAAATTCATTTCACGCATTTACACTCTTGTTGCACAATTTCACATTTATATAACACACAGCAATTGTAAAGAAAGATATCTGAAAATTTTAAACAGCAAAAATGAAGCTGTTGCCTCATGAATTTTCATTCTTAAAGCAACAGCCTCATTCACCTAAACAATCCCTCTTATCTGCTCTATATTGTCATATCCGTTCTCTTCCAGGTATTTTTCCATACCGTCAATAATATCCATACTGATATCCGGCTTCATAAAAGTAGCCGTGCCCACCTGGACCACCGTGGCTCCTGCCATAACAAATTCAACGGCGTCTTCCCATGTGGTAATGCCTCCCAGTCCCATCACCGGAATATTCACCGCTTTGCTGACCTGATGTACCATACGGAGCGCAATCGGTTTAATTGCCGGCCCGGAAAGTCCTGCATAGGTATTATTAAACACCGGAGCTTTCTTTTTGATGTCAATGGCCATGGCGAGGAATGTATTTGTCAGGGACACGCCGTCAGCGCCTTCCTCTTCACACATTTTTGCAAGAGAAACGATATCCTCAGCATTTGGCGAAAGCTTTACCACCAGTTTGTGTCTGCACATTTTACGGATTTCACGCACAATTTCTCTTGCCACTTCTGTTTTCGTTCCGAAATTCATACCGCCGCTTTTTACGTTCGGACAGGAAATATTCAGCTCCAGAATGTCCAGGTCAACTTTATTGAGCTTTTCCATCCCTTTCAGATAACCTTCTATGGTATGACCGCCAAGGTTTACAATATTTACCAGATTTTTGCTGTTCACCCAGTCAAGATCATTTTTAATAAACGCATCCACTCCCGGGTTTTCCAGTCCTACACTGTTCATGATGCCGCTGGCCGTCTCCCAGATACGAATACCTTCGTTTCCTCCATGCGGATGCTCAAGAAGTCCTTTGGAGCACAATCCTCCCAGACGCTCAATATCAAAATATTCATTTAATTCTCTGCCAAAACCACAGGTGCCGGAAGCTAATACCACCGGGTTTTTAAATTCCACTCCGGCAAACATTGTTTTCAATCGGTCACTCAACACCAAACACCTCGCTTCCCAAAAATACCGGTCCATCCTTACAGACTTTTCGGTTTCCTCCGTCTGTCTTACAACTGCATACCAGACACGCCCCGATACCGCAGGCCATTCTGTTCTCCATTGATACGTAAAGCACTGCCTCTGCCTTGCACCTGACGCATTTATCATACAAAACTTTCATCATGACCGTCGGGCCGCAGGTCATAATTGCATCATATTCATTTGGATCAATATCATCCGTAACAAATCCACCCACATTTACCGTTACCGAATCTGCTACGGCCTGATATTCCTGTGTTAAAATCGGTTCTCCTGAAAAGCCGAGATAAATATCCACCCTGCAGTCCGGATTTTCTTTTTTTAATGTCTTTGCAGCAAGATAAAGAGGTGCTATTCCCACGCCTCCTCCTACCAGTGCAATCTTTTTTGCTTCCGGCACAGACGGAAATCCATTTCCATGAGAGCCATCCAGTGTGATTTCATCACCCACTTTCAGCTGTGCTAAAAGCGCAGTTCCTTTTCCGACCACTTTATACAGGAAACTGACCGTATCTTTGTCCGCATCATAAACACTGATCGGGCGGCTCAGCACAGGGTATGTATCCCATGCCCTGAGCATATAAAACTGTCCCATTGCCGCATGATTCTTTTGTTCTACTTTCATCAGATAAAAGTCCTCTCCGACTTTCTGATTACTGATGATCTTTCCCATCCTTCTCCCTCCTTACTGCGGATAAACTATCCGTCCGCCGCAAATAGTATATTTTACTCTGCCCGTCAGCTCCATTCCGATAAACGGGGAATTATTTGATTTTGAAAAGAATTTATCTTCTACTGTCCATTTTTCATCTTCATCAAAAAGAACCATATCTGCCGGCCCTCCCTCTGCCAGATATCCCGCCGGCAATTCATATAATCTTGCCGGATTAATAGTCATTTTTTCCAAAAGTTCCGGAAGTGTCAGATATCCCTTTTTCACCAGATTAGTGATGCCAAGAGCCAGTGCCGTTTCCAATCCGATCATTCCGCTTGGAGCATCCTTGATATCTCTCTGTTTTTCCTCTCTGCTGTGAGGAGCATGATCAGTAGAGATAATATCCAGTGCTCCATCCTGAAGTCCTTTGATAAGCGCCTGCCGGTCCGCCTCTGTACGGATTGGAGGGTTCACTCTTGCCAGACTGCCTTTTTCCAGTACAATTTCTTCTGTCAGTGAAAAATGCTGAGGTGTTACCTCTCCATGTACTTTCGCACCTTTTTTCCAATATCTGCGCACCGCTTCTACCGACTGCGCCGCGCTGATATGCTGGATCACTACCTTTGCCCGGGTTTTATACGCCAACTCACAATCCCGTTCCACCATGGTGTATTCTGATGCAGCCGGAGCGCCGCCATAATTCAATCTTTCTGAGACGATCCCTTTGTTGACCCCCGGTCTGTCTATCATATCCGGGTCTTCTTCATGAAGGCTGACAGGCACATCCAGTTCTGCAGCCATTTTCATAGCCGCTTCCACCGTGCTTTCATCTTTAATGGGAATTCCATCATCCGTAAAACCTACGGCTCCACATTCCAGAAGTTTCTTAAAATCTGTAAGATTCTTTCCGTCAAATTCCTTAGTAATCGCAGCCGCCGTCAATACATGTATGGCCGTTTTTGATGCTTTTTCCGTAATATACGATATGGTTTTTTCATTGTCTGCCACCGGTTTTGTGTTTGCCATGCAGACCACCGTGGTAAATCCTCCCGCTGCTGCCGCTTTTGCCCCGGTAAAAATATCTTCTTTATAAGTAAAACCGGGATCTCTGAAGTGAACATGGGTATCTATCAGTCCGGGGGCAACCACAAGCCCTGACGCATCCATAACCGTATCGTCCCGGGAAACCGGAATATTCTCCGCAATTTTTTCGATTTTCCCCTGATTTACCGCAATGTCACCTGTCATGTCCAGCCCGCTGGCCGGATCTACGATTCTGCCTTTTTTTATAATCAGCATTACACGCCCTCCTATATTCTCCATACAGCCATTTCCGCTGTCAGCCGAATTATGATGATGCAGAATTGTGGGAGTGCAGAGCACAAAACAATCCGTAAGGCATCTTTTAACCTCTGCATCATCGATTATGCGCAATAAAAATTTCATCACAAAAATTATATATGATGTTATTTCGTTCGTCAACACAGGTAATCAGAATACAAAAAGAAAAGAGGGTTCCTTCGTTATGAACCTTACGTTCATTTCAGAAAGCCCCTCTCTGCTTTTTGCATATATTCTATTTTTTTGCTTTTCCAAGATATGCCGCCTTGATTTCTTCATTCGCTGCCAGTTCTTTTCCCGGGCCCGACATGGTGATGCGTCCGGTCTCCATGACATACCCCAGATCTGCTGCATTCAGCGCCATATTCGCATTCTGCTCAACCAGAAGAATTGTCACGCCCTGCTTGTTGATCTCACGGATAATGTCAAACACGCCCTGCACGATGATAGGTGCAAGTCCCAGAGACGGTTCATCCATCATGATCAGTTTAGGTTTGCTCATCAGCGCACGGGCAATTGCCAGCATCTGCTGTTCACCGCCTGACAGGGTACCGGCCGCCTGCCAGCTTCTCTCTTTCAGGCGTGGAAACAGATCAAATACCCAATTCAAGTCATCTTCTATAGAATCCTTTCTCATATAAGCACCCATCCGAAGATTTTCCAGTACAGTCAGATTTACAAATACGCGCCGTCCTTCCGGAACAAGAGTGACCCCTTTCGTCACGATCGTCTCCGTACCCATTGTACCAAGCTCCATCCCCTGAAATTTGATGCTTCCCTGGGCCGGTTTCTCAAGCCCGACGATCGACCGGAGCGTAGAACTTTTTCCCGCACCGTTGGCACCGATCAGTGTGACCACCTGTCCCTCCGGCACGTCAAAACTAATGCCCCTCACAGCTTCAATACCGCCGTATACTACTTTCAAATCTCTTACTTCAAGAATATTACTCATCTTCCTGCACCCCCAGATACGCACTGATTACTTTTGGATCATTCTGGATCACTTCCGGTGTTCCCTGTGCAATCAGTTTTCCGAAATCCAGTACATAAATGCGGTCAGATATTTCCATAACCAGATCCATGTGATGTTCAATTACAAAAATTGTCAGATCAAACTGTTTTTTAATCTGCTGAATAAATGCGCTCAGTTCATCTGTCTCCTGAGGGTTCATGCCGGCCGCCGGCTCATCCAGAAGCAGAAGTTCCGGCTCTGTTGCAAGTGCACGGGCAATCTCCAGCCGGCGCTGTTTACCGTAAGGCAGAGAACTGGAAACTTCATCCTTCACATCCTCCAGGCCAACCAGTTTCAAAAGCTCCAGTGTTTTTTCACGGTTTGCCAATTCTTCCTTTCTGTTCGCCCGAAAAGCAGCTGAAAACACATTGGCTTTTGAACGCATATGGCGTGCAATCAAAACATTATCAAATACGGTCAAACTCTTGAACAGACGAATATTCTGGAATGTTCTCGCAATTCCCAGACGAGTAATCTGATCCGGCGTTTTGACAACAGATTTCGTATACAGCCCCATATTTTCTCCCAGATAGGATTTCTCAATTTTTCCTTTAGGATGATTTTCAACTATCATCTCATCCTTAAAGAAAACCGCTCCGTTGGTAGGTGCATACACACCGGTGATTACATTAAATGCAGTAGTCTTACCTGCGCCGTTAGGTCCGATAAGAGCAACAATTTCTCCTTTGTTAACTTCCAGAGAGAGGTTATTTACTGCAACAACACCGCCGAACTGCATTGTCACGTTTTCTACACGAAGTACATTTTCAGCCATTATACCTCACCCCCTGCAGAAGATTTTTTATTTTTCTTTCGCTTAAACAGGTTAAACAATCCATCCCAGGTAAATTCACTGGTGCCCATAATACCTCTGCGCCAGAACAATACAACTACCATCAAAAGGACAGAATAGATTACCATACGAAATCCCGGCTTAAACAGCGGAATAGCTGCTCCCCCGATCGTAAAGGAGGAATCGTCCAGGAAACGCAGCCACTCCTGACCTCCGTTGATGAGAAAAGAACCAATAATGGATCCTGTCACCGAACCGATGCCGCCCAGCACAACGATCAACAGAATATTGTAAGTCAGCATGACCTGAAAGGTCTTTGTGTCAATGGAACGCATAAATACTGCCAGCATACCGCCTGCCATTCCTGTAAAAAACGAAGAAATAACAAAGGACAATTCTTTATGTCTGAACAGATTGATCCCCATAGCTTCCGCTGCCACATCGTCTTCTCGGATCGCCTTGAACGCGCGGCCATAAGAGGAATTAATCAGCAGAACCATAATTGCAATACACACAGCCGCCAGAATAATAGGCTGGAACATATTTTTAAATCCCGGAATGTTATTAAGTCCGTAGGAACCATTCGTAATTTTATCCATTACCGGTGCCGCCAGCAGCGCACGGATGATTTCCGCAAAACCGAGGGTTGCAATTGCCAGATAATCACTTTTCAATCTAAGCACCGGAATACCGATGAGTGCTGCCGCTCCTGCAGCAAACAGGCCTCCCAGTATCATAGCCGGCACCATTGGCAGAGAAAGATTCTCAAGCCATCCGGCAATACCATTCATATAATATACACTCTGACGCATTTCTACCGGAATGGTAAGAACTGCTGTCACGTAAGCACCGATTGCCATAAATCCCGCCTGTCCAAGTGAGAACAGACCCGTAAAGCCGTTCAAAAGGTTCATAGCCACAGCTACGACCGCATAAATAACAGAACGTTCGATAATTGAAATTGCATAGGAATGAGCTGATGAATCTGCCTGAAAATAAGCAAGGATGGCACAAACCAAACCTGCCAGCAGAATGCTCAGCACCAGGTCTCTTGTTGTTTTTTTGCTCATATCCTCACCTCTCAGACTTTATCAGATGCAGCTTCGCCGAACAGACCTGTAGGACGAACCAGTAAAATCACAATCAATAACAGGAACGTAAATGCATCAGAAAATGTGGAATATCCCAACGCAACCAGGAAGGTTTCACAAATACCAATAATAAACCCGCCGATAACAGCCCCTGGAATGGAACCAATACCACCCAGCACTGCCGCAACAAAACATTTCAGTCCCGGAAGTGAACCGGAGTAAGGATATACTGTCATACGGTCCGTAAAGTAGAGCACAGCACCGATACCTGCCAGAAAACTCCCAATAATAAATGTCATAGAAATCGTGGAATCTACTTTGATACCCATAAGGCGTGAAGCCTCCGTATCTTTAGAAACAGCTCTCATAGCCATACCGATTTTTGTATGGTTGATCAGCTGAATCAGCAAAATAACCAGCACAATAGTGAGGATCGGTGTAACCAGTGTTACCAGAGATGCCGAAATACCGCCAAAAGAAAAAATCTTTTTAAGGAAAGGAATCTCCGGATAAGCTTTCGGGATAGCCGTAAACAGATAGGTTGCCAGGTTCTGCAGCAGATAGCTGACACCGATAGCCGAAATCATAATCGACATACGGGGTGCACTTCTAAGGGGCCGGTAAGCCACTTTTTCAATTACCACGCCCAGTATCACTGTTCCGATCAAAACGATCGGAATTGCAATATACCATGGAAATGAGGCCATGGCAAAAATCATAAAATAGCCGGATATCATAAAAATATCGCCGTGCGCAAAGTTAATCAGACGCAGGATACCGTAAACCATGGTATATCCGATTGCGATCAACGCATACGCACCGCCAAGTGAAATACCCGTCAGCAAATGTTGTGCAAATGTTATAGCACTCATATATGTATAGCCTCCTGTATAAAACAGGCTCCCGCCTGCGAGATTCTGAAACATTTTTATGCAATGAAAATTCGGGGAATTTTCTATTGCATAAAAAATGTGGGGCGAAGCCAACGGTTCCGCCCCTGATATTACGATAATATTACTGTACGGTTACAGTCTTCAGGAATTTGAATGCGCCGCCTTCGACGATATCGATGTATGCTGTATCTTTTTCAGCATCACCGTTCTCATCAAAGGTAATCTTTCCTGTAACACCTTCAGACTCGATACCTGCCAGAGCTTCTTTGATTGCTTCTCCGTCAAGAGAACCTGCTGCCTCAATTGCATCACATGCTACATTGTAAGCATCAAACAGAAGCGCACTGTTTCCAACAATCGCATCGTTTCCACCATTCTTTTCGATACGGCTGCTGTCTGCATTCAGCCATTCTTTATATCCTGCAACGAAATTAGATGTTACCTCACTGGATGTATCTGCTTCATCAAAGAATGTGGAGCATACCATGCCTTCTGCATAATCAGCGCCTGCATTTTCAATGATCGTGCTGTTGTACCATGTATCGCCTGCCATAAATGTTGCTTCAATACCAAGTTCTCTTGCCTGTTTGATCAGCAGCGGAGCTGTCGTGATAGAAGACGGAGCAAAGATTGCTTCTGCTTCAGATGCTTTTACTTCGGTCAGGATTGCCTTAAAGTCAGACTGATTTGTCTGGAACTGCTGTTCTGTAACAACCTGGCCGCCCAGTTCTGTAAATTTCTTTACAAAGAAGTTTGCAAGACCTGCGGAATAGTCATCACCGAGCTGGCTGATAACAGCTACTTTTGTGATCCCTTCATCATATGCATACTGTGCCATTACACTTCCCTGGAACGGATCAAGGAAACATACACGGAAATAGTAATCACATCCCAGAGTTACCTGCGGGTTTGTGCAGGATGCTCCGATTGCCGGAACTTTTGCTTCTGCAAATGTCGGGCCGGCTGCAATCGCACATCCGGAACCGTATGTACCGATTACTGCGCTTACTCCGTCAGAAACCAGTTTCTGTGCGGCTGTAACCGCCTCTGTCTTATCAGATTTGTTATCTACAACGTCAAGTTCCACTTTGTATTCAACGCCGTCTACAGTAACTGTCGGTCTGATTTCATTTGCGTATTCAGCAGCCTGTGCTTCCTGAACACCGCCTCCTCCATTCTCGCCCGTCAGAGGTTCAAACACGCCAATTTTAACTACATTATCATCTGCAGCTGCACCGGCAGTCATCATTGCTGCCAAAGAAAGCGCTGCTACTACGGTTGCCAATCTTTTTTTCATAATGATCTCCTTCCCACGTCTTTCTTTTAAAGACATATGTCCTTTTCTGGACTACATGTTTGAGATTATACCACTTTTCTTTTCCCTGTTCAAGTAAAAAACATAATTTCTCTTATGAAATAAAATAGGATGATTAATCAACTTTTTGATTAATCATCCAGTTTTATCCTCTTTCAACTTTAACTGAGGTGGAATTCCTTACTGTCCGCAGATTTTATATTCATGTTAATCGTGCAGTCTGCCATATGCTCATAATTAATGTCCAAAGCATAGTGTACTGTCACATCTATATCTTTTTCGCTGTCCCGCACATCTATATTTGTAGCTGCGATTCCCACAAGCAGATTTCCAAAGGGAGTATCATAGTACGTAAGATTCTTTTTATTTTTTTCAAATACCATGTGTACGTTTGTAAGCCCCCGCTTCGTAACCTCCATACCGTTTTTGTCTACTTTTATCAGATTCTGGATGGTCCCGTCCATCCCTTCGCATACTTCTTCATAACGTATGTAATGTTTGCCGTCCTTGCACAGATATTTCCCCTGAGTGACTACTTCCACTTCATCATCCATATCCGTCATGACCTGCATTCCTTTGATGCTTACCAAAACTTCTTCCGTCATACCGTTCCTCCAGTCTCCTGGTATTCTTCTATATTATTAATCTTTGTGGCGTTTCTGATATCCACCGGCAAAATTGTGTTCGCAAACTCCCTGAAACTGTCTGCCGCATCGCTGACATAAAACTGATATGGATTACTGTCATCTCCGAGCGCTTTTGTATTTGCCAATCCCCGTTCTTCCAACAGACACTTCAGGCTTCTGGCCGTTTCATAAGCCGGATTGACAAGTGTAACTGTCTCGCCCACCACTTCACGTATCACAGAACGCAGCAGCGGATAATGGGTGCATCCCAGTATCAGCGTATCAATATCCTGTTCTTTCAGTCCCGAAAGATATCTTGTGGCCATCTCAACCGTCACCGGATCCTTTAACATATTCTCCTCTACAAGGGGAACAAACAATGGACATGCTTTTCCAATCACCTGCGCACAGGGATTGATATCCCGGATAAATTCTGTGTAAAGCCCGCTGGAAATCGTGCCTTTTGTACCAATGACGCCAATACGGTTATTCTTTGTAACCTCACATGCAATTTTAGCCCCGGGTTTTACCACTCCGATCATGGGAATGTCTATCTCTGTGCGGATCTCTTCCAGAGCAAATGCACTGGCTGTATTGCATGCCACAACGATTGCCTTTACATCCTGCTGCTGCAAAAACCGGACAATCTGCCTGGAATATCGAAGAATGGTATCTTTTGATTTTCCCCCATATGGCACACGGGCCGTATCCCCGAAATACACAATTCTCTCATTCGGAATATTGCGCATCACTTCTCGTGCAACCGTCAGGCCTCCCACACCGGAATCAAACATACCTATCGGTTTTTCGTTTTCCGCTATTATCATAATATCCCCTTACCTCTGTTGTTTCCTTTATACAAACAGCTCTTTTACTATGTTATCATAGTATACTTCAAATATTTCCGGATGTAAAGTTTTCTTTAAAACAGTACCGGCTGCTTCTCCACAAATGCAAAAGATATTCCTTTTTCTTCTTCCCAGAGCGCCTTGCCGTTAGTTGCCTCCGTGACTGCTGCCAGAAGTTCATCTGCTTTTTCCTCCTCCACAAGCACCATCGTTTTCACAACATCACTATATTGCGCATCCACTACCGGTATATCCCTTTGTCCCAGAAGATACTGAAGCTTTCCCACACCATTGTAATCCGTTTCAATGATAATCTTTCTGCCTCTTAGTTTTTCGATAACAATGCTGTTTTTGAGCCCTTCCTGCACAGCTTTTGAATATGCCCGTACCAGCCCGCCGGTTCCCAAAAGAATTCCTCCAAAATATCTCGTCACCACCACCGCACAATCATGAAGTCCGGCTCCGGCCAACACATCCAGCATGGGTTTTCCTGCAGTTCCCTGAGGTTCACCGTCGTCACTGAACCGCTGTATTTCCTGACGCTGTCCCAGGATATATGCCGAACAATTATGTCTGGCATCCCAGTATTTTTTTTTCATTTCCGTTATAAAGGCAGCCGCTTCATCTTCTGAATGCACACTTCTGACCGTTGCAATAAATCTGGATTTTTTTTCTGTTATCTCGCCTTCTCCGCCTTTGTAAATCACTTTTCCCGCCATATCTTCTCCCACTTCTTTTATTCACAAAATCTGCTTTCATAGTATAAAATCCTGCCGGACTTGTCAATCCTGTGTATATTTTGTTATAATAGTGCAGAAGATGATAGGAACAGCAAATTTACAGGGAGCAGACAGATGAAATACGGCAGACGTGACATAGAAAAAAAGCAAATGAATATGACAGCCGAAAAAATTGAGCAAAAAGCAGGCATGACGCTTATGCGTCTCCTTATTATTGCTCTTTTTGCGATTGTAATAGGTTCTGTATGTGCCGGCTACGGCATTGTACGGGGTCTCATAGCCAGTGCTCCCGACATCTCTGAATTGAGCACTGCCCCGGTGGAATCAGCTACTTATATATACAGCACAGACGGCCGTCAGCTGCAAAAACTGACCGCTCCAACTTCAAACCGCACTCCCGTTTCTATTGACCAGGTTCCATTGTCACTGCAAAACGCTGTTGTCGCAATTGAAGATGAACGTTTCTATGAACACAATGGCATTGATGTCCGCGGCATTATCCGTGCTTTTGTAGTGGGCATCACTGGCGGAAGTTTTTCTGAAGGCGCAAGTACAATTACTCAGCAGCTTTTGAAAAACAGCGTTTTTCCAGATTGGGTCAGTGAATCTTCTCTTGCAGAAAGCTTCAAGAGAAAATTCCAGGAACAATATCTGGCTCTGGAATTAGAAAAAAATCTGGAAAAGAATTCCAGCAAAGACGAAGCCAAACAAAAGATTTTGGAAGACTATTTAAATACCATTAATTTTGGTGCAGGCGCTTACGGTGTACAGGCTGCCGCGCACCGTTATTTTAACAAGGACGTTTCTGAACTTACACTTTCGGAATCCACTGTGATCGCCGGAATTACTCAGAATCCCACAGGCTATAATCCGATTGTTTATCCTGAAGCAAACGCAAAACGGCGTAAAAAAGTCCTGGACAATATGCTGGAACAAAACTATATTTCACAGGCTGAATACGATGAAGCGCAGGCTGATGATGTATATTCCAGGATAATGGAGGCCGATACTCAGACAGGTACTTCATCCATTTATTCCTATTATACTGATGCCATGATTGAACAGATTCTGGAGGATTTGCAGACAGAGAAAGGTTATACCAGCACCCAGGCCTATAAAGCTCTCTATTCCGGAGGTCTGCGCATTTACAGTGTGCAGGATGAATCCATCCAGCAGATATGTGATGAGGAATTTGCAAACAGCGCCAACTTCCCCGCTGAAACACTGATTGGCCTTGATTACGCCCTCAGTATCCAGAAAGCAGATGGAAGCACCGTCCATTACGGAAGCTCCGATGTCCAGTCCTATTTTGAGAATCAGGATGCCTCCTTTAATATGATGTTTTATGACGAAGATACTGCCCGGTCTTATGCGGGACAGTTTAAAGAGGCTGTAACTGAAGAAAATGATACGGTACTTGGCGAACGTATTTCCCTGGTTCCCCAGCCTCAGGCTTCTGTCGTGGTCATTGATCAGGCCACCGGCTATGTAAAAGCAATTGTGGGCGGCCGCGGTAAAAAGGAAGCCAGTCTTACGTTAAACCGTGCCACCTCTACCCGCCGCCAGCCGGGTTCTACCTTTAAGCCACTTGCAGTTTATGCTCCGGCTATTGATCACAATAATAAAACTCTGGCTACGGTTTATGATAATGCCCCCTATCAGTATTCCTCGGGAGCGGAATTAAAAAACTGGGACAGCGAATACGGATACAGTGGTCTGGAAACCATTCATTTTTCACTTGTAAAGTCTGTTAATGTTGTAGCCGTTAAGTGTCTGACAGAAATTACTCCGCAGGTGGGCCTTGACTATCTGGAACGATTTGGGATTACGACTCTTTATGATAATGATCTGGATGCAAACGGCAATATCCTCACAGACGCCTATCAGCCCCTTGCTCTGGGCGGTATTACAGATGGAGTGGTAAACCTGGAACTTACTGCTGCTTACGCTGCTCTTGCAAATAATGGTAATTACATCAAGCCCAAATTTTACTCGCGGGTAGAAGACAGTCAGGGAAACATTATACTTGATAATACTTCCGATGCCACACAGGCAGTTCAAAGTTCCACTGCCTTTCTCATAACAAAAGCTATGGAAGATGTCATAAAAGATCCTCAGGGTACCGCATATAACTATATCAATCTGGGGGAAATGCCGGTCGCAGGAAAGACCGGTACCACAGACAGTTCCAAAGATATCTGGTTTGAGGGCTACACCCCTTATTATACCTGCGGTATCTGGGGCGGTTATGACAATAACGACGCCCTTCCTGATTATGACCGCAGCTATTCCACTTATGTCAAAGTTTTATGGAATTCAATCATGTCCAGAATCCATGCTGAACTTCCGGTTACCGCTTTCTCACAGCCGGAAAACATTGTGACAGCCACTGTCTGCAAAAAATCCGGCAAACTGGCTGTAGACGGGCTCTGTACAGCAGATCCCCGGGGAAACCAGGCATATACTGAGTATTTTACATCCGATACTGTCCCTGTAACACCCTGTGACGCCCACGTTGCCGTTCCGGTATGCAATATTACCGGTCTCCGTGCCTCCGCCACCTGTCCGGCTACTGTCAAAGTATGTATCCAGCGTCCGGAAGGAAGTACCGGCACCACAGATGATTCCAGCTACGCTTTTCCGACCGAAACATGCACCGGGCATGCAAATACGCAAACTGAAACTGATCAGAAAAAAACAGATGATGGCACTATTATTATAAACAATGAAAATAATGCTGCCGGAACAACCGGAACGGTAAACGAAGCAGATGGTTCAGCAGGTGCAGATACAAATCAGACGACTCCCGAAAATACAAACGGAGATTCCCAGCCTGAAAACTCAGGCAATGGAACCTCCTTTGATAACATCCCTGCGGATGAATATTACAATGATGGTACAATCATCATCTACTGATAACCATCGTATATGTTTTACAGAAGAAGCTTTGCAGCACCGTAAATTCCTGCATCATTTCCCAGCTCAGCCAGCGCAAAAGCAGTATCCTTACAGGAAAGAAATGCATATTCACGATAATATTTTTCTATGTACTCAAGAAGTACCGGACCGGCTTTTGAAACGCCGCCTCCGATTACAAAGATATCCGGGTCTGTCACTCCGGCGATATTCGCCAGTGCCAGACCTAAATATTTGCCGAATTCTTCTGCAATTTCCTTTGCAACATCATCATCTGCTTTTACAGCATCAAATACAGTCTTTGCAGAAATCTCTCCTCCGCGCAGCATGGACGGGGCATTATCTGCTGCCAGCCGTCTGTTGGCAAGGAACGTAATACCTGTAGCAGATGCCACCTGTTCCAGACAGCCGCAGTTTCCGCAATTACATTTGTGTGTCAGTGTATCTGTCACGTGAATATGACCAATCTCGCCTCCTGCACCGTGAGAACCGATAACGATCTGACCGTTATTAATGATTCCTCCGCCTACGCCGGTTCCCAGAGTCACCAGTACTACGTTGTGGTATCCGGCTCCTCCGCCTTTCCACATTTCGCCAAGGGCTGCCACATTTGCATCATTTCCTGCCTTCACTTCCAGGCCTGTAAGTTTCTGCATCTGGTCAACAAGATTCACATAACCCCAGTGAAGATTTACTGCTGTTGGCACTTCTCCTTCTTCATTAACCGGCCCCGGCACACCGATTCCCACACCGGCTATCTCCTCACGGTCAAGATCTTTTTCTCTGATCTTATCCCCGATAGCTGCCGCCACATCCGGAAGGATGCTGCTTCCATTATGTTCCGTTCTGGTCGGTATTTCCCACTTTTCAAGCACGGTTCCTTTTACATCAAACAGACCGCATTTAATGGTGGTCCCTCCTATGTCAATTCCAAAACAATACTTCTTCATTTTATTCCCTCCATCCTTTTATCTTTTATGAGTCGCGTTTCTTTACAAGACTCTGTTGTACACGGTTATACAATTCCTGAGCCGCATTATATCCCATCTTTTTCTGTCTGTGGTTGACAGCAGCCGTCTCAACAATAATTGCAAGATTCCGTCCCGGACGGATCGGTATAGAATGGCAAACTACACGGTTTCCCAAAAACTCAGTATACTCTTCTTCCAATCCCATACGGTCATACTCTTTATCACGGTTCCACTCCTCCAGCTTGATCACCATATCTATGGAATGAGTATCCCGAACAGCTTCAACACCATACAGAGTCTTTACATCAATAATTCCGATACCGCGAAGCTCAATAAAATGCTTTGTAATGTTAGGTGCACTTCCCACAAGGGACTCATCGCTCACTTTTCGTATTTCAACCACATCATCGGAAATCAGACGGTGACCGCGGCGAATCAATTCCAGAGCCGCTTCACTCTTTCCGATACCGCTTTCTCCCATCAGAAGTACGCCTTCCCCAAATACATCCACCAGAACACCGTGAATGGAAATACAGGGGGCCAGTTCCACATTCAGCCACCTGATAATCTCTGCCATAAACGCGGATGTTGCCTTGTCTGTGATAAACACCGGAACCCCATACAGATTTGCTATCCTGAGCAATTCTTCATCCGGTTTTGTCATGGACGTATAAATGATACATGGAATTTTGCTGGATATAAATCTCTCATATATTGGCAGTTTTTCTGTCATAGACATTCCCTGCAGATACGTGTATTCTACGTAACCTACAATCTGTACACGCTCTGACGCAAAATGCTCAAAATAACCTGTCAGCTGAAGAGCCGGACGGTTAATTTCGGGTGTTGTAATACGAATCGGCGTCATATCTACATCCGGTGTCACATTTTTCAGATTCATTTTTTCCACTACTTTACTTAGCGCAACACTGCTCGCCATAATCCTTCTCCTTTGCCGTGCTGATTATCTTTTAATATGCTTCGCACGCTGCATTTATTATATCATATCTGCAACACAACATCAATGAAAGAAATCATACACTTTTTGTGCTGCCGGCAGATTCATGGACTCCGTAGATGCCAGCTCTTCTACCGTTGCATCTCTGACAGCTTCCAGAGATTTAAACCTGCGCATCAGCGCTTTTCTTCGTGTTTCCCCGATTCCCTCAATATCATCCAGCACAGAATGTACCTGCTGCCTGCTTCTCAGGGAACGATGATACTCAATGGCAAACCTGTGGGCCTCATCCTGAATTCTTGTAATCAGCCGGAACCCCTCTGAATTACGCTCAATCGGAATTTCTTCGTTGTTATAGTAGAGCCCTCTTGTCCGGTGATTGTCATCTTTTACCATGCCGCAGACCGGTATATTCAAATGAAGCTTCTCAAGCACCCGGAGCGCAACATTCACCTGACCTTTGCCGCCATCCATCATGATCAGATCCGGGAAACGGCTGAAACTTCCGTATTCGCTGTTCTCCTCTTCCCTTTCAGCAAGACCATGGGAAAAACGTCTGCTCAGCACCTCTTCCATACTGGCGTAATCATCCGGTCCTTTTACTGTCTTTATTTTAAATTTTCGATAATCACTGGTTTTAGGCTTACCCTTCTCATATACGATCATAGAGCCTACCGACTCAAATCCGCTGATGTTTGAAATATCAAACGCCTCTACTCTCACCACATCTGCCACTCCAAGAAGCTGTGCAATCTCCTTCATCGCTCCGATCGTTCTTCCTTCTTCCCGTTTTATCTTTTCACGGTCCTGCGAAAGCACCATCTGCGCATTTCTTTCCGCCAGCTCCACCAGTTTTTCTTTTGTACCCTTTTTCGGCACACGAATATAGACTCTGCCGCCTCTGCGGCCTCCCAGCCACTGCTCAATAATTTCTTTATCCTCAATCTCATCCTGAAGCATGATCTCTCTTGGAATAAACGGAGTTCCTGAATAAAACTGCTTAATAAAGCTGTCTAATATCTGGCTTCTTGTATCATGGGGAGCGACCTTAAGATAAAAATGATCTCTTCCAATAAGCCTTCCGCTCCGAACAAAAAACACCTGCACCACAGCATCTCTGTCATCACTTGCCAGGGCGATTACATCTTTGTCTTCCCCATCGCCGGAAGTAATTTTTTGTTTTTGTGCAATCTGTTTTACACTTCCCAGCAGCTCCCTGTACTCAATTGCCGCCTCAAAGTCCATTTTTTCTGATGCATCCTGCATTTTCTCTTCTAACATTCTGAGCACCGGTTTATAATTTCCATTCAAAAAATCAAGAGCACCGTTCACCCGCACACCATACTGTTCCTGAGACTCATATCCCTGACAGGGTGCCTGACATTGTTTAATATGATAATTCAGGCAGGGCCTCTCCAGTCCGATATCCCGCGGAAGATTTCGACTGCAGGTACGCAGCTTATACAGCTTATTGATCAGTTCAATCGTATCTTTTACAGCTCCGGCACTGGTATAAGGACCGAAATACCTTGACTTGTCTTTTTTCATTCTGCGTGAAAAAAGAACTCTGGGAAAAGGTTCATTCACGGTTACTTTTATAAACGGATACGTCTTGTCATCCTTCAGCATTGTATTGTATTTCGGACGGTGCTCTTTGATAAGATTACATTCAAGCACCAATGCTTCCAACTCAGAATCAGTGACAATGTACTCAAATCTTCTGATTTTTGTAACCATCTGCTCAATCTTTATGCCCTTATTCCGGCTGGACTGAAAATACTGCCGTACCCTGTTTTTCAGAACGACTGCTTTGCCCACATATATGATCGCATCTTTTTCATCATGCATAATATAAACTCCCGGCTTCGCCGGGAGCTTTTTCAATTCTTCCTGGATGTCAAACATACTCGCTTTTCCTATCTTTCATTCCAAAGATTCTGTGGATACAATCCGGCATCCTTCAGTGACTGTATTGCCTTTACCACCATCGGCTTATCTTCTTTATAAGTCACACCATACCACTTATCTTCCGTTTTCAGCACCTGCACGGACGCTTTTCCTTCCTTAAGCAGATCATCTACCGCAAAAGGCAGAAAATACTCACATTTTAACGGATTGACCGGCAGATTCTCTTTTAAGAAACGCGGAAAACCTTTTTCCAGTTCATCCATCATACTTCTGCTGAATCCCCACATATTCATAGAAGCCAGACTTCCCTTTGGAATATCTGTCCAGGTCTTTCCCTCGTCCTCTGTATAAGCTGCGCCCTCTCCATGTTTTTCAATGCGTGTTCGCTCATGTATATCCGTCAAAAAGCTGTTCTCATCTATGGTGCAGATTCCCCTGGCCACATGACCGTTTTCCGTCAAAGTATTTTCCAGGATATATCCCACCATAGCGAAACGGTATTTTTCATCATCCTGATGTGTCGTGAGATATTCATACATCATTCTGTACGCACTGCTTCCGTAATAATCATCTGCATTGACAACCGCAAAGGGGCCGTCCACCACGTCTCTTGCTGCCAACACAGCCTGTCCTGTGCCAAACGGCTTCACTCTGCCTTCCGGCACCTCAAACCCCTCCGGTATATCCTCCAGTCTCTGAAAAGCATATGCAACCTCTACCTGTTTTTCCATCCGGTTTCCGATTGTCTCTCTAAAGTCCTTCTCATTTTCTTTCTTGATAACAAATACAACCTTCTCAAATCCCGCCCGTACTGCATCGAAAATAGAAAAGTCCATAATGATATGTCCCTGCTCATCTATAGGGTCAATCTGCTTTAAGCCGCCATACCTGCTGCCCATACCTGCTGCCATGATCACTAATGTAGGTTTGTTCATAATACCGTCTCCTTTTCAGATTCTGCTTTTACGTACCACATGTATCTTATGCTTTTAGTTCTATTTCTTATTTGTGCAGATACCCTCACTGTTAAATTTATAAACTTTTCCGTCGATTTTCTTTTTCACACTCTTGTACGCTTCTCCGTTACTGCCAAGATAATACCATTTACCGCCCCATTTCAGCCATGTGTTTTTCATCATTCTTCCGTCTTTGCGGTTGAAAAACAGTTTTCTTCCCTTAGAAACTGTAATCCATTTCTTCTGCATTGCCGCTGTCTTTGGGCCAAAATAATAGGTATTCTTTCCAATCTTTTTAAGACCTCTGTAAGCTGCCCCTTTCGTGCTCTTGCCGAAATAATATGTCTTTCCTCCGACAGTCTTCCAGCCCATATACAGCTTTCCCTTACTTCCTGCATAATAAAGCTTGCCGTTGTATGTCACAAGGCCTTTCTGACGCACGCCATTCTTGTTGGAGAGATAGTAATCTGTTCCAATCTTAATTACACCGGTCTGCAGTACTCCATTCTTGTTAAAATAGTAGTACTTGCCCCCGATTTTCGTCCAGCAGCTTGTCTGTTTGACATCATCTATATAATAATACTTTTCTCCTTCATCTCCGGTTACCCACCCATTCTTTGCAGGCGCAGAACCTTTCTTTTTCAATTTATAGAATTTCGCAATACCTGTAGCATCTGCAACACCCATTTTCCGAAGCTGCGCCTCTGTTTTCAGATAGCGTTTGCAGTCATTGGGGTTATTAACAAAGCAGTGCTCGATAATCATGCTGGGAATCTTATATTTCATACCATAGAGAATGATCCCAAGGTCATCATCAATCCAAAAACCATTATTACGCAGTCCCACCTGACTGTTCAGCTCTTTCAAAATTGATTTTGCCAGATTTCTTGAATTCTTCGCATATGCCAGTTTATTGGAATACTTCGATGTAGAAGGCACGGCTGCAAAAGAACCCGACATGGATGTCTGGCGCTGCGCTGCCGTTGAATTATTATGAATGCTGACAAGCGCCGTAGCCTTTTTGTTTTTTGCCACTAAGAGCCTCTGCTGACGGTCCATCATCGTACCTTTCAGGGTATTATGTGTCAGATAAACTTTCACCCCCTGATAAGTTTCCAATTCCGCTTTTAAATACCGGGCAATTTTCAGGTTCAAAACTTCCTCACGATATTTCACATTATTCCAGGTTCTGGTCGCTCCCGTCTCAGACCTGCCATGTCCCGGATCGATCACAATTACAATATCTTTTGCATGTGCCCCAAGTGCCGGAAGTATACCGCACACAGACAGACACATTACCAGAACACATATTAATTTCTTTAAATTCTTTCTCATAATTCTCCCTCTCAAGTCTTTCCAATATCAAAATAAAATTCTGACTGTTTCCTAATTGCATAAAAAAGACTGCAACAAAAAAATTCTGTGGCAGTCTTTTACTATGGCATTTACAACTATCTTCTTTTAAGAAAATCCGGAATCTGGATGTCTCTTTCCTGAACTTTTCCTTCCGGTGCTTTCAGCTTACCTGAAGACGCCTGCGTATTAATACCTGCCAGCGGCGATGGTGAACGAAGTCCCGATGCTATATCTACACGACTATTATTTGTCGGATATGTGAATTCCGGAACAATTCTTCTGCCTGCTGACGTTCTCTTCGGAGCCTCCTCCTGCTGTGCTGTTTTATCACTTAATCCAGTTGCAATGACTGTGATACTTGCCTCATCAGCATATGTATCATCATACATTGCACCAAAAATAATATTTGCATTTTCACCGGCCATCTCCTGCACATAACTTGCCGCATCATTTGCATCCATAAGAGAAATATCTCCTGAAATGTTAATGATCACATGAGATGCCCCACTGATGGTCGTCTCAAGAAGCGGGCTGGCAACAGCCTGTTTTACAGCCTCCAGAGCCTTATCATCGCCTTTGGCCTGTCCAATACCGATATGCGCGATACCTTTATCTGTCATAACTGTCTGAACATCTGCAAAATCCAGATTGATCAATGCCGGCAGATTGATCAGGTCTGTGATACCCTGCACTGCCTGCTGGAGAACTTCATCTGCTTTCTTCAGCGCTTCCGGCATCGTTGTACGTCTGTCTACGATTTCCAAAAGTTTGTCATTCGGGATAACAATCAATGTATCCACGCTGTCTTTCAATTTTTCAATTCCTGCAAGCGCATTATTCATACGGGTTTTTGCTTCAAAACGAAACGGCTTTGTAACAACTCCGACCGTCAGGATTCCCATTGCTTTTGCAAGTCCGGCAACAACCGGTGCCGCACCTGTTCCGGTACCGCCGCCCATACCGCAGGTTACAAACACCATGTCCGCTCCCTGGATAGCCTGCTTAATCTCTTCCGCACTTTCCTCAGCAGCCTGCTGACCAACCTGAGGTTTCGCACCTGCACCAAGTCCTTTTGTAACTTTCTCACCAATCTGGATCGTATGCGGTGCTCTGCAAAGATCCAGGGCCTGTTTATCTGTATTGATACCGATGAATTCAACACCGGCAATTGCCTCGTCTACCATTCTATTTACCGCATTATTACCTGCACCGCCGACACCGATAACGATTATCTTTGCAGCAGATTCTGCTTCATTTGACATGACTTCTAACAAGGTACTTCCTCCTTCTGTCCTCTGTCCTATGACAGTATTTTCCCACTATTTCTTCTATAATATAAGTTTTCCGGTAAATTATCAAGTATTTTTCTTATTTTTTTCTATTTAGTTCAAAATATAAGCGCCCGTATAAGGATCGATATATCCGTAACCATCAGTGATAATCTGACCGTCATCACCCAGATACGGCATATCCATATTTGAGGTCACATTTCCATTGGGATCCGTATAAATCTGGTTTCCGTCGGCATCTGTCGTAATCCTTGAAGGATCTTCCACATATCCTCCGCCCTCCGGCGCCGCTTCAGATTCTGCAGCCGCCTCGCTTTCGGCCTCTTCGCCTTCTTCGGACGATTCCTTTCCAATGTTAATAATCAACTCTTCCTCTTCTTCGCCCCGCTCTCCGCTAGTAAAACTGAAGGTCGATGTGCCCGGTGCATAAACTTCCATATGAAGGGTTCCTGACAGCCCTTCCATATTCGGAAGAATCTGCTCAAGTTTTGAAAATTTCTCTTCCATATAAGATGCACCGCCCATAAGGACTCTGTTGCTGCCAAAATAAAGAATCAAATCCTGCTTATCGTCATAATGAGCCTCATCCGGCCTGGTACTGCTTTGCTGAATATATCCGGCAGCCTCTGTTATATTTTTTAAGAACTGCTCATCCGATACAGGAAGATCCTCTTTCACCTGGGGCTGGGATATGGAAATTCCTGAAAACGGAACCACATTATCACGCTCCTGCGCAGAAACTTCCACCACTTTACCATCCGTGTCAAAATATACTCTTGAACCCGAATACATGAGATAACCCGCAATTGTTTTTTCATATACCCGAATCTGAACATGATAAGGGCTGACCATGCTCACTTCCACTCCGCTTAAAAAAGGCATATCCTCTCCCACATTTCCATCACTGTATTTCCATGTCAGATAAATTGAATTTTCCGCCAGGGAATCAGACATCACCATTTTTTTGATTTCTTCCGCCGAGTAAAATTCATTTCCGATCACATCTGCCTGGCGAATGTGAAATAATCCAAAAACAACAGCCAGCCCAAGGACTAAAACGCCAAAAAAGACAAAGATCGGTATTTTAAATAAGTTTTTTCTTCTCCTTTGCAGTTTCATGATGAACACCTTTCATTTTCCTGTATAATCTGAAATCTCATCCTGTTTCCTTTATATCAGCTCCAAGCTGTGTATAATCCCGAACAATATCTTCATATCCCCGCCGTATATATTCTGTCCCCGAAAGTATTGTCCGGCCCTCTGCCATTAGTGCCGCCGATACCAGTGCAGCACCGCCCCTGAGTTCTCTTGCTCTCACAAAATTTCCTTTCAGATTGCTGACGCCCCTGATTACAGCACAGTTTCCCTCTATCTCTATATCCGCTCCCATCCGCTTCAGTTCTTCCACGATCTGAAAACGGCTTTCAAACATATTCTCTTCGATTCTGCTGATTCCCCGCGCCCGGCTCAAAAACACCATCATCTGAGACTGCAGATCTGTAGGAAATCCCGGATACGGCCTGGTTACAAGACATTTTACCGGATAAACAGCCTGCTTTGCATCCATATGGATTTCACTGCCCTCAGCAGAAATCTGAGCCCCTGCATCTGACAGTGTCCTCAGCAAATACCGCAAATGTTCCCAGCAGACATCATACAGCGAAATACTGCCTCTTGTTCCCGCCGCCGCCAGCAGATATGTACCTGCCACAATTCTGTCCGACATCAGCCGATGTACAGAATCCTTTAACTTTTTCACCCCGGAAATTACAAGCTGCGTACTTCCGATTCCTGAAATACACGCTCCTTTTTCACACAAAAATCTGCATAATTCTTCAATTTCAGGTTCAACCGCACAGCCTTGCAGCACCGTTATTCCTTCCGCCAGCACTGCACCGAGAATTGCATTTTCCGTTGCTCCCACGCTGGGAAAGGGAAATTCAATTGTACTGCCCCGCATTTTCTGTGTTCGGAGCATAAGTCCGTCTTCCGCAGAAATTACTTCCGCACCCATTTGAGTCAAAGCTTTCAGATGCAGATCAATCGGCCTCATTCCGATCGTGCATCCACCAGGATATGGCAAAACCGCCCGTCCGCATCTACCGAGAAGACTGCCCGTCAATATGACAGAAGCTCTCAGTTTCGTTGCATACTCAGAACGTACAATACCTCCATCCACATTTTCCGCATTTATGAAAAGAGCAGAATCCTCACGCCATACCAGGCATCCCAGTTCGCGCAGGATTTCACTCATATACTCTACATCAAGAATGCGGGGGCAATTTTTAATTACAGTCATGCCTCTGTGCAGCACCGCCGCCGCCATGATCGGCAATGCTCCGTTTTTAGCCCCCTGCACTTTTATTTTTCCGCAAAGCGGAACATTTCCTTCAATCTGTATTCTGTCCACGCATATACCTCCACACAGCTCCAGCCATACGTTAGTATATGCCATTTTTCTATTTTTGCCACCTGCTCACCGATAAAGCAAGCCCCATTTCCGAAAGAAGAAACAGCACCGAAGTTCCCCCATAACTGATAAAGGGAAGAGTAATTCCCGTATTTGGAATGGTGTTCGTTACCACAGCAATATTTAATATCACCTGAATTGCAATATGTCCCATGATCCCGGCACATATCAAAGACCCGAACAAATCGGGCGCATGTGTGGCAATCACCATAAAACGCCAAAGCATGATCATAAAAATAATGATCAAAAGAAGCGCACCTGTCAGTCCCAGTTCTTCACAGATAATCGAAAAAATCATATCATTCTGGGCTTCCGGGACAAACCCCAGCTTCTGCATACTCTCTCCCAGTCCACGGCCAAAAAGGCCTCCCGAACCGATTGCATATAGCCCCTGTATCGTCTGGAATCCCTTTTCAAAATTTTCCGGATCACGCCAGATTGCAAGTCTTTCCAAACGGTACTGTTCCATACTCAGAAAAACAGCAATAAATCCGATTCCCGTCAATCCGATCCACACAAACTGAAGGTAGCGGGGATTCGATATAAATGCCAGTATTACAGCTATTCCCAGAATAATGACCGCTGTGCTCAGATTATTTGTCCCCACCAGCCCTACTATCGGAAGAACAAGCCCGATGACCATAACAAGCAGAAGCATGCTGTTTCTCTTTTTCTTCTGCCTGCTGATAATATATGCAAGAAAAAGTATCACAGCAGGCTTCGCAAATTCCGAAGGCTGAAAAGAAAGAGGTCCCAGAGAAAGCCATCTCTTTGAGCCATTATAAGAATCTCCGAACAAAAGTACTGCAGTAGAAAGCGCCAGTGATATCAGATATCCCCACACAGCAAATCTGTCCAGATAATGATAATCCAACCGGGACACTACTGTCATTGCTGCCAGACCAAGTATGGTTGCAAATAACTGTTTCTTAAAATAATAGCCGGAATCCATAAAACGCACCTGACCATTATATGCGCTTGTACTGTACAGTGTGATCAGACCGAAAGCGACTAAAATCAGCACAATTATCTGTAGTGTATAATCCTGATTTCTGCGCTTTGGACGCACATCATCACTCCCTGTTTTTCAGATTATTTACAAGCTCCTTAAAGATTTTTCCCCTCACTTCATAATTAGGGAACATTCCCCAGCTTGCGCAGGCCGGAGACAACAGCACGGCATCACCGCTTTTTGCGTTTTTTGCGCAAAAATCTACTGCTTCTTCCAGACTGTCTGCCATCACAATATCATGAAATCCACATTCTCTGGCTGTCCGGGCAATTTTTTCCTTTGTCTGCCCTATCAGCACCAGATAACGGACTTTCCCGCCAAATGCATTTATCCATTCATCATATACAGAATCTTTATCATATCCCCCGCCGATCAGCAGTGTCGGGCGATCCATAGCCTGTATTCCCTTAATTGCTGCATCCGGATTTGTGCCTTTGGAGTCGTTGTAATATACAACCCCGTTTACTTCTGTCACATATTCAATACGATGTTCTACTGCTGTAAATTTCTTCAGCACAATACGGATATCCTCCACCGGCACACCATATGCCAGCGCCATAGCCGCTGCCGCCATTACATTTTCATGATTATGTCTTCCCGGAAGATTCAGTTCTTTTGTGCTGCATATCTGTATACATTTTTCCGGGTCTTTATACTCAATCATATCCCCGTTCAGATAAATGCCCTGTTCTAATGTACGCAGGCTGCTGAAAAATATGACATTGCAGCTCAGGCTTTCCCCAAAACTGCGGAGGATCTCATCTTCATAATTCAGCACACAGGTATCCTCCGGTTCCTGATTTGCCGTAATCAGTTCTTTCACCCTGATATATTCTTCCATCGTATGATGCCGGTTTAAATGATCCGGTGTAATATTCAAAATCGCACTTACCTTTGGGCGGAATCTTTCTATTGTTTCCAGCTGAAAACTGCTGATCTCCGCAACTGTAACAGAATCGTCTTTTGTCTCACGCACCACCTGGGTATAAGGGATTCCGATATTTCCCACTACAAATACAGACGAATATGCCTGCTGCATGATCGCGCCTAAAAGACTTGTTGTCGTTGTTTTTCCGTTTGTCCCCGTAATGGCAAGAACATCTCCGCGGCTGTTTTCGTATGCCAGTTCGACCTCTCCCCAGATAGTAAGACCCATATCCCGCAATTTATTCACCAACGGAATATCTGTGGGCACCCCCGGGCTCAAAACTACCATATCCAGTTCCTTTGCTTTTTCATCCGGCAGACTGCCGATCACGATTTCCACATCTGCGCCTTCCCGCAGCTTTGCACGGATATCCTCTTCTTTCAAAGTATCATTTCCATCAAACAGAACCGGCTTTGCCCCTGCATCTGTGAGAAGCTCTGCCGCAGCTATTCCGCTGATGCCCGTCCCAAAAACAAGTATTTTTTTTCCCTGCAAGTCCATCTTTTTATCCTCCGATGTCTACTCTTTTAAAGTCCGCTCAGGCACACCAGACAAAGCAATGCCGTAACAACTGTAAACAGCGCCACAATCTGTGTTTCTGACCAGCCGCTGAGTTCAAAATGATGATGTATCGGCGCCATTTTAAAGAAACGTTTTCCGCCGGTCTTTTTAAAATATGTCACCTGGATCATGACAGAAATAACTTCTATCATATAAATCAATCCAAATACCGGTATCAGAATCGGAATCTGGAGAACATATGCCGCACCTGCCACAAAGCCTCCCAAAGCCAGTGAACCTGTATCTCCCATAAACACTTTTGCAGGATGGGCATTAAACATCAGAAAGCCCAAAAGTGCACCGGTAACAGCTGCTGTGATGGTCTCAATCCCTGCACCGCTTCCTATGGAAACAATCGTGAAAAAAACTGCCACCATCGTTGTCACTCCCGTGGCAAGTCCGTCCAGTCCATCAGTAAAATTCACCCCGTTTACTGTACCAAGCACTACAAGGTACACCAGCGGCACTGTGATCCATTTACAGTCAAAATACATTCCATGGGTAAACGGAAGTATAATAATCAGACATTCCGGATCAACTACCAGAATGTAGACCACAAAAATAGTAGTAAGAACAAATTGCAGTATAAATTTTTGCCTGGGCATAAGCCCGTCTGAACGTCTTAAAACCACTTTAAGATAATCATCCAGAAATCCTATGATACCGAATCCCAGTGTCAGAAACAAAATCGGTATGATTCTCGGATATCTTCCAATAAATAACAAAGATGTAACCAGCACACTGATGAGAATAATGAGTCCCCCCATGGTAGGTGTCCCCGCCTTCTTTAAATGGGACTGTACTCCTTCTGTTCTCTCAGTCTGCCCCACCTTCAGCCTTTTAAGAAAAGGGATCACAAACGGGCTGAGAATTACACTGATCGCAAATGCGATCAACAATGGCAGCACCACTTCTAAACTAATCATTGCATTTCCTCCTGTCGGTCCATGTTTTTTTGGACATAATGGGATGCCCCTTGGGCATTTCCTCCTGTCGGTCCATGTTTTTTCGGACATAATGGGATGCCCCTTGGCATTTCCTCCTAAAAAAGACCATATATACTGAATTATAAGTCTTTTTACCCTATTAAGCAATATCTTTTTCAATTCCCAGATATGGCAGGATATTTGCAAAAATTTCCTGAATAACAGGTGCTGCAATCGTTCCTCCGTAGTACACTCCCTGCGGGTTATGAATCACACACAGCCCCAGTACCTGTGGATCATCAGCCGGAGCAAACCCGATGAAAGAGGAAATGTATTTATTTGCACTTCGTGGGAGCGTTTCCGAAGTGGCTGTCTTTCCTCCCACATGATATCCTTCCAGATACGCATTCTTTCCGGATCCTCCATCTACCACCTGTTCCAGCACATAACGCAGGGTTTCCGAAGTTTTTTCCGAAAGAATCCGTTCTCCCAGCGGATAATCCAGAACCTCAAGAAGCGCTCCCTCACTGTCGTGGACCTCCACTCCAAAATGGGGTGTGACACGTCTTCCTCCATTAATCAGAGAACTCACTGTTGAAGCCAACTGTATAGGGGTAATCTGAAAAGACTGGCCAAAAGCAACCGTAGCCAGCTCCACCTGCCCCATATCCTCCATTTTGTGCATAATCGTTCCGGCTTCGCCCGGAAGATCAATCCCCGTTTTCTTTAGCAGCCCAAATTGCTCAAAATAAGAATAATACTTTGCTACACCAAGACGCAGGCCCACCTCAATAAACACAGGATTACATGAATTCTGGGCGGCCTGAACAAAATTTTCTCCGCCGTGTCCGGTTACCTTATGGCATCGTATCCTTCTGTCTTCTACAATCTTAAATCCCGGACAGGAAAACTGATCTGTAAGAGATACTACACCTTCTTCAAGACCTGCCGATGCCGTAATGATTTTAAAAGTGGAACCCGGCTCATAAGTATCATTCAGACATCCGTTTCTCCACATTTGATTTCTGGCATCCTGAATTTCTTCCTCCGTCATCCCGGAAGTATCTGTTCCGAGTTCAAAGGGAGTATTTAAATCAAATTCCGGTACATTCACCATAGCAAGTATCTCTCCGTTGTCCGGCCGCATAATAATCACAGACACACTGTCAGCGTTCTTCTTTTTCATTACTTTCTCTGCTGCCTGCTCTGCAAACTGCTGTATATTTGCATCCAGGCTGATATACAGATCATGACCTGCCACCGGCTCCAGGCGGCTTTCTCCCGCATTCTCCAGTTCCACTCCCCTGGCATCTGTTAGTGTCAGTATTTTTCCGTCACTTCCTTTTAAAATGTCCTCATATTCTACTTCAAGGCCAATGATTCCCTGATTATCGCTTCCTGTAAATCCCAGTACTTTTGATGCCAGACTTCCATACGGATACCATCTTTTAAAATCCTCGTCTACCTTTACCCCAGCCAGTCCCAGTTCTCTGATACGGTCTCCGGTCTCTTTTGGCACATTCGTTTTTATTCTTTCAATGGAACTGCGTTTTTCCACTCTGGCCCGCACCTTTTCTTCCGGCAATTCCAGTTCCTGAACAAGCGCCGCGATCACTTTTTCCGGTTCTTTGATCTGATTATGTATTACTGAGATTGTACACACCGTCTCATTTGCCGCCAGTATCTTTCCCGTCGCATCCACAATTTTTCCCCTGGCCGCTTTGATATCCCGCTCTCTCTCATGAAGATCCTGTGCCTTCTTTGCATAGTATTCCGATTCAAACAACATAAGTCTTACAAGTCTTCCCCCAAGAAACAGCAGCGTAAACACACACGCGAAAAATACCGTTAATATTTTCTTTTTATGAAAAGTTTTTATTCCCTGCAAAATGCAAAACCCCGCAAAAAGAATTCATTTCAATTTATGAATTCTCCTGCGGAGTTATGCTTAATCACCATTCATATGTATTGTTATCCCAATAAATATCTTCATTATAGACACCGTCTGCCCAGTTTTCGTCTACCGAATCAGTTCCCTGCTGTTCCGGCGGAGTTACCGTTCCGTAAAGATTTTCCGGTTCTTCCTCTTCCTCTGTAACTTCCACCATTTCTGTTAAAGGTTCCCATGTCTCCGTATCGTACTGCAGTTCTCCCCACTCATTATACACATACTGAGCAACCATTTCCGGTTCATCTTTTTCAAGCTGCATTCCAAGATTCTGTTTTTCTTCCTCTGTGATGTCTCCCTGAGGATAAATCCCCATATAAGGCAGGATCTCAGAAAGAATATCTTTCGCCAGTTTCTTTGTATATGACCCGTCTTCCTGGTCAGGGATATTCGGCTCATCAATTACCGTATAAATCACAACCTGCGGGTCATCAATAGGAACAGCACAAATATATGAAATAACATATTTTTCATTTCCACGCGGAATCTTTTCTGCCGTTCCGGTCTTTCCGCCAATACGGTATCCCGGAATCTGCGCATCTGTTGCTGTTCCCTCTGTAACAACTGCTTCCAGATAATCACGGAGCAGATAGGAAGTTTTAGCAGATATCGGCTGCGAGATCAGCAGCGGGTCCACGTTTTTCACCACAGTACCGTTCTGATCCTGAACCTGCTTTACAATATGGGGTTTGTAATAATATCCCCCATTGACAACTGCACAAAAAGCAGATAATTCCTGAAGCATCGTAGCCGTAAAACCCTGTCCGAAACTGCTGGTACAAAGTTCCATAATATGCATTGTATTTTCGTCATGCAGGGAACCTGAATTTTCATTAGGCAAATCAATACCTGTTCTTTTCCCAAACCCGAAAATACTCTGGTATTTGCAGAAAACATCCACATCCATGGCAATACCGATAGTCATCATTCCCGGATTACAGGAATTTTTGATAATATCCCGAAGTGTCTCCTCCCCATGAAGGCCGGTACAGTTAATAGGATCTTCCTCTGCTACCGGCTGCAAATAACCAATACACTGCATTCCGAAATTCGAATTAATACTTCCGCTGTCAAGTGCAGATGCAACTACAATAGGCTTATAAGTAGAACCCAGCTCAAAAGCCTCAGAGACACAGAAATTATACCACATTTTGTTCAGGGCTTCTGTCCGTTCATCTTCTGTCATGGTATTTTGTTCTTTTTCTGTATACCACCCGTCCAGATTCTGGGGATCATTCAGATCAAACGTCTTGTCCGTCGCCATTCCCAGTATTTCTCCGGTATTCGGATCTGCCACGATCACTCCGGTATTTTTACTGGCATGTCCGGCTGTTTCTTCCTGTGGGCCGTTTTTATTCTCTTCTTCCAACTGGGCAATATATTTTTCAATCACCTGCTGGATATTAATATCAATTGTAGAAACAATATTATTTCCATTTTGCGGACTGATAATATTTTCCTCAAGCTCCCTGTCTTGATTCAGATAACCATATTCTCTTCCGTTCACGCCGTTAAGCACATCCGTATAATATGCTTCCAATCCAAAGATGCCATCATTCAGTTTATTTGCAAATCCGATAACCGAACATGCTACATTTTTTAAAGGATAACTTCGTACATAACTTTCTTCGAACCAGATCCCCTGTACATTCTCCAGCTCTTCTCGCTGCTCATCCGACAATTTTCTATCCGAAGAAAGATCTGTATAATCTTCAAATGCCTGTTTCTCTTCAATTGAAATTTCTCTTTTGATGACCTGATACTGACTATCTTTTGTCTCAGGATTAGTGATGCGGTCACGTACTTCTGCCTCATCCACATCCAGTGTCTGTACCAGCGCCCGTATAGTAGGTTCCACATAATCTTCCATGCTGTTAATGGCAAAGCAGTCCAACACCACATTATATACTTTTTCGCTTTTCGCCATGAGATTTCCATTTCTGTCAAGGATTTCTCCTCTGCGGTATGGAATCGTCCTGCTGTCATATGTTTGCTGGGATAATACACGCTTCGCATACTTTTCACCGCTTTTTGCATTTATGTTTGCAATAAGCAGATTCAGTAAGGCAAGCGCTAATAAAACGAATGCAAATATAGCCGTAAGCTTTATTTGCATTGTCCTGGTAAATCTCTGTTCTCTTTTTCTTCTTGAAGCCATTTATTCACCCGCTCACTCCAGGGAAACTATTCTTCCGGTATCTCTGCATACTGTCTGATATAGTCACCATCCTGGCTGCTGTAAAATACTACCTGTCCTTCGCTGGCATATTCCATTCCCAGCTCATTAACGGCAATATTTTTTATTTCTTCCATATTAACTGAAGACATTGCATCCTCATAGGCATTATCATTTGCCATTCTCGCAGTGCTTAAGTCACTTTCAAGTGAAGCGATTTCATTGCGATATGTCGTTCCGGCTGCCTGCAGTTTCAGATAATTCACACACAGGAACACGGTGGCTATAGCTGCCGCTGTCAGAAAAAGCACATACGGCATAGTAATATGCAGTGCTTTTTCACGATTTCTGCGCGTTTTTATGCTGGTTCTGTTTCTCTGCTCCTGCCGGGGACGACGCTGGGGTACCTCCTGGATATGGCGCACCACGTTGCCGTCAATATATGTATTTGTATATTGTACTCTGGCTCTGCGAACCGGCTGTGTACCATATCTGCGTGAAGCTGCCATTCCCTTTCCCCTTCTTTCTATCTTCTTCGTTCAAAAACCCTGAGTTTTGCACTTTTTGCCCGACTGTTTTCGTTAAGTTCCTCTTCCTGCGGCAAGATGGGTTTTCTGGTCACTACCCGCCCCTTTGATACTTTTCCGCACACACATACAGGAAATTCCCTCGGACAGGTACATGGATTTTCATTCCTGCGAAAACTGTTCTTTACAATCCTGTCTTCCAGCGAATGAAATGTAATAATACAAATTCTTCCCCTATCATTCAAAAGTTCTATCATATCATCAAGTGAATTTTCAAGAACTCCTAATTCATTATTTAACTCGATTCGTATAGCCTGGAATGTCTTTTTTGCCGGGTGCCCTCCAACCGCACGGACTTTCGCCGGAATTGCCGCTTTTATCACATGAATTAACTCCCCAGTTGTTTCCAGTGTTTTTTCCTGCCTTGCCCGTACAATATGCTTTGCAATATTTTTCGCAAACTTGTCCTCCCCATAGTCGCGGATGATTCTGTAAAGCTCCATCTCGCTATACTCGTTTACGATATCTCTTGCTGTCCGCTCCATTCTCTGATCCATTCTCATATCGAGCGGGGCATCCTCTCTGTAGGTAAAGCCGCGGTCTGCCGTGTCCAGCTGGTAGGAGGATACACCAAGGTCCAAAATAATTCCATCTACTGATGTCACTCCTATGTCAGCAAGTTTTTTCTTCATCTCACAGTAATTGCTGCGGATGATCGTTACTCTATTTTTAAACTCCCCAAGTCGTGTGCCTGCCGCTTCTATTGCCGCGGCATCCTGATCAATTCCTATCAGCCGTCCCTTATCGGACAGTTCTTTGCAGATTGCATAAGAATGTCCGCCTCCGCCCAGCGTACCGTCTACATATATACCATCCGGTTTGATATCCAGCTGTTCAATGGTTTCCTCAAGAAGTACAGATTTGTGACGAAACTCCATACAGTCCTCCCCAGGCTATATGATAAGCCCAATGTCTGTCATCTGCTCTGCTATCTCATCCATATCATCATATGAATTGTCTGCAGTCCATTTTTCCTTATCCCAGATCTCAATCCGGTTCAGCATACCAGTCAGTACAACCTCTTTGTCCAGACCCGCAAATTCTCTCAAGCATAATGGTAAGAGAATTCTCCCCTGCTTGTCCAGCTCACACGGTGTGGCTCCTGCCACAAAGAAACGCGAGAATTGCCTTGCACTTTTGTTTGTAAGCGGAAGAGCACTAAGCTTTTTTTCAAATTCCTGCCATGCTTCATTAGAAAACACAAACAGACAGCCATCCAATCCCCTTGTTACCACAAATTCTTCGCCTAACTCCTCTCTGAATCTGGAAGGGATAATCAGTCTGCCTTTGGTGTCGATCGTATGATTATATTCACCCATGAACATATGACGCACCTGCTTTCGTTTCCATTCAATCCTCTTTTGAATGGGCTTTGGATTGCTTTATGGGATTTTCTCCCCATTTTATACCACAATCCTCCACTTCTCTCCACTTATACGTTAATAATAGACCACTTCTTGGGAATTGACAAGTATTTTTTTCTATTTTTTTGAATTCGTGCACAAAAAAAGCGCCCGAAATACGGACGTTTTTTGGCATTTTACTGCATATTGTATAAATCCCACACACAAAATACTATATCTGGTTTTTATCTTTTTTACACTTTTTCAGTCCCATAAACAGGATAATTATCGATATCACAAAGAGCATGCCGGACAATACCTGTGAAACAGGAAGGCCAATCCCCGGCAAAAGCAGCTGATCTGTACGAAGTCCTTCTATCCAAAACCTTCCAAGCCCATATCCTGCCAGATATGCCAGAAAAACTTCTCCATGGAATCGCTTTTTCCTTGTGAGAACCAGCAGTAATATCAACACGCAGATATTCCAGAGAGATTCATACAGAAACGTGGGATGGACCTGTATAAATTTTGTTCCTTCCGCCATATATGCTTTAGCAGACATTTCAGCAGTGATTTCATCGGCTCTCACCGCTGCCTGCGGAAGCGCCATGGCAAAAAAGCCGTCTGTATAGCCGCCGAAAGCTTCTCTGTTAAAAAAGTTTCCCCACCTTCCAATAATCTGCCCCACCACAAGCCCTGTACAAATGGTATCGGCAAGCTGTCCAAAACTTTTTTTCTTTTTCACTGAAAAAATCCATACTGTCAGAATTCCTGCCAGTACACCACCGTAAATAGCAAGGCCGCCTCCACGGAAATTGAATATCTCAATCAGATTATTCTTATAACTGTCCCAGGAAAAAATGACATAATATAATCTTGCTCCCAGAATTGCACATACAATCGTAATCAGGCTCAGGTCAAAATACATTTCTTTATCCTGGCCGGTCCTTTCCGCCACTTTAGTAAGAAGACTGATCCCACATAACATACCAAGGGCTATCACCATTCCATAAAAGGCTATCTCAAACCCCAAAACACTTACAGACTTCCCTACATGCGGCAGGACAATTCCCAGATTTGGAAACATAATCGTACTTTCACTCATCATTTCACCTCCAGAAATGCACTTGGGTCCAAAAAACAAAGGCCCGCTTTGCGGGCACTGTGCTTTCTTATACATTAAATCTGAACAGGATCACATCTCCGTCTTTTACAACGTAATCTTTTCCTTCCAAACCTACAAGTCCTTTCTCTCTTGCTGCCGACAGACTTTTACAATCCAGAAGATCCTGATAATTCACCACTTCTGCACGGATAAATCCGCGTTCAAAATCGGAGTGGATCTTTCCTGCCGCCTGAGGAGCTTTTGTTCCTTTTTTGATGGTCCATGCTCTGGTTTCCGTTTCACCCGCTGTCAAAAAGCTCATCAGTCCCAGCAGATCATAGCTGGCTGCAATCAGTTTTTCCAGTCCGGACTGCGTAAGCCCCATATCCTCGAGAAACATCTGCTTTTCATCATCATCCAGTTCTGCGATCTCCTGCTCGATCTGCGCGCAGATAACAAACACGCCGCTGTCTGTTTCTTTTGCCACTTCCCGCACAGCTTGCACGTATTTATTGGAAGCACCGTCATCCGCCAGATCATCCTCCGCTACATTCGCTGCAAAAATCACCGGTTTTCCTGTCAAAAGATTATACCCGGCGAGCCACTCCTGCTCTTCCTCATCATCCGTTGTGAAGGTAATTGCCATCTTTCCCTCTTCCAGATGGTCTTTCAGTCGGTTTAAAAGCTCCAGTTCTTTTGCCAGAGTCTTATCATTTCTTGCACCCCTGGTTGTTTTGGCAATTCTTCTTTCCAAAATTTCAATATCGGAAAAAATCAGTTCCAGATTGATCGTCTCAATATCTCTTACCGGATCAACACTTCCGTCCACATGGATTACGTTCGTATCCTCAAAACAGCGCACAACATGCACAATCGCATCCACCTCACGGATGTTGGCAAGAAACTGGTTTCCAAGCCCTTCGCCTTTTGATGCACCCTTTACCAGTCCGGCAATATCCACAAATTCAATCACAGCCGGAGTCACCTTTGCAGAATGATACAGGTCAGCCAGCTTCTGCAGTCTCTCATCCGGCACCGTAACCACGCCTACATTGGGATCAATCGTGCAGAACGGATAATTTGCCGACTCTGCTCCTGCCTTTGTAAGTGAATTAAATAATGTACTTTTTCCAACATTTGGAAGTCCTACGATTCCAAGTTTCATTTCTATAGTATCCTCCTGAAAATCCTTAATTATACAATATCTTTTAACTGTTTTTCCATTAAATGCGCCAGTTGCAACAATATTGAGTATAGCATATCAGGACAATTTTGTACACCTTGACTTTCCGCAGTTCTGTCCGCATGATCTCAGATCAGCCGTGCTGATCATACATCATTTTCAAAAATTTTCTTCACCGCTTCCCTGGACCACTCTTTTAATTTCCCGGCATCTGTCTCCGTAATCCATCCCTCTCTTTGCTGCGCATCTGTATAATCAGCAAATTTTTGCAGATAGTTTTCCGCACTTCCGTACAATTCCTCCACTTTTTCCCTGCTGAAATAAGTCATTACTCCACAGATTCCCTCCGGATCTTCCGGATTGCTGGCCACATACCCCGCGACAGGCACATCTACATAGGGACTGCGAAGCCCGCCTTCTGCATTGCCGTTAACATCTCTTCGAAGGTCACCTTTTTCCCGTATAAGAGGCATGCAAACTTCAGGAGCCTCATTATAAGCCGCCCAGCGATGCAGTTTCTCCAGAAGTCCGCAGACATAGTACTCCACATGCATATCATTGATGTTCTCCAGGAGCTTCGGATCAAGATTTGGTGCCTTTCCTCCTGCCTGCTCAATTTCCCCCAGCGCACTCAAAATGGGACAGATAATATCTGTATGAGGTGCGCCCGGGATTTCATAATACCGGCATTTATCCTCGGGGGTATCTGTATTCTCAATCTTCATCTGCAGCAGATTGCCCTCTACAAAAAGATTAAACAGATACAGATCAGCCTCACTGGACATACAGATATATGGTGTACTGCTGGGATGCATATTACGTTTGGAGAGCCTCAGATTACCGATTTTTTTATCCTGACGGATGCTTCTTTGTACCAGGGCCCCAACAATATTCATATAGCCGTCATAGATACTTTTTCCGTTTTCTCTTCTGGCATATCTGTCAAAATAACTTACATAAGTATTCAAATAAGCTCCACTCTGGCTTTGCCCGGTCAGATAAATATACTCCGCCCGATATCCGCCCAGACAGTTTTCCCCATCCTGACGCAGCAGGACTCCAAGCTGGCTGAGCATATCCCAGAAAAGCCCTTCCTCTGTTCCCGGAATTGTTGCCGTTCTGGAAATCACCGGTGCCGGCACAAGTTCACCGTTAGACCAGTTTAATTCCCCGTATCTTTCATAATCAAAATTTTTCAGACTCATTACATTTACCGGCTTACTGGTAATTCCCACATAAGCATGACCGTATTCCATGCACCATAGATAATTTCTGTGCCACAAATCCTCAATATCATAGCCCTGGGTGGCATTCATAATATCTACATATACTCTGCCCGAAAAATCCTGCCCGGATTTCGGTCTTCTCACCAAAATCCTGTTTTTATAGGGGAGACCCTGCCTTGCCACTACCGGAAGATCATTTTCATCCGCGTCATAGACATTTGCGGTTCCGCTTAAAAAAAATTCCTCTTCCAGATAACCATACTGTTCCAGATCCAGTGGTTCACGGCTATACGCCATCGCACAGAATGGATGCGAATACTCTGTTACCGCAACCGGCCCTTCCACCCGCGGTATCTCATTTATTGTATTGCGAATAATTGATGCATTGTCCATTATTCTCACCTCGTTATTATTTTATGGCAGCTCTCATAATAGCTTCTTCCGACATTTCATTCCGGTTGAATTCACCGGTAATCTTGCCGCTGCCAATTACCAGTACGCGGTCGCTGATTGCCAGAAGCTCCGGCAAATCGGAAGATACCATCACAATGGAGATGCCACTCTTAACCAGTTCTCCCATCAGTGCATAGATTTCTGCCTTTGCACCTACATCCACGCCTTTGGTCGGCTCATCCACAAACAAAATCTTCGGAGATTTCACCAGCCATTTTGAAAGAACCACCTTCTGTTGATTTCCTCCTGAAAGTGTGTTTACAATGGTATGGATGGAAGGTGCTTTGATGCGCAAACGGTTAAATATTTCCTGACTTTGTCTGTTTTCTTCCGCAGCATCTACAAAAATCCCCTTCGCAGGCAGTTCCTTAAGGCTCGCCAGATACATATTATCACGAATAGAAAGCATCCACACAAAACCATTCAGCTTTCGTTCCTCTGTCACATATCCAATTCCCGCCGCAATCGCATCAGAAGGATTCTTGATGGATACTTTTTTCCCTTCAATATAAACATCCTTCTTTACTCCTTTAGACAGCTGTCCGAATACCGCTCCAAGGCTCTCACTTCTGCCGGCCCCTACCAGTCCTCCGATACCCAGGATCTCGCCTTTGTTCAGAGAAAAACTGATATCATCTACAATATTCTTCCCCTTCATGGTGGGATGCGGAACACTCAAATGTTCCACCCGAAGCACTTCTTTTCCGATTTTCACTTTTTCTTTTGGGTACAGATTTTCAATTTTCCGCCCCACCATCTGCTCGATCAATGTTTCTTCATTTACCTGACTGATCTCATGACAGTCAATGGTCTGGCCATCACGAAGTACCAGTACCCGGTCGCATATTCTGTAGATTTCTTCCATTTTATGGGAAATATAAATACAGGAAATCCCCTTATCGCGCAGCTCATTTAAAATGTCCATCAACTGATCTACTTCACTGCTGGTCAGTGCGGATGTTGGCTCATCCAATACAAGAATCCGGGGTTCTTTGATATAAGCTCTCATCAATGCCAGCATCTGCATCTGTCCGCTGTTCAGCTTCGCCACTTTATCCACAGGCCTGGCATCAATTCCCACCCGATCCAGTATATCCTGCGTCTTTGCGTACAGGGATTTAAAATCCACGCGGTTTCCCTTTCCCGGCAGATTTCCCAAAAATAAATTTTCCGCAATGCTGGAATTCAGAACCATGTTGATTTCCTGGTAAATCATTTCAATTCCATATTTTTGTGCAACGGCAACGTCCGTAAGCTGTATGGTTTTTCCCTCATACAGGATCTCTCCTTCATAAGTCCCAAAAGGATATGTGCCGCTTAAAATTTTCATCAGCGTGGATTTCCCGGCACCATTTTCGCCACAGACTCCCAGAATTTCTCCCTTTTTAAGCTGCAGCATAACCTGATTCAAAGCCAGGACGCCCGGAAACCTTTTGGTGACATTCTTCATTTCCAATAAATATTCCGCCATTGTTCTCACCGCCATTCTATGCCGCACTGCTGAGTTTTTGTCTGTACTTATCGATCGCCACGGAAATCAGCAAAATGATTCCAAAAATCAGATTCTGCCAAAAGCTGTCTACACGGATCAATACCAGACCATTACTGATTACTGCCAGAAGCAGACATCCGAGAATACTTCCCACGACAGAGCCGCTTCCTCCAAACATGCTTGTACCTCCGATGATCACAGCTGCCATCACAGTCAGTTCTGTTCCGGAACCTGCTGTCGTCTGTGCACTTGCAAAACGGGATGCCATAAAAATGCCTGCCAGAGCCGCAAACACAGAAACCAGAATATGTACCTCTCTGCGGCGTTTCTTTACCGGAATACCTGCCAGCCTTGCCGTTTCCGGATTTCCTCCGACAGCAAACAGAGAACGTCCATATTTCGTATAAGAAAGGATCACCTGGAAAATAGCGGCGATTACAATCGCAATAATAATCGTGATATAAATGCTCCCAAAAACCCTGCCCTGGCCAAGCACTTTAAATGCATCCGTTGCACCGCTGACAGACATACCTTTTGTGGTAATAGATACGATACCATTAACGGCATACTGTATGCCCAGCGTGACAATCAGCGCCGGCAATTCACAATCCACAATGATCCATGCTTTAAATGCACCCACAGCTGCCCCGGCCAGAAGCCCCAGCAAAATGCAAACGATCATTGGCATGCCTGATTTCATGGCGAACATGCACGCCACGCCTCCAAGCGCCGTCACCGCGCCGATAGACAAATCCAAATCCGCTGCAATCAGCAAAAAGGTCAATGCTGCCCCCACAATCAGGTAATAGCTTGTCGTTCTGAAAATATCCATCAGATTATTAAACGCAATAAAGTTTGGATTGATGACAGTCACCACAATGCACATAATAACCAGCGGAAACAGCGTACCAATTTCATTTTTTGTCGCTAATGTCTGTATAAATTTATTCTTCTTCATTATGTCTCCACCTTTGTCCGAAAATGTGATAAGCGGGCTGCCGTACGCGAAGCCCGCTTATCCATAATTAGGTCCTTATTCGTTGTCCCTATAAAAGTCCACGTTCTTCCAGAAGCTGCAGATGTTCTTCTACTGCGTCCGCTTTGATTACGATTGTACCGGAATCGTTTGCAAATTCAGGAGCGTTTCCTTCTTTAATATCTTTAATAAAGTATACTGATTCATACGCCATCTTATAAAAATCCTGTGCGATGGTGCAGTCCAAAGCACCGCTGGTTACATAATTGAGAATTTCTTCAGAATCATCAATACCAACTACAATCAGGCTGTCACTCAAACCTTCGCTCTCTACATAGTTTGCAATACCCGGGCATCCATAACCGTCCTGGCTCACTACTACATTAAGATCCGGATAACTCTTCAGCAGAGCTGCCAGCTTATCAGATGCTACTGCTGCATCAGAATTGCATTCTTCCTGAATCAGCGTTGCTTCCGGATATTCCTCTTTAATTCTCTCGCAAAACGCTTCATACTGAAGATTCTGTGTCTCAGTCTCCAGTGTTGTCTGGATATAGCATGCAGTTACATGATCAAAAGAACTATATTTTTCTTCCTTCAGATAAGACAGCACTGTTTCTGCCTGTGTAATACCCATATTTACCGGATCTGTACCAATCCAGCAGTCCTGCAGTTCTTCTGTGGTATATGTGTTGCAGGTAACAACCGGAATCTCGGCATCTCTTGCCTTAGTTAATACGTCGGTTGCCTGATCAGCATCCAGAATAACGGTAATAATGCCATCTGCCTGATTAGTCACTGCTGTGTCCAGAAGATTGATAACGCCTGCTGTATCATTAGGGGTTGTAGGAGAAACATACTGTCCTGTCCATCCAAGCTCATCCAGTGCATCCTCAAAACCTTTCTGTGCAGAACCCCAGGCAACGCCGCCTGTAACAATGCTGACAAACATCAGATCCTGCGGCTCTGCTGCCTCTTCTGCCATCGCCACAGCCGAACCGGAAAGTATCATTGTCCCAGCCAGTAACATACTTATCGCTTTTTTCAGTTTCATTTTTTAAACCTCCTTGTTCATTTAATAGAATACTTATTTCGCTCTCTCGCCGCAATGTACCGGTCACGTGCTCGATAATTGAATCATATCATTTATTCTCGTATTTTGCAATTACTTTTTACTCATTTTCACAATATATACAATTCTATTTATTACTTTTTGTGCATTCATTATATTTTGAAAATATTTTATTTCCTGGAATGTAATATTATTTCGAGCGCGCGAACATTATTTTGACACTGCAACCCAACTGTGCTAAAATTAATATTAATAAAAATATATTAAACGCATATTGAAACAAATACAGGAGAACAAATATGGTTACACAAAGTCAGATTGCCGAAATAGCCGGTGTTTCCAGAGCCACCGTAGAGAGAGTTATCAACCACCGCGGAGATGTCAATGAAGATACCCGCAGGCGTGTAATGGATATTGTGGAAAAAATGAACTACCGCCCCAACCGCGCCGGAAAAACCCTTGCCATCAAACAAAAAAATATTAAAATCGGCTGTATTATTATACAGGCGGATAATCCTTTCTACGCAGAATTGAACCGGGGAATTCAGGAAAAGGCAGAGGAGTTTAAATCCTACGGCATTGGTGTTATTGTAGAAAGTGCGTTTTTCAAAGCAGAAGATCAAATTCGGAAGATAGATGAATTGCTGGAACAAAATATCACTGCGCTGGTCATTCAGCCAACCATCGATACTCTGATGGTAGAAAAATTAAAAGAAGTAAGCGCTTCCGGTATTCCTATCGTCACTGTCAACACAGATCTGCCGGATTTCGATTCCTCCTTTTGTTATGTCGGAAATGATTTTTACCTGTGCGGCAAAACCGCAGGCAATCTGCTGGAGATGATTACGGGCGGCACATGCCAAATTGGTGTGATCACCGGTTTCGCTAATGCCAGGTCACACTCCGACCGTGTAGACGGTTTCCGTGACTATATTCAGAGTCTTCCCGGAATGCGACTTGTGGCTGTTGCCGAAAATATGGATGATGAGATGGAATCCTACTTTGCAGCCAAAACCATGCTAAATGAACATCCGGAAATTGATGCCATGTTCCTGGTAGCAGGCGGCGTTTACGGAGCAGGCAGCGCCATCCGCAATATACAAAAAGAACAGAACCGGGACATCAAGACCATATCCTTTGACGATGTTCCCACTACCCGCGAACTGGTCAAAGATGGGACGATTCAGGCTACCATCTGCCAACAGCCTGTCCGTCAGGGACAAATTGCGCTCTCGGTACTCTTCGACTATTTTGTAGACGGCAAAATTCCCGACAGCAAACGATTATATACCGATATTCAGATCAAAATACGCGCGAATATTGATACATGAAAAAAGGCAGCAGAAACAAAAATATCTGTCTCTGCTGCTTATTACCAACCCACTCAATCCCTCGATTCAATCACCAGAATACACCCGCTGTCAAATATAATTTCCGCCCGTTCATCCACGATTTCGTTACTGATACCGATGGCATCATCCCCCGTCATAGTATACCCTTCCAGCGGATAGAAAAATCCTCTCAGACAGAGATTTTCCACCCTTTCTCCATGAGCAAGAATTGACACATATTGTCCATACTGCTCTTTTTTACTCAAAGTCATCGGTCTGTCTGTCATCCTTATACGGTTGTGCCCGTCCACAAGAAAACAAGGAACGCCCCTGTGCAAAGGAATAGAAAGATTCCGTATATTTCCGAGCACATGGTCAAGTCTGGTTCCTGTAGCACCAAGTATGGTTATCTCCGTACTTCCCACTTCCAGTGCAAGATGCACGGCAATTTCCGTATCCGTGGAATCTTTCTGCGGTTTAAAAGCCCGGACAGGAACACCCTTTTCTTTAAATCTTTCCAGTGTTTCCAAATTGCCGGAATCAAAATCTCCCACGATCCAGTCCGGAGTAAGGCCTGCCTCTTCCAGAAATTCAATCCCGTGATCCGCCCCGATCAGACAATCAAACTTATTTTTCTGCATAAAATCAAGGGCAAAATCAGTTTCGATATTGCCCCCGGTTACTATCATCGTTTTCATTTCATAATATCCTTTAGAGTTTTTACATTCTTTTCAATGTCTCCGCTAAAGACAGCCGATCCGGCAACGATCACATTCGCCCCTGCCTCCAATACCCTCGGCAGTGTATTCTTATTGATGCCTCCATCCACTTCAATATCCGTGGAAAGATTTTCTTTTGTCAGCCATTCACGAAGTCTTTTTATTTTGGAAATACTGCTGTTAATAAAAGCCTGTCCGCCAAAACCCGGATTTACCGTCATGATCAGTACCATATCCGTCTTGTCGAGCACATACGTCAGATTTTCAAGCGGCGTAGCCGGATTTAACGCTACACCCGTTTTCACTCCACATTCCTTTATCTGATGCAGCGTTCTGTCAAGATGGCGGCAGCATTCAGCATGTACCGTTATCGAGTCAGCACCGCATTTAACGAAATCTTCAATATAGCGTTCCGGATCCTGAACCATCAGATGCACATCAAACGGACAGTCCGTTACCTTTCTTATCGATGATATTACAGGCATTCCAAAAGAAATGCTTGGCACAAACATTCCATCCATCACATCTACGTGAATATAGTCTGCCCCTGCTGCAGCTGCCTTTTGAATCTGCTCTCCCAATACGGCAAAGTCTGCCGCAAGAATTGATGGTGCCAGTTTGTTCATAATCCCACCCTCTTCAATATTTCTTTTTTTCTTTTAACTCGTTGTACATTTCCAGATAATTATGATATCTCTGTTCGCTGATCTCATGATTTTTAAGTCCTGCTTTTACAGCACAATCCGGTTCATGAGTATGGGTACATCCCTGGAATCGGCAGCCGTCTGAATACGATTCAAATTCCGGAAAATAATCTTTCAGATCCTCTTTCTCCATATCCCAGACTGCCAGTGAACTAAATCCCGGTGTATCACAAATGAACGTATTTTCATCTATACAGAGCAGTTCAGAATGTCTGGTCGTATGACGCCCTCTGTCAATTTTCTGACTGATCTCTCCTGTCTCCATTTCTGCATGCGGTACAAAAAGATTTACCAGCGACGACTTTCCGACTCCTGAAGGGCCGGCAACTGCTGTGGTTTTTCCTCTGAGCACATCGCGAAGCTTTTCTATTCCTTCTTCTTCACTGGCGCTGGAAAAAAGCACCTGATATCCGCTTTTTTCATAGACCCGTCCAAGCTTTCCCAGTTCTTCTGCCTGACACAGATCCGTCTTATTGAAGCATATAACCGTTTTGACTGCCTGTTTTTCCATCGCCACCAAAAAACGATCCAGAAGATTCAAATTGGGTTTTGGCTTTGCCGCCGCAAATATTACCAATGCCTGATCTATATTTGCCACGGCCGGACGGATAAGAGAATTTTTCCTTGGAAGGATTTCTTCTATATTTCCGACTTGTTTTTCTCCGTCCAGCACGGTCATTTCCACATCGTCACCCACAAGGGGCTTTATTTTATCTTTGCGGAAAATTCCTTTGGCCTTGCACTCATATATACCGGATCCAATTGTCTGCACATAGTAAAATCCCGCAATACCTTTTATTATCTTCCCCTGCATAAAATCAGTTCACCTGTTCAAACGGAACCGTGTAAGATACAATCGGTTCATACTGGCCTGTCGCCTGATTAAGTACATATAAATATACTTCACCGCTGGTCTGACCCGGCTCGCCCTCAATATTCAAATCATACGGGAAACTGATAGACACTCCGTCAAGAATGACTCTGGAACTTTCTCCCTGCTGGAGGACCAGCCGGGCTGTCTCACCATTATATCCTTCCGGTGTATCAAGCTGAATATTGCTGCACATCCAGGTGCCGCTGTTTGCGTCTGTATTCTCAACACTTTCCGGTCCCGAACTGACAATCAGAATTATCGTTGTTCCCCGTTTAGCTGTTCCAATCACACTTTGCTCCATGACCGTTCCCGCCGGATAATCATTGCTCGGATCATCCTGACGTTCTACATAGAATCCCGCCTGCATAAGCGCTTCATACGCATCTTCATACGTATAATTTTCCACATTAGGAACATCCACGTCTTCACCCTGATTTAATTCTTCCTGATCTTCCGTTGCTGTTGTTTCACTTTGCGGAGCCTGCGTTTCCGGCGCTGTTGTTTCGCTTTGCGGAGCCTGTGTTTCCGGTGCCGTTGTTTCCTGCTGTACTGCACTTGTCTGAGGCTGTGTCTCCTTTTCGGTTCTGCTCTCTGTAGTAACCTCCTGCCCGTTTTCACGGTTCAAAAATCCAGGAAGGCTGAATTTTATAATTCCCAGTGCGTTTGCGATCAATCCCAGGAAAATACCGGCGATAATGATGGCAATAACAATACTTCCAACCATCATGATCTTCTCCAGCTTCGGATTTAAAATTCCGTCATTATCATCTTCATCCTGAAATTTACCGCCATTTTCGTACATATCTTCCTGATAATCATACCCACGGTTTCCATATGCACGTCCAAAAGTATACGGCTCATACGGCTGATTATATGGATTATCCGGCTGACCGATATTTCCTGCACCGCCCATACCGTACTGTCCCATATTTCCTGTATTGTACTGTCCGATGTTCTGTCCATTGCTCCCCGGCAGAGGACCGCTGACACCTGCTGTATCCTTACCTGTATCCTGTGCATTTGACCTGGAGGAGAGATATCCTTCTTTAATCGCTCCCAGTTCCTGTTTGGAAATAACAACTGTTCTTCCTGCAGTATTTGCATTCGCAATACGTACAAAGTCACCATCCGGATTAATAAGTGATTCTTTCAGATCATAAATCAGCTCCGACATATTGGCATAGCGCCTGTCCGGACTTTTCTGTGTACATTTCCAGATAATCTGCACCGTGCTCCTGGGGAGATCCGGTACATAAACTTCAGGAGATTTCATTTCCTCCTGCAAGTGCTTAATAGCAATTGCAACCGTTGTATCCCCATCAAAAGGCACATGCCCTGTCAACATCTCATACATAGTAATACCAAGAGAATAAATATCACTTTTTGCATCACTATAGCCGCCTCTTGCCTGCTCAGGAGAACTGTAATGTACAGATCCCATCACAGTTGTGCTGATCGTATTGCTGCTGGTTGCTCTTGCAATACCGAAATCCGTCACTTTCACCTTTCCATCTGTGGAGATAATGATATTCTGTGGTTTTACATCTCTGTGAATAATCCCGCTGTTATGAGCCGCCTCCAGCCCCTGAGACACCTGAATTGCAATACTTGTAGCTTCTCTTACAGCCAGTTTTCCCTTTTTTGCGATATATTCTTTAAGGGTAATCCCTTCCACCAGTTCCATTACAATGAAATTGACTCCACGGTCTTCCCCTACGTCATAAATATTGACGATATTTGGATGAGCCAGTCCTGCTGCTGCCTGTGCCTCTGCCCGGAATTTGGTAATAAATGCCTTATCTTCACGGAACTCTACTTTAAGGACTTTCATTGCTACAAAACGGTTCAGTTTATGGTCTTTTGCTTTGTAAACATCTGCCATACCGCCGGTACCAATTTTACCGACTATCTCATATCGTCCCTGTATGAACATTCCTTCCTTTAACATTTTCTCACCTCATTTGTCCGCATACTAACCAGTAGAACGGTAATGTTATCACGTCCGCCGTTTCTGTTTGCCTCATCAACAAGTCTTCTGCAGGCTCTTTCAATATTTTTTTCTTCTTTTACGATCCGATACATTTCCTGATCGCTCAGCATATTGGAGAGCCCGTCAGAACACATCAGAATCATATCCTGACGTGTCACTTCTATATCAAAAATATCCGCAGCCACATTATCATCTACCCCTACTGCACGGGTAATGACATTTTTGTCCGGATGATTTCTTCCTTCTTCTTTTGTAATACCGCCCGCTCTGATCATTTCTTCTACCAATGAATGGTCACGGGTAATCTGCGTAATTTCATCCCTGATCAGGTAAAGTCTGCTGTCTCCGACATTGGCCACATAGAGTGTTCCCCCTTTTATCGTTGCAGCCACAATCGTGGTTCCCATACCCTGACAGGCTCTATCTGAATGTGCTTCTTCAAACACCTTTTCATTTGCTTTTTCTACCGCCCTGCTCATAACTTTTACAGGTGAGGTCTCCCTTGTTCTGCGGACACTTTTCAGAAATGTCTTTACTGCGCAGCTGGATGCCCTGTCGCCTGCATTATGTCCGCCCATTCCGTCCGCAACAATAAACAGGTTCGGTAATGTACCCACCTTTCCGTCTGACGCAAATACAAAATCCTGATTTTCTCTTCGTACACGTCCCACGTCCGTAATACTAAATGATTTCATTCCTATCCTCTCCTTATGGTCCTGTCAAGATAACTCTTTCTCAGTTGTCCACATGCGCCGCCGATATCGCGCCCCATTTCCCTTCTAATTGTAACATTTATTCTGTATTTTTCAAGTTTTCTTTTGAAAGCTTCTATAACCCCACGTTCTGACTGTACAAAATCACGTTCTTTGACAGGATTGACCGGAATCAGATTCACATGGCAGTTCATCCCTTTCAAAAGAGCTGCCAGCCGTTCAGCATCCTGTTCTGAATCATTTACACCGCCCACCAGGCTATATTCAAATGTCAGCCTCCGCCCGGTCTTTTCAAAATATGACCTGCATGCCATAAGTACCTCATCCAATTCGTATTTATATGCGATCGGCATCAATTCTTTCCGCTTTTCCTGTGTGGAAGCGTGAAGCGATAATGCCAGCGTGATCTGCAGATTTTCATCCGCAAGACGATAAATACCGGGCACTATCCCGCACGTTGAAACAGTTATATTCCTCTGGCTGATATTAAGTCCGTGCTCATCGCTGAGCATTCGGATAAACTTCACCAGATTATCATAATTATCCAGAGGTTCTCCGGTTCCCATAACCACCAGATTAGAAACTCTTTCCCCACTGTGCTTTTGTATTTTATAAATCTGATCCAGCATTTCCCCTGACGCAAGATTTCTGGTAAGCCCGCCCAGAGTAGACGCACAAAAACGACACCCCATACGGCATCCAACCTGCGATGAAATGCAGACAGAATTCCCGTGGTGGTATTTCATCAGAACACTCTCTATAACATTGCCATCATTTAGCCGGAACAAATATTTCCGTGTACCGTCTGTTTTTGATTCCAGAACATCCACCATCTCCAAATCAGAGCAGGCATACTCTTCTTCCAGCTTTTTTCTCAAAGCTCCCGAAAGATTTACCATCTCATCCGGCGAATCAACCAGTTTTTCATGAAGCCACTGGTATATCTGTCTGCCGCGGAAAGCCTTTTCTCCCAGACGTGTCATTTCTTCCTGAATTTCCCTGTAATCCAGGGAACGGATATCTGTTTTATCCATTACTTTATCCTCTTAAACCTCGCAATAAAAAAGCCGTCCGTCCCATGTATCCCCGGAAGGAGCTGTAAATATCCCGCCTTCGTTGTTCTGCTGTGCAGTGCTTCGTTTAAATACGGGTCAATACTCTCCAGCCGGAACGGATAATTATCCAAAAACCACTTTACATTATACTGATTTTCCTGTGCTCCGATCGTACAGGTACTATAGATCAATGTACCGCCCGGTTTTACATAAGACCAGACCGTATCCAGTATCTTTCTCTGCAGTTTTACCAGTTCGTTCTGTTTTGTCTCTGTCATTTTATACTTGATATCCGGTTTTCTCCCGATCACACCGAGTCCGGAACATGGCAGATCCGCCAAAAGTATATCTGCTTTTTCAACGGAATTTGCATCAAACACGGTAGCATCCTGGCGCACCGCTGTCATATTGATCCTCTTTGTCCGTTCCAGATTATCCTGCATCATTGCAACTTTATAATCTGTTAAGTCTCTCGCTTCCACGTATCCGCTTCCATTTAATTTATCTGATAAGTGAAGACTTTTTCCGCCGGGAGCAGCACATACATCAATACAGTAGTTTCCCCATCTGGGTGCCGCAACTTCTGCCACAAGCATGGAGCTCACATCCTGCACCTGAAACAATCCCTCTTTAAAAGCATTAAGGGCCTGCAGATAATTATAATCTGAGATCTCTAACGCATAATCCAGATACGGAACTTCCTTCACTGTCACATTTTGTTCACGAAGCTTTTCTATTGTCTTTTCCTTTGTGGCTCTGCTCAAATTGCACCGAATGCATGTTTTACTTTCTTTTTCCATTGCTTTGCAGATTTTTTCTATCGTTTCAAATTCAAACTGCGCCAGCCAGTTCTGTAAAATCCACTCCGGCATAGAGTATCTGACTGACAGATACTTTCTCGGTGTTTTTGACGGATCCGGAAAGACCACATGATCTATATTTCTTGCCGTATTTCTCAATACACCGTTTACAAAACCTTTCAGGGTATAAAATCCTTTTTTCTGGGCGAGCTTCACTGCCTCATTGCAAACAGCACTGTCCGGTACTCCATCCATAAACTTTATCTGATAAACAGACATACGCAGCAGATTTCGGATATATGGTTTCATATCCCGCACTTTTACGCTGGAAAACTGGTCCAGAATATAGTCTATCTGAATCATGTTTTCTATAGTCCCCTCAACGACACGGGATATAAAAGCCCTGTCCCTCTTTTCCAGGTACTGATATTTTTCCAGCACTTCCCGCAGGATCACATGACAATACTGCCCCTCTTCCGTGACCGCCATCAATGTGCCCATTATAATTTCTCTTGTGTTTACCGTTCTAGTCACGGCTGTTCCTCCTGGATAATAAAATCAATCTTAAAAGCTGTAAAAGTGAACTTGCCAAAGCTGCTACATACGTAAGAGCAGCCGCGGTCAAAACCTTTCTGGCTCCCGCCATTTCCTCTGTTCCCAGCATTCCGGTGCTGTCAAGTACCTTCAATGCTCTGGAAGAAGCATTAAACTCTACAGGCAGTGTCACCAGCTGAAAAACTACGGCCAGCGAAAAGAGAATGATCCCAATGGTCAAAAGCGACTGTATTGAAAAGATAAGTCCCGCAAAAAATACCGGCCATGCAAGCTGTGAACCGATGTTTGCCGCCGGCACCAGTGTGCTTCGAAGCACCAGCGGTCCATAATGCTTTTGATCCTGTACCGCGTGCCCGCACTCATGAGCCGCAACGCAGACCGCTGCCACCGAATTAGAGGCATACGTGCTGTCAGATAAATTCAGTGTTTTATTTCTCGGATCATAATGATCCGTCAGGCTTCCACTGACATGGCGTATCTGTACATCATAAATTCCCGCACTGTGGAGAACTCTTTCCGCCGCCTGTGCCCCGGTCAGTCCTGCCATACAGCGGACTTTATTGTATTTCGCAAACGTTGAGTTCACCCGGGCTGAGGCAATCATTGTCAGAACAAGGCCCAGTACTGCAAGAAGATACGTGGGATCAAAATACATACCTCCCAGACCTCTTCCGTAGCCATAAAAATTGTTTGCATAAGTAAGCAGCATTTATTTTACTCCTTTCCTGTTATCCCAGTTGCATTCCATGCTTAAGTTCAAATCCCCGCAGGAAAGCATCCGCCGGCATTCTCTTTTTTCCTTCCAGCTGAAGTTCCTCAATATAAAGCAGGCCATCTCCGGTCTGAACTCCAATCTTCTGTTTTGTCACTTCCGTAATTGTTCCCGGTGTTTCCGTCTCATATTTTCCTGAATCTTTAACAGATGCTTTCCATATCTTTAAGGTCTTTCCCCCAAGATGTGTATAGGCACTGGGCCATGGATTTAATCCTCTGATAAGTCTTTCAATTTCCACCGCCCCTTTGTTCCAGTCGATATTACCCGTCTTCTTTGTAAGCATGGCTGCATACGCTGTAGGGCTCTCTTTTGGCTGGGAAACCGGCACAACTTCGCCTTTTTCCAGCTTATCCAGAGTCTCCAGTAACAATTCTGCCCCCACTGCACTCAATTTATCAAAAAGGCTTCCTCCCGTTTCATAAAAAGCAAGTTCCAGTTCTTTTTTCAACAGCATATCTCCGGTATCAAGTCCGGTGTCCATTTTCATTGTTGTTACACCGGATTTTTTCTCTCCGTTGATTACCGCCCACTGTATCGGTGCCGCTCCCCGGTATTTGGGGAGAAGGGATGCATGAACATTTACGCAGCCGAATTTTGGCAGACGCAATATCTCCGCCGGTATGATCTGGCCAAATGCCACAACCACGATCACATCAGGACAGATTTCTTTCAACTGCTGTATCACTTCCGGATCTTTTACTTTTACAGGCTGATAAACAGGTACCTGAGCCGCTGCCGCCACTTCTTTCACCGGTGTAAACTGCATTTCTTTTCCTCTGCCTCTGGGTTTATCCGGCTGTGAATAGACAGCCGCCACCTCATGTTTTGATTCAAGCAGCGCCTTCAATGTACCTGTTGCAAAATCCGGAGTTCCCATAAAAACAACCCGCATTGTCTGTTCCTCCTGTTCCAAAATCTATAATAAATCAAGTTCTAAACTTCATCAAAGTCCTCTTCCACAGGAATATCCTCATTGCTGTAAAGAGGTCCTTCCACAAGTTTCGTATACATGATTCCGTCAAGGTGATCACACTCATGACATATTGCACGCGCCAGAAGCTCTTCCCCCTCCAGAATAAACTCTTCCATATTTTCATCCATGGCTCTTACTTTTACATAATTGGGCCGCGTCACTATACCGCTCTTCCCGGGAAGGCTTAAGCAGCCTTCATATCCTGTCTGGCTTCCATCCGTTTCTTCAATCACCGGATTAATCATTACTATGGGGTCTTCCCCCACATCAATCACCACAATTCTTTTCAAAACTCCAACCTGCGGTGCGGCAAGTCCTACACCGTTCTGATCATACATCGTTTCAAACATATCATCTATCAGCTCTTTAATACGCGGTGTTATTTCTCTCACTTCTCTGCATTTTTTCTCAAGGACTGCATCTCCCTGAATTCTCACATTACGGATTGCCATAATTTCCTCCTTTAGCTACATATCAATTTCAAACTGGATATTTATATTCCGGTATCCTTCATTTACCTCCATATACTGTTCCAGTCTGGATTTTATTTCTGTCAGTTCTCTTACGGAATCTGACTTTATATAAAGAACCTTCCGGTATATTTCCTGTATCCTTGCTATGGACTCATCTGCCGGTCCGATCACATTTCCTTTATGTTCTCCATAAATCCGCAGGACCATTTTCCTGAGATATTCCATAGCCGTCTGCAAATGTTCCTCCTGACGTCCGCTTCCATGTATGGACATCATCTTTTTCACCGGAGGATAACCTGCCACCATCCGATAGCTGATTTCTTCATCGTAAAACTCTGCATAATCCTGTGCTGCGGCAGTGCGTATACAATAGTGTTCCGGATCATATGTCTGAATAACCACCTCACCCGGTTCTTTTCCTCTTCCCGCTCTTCCGGCCGCCTGAGTCAAAAGCTGGAACGTTCTCTCTGATGCCCGGTAATCCTGTGCAAAAAGAGACAAATCTGCCGCCAGTATCCCTACAAGCGTCACATTAGGAAAATCATGTCCCTTCACGATCATCTGCGTTCCTATTAAAATATCAGCTTCCTGATTTGCAAATGCCGAAAGAATTTTTTCATGTCCATCCTTTTCCCTGGTGGTGTCCATATCCATACGCAGCACCCTGGCCTCCGGAAACTGTTTCTGTACTATTTCCTGTGCCTGCTGTGTTCCGATTCCGAATCCGCTTATAAACTCGGATCCACACTCCGGGCAGCGCACAGGTTTTGCCTCCTGATGTCCGCAATAATGACATACCATTCTTCCATTGCCATGCAGAGAAAGAGATACATCACAATGAGGGCACATGATCACATGACCGCATGAGCGGCAGGATATAAATCCCGAATAGCCTCTCCTGTTAAGAAAGAGCATCACCTGCTGCCCGCTTTTAAGGCGTTCCCGGATTTTTTCTCCAAGCACTTTTGAGATAATACTGCGATTGCCGCCGGCCATCTCCTCTCTCATATCCACAATATGTGAGGTGGGAAGTGCACTGTCCTTTGCACGTTTATCCAGCCTGTATAAATTATATTCTCCATCCAGCGCCCTTTTGTACGCCTCCAGAGATGGTGTTGCCGACCCCAGCACAACAAGTGCATTTTCTATCTCCGCCCTGTGTATCCCAGTCTCCCTGGCATGATACCTTGGTGCAGATTCGCTTTGATAAGTCGGCTCATGCTCCTCATCTATGATAATGATCCCAAGATTCGGAAACGGTGTAAACAATGCCGATCTGGGACCGATCATCACATCTATATCCCCGTTTCTTGCCCGCAGGAACTGGTCATACCGCTCCCCCTGTGACAATTTAGAGTGAATGACGGATGTGCGTTCTCCAAACCGGCGGTAAAACCGCATGACTGTCTGATACGTAAGAGCTATCTCGGGTATCAATACAATTGCCTGCTTTCCCCTCGCAATCACATCAGCAATCAATTCCATATATACTTCCGTTTTTCCACTTCCGGTGATCCCGTGAATCAATGATACTCTTTTCCCCGATGTTTTCCCGCGGCGGACAATATCTTCAACGATTTTCTGCTGCTGTTCGTTCAATATGACTGTGCCGGCCTTTTCCTGCTTCATGTGTACCGGATTACGATATACTTTAAAAGACTCGCAGGCTAAAATCCCCTGTTTTTCCATTGCTTTTACCGCTTCTGATGAAACATTCAGCTTTCCCGTCACAAGTTCATAGGGTATCTCTTTTTCATCGGAAAGTGCCTCCAGAAGCCGCAGTCTCGCTCTCTGGTTTTTCTGCCGGAAAAAGGCAAGCCTTTGTACCGTTTCTTCTTTATCTATTAGCAGCCGGATCATTTTTTTCTCCTTCTGCCGCATCTTCTTCTTTACCGGAAGAACGGTCCTGAGGGCCTGTATCATAGTGGTTCCATATATATCCCGCATCCAGGCTGCCAGCTCCACCAACCGGTCTTCACAGGTAATCTGGGATTCATCTGTCAGTACATCCTGGACCTCTTTCATTTTTGAAAGATCATATTCCGGCTTTTCCGACAGTTGCAGCACATATCCTTTTGTCATGCGATTGGCTTTTCCAAAAGGAATCATCACAACACTGCCCGCATGAATCCTGTCCCTGAGGCCATCCGGAACGATATATTGAAATGTCCGGTCCAGTTTTTCATGCGAAATATCCACAATAATGTTTGCAAACACTTGCCGCGTCAAGCCTGTTCCTCCAAAATTTCTTTTATCAGTACTCTTTCATCCATCGGATGTTTTACTCCGCAGATTTCCTGATAATCTTCATGACCTTTTCCCGCCAGAACAATCACATCCCCCGGCTGTCCGTTATGGATCGCATAGGCGATCGCTTCCTTACGGTCTGTGATTTTAATATAATCACCATCTGTTTTTGTAATTCCCGTCTCTATGTCATCCAGAATCGCTTCCGGCTCCTCATACCTTGGATTATCCGATGTAATGATCGTAAAGTCAGCATATTTACCGGATACCTCGCCCATCTCAAATCTTCTGGAACGGGAACGGTTTCCGCCGCATCCAAACACACATACAAGACGCTTCGGATTATACTCTTTTAAAGTAGTCAAAAGACTTTCCAAAGCCATTGCATTATGTGCGTAATCTATCATCAATGTAAATTCATCCGATACCTTAATCATCTCAATGCGGCCCTTTACTTTTGCTTTTTTCAAAGCCTCGATCATATTATCCTTCGGCACACCAAAATGGTCACATACAGCAATGGCAGCCAGTGAATTATACACACTGAACTTACCCGGTATATCAATTTCCACAAAGAAATTCCGCTTGCCGGTCACATGATAAGAAATGCCCAGATAACCAGGTTTTGATACCAGCTTTGTATCAGAAGCACAGAAGTCTGCCCTGCTGTCAAAACCATATGTCTCTACCTGACAGGTGTGACCTTCCAGTATTTCTTTCAAATGTTTATCATCTGCATTCATAATACCAAGGCGGCACTGTCTGAACAGCATTGCTTTGCATCGCAGATAGTCTTCAAAGCTTTCATGTTCCGCCGGTCCGATATGATCCGGTTCAAGATTGGTAAAGATACCGATTTCAAACATAAATCCAGCCGTACGATGAAGCATCAGACCCTGAGAGGAAACTTCCATCACTACAGCATCGCATCCGATTTCAACCATCTTTGCAAAATAACTCTGTATCGTAGTAGACTCCGGCGTGGTATTGCATGCCGGTATCACTTTATCCCCTATGATTGCTTCAATTGTTCCAATCAGTCCCACTTTGTATCCTGCAGATTCCAAAATGGATTTTATCATATAGGTGGTGGTAGTTTTTCCTTTGGTCCCTGTAATGCCGATCACCTTCATCTTTTCTGCCGGATGTCCATACCATGCGGCCGCAATAACCGCCATAGCATAACGGCTGTTTTCTACCTGAATCACAGTCACATCCTCTGGTGCCTGTACCTCCGTCTGTACAACCAGAACCTTTGCACCTTTTTCAACTACGTCAGGCACATAGCTGTGCCCGTCGGACACTGCGCCTTTAATGCAGAAAAACAGACTCCCCTCACAGACCTTTCTTGAATCATTGACAATATCCGTAACCTCTTTTTCCAGATCTCCCTGGACACATTTATAATCCAGTCTTTCCAACAATTTTGAAAGTTTCATATTGCCGCCCCCTTTATATTTGATTGCATTTCAAATGTTTTCAGGATTGCAGAAGCACCAGGTGCAGAGCAATCCACAGGTATTATTTTACAGAATATCATATTTTCCATACCTTTTCAATCAAGAACGCTTTGACCGCATTTCTGTCTGAATCCTCAGGAATCGCTTTTCTTTCATTTAATCGTCTTCCTGATTGCCGGGTCTGAAACGGCTGGAGACAGAAAACAGTGCTTCCAGACTGATATCCTCCGGCATCATTTCTTCCTCTTTGCCTCTGTCCTTTATGCTGTCAGATATCCCTCTCCCGGCAAAGTTTTCCCCCGCTTTCTTTCCAGCGGTCAGTTTCACCGCATCATAATCTGCAGCCTGCCGTTCCTCTTCCGGTTTCCGTTCCTCTTTAGGCACTTTCTTTTTGCCGATGGCATCCACAGCCTGCCGGAAAGTTCTTTCTGTCAGGCGCAGTCTGCCTGTCTCCACAGCCTTCCGAAAACCTTCGGGAGTTTTAAACACTGTCAACCCCTTTTTCCTGAGAAGCGCTGACACACAAAGCCTGATCTGCTCCAGCTGACCGTAACACAAACCTTCTGTCAGCTCAGCCATTCTTATAAAAGACAGTGTTTCCGGCTCTCCCATCACATTCTCCCAACAATCCCTGAAATATTCCGTTCGGTCTGTTTTGTCCGGAAGAGAGAAAGAACAAATCTGAAATATCCGTCTCAGATAAGGTGACAGTTCCTCTTCCTTCTCTGTAAGAGCCGCAACTACCACAGGTAAATCCCTGTCCCTGACGTGCTCCAGCCCCCTCGCAAGCTCTAACCAGGCCGCCTCCTCTTTCAGACTTTCCAGCGCCTGCAGCATCAAAAATACGGGATCTCCCCGGAAAAGTTCCTCCAACAGCCCCGAAATCCTCCGAATCGTTTCATTCTGAGTCTCTCCCTGCAAATCAGCCCCGTAAAGACGCAGAAAACGGTATCCCTGCTCCCCCAGTTCTCCCGCAAAAGCTCTGGTCAGATAAGTTTTTCCGTATCCTGCCCCACCCGTCAGCAAAAAAAGCCAGGTTTTGGGAAGTACCATCCATTCCTCCAACTCAGAATCAGGGCAGCAGCCCTGAAACACTGTCTTCCATGGCTCCTGCCCTGTAACCATTGCCAGATTCATATCCGGAATTTCCTGGTAAAACTCATCAGCTCTCCATATCTGCTCCATCTCGTTTATTCCTCCATCCCCTTCTTATATCTGGCTTCCCATTCATCCAACGCTTTCAAAATATCGTCCTTCGGTGTAGGCAGACATTCTCTCTTTGCCGCCTCAAAGATATCCCGGGTAATACAAAATCTCCCGGTCTTCAGCGCCTCCACAGCATCGTCCTCATTTCCGTATTCCTTCATCACAGCCTTTACCACCATTTCTTTCATCCGGTTGCAAAGGCGCTCCAGATCCCGATAATTATACTTTTCCGTCTCTCTGGCCATATCCCCCGAACTGATATCCTCTGCCATCTGAATCATATTATCAAAATGATGTTCCAGAGAATACTGTCTGGCCTCCGCATCCGGCAGAGGCACACGAATCAGCTCCACTCTGTCCAGCATCGCATTGTCTACCTGCTCCGGATAATTGGTGGCGCCTATGAACACAATCTTTTTATCCGAAGAATTAATCCGGTTATAGCCGGTGAGAAAGGCCGTGGTCAATGAAGCCGCATAATTAGGCAGATTTGGCAGGGAGCGGTTTTTGCACACTCCATCGATTTCATCAATAAATACAATACAGGGTTCATTGGCTTCTGCCGCCTCAAACAGGCCGTTTACAATTTTTTCAGCCTCTCCCACATATTTACTCAGAATATCAGAGCCTACCAGAGACAGATATTTATAATTTTTCCCCATCAATTCATGAGCAAAAGCCTCGATTACGTAGGTCTTGCCGCAGCCCGGCGGCCCGATAAAGAAGAACGAATGAAGGTTTTTCATTTTCAGATAGCTTTTCAATCTGGACACTTTCACATCCGTAACACACTCCTGAAGCTGTTCTTTCAGTGCTGCCATTCCTGAAACATCCGCAAAGGAATGGCGGGGTGTTTCTTTCAGCCACTGGGATGTTTCCTCTGATTTTTCCGCCTGCTGCGAAGACGGGGCCGAGGTTTTTTTCTCCCCCACAGACTGTGAATCGCTGTTCTTTTGGAGTGTGCCTCCTGCCTTTTTCTCCGCATATCGCCGGAATGCATCAGGATTTAAACGCCTGGCCGCATCCTCGATTTTCCGGTTCAGTTCCTGCAGCCTCCTCTGATAGTATAACCGTTCCTCGCCGGTACTCATATTCGCCATTTCCGAACAACGGAAAGCCGCCGCCTGAAGCATTGCACAGGCCTCCCGGTTATACTGTCCTCCGTTGGCAATCCGTTCATCCTCCGCTTTTCTTAAATATTCCTGACAGAGATTTTCGTTCCTCAGCATTGTTCTTACATAATTATCTTCCATAAAGCCCTTCTTCCTGCCGATTTATAAGCTGTCAATCAATTCCTTCAGGCTGTCCATATCCACCGGTCCGTTTTCTTCCGGCCCGATATACTCCTCAGAACCGCCATTGATGATCCTGTTTGCATCACCAAAAAGTTTCATCATATCTTCCGGCTGTGTGGTAATCCCTGCTCTTCCTTCGAGACAATCCTCTATATCTTCTCCGTTAATCAGCTTCTCGATCAGTTCCACCGATACCAGACCTTCCACCCCGGTATTCTTCGCATCCTCACCGGACAGGCTCTCTTCCAGAGTACTCAGCCTGCCCAGTGTCTTTATCAGATCAGCGCTGACACCGCCGGAAGCGCCATCCATTCTCTTCATTCCATCCATTACCTTTTTGGGGTTCATTTTTCCCACTTTTCCGGACAGGCCATTGATCGCTGCCAATGCTTCCCCCATCTCTGTCATACAATTATACAGGGCTCTTGTAGAAGAGAGTTCCTGCATCCGCTCCTGAGCCTTTTTTACCAGAAGAATGGAATAGTAGGCAATACCGATCCTGGAATAATTATCCTGATTCTTTATTCCCTTTCTCTGGTTGGCCCGGGCAATCATCAGCTCTTTCTGGAGAATCAGACTGTAATCATCATTCAGCCTGCGCAGCTTCCTGTCTGCATCCAGCACTGCCGTATCAATGGCTGCCGCCTTTTTCCGTTTTTCCTGCTTTGGATCCTTTTTTTCCCGATTTTTTAACAATCCTTCAAATATCATGGTTTCCCCCTTTTCTGTACTCTGCTGCGGGCAGGCACTCTAATTAGAAAGCATTTCTGATTCCTGCTCCTGTGTTTCCTGCAATTTTCTCTGCATGGCCTCTGCTCTGGCTTTCTCCTGCTTTTTCAATTCTTTCTGCAGCTTTGTGAATTCTATTTCATTTTTTATCATACGGTCCAGTTCCTTAGATGAGGTAAACAGGGAATCCAAAAGCGACTGGAAATCCGCCGATGCTTCCCGGAGGCGGTCAATTTCTCTTTCCCCCTCAAGAAGCTCCTTCTCAAACAGTTCCTGCAATGCCAGTACCTCATCCACCAGCTTTTCATCCAGAGCTACCGCAGATTCCTCCAGCTGAAGTGTCAGATTCCTTACATTTTCCTCACATTCCGCCAGACGCTGTCTGGCCTTTGCTTTCATGGCCTTGATATTCTCAATATTCTTATAGAGGCTGACAACCTTTCCCTTCTGAGTGTTCAGTTCCTTTGCGACGGCGCTGATTCTCGCCCTGGAAATCAGACCTTCCTCCACCGCATTTTCCAGTTCAGGATATTCGCTCCAGCTCGCTTCCAATTGCTCATAGGCATTCTTATATGCCTCTTCTCTGGCCTTTTGCTGCGCCTCATACTGGAGGATTTCTTCTTTCAGCTCATCCGCCTGGCTGCGGAACGTCGCCAGGGCCAGCATATATCGGGTCTGCATCTCCCGTTTGTTCAGAATCTTCTGCTCCTCCTCTTTGCTGTTACAGCGGATATCAGAGCGAAATTCCATGATACAGGTTCCAATATCTCCGCAGATCAATACGGCCGTTTCCTCTTTCTCTTTTTCCAGAGCATTGCGAAGCAATGTCACCATCTTTACAATATTTTCATCAATCTTTGTGGTGTCCAGTACGGAAGTATGCGCCTGCTCCAGCACTTTTTTATACCCCTCAATCAACCGGCTGATCTGCTGCAGCTTTTCCTCCCCTATCATATCCGTTCTGCTGACGCATCTTATTAATTCCAGCTCATTCAAAATATCCTGACCGCCTCCCCGATGAAGGCCGGCCATTCTTTTCATCTCCTCAAGGTCATTGCCGGAATTGTCCTTTCCCGTCTGTATTCCCACCAGCTCCTTAAGAATATCCAGTTTTTTTCTTCGAACCGCCATTTCCCGTTCCTCCCTGTCTTTTCATTCTATTGTTCCGTCGGTTTTCCAAAAATCCGCACAAAAATCCACATCAGTACCGCTATCATCAGCGATGGAATAAAATTCAGGATCACTGCCACTCCCAAAAAAACAAAAAACTCCATCATGGAATAAAAAACCTCTGCCTCCGGAGCTGCTGCCGCTGCCAGGATATGAATCCCCGCAATATAATACCCGATTACCGCCATCACTCCTGAGGCCGCCACCGTCAGCTGTACATGCCGTAAAATGTTCTCTTCATATCGGAAATAAAGGATCCGGACAATGCTTCCCAAAAGTGTCAGGATAATCACAACCGATTCCGCAATCAGTATCCGTCTGATCTGTGCATCCCTGGCCGTCAGCAGATACCCCCAGGCAAAAAGCCCGATGAAAAACAGAACAACTCCAAGGACACAAAAAAAACCATTGTACACAGTCCAGGCCATTCCCAGCTTATCCAGGACACTGTACGGCTCTTCTGCCTTTTTCTTTTTCCACTTGACCATCCATTTCCTCCTTCTCAGAAGACATTATCTGCCGAAAGAGAAATCCGCTCTGATCTGGCATAATTCTCCTTCTCACCCACTACAATGCAAAAGCTTATCCCATCCTCGGGCAAAACTCCGATTTTCCACAGACTCTTCGTTTTCGACGCTGTCATGGAAATCTCTTTCTGAACCTTTTTTTCATTTACCTCAATCAAAACCTTCAGAACAAAATTTTCTCCCTCATCAATACCGGCAAAGCTCTGCTCAGACCATGAGATTTCTCCCTTGTCCAGATCCAGATACCGTTCTGCCAATACTGTCATAAATTTCTCCCGCAGCTTCAGATTACTCTCCTGAATCTCATAGCTGTAGGAAGTCACACTTATTTTCGCATTCCCGAAATATTTTTCCTGATAATCCCGGACCATTTTCTGAATTTCGTCCTGGGCCTGCTCACCGCCCACAGTTCTCAGCATGGGAAATCCGCATTGCGGACAGCGGCTCAAAGCGGCATTCAGATTTTCCTTTCCGCAGACATAGCATTTCATTTCACATATCCTCCCTTTTCTGTGAGCTTTATCAATTCCCTGTAGCAATCTTCCTCTTCCGCCAGTTCCCTTTTCATCTGCTCCGCACGGCTTTCCATCTCCCGCCGCAAATCTTTCACAAAGTTATTATCCATCTCCCAGGATTCTTCCAGTACCTTATCCCGGCTGTATGTTTTCCAAAGTCCGGCCAAAAATTCCGCTTTCTTTTTCAGTTCCCTCTGACCGCTTTCCAGATCTGCCAAAGCGTACGCCAGTTCCTCCTGCCGCTTTTGATCCTCCTGAAGCTGTGCCTCATACTCCCTGGTTTTCTGTGCCATCTGTTCCTCACGGTTTCCGGCTGCCTCAGCCAGTTCCCGTTCCTGCCTGACAATCTGCCGATACTGCTCACAAGCCACCCGATTCCGTTCTTCCGCCTGAGCCAGCATCCTTTGGGCCTCTGCTTTCTTTTTCTCCCATTCCTGAATCTGCTGCTCACATTCCAAACGCTCTTTTTCCTTTTCTTCCGTCTCCTGAAGCATTACACGGGCCTTTTCCATCCGCTCTCTGGCACGCTCCAGCCTTTCTTCATAAGCCGGAATCCCCAGCTCGGCCTGATTTTTTTCAAACAACCGCGCCAGCATACGGGCCATCCAGCACAGTCTGCTCACCGCTTCTTCCGGTTCACCCACCGGCTGCTGTTCCAGAACAGCGCCATTTTCTGATTTTACATCTTCATACAGGTCATAGAATACATCCAAAGCATCCTGCATGGTAATGCCTTCTTTTTGTTCAATTAATTGAAGCGTCTCATACACCCTGTCAAAACGCAATCCAATCACCTCTTCTCTGTCAGCTCTCCACCAGCTTTTCCACCCTTGTCAGGTCAAACAAATCACTGAATTTTGTCAGCTCAATCACATGATCCGTCTCTCCCGGCTGATCATTAAGCAGATCATATTCCCGGATATGAATACTGACCACCTCCGAAGAGTCCAGCGAGAATCCCACATTGGCCGTCCGATACCGGTTTTCCACAACATTTTCCAGCTTCTGCTTAAATTCCTCCCTCAGCGGAACAATCAGCGCTGTCTTTTCCTCCCGCCCCATATTAATAATAAACTGGGATATGGCATTAGAAGCAATAAAAGTCACAATACAGCGGTTGTCTGCTTCGCTCTCCGGATAATAGGCCCGGTTATAATCTATTTCTTCCTTGTACCGAAAAGCATAATCAAAACAGGGATTTCCATCCATATCTCTCTGAAAAATTCCAATGGAGTAGGGCGCCGTCTGCCGGATACCCACAATTCCGGAAGCCAGCAGCGCAGTTCCCAGAGAAATGGCTTTCTCACAGTCTGACTGGTTTTCAATGATATCCTCCCGGCGCCGGTCCTGAGAAATAAACTGAAAAGTATCAAACACCTGCTTTCTCACCAGATAATAATTGCCAAAGCCTCCCACCAGAGCAATCTTAAAATTATCCTGGATACGATTCCTGTAATCAATCCCATTTTCATTCATAAATGCAATCACTTCGCCCAGCTTCTCTGCAAAAACATCGCGGATCACTTCATTATAAACCTCAACCAGCAGGGCATATGTAATCTCCAGTTCCTCATCCCCAAACTCAATAGTAGTGAACTCGGTATCCAGCTCCTCAAGGTCATCTATCCCGCAGTCCTCAAACATGCTGTTGACAGCCTTCGTCCGGCTCTGAAGCTCCTCTTCCAGACTGTTTACTGCTTTCAGAAACTTTCCGTCAGTCTCTAAATCTTCCCCCTCCTGCAAAATGCCGTTTCTTCGCAAAGCTGTCTCAATCACACTCTCCATATAGACAATTCCGGCCTTACCGATACGACCCTCCACATTCTCGCCTGCCCCATTGCTCTCGATAATCTTCAGCTCCATGGACTGCTGATCCTCGCTGCCGCCGGCTTCTACCTGAGCCAGACTGATATCCAGCGTTCCTCCGCCGTAATCTATCAAAAGAATATATCCCTCAAAGGGATTTCCGGTCAGCTGCCGGAAATTATAAGAGAAGAACGCACAGGCCGCCGCAGGCTCACTGACCACCTGCACATGCTCAATCTCCATCATCTCTTTGCAAATATCCCTTAAGATGCTTCTGCCGGCAATGGTCTTAATTTCCTTAAACCAGATTTCCGGCGCTCCTATCACCAGATTGTGGATGGTGGTCTCTCCGAAGCGGACCAGAATCTGCCGTAACAGATCATGAAGAAATTCCTCTGCCGCCGCCACAGGAGTAAAATCCTCTGAAAAACCTCTGGCTTCCAACTTCTGCAGGTCTGTCTCTGTCAAAAGCATTTTAAAGGCCCTGTATATGTCAACACCCTTTTTCCCCGTCCGGGCCTTCGCCGCCCGTCCAAATTCCAGCCTCTGCTTTTTATCCCGGGATACCAGCGTCGGTATATAAGGCGAATCCTGACTTAAAGAAAGCGCCTCCAGCAAGTGGTTATCCTCACGGTACACCGATATGGTAGTATATGTACTCCCAAAATCAATCCCACAGTTCAGCATTTCATTCCTCTCCTAATTGCACAAATTTTTTCTCTCATTTTCCATAATCTGAATAAATTCCAGATCCATCTCCCGCTCTGCACCGGCATTTAAATTCTGTTCTGCTGCATTTTCCAGCGCTGACAGATTTTCGCTCTTCACTTCCTGAAGGCGTCTGGCAAACTCCGCTTCCAGCTCCAGGTTCCTTTTCATGGAATCACTGGCCTGCCCCAGTGCTTCATGAAATTTCTGCAGTTTTCTCTCGCCATACTCATCTATAAACAGTTCAATCTCTCTCATTCCCTCACGAAGATGAAGAAGCGTCTGCCGCTTCTTGCCAATCAACTGGGCGAGGTAATTCTGCTGCCGATACAAATGCACTGCCTCGCTGCGGTCTGCATCTAACAAAAGCAGCTCTCCCGACACTCCTCCATGTTTCTTTCCGCTGGCCAGTTCCTCCAGCTCCTGCCGGTAACCCGGATTTTCCTCCTCATTTCTGCGGACCGCCTGCATCTTTTGTTCAAACCTCTTCTGACAGTCCCGCCTCCGCTCTTCCCAGTCATGAATCCGCCGTTCCATACGGTTCATCTCCACCGCTGCCTGAGCGATATTTCTATACCACTGAATCTTCTTTTCATATACTTCCCGCTGCAGCTTTTCCCTGCTGCAGATCCGGTATTCCACAAGATTTAAAATTTTCTCTATCGCTTCCAGATCTTCGTCCCGTTCCGGACTTAATCCCGCCAGCAGTTCCAGCCCTTCCTCAATTTCCTGCTGATTATCAACAGAAGTATCACTCCACGGCTTCTGGCTTTCCCTCACGATGAGCTCCGCTTTCCTGCGGATACGGTCGCTTTGTATTGAGGTGCCTTCCTGCTGCCCGGAAAAATATCTCTGCAGCCGTACTGCCGCCGCATTTTTCTTAAGGCCTGGCTGGCGTTCTTCCTGTATATAATAAATTCCTTTCAAAAGCCTTAGAAGAGAAAGATTCTCCCCCTCCTCTCCTTTCAGTGCAGCAATTTTCCGCCCCAAAGGCTCTCTGTTCCTGCTCTTTTCCAGATAACTCCTTACCTCCGAAAGTCTGCAATTTTCGCCCTCGGGCAAAAACCCCTTCCATTCTGCGGCAAAAGCATCACAATGGTACCAGACATATAAAAAATCTGCATAATCTTCCACCTCCGCAAGCGCCAGCCCTTTTCTTTCGATAAACGCCATATGGCAAAGCATTCTTTGAATATTCTCCCTGTTCAGGGCATCCCACACATGGTAACGCTTCTCCAGTTCCAGCTTCAGTTCCTCATAAACAAGCACCTTTCCTTCCTGAAACAGCCGCCGCAATTCCGGAAACAGTTCAGAATGAAAAATACCCTCCCGGTCTGTCAGGCACCCCAGACTCTCATCTGCCCGAAGACTTCCCACCAAAACAAGTATGCTTTTACACTGGGCCGTCTCTAAAACACTTTTTAGCCGCTGGCGATATTCCGGCTCCGCTCCCTCAAAAAGGCGGTAGAACGTCCGAACAGAAATAATAAAAACATTCTGCTCCTGCCGTTCTTCCATCATAAACAGAAGACGCATCAGCAATTCTTCCTTCTTTTTATGTAAAACGTGATAACTCTTTCTGCCGTTTTGAATCCTTTCCGTCACGTGAACTCCATTTTTCGTATAATGAATACCGAAAAAGCCCAAAATATCCTTTTTTATCAGAGATGGGTATTCTTCCACGGACTTTGCGTCCTCCATTCTGACAAAAAATCCTTTTGGGCTTTCCTCAATATAAAAAATATTTCCATATCCTTCTTTTTTCAGGCAATAATACAGATACTGATCCAGACTCAGCCGCACCAGGCTATCGAGATAATATTCATCCTCATTTGCAAACAAAAAATGAATCACTCCGTCACTTCGTCCAAATCTTTCCATTCTCTTTCCTTCACTTCCAGCTTTTTCTGGTCAAAATGCTCCACTTTCTGCATCCTGTTTTGCACATGTATACAAACTGCCTACGCGCATTTTATCACATTTCCGGAAAGATTACTATATTATTTTGTGAAATCATCTGCCGGTTCTTTTTATTACACAAATCATGCAACATCTTTTCTGGAAGCGTTATATCACCGTAAGAAACGTACAGAACTTTCCAGTTCTCGATAAATCCACCTTGCATCAAAAAACATTATGGCTGTTATCACTTTAGAATTCTAAAAATTTGCACCACAATTCTTTAACTGATCCGGATTTTCTGCAGACCAGCACATCCCGCTTTCTCCAACTACAAACACATATTTTTCCCCTTCCTGACGAATGACTGGAAATTCTCCATTACTTGCATGAATCACTCCAGAATCTTTGAACCCATCGGATATTCTTGTCCAATTCATGATCACATCACCATCCCAATAGCCATTTAACAGATTTCCGCTATACATTACCTCATAATCACTATAATATCCATTGCTGCAATAAACTTCAAAATATCCATTCATTATGCCATTGTCCCATGTTCCTTTAAGCATTCGATAATAACGATAACGCGCAAAGTCAATCCCGGCGCAATAAAACATAATACCATTTCCATGCGGTTCTGAATCCTTAAATTCTCCAAGATATACATTAACACCGCTGACGCGCATACCATAGCCCGAAGCAATTTCCTCCACAATTTTCCCATTTTGGTAAAAAAAAGCTCCCTCTAAATGGATAGGCGTATAGACTGGAATTTCTAAAGAGCTAAACAATCCTTCTCCGTCTTCAGCAGATATTTTTTCATACAGTTCATCCAGGAATTCTTTTATCTCATCTTCTGTCATCGCTTCGCCTGTCTCCTGTTCACTGCTATCTTCTGACATAATTTCCTGATCACCCAAATGTGCCAGCGAACTGGTATCGCTTATATTATTAGCTAAATCCAGATTTTTAAGGCCTGTTAAATTTTCCAACCAACTGACATCATTGATTTGATTACCGGACAAATACAGATTTTCAAGACTTGTCAGGTTTTCCAACCAGCTTACATCACTGATATCATTATCGCTCAAATCCAAAATTTTAAGGTTTGTCAGATTTTCCAACCAACTGATATCATTGATTTCATTATAATGCAAATTCAGTTCTTCAAGGCCTGTCAGATTTTCCAAACCACTGATATCATTAATACAATTATTTCCCAGATCCAAAATTTTAAGGTCTGTTAAATTTTCCAGTCCACTGATATATTGAAAAATACTGATATCATTATTGCTCAAATCCAGTTCTTCAAGGCCTGTCAGATTTTCCAATCCGCTGATATCGCTGATTTCATTCATACTCAAATTTAAAATTCTAAGATTGGCTATATCCCCCCATGCACTGATATTGCTGATTTTATTATTGCTCAAATCCAGTTGTTCAAGGCCCGTCAGACTTTCTAAATCACTGATTTCACGAATTTCATTATTGCTCAAATTTAAATTTCTAAGGTTGGCTAAATTTTTTATATCGGGATCGGTTGTTGATTTTTCCTCATTAACTTTATCTATTTTATTATAGCTCAAATCCAGTTGTTCAAGGCCTGTCAGATTTTCCAATCCGCTGATATTACCGATTTCATTATAACTCAGATCCAGAATTTTAAGACTGGGCAAATTATATTCTACACGTAGTAAAGCATACAATTCATTATTATTTAAATTAAGTTCTTCAAGGCCTGTCATATTTTCTAACCAGTCGATCCTATTGGATAGATGATTATAACTCAAATCAAGAATTTTAAGACTATTTAAATTCCTTTCTATATCCAAATCAAGTATTTCATTATGATACAAATTCAATTCTTCAAGACACGTTAAATCTTCCAACCAGCAGATATCGTCATAACTCCCCCAATTCAAATTATTCCAACCCAAATTCAGAATCTTAAGACTGGTCAAAGCCTTTTCCATACTTAAATTTTCTATTTCATTATGATTTAAACTCAGGATTCTGAGGCTGATCCAATTCCCTAATTCGCATGTACCGCTGATTTTATTATAATTCAGATTTAACTCTCCAAGACTGGTCATGTTCTTCAACTTACTGATATCACTGATTTCATTACCGCTCAAATCCAGTCGTTCAAGGTCTGTCATATTCTTTAAGCTATTGATCTCACTGATTTCATTATTGCTCAAATTCAGTCTTTTAAGACCTGTCATATTCTTTAACCTGCTAATATTACTTATTTTGTTTTTACTCAGGTTCAGTTCTTCAAGCGCTGTCAAGCTCCCCAATGGGCTGATATCACTTATAGCCGTATTATAAAATCTTAATTCTTTAAGTTCACTCAGAGTACCTGTCGGTGCCAATTGATCCAACTTCCATCCGCTTATCTCCAATCTCTGAAGCTTTGGCAGCCACTTCAAATCCTCAAGGAGCAATGTGTCACTCAAATCATCTGCGCCTGTATTTATATCTTCTTCACCCTCTTCCTGATTTTCTGCTTCTGTAAACGGTTCTTCGTCTTCCTCCAGTTTCTCGCATAAAAACACATCATTGGCATTAATCCTCAGCACACATATATCTGCCAGTTCCTCTGCCAGAATATCACCCTCCGGCCGGTTTAAGCCAGTCCGAATCAACTGTTCCATATTTGGGTCTGACCAGGTTACCACCTGTCCGGATTGTGAGTCAGCCATTTCTGTTTCAGTGCCATTGGCTTCTGTAATATTTTCGTCTTCTGACACCGGATTTCCATCCAGATAAATTTTTGCATTCTCCAAATTTTTCAGGGCACTGGTATCACTGATTTTATTATCTTTCAAATTCAATTGTTCAAGGCCGGATAAATTACCCAACACCGTCACATCACTGATATTGTTTTCATACAGCCATAAAAATTTCAGGCCGTTCAAATCCTTCAACATATCAATATTACTGATATTATTTTTTCCTAATGACAAATTTTCAAGGTTAAATAAATATCTCAATGCACCAATGTCGCTGATATTATTGCCCTGCAGATATAGAGTCTTAATATCTTTCAGATTTTCCAATGCATTAATATCACTGATATTATTTTCATTCAACCAAAGAGATTTAAGACCAGTTAATTTCCCCAGTATACTAATGTCCACGATACCGCTATTAATCAATGCCAACTCTTCAAGTCCTGATAAGTGCTCCAATATGCTGATATCACTGATGTTACTGTCACTCAAAAACAGACTTTTCAGACCTGACAAATTTTTCAATGGACTGATATCACTGACGTTGTTTTCCCGCAAATCCAATTTTTCGAGACCTGTTAAATTTTCCAATACAGTAATATCGCTGATATTGTTCTTCTCCAGGTCCAAAATCTCAAGAGAAATCAGATTTTTCAAGGCGCCGATGTCACTAATAATATTATTATTCAAATACAATTGTCTAAGATCCGTCATGTTCCCCAAAGCATTAATGTCACTGATCTCCGTATCACACAATCTTAATTCGGTGAGTGCATTTAAAGCACCTGCCGGCCCCAGGTCACTCAGCTTCCATCCTCTTATTTCCAATCTCTGAAGTTTTGGCAGCCATTTCAAATCTCCAAGGGTCAATGTACCTTTCAAATCCTCTAAATCTGCAAACTCTTTTTCATCCTGCTCTATGTCTTCCTCTAAATTTTCACATAAAAACACGTCATTGGCATTAATCCTCAGCACACATATATCTGCCAGTTCCTCTGCCAGAATATCACCCTCCGGCCGGTTTAAGCCAGTCCGAATCAACTGCTCCATGTCTGAGTCTGACCAGGTTACCACCTGACCGTTCTCCATATCCGCAGGTTTTTTTTCAGAGGAAAAGAAATATTGTCCTGCTATAATTCCTGCCAGCAACACCAGCAAAATAACAGCGCCCGCACAAAGAATCTTTCCAACCCCCTTCTTTCGTTCCCTGGTTGATGCAGTGGTATCAGAAGCCTTACGGTGAGACTGTACAGTTTCCGCATTTTTTTCGTTTGAACGGTCCTCTTTCTGGCTGTCATTCACCAAAACAGCCTCCATTCTCACCAGAATATCCCATCCAATATCTTCCGTATGCTCCTGTACGCCATATTCTGCTACCCGGGCAGTATCCGGGCTACCTGTCTTCAGAGCCATCTGCGCAATCCTGGCCGTTTTATCATCTATCTTTTTTCTATAATAATCCCTCAGAGAAAAGCAAAAATCTGCCTCTTTCTGATTTGCGCTCTGTTTTTTCAATTTCTCCAGTTCCGTCTCTCCCGGCACGGTAATCACATACAGCAGCGCGGTCTCCATTCCTTCCTCTGATTTTCGCTGAAGTTCAAAGGTTCTCTTTTCTGCGTCCTCTCCAATTTTCCTTACAATCTCCCAGTCTTTAAATACTTTCTTTCCCACTGAATATTTCATATCTTCTCCTGCTGTATCTCTCTGCAAAATTGCGGCACATCCGGTTACAAATGCAAAAATCCTTTGATATACTCCACAGGAACTTCTATCCTGTGTATTCTAAGAGCATCGGATATCTTCCCTCATTCTCTCTTATGTAATTTTGATATATAAACGTTTTCCATCTATCTCCTCCAAATTTTCTGACATCTTCAAACTTATATTTTATTATACAATATATTTTTTGATAATCCAACGTTCTTCTTTGTAATATCATCCCTTTATCGCCTGCACCCCTTTATTCCCGCGTCAGCTTTCTGATCCAGTTCCCGTAATTTGCTTTTAAAAATGCCGGAACACATTTGAATATCTGATCTGCATTCAGACAGCAGACCACCACTGCCGGCGAGGCTTTCACCACAAATGCCATGTAAAAGGAAAGGGGTATCACGATCAGCCAGATACTGATCAGATCCATCTTGACAACAAATCCCGCGCTTCCCCCTCCGCGGATAATGCCGTTGTTTGTGGGCATCTGATAGGACATGCCCACACAGACTACACTTAGAATGATCAGAAATGTATTCGTCATCTCTTTTGTGGACTCGGCCAGCTGGTAAAAATTCAGAATCGGAATCCTGATAAAAAACAGAACAAGCCCCGACAAAATGCCGATTACAACAAACAGCTTCTGAAGGGCGGCTGCCTCTTTTTTCACCTCTTCCAGATTGCCTGTTCCAATGGTCTTTCCGATAATGATGGTTGCTGTGGATGCCGCTCCCACCGCCGCCGATTTCACCATCAAGAACAATGTGGAAGCCACACTGTTGGCCGCAATTGCCGCCGCTGTCATATGCCCCAGAATTACGGTCTGCATGGCAGTATTTAAACCCCACAGTCCCTGAATCAAAACCAGCGGAGTTGTCAGCTTCAAATAATCGCGGTTAAGTACCCTGTCTGTGTGAAGAAAGTCCTTCACTTTCAGATGCAGTTTTCTTTCACGAAGAGCGATAAACAGAAGCAGGACGAAAAACTCCAACATTCTGGCCGTAAGCGTTCCGATTGCCGCACCTGCTGTTCCCAGCTCCGGCGCTCCGAATTTTCCATAAATAAGTATGTAATTTATCCCGCAGTTTACAAAAAAGCTCTGCACCGATAAAAGAAATGCGATTTTCACAACCTCCACGCTTCGAAGAACAGCCAGCAAAATCTGAGTCAACGCAAAAAACAGGTATGTAAAACGGATAATCTTTAAGTATTTTACGCCCTCTGCAATAATCGTCTGCTCTGTCGTAAAGAGTCCCAGTATCCGTGCTGGAAACAGACTGACCAGAAAAAACAACATCCCACAGACAATAAGTCCGGCCCGCATGGAAGCCGCTGCCAGCTTTTTCATCGGCTGTATCTGTTTTTTCCCCCAATACTGACTGCACAGTATCACCATTCCATCTCCCAGCGCCGTCAGGATCTGCTGATAAATAAACTGGACCTGATTGACTGCTGCCACTCCTGACAGCGCCACTTCACTGTATCCCCCGAGCATCATATTATCCGCCAGATTAACGCTTAAGGTCACCACATTCTGCAAAACCAGAACAATATAAATTGAAAAAAAGCGGCGGTAAAATTGTCTTCCCATCTTTTGTCTCCTTCAAAGCCCGGTATGTCTATCGGATTATTTTACGCATGTTTCACAACGCAAAATGCTCCCGGTATGTACGGCAGGAACATCTTGCATAGTCACCAGCCATATTATATCATACCGGGAGCCAAATATCAGTTTTTTTAATTTTTATACAAGTTCCGTTGACAATCATTGTACACTTATCCAAAAAAGCGGCATCGCATTATGCGGTGCCGCCTGGGTATTTCTATTCATTCCTGCCTTGATACTCTATCTGTAGAAAGATATATTGAGTGTTTTTACCACTTTTGTCTTAGAGTGTTTCAATGTAACGGTCAGCCATTCACTGCCATTTCTTACTTTAACGGTTCCGCCGTTTTTCACCTTCTTCGCCCTTTGGGGATCAGCGCCCTGCATAATCTTTGTTACTTTCCAGCCGCTGGCAGGTGTCACTTTAACTTTCAGATTCTGTGAATTGGACTTAAGTTTATAGTCATAGGACAAATTGCGGCAGTCATAATAACTCAGTTTTATTTTGGAAGCCACATTTTTTCCTCCGATGGTCAGCTTCTTAATGGGTTTTTTGTACTTGTACACATGCAATGTCGTGCTGCAATGGTATACTTTGTCGCTGTTTCCAAGCTTCACATCAAACGTTACTTTCGTAGTCCCTGTCTTTTTCAATTTTAAGTAGGGTCCATAATAAAGCATGGATGCATGATCCCCATTTTTAGAGGCAACTGCGATTTTGGTATTCTTCACTTTAACATTTGTATACTTTTCTGTATAATGGTATTTCTGGTATGCTTTCTTTAATGTGACATCGATCCGTACCTCATTGTTTTTGCGGTATTCCGCATACACATGTTTCGGATAAGTAAACGGCACCGTAGCAGCATCCGTCTTCACGCCTGGAATAAACACCAGCGCCATGAGCAGCAACATTAACATCTGCGGCAGTTTTTTCATCATCTTACTCATCTTTTTACCTCCCTGATTCTGTTTTTTTCTCTTTCTCTATGGGCAATCTGCCCAATACCAGTATACCCTCTTCCGGAAATTTTTGTCAAGAAAAAGGCAGCTCAGTCTCTGCATAAACTGAACTGCCTTTTTTATTTATTCTTCTATGGTTTCAACCAGTTCTTCTTCCACAGCGAATTCATCCGTGCTTTCTTCCGAAAACTCATCAACAGCGATATCTTCCATATCTTCTGTCAGATCAAGTTCCTCCTCATCCTGATCATAATCAGAACTGAGATGAACATTACGGTAACGCTTCATACCTGTACCAGCCGGAATCAGCTTACCGATCAATACATTTTCCTTCAGGCCCACAAGCGGGTCAACCTTGCCCTTGATAGCGGCTTCGGTCAGAACTTTCGTAGTTTCCTGGAAGGATGCTGCTGACAGGAAGGAATTGGTAGCCAGCGCAGCTTTTGTGATACCAAGCATAACCTGCTTGCCCTCTGCCGGCTGTTTTCCTTCTTCAACCATCTTCTTATTCACATCGTCAAATTCCAGAATATCTACCTGCGTACCCGGAAGGAAATCGGTATCCCCGCTGTCCTCAATACGGATTTTCTTCATCATCTGGTGTACAATCATCTCAATATGCTTATCGTTGATATCAACACCCTGCAGACGGTATACTCGCTGCACTTCACGAAGCAGATAATCCTGTGCGGCACGAACGCCTTTAATTTTCAGGATATCATGTGGGTTAACGCTTCCTTCTGTCAGTTCATCACCGGCCTCCAGTATAGCCTCATCCTGAACTTTAATTCTGGAACCGTACGGAATCAGATAAGTCTTGGATTCACCCGTTTCTTCGTTTGTAACAACGATTTCACGTTTCTTCTTAGTATCACGGATCTCAACCTTTCCGGCAATCTCCGTAATAATTGCAAGTCCCTTCGGCTTTCTTGCTTCAAAAAGCTCCTCGACACGGGGAAGACCCTGTGTGATGTCGCCGCCGGCAACACCGCCGGTATGGAAAGTACGCATGGTCAGCTGTGTACCCGGCTCACCGATAGACTGGGCAGCAATAATACCTACTGCCTCACCGACCTGAACCGGTTCACCGGTTGCCATATTTGCACCGTAGCATTTTGCGCAGACACCAACATGTGATTTACATGTCAAAGCCGTACGGATCTTAATCTTTTCAAACGGCTTGCCGTCTTTGTCAACGCCCTCTTTCATGATACGGGCTGCACGCTTCGGTGTGATCATGTGGTTTGCCTTTACAATGACATTGCCTTCTTTATCACAAATCTCCTCGCAGGAGAATCTTCCTGTGATACGATCCTGCAGGCTCTCAATTTCTTCTTTTCCGTCCACAAACGCTTTCACGTACATACCCGGAATTTCACCTGCTTCCTCACAGCAGTCCACTTCACGGATAATCTGTTCCTGAGATACGTCTACCAGACGTCTTGTCAGGTATCCGGAGTCGGCCGTACGAAGCGCCGTATCAGACAGACCTTTGCGGGCACCGTGTGCAGACATGAAATATTCCAGTACGTCCAGACCTTCACGGAAGTTTGACTTAATAGGCAACTCGATAGTATGACCTGTTGTATCAGCCATAAGTCCGCGCATACCTGCCAGCTGTTTGATCTGCTTATCAGAACCACGGGCACCGGAATCCGCCATCATGTAGATGTTGTTATATTTGTCCAGGCCGTCCAGCAGTGCTTTTGTAAGGATATCATCCGTTGTCTTCCATGTTTCAACAACTTCTTTATAACGTTCTTCTTCTGTAATCAGACCACGCTTATAGTTTTTTGTAATACGATCCACAGTATCCTGTGCCTTTGCGATCAGCTCCGGTTTTTCAGGCGGCACTGTCATATCAGAAATAGATACCGTCATCGCCGCTCTGGTTGAATACTTGTATCCCATGGCTTTAATATCATCCAGAACTTCTGCTGTCTTTGTAGAACCATGTGTGTTGATTACTTTTTCAAGGATCTGTTTCAGGCCCTTTTTGCCTACGTGGAAATCTACTTCCAGCTTCAGTTCGTTTTCCGGAACACTTCTATCCACGAAACCAAGATCCTGCGGAAGGATTTCATTGAAAATAAATCTTCCAAGCGTGGATTCTACAATGCCGGTCCTGCATGTGCCGTCCGGCATTTTCTTCGCAACACGTGCTTTGATGCGTGACTGAAGTGTGATTACTCCATTTTCATAAGCAAGAATCGCCTCATTAGTGCTCTTGAAGATCTTTCCTTCCCCTTTTGCGCCCGGTCTTTCCTGCGTCAGATAGTAAATACCCAGGACCATATCCTGCGAAGGAACAGCCACAGGGCCGCCGTCTGACGGTTTCAACAGGTTGTTAGGAGACAACAGCAGGAAGCGGCACTCAGCCTGTGCTTCCACAGAAAGCGGAAGATGCACAGCCATCTGGTCACCATCAAAGTCCGCATTGAAAGCAGTACAAACAAGCGGATGCAGTTTGATTGCTTTTCCCTGCACCAGTATCGGCTCAAACGCCTGAATACCAAGTCTGTGCAATGTGGGGGCACGGTTCAGCATAACCGGATGTTCCTTGATAACCTTTTCAAGGACATCCCACACCTGCGGCTCCAGTCTTTCAACCATCTTCTTTGCATTCTTAATATTGTGTGATGTGCCATTTGCAACCAGCTCTTTCATGACGAACGGTTTAAACAGCTCAATTGCCATTTCCTGAGGAAGACCGCACTGATAAATTTTCAGTTCCGGTCCCACGACGATAACAGAACGTCCGGAGTAGTCAACACGCTTACCCAGCAGGTTCTGACGGAAACGTCCTGATTTACCTTTCAGCATATCAGAAAGGGATTTCAGCGGACGGTTACCCGGTCCTGTCACAGGACGGCCGCGGCGCCCGTTATCAATCAGGGCATCTACAGACTCCTGCAACATACGTTTCTCGTTTCGGACAATAATATCCGGAGCTCCCAACTCCAGCAGTCTTTTCAGACGATTATTACGGTTAATAATACGGCGGTACAGGTCATTTAAATCAGATGTGGCAAATCTGCCCCCGTCCAGCTGTACCATAGGACGGATATCGGGCGGAATAACCGGAACCACGGTAAGGATCATCCATTCCGGACGGTTTCCGGATTCACGGAACGCTTCCACTACTTCAAGTCTCTTTACGATCCTTGCACGTTTCTGACCGGTAGAATCTTTCAGCTGCGCCTGAAGTTCTTCTGCTTCTTTATCCATATCAATGGATTCCAGCAATTCTTTGATCGCCTCTGCACCCATACCCACACGGAAAGTATCTCCGTATGCTTCACGCGCTTCCTGATATTCTTTCTCTGTCAAAACCTGTTTATACATCAGGTTTGTATTGCCTGCATCCAGAACGATATAATTTGCAAAATACAGAACCTTTTCCAGAATTCTCGGTGAAAGATCCAGCATCAATCCCATTCTGGACGGAATTCCTTTGAAATACCAGATATGGGATACCGGAGCAGCAAGTTCAATATGTCCCATACGTTCTCTGCGAACGCTGGATTTTGTCACTTCAACACCACATCTGTCACAGACAACGCCTTTATAACGGATTTTTTTGTATTTACCGCAATGACACTCCCAGTCCTTACTCGGTCCGAAAATCCTTTCACAGAACAGACCGTCCTTTTCCGGCTTCAGAGTTCTGTAGTTAATGGTTTCCGGTTTCTTTACCTCACCGCGGGACCATTCTCTGATTTTGTCCGGAGATGCCAATCCAATTTTAATCGCATCGAACGTCATCGGCTGATATGCTTCATTATTTGTTGTTTCTGCCATGAACTGGTTCCTCCTTATTCGATATCATCATCATAACTGTCATCTACTGTCTCATAAAAATCATCTTCATCCGGCTCTTCCTGAACATCCACAAGCTCTCCGTCATTAAATTCCTGCTGACTGAAACCATAGCTGCCAAGATCATTTTCTTCCCGCCGATATCCTTTATCTCCTTCAATAACGGAACGGATATCCGTTTCACCGTAATCAATTGTTTCCCGGATTTCTACTTCTTTCTGGTTTTCACCAAGAACTTTGACATCCAGGCCAAGAGACTGGAGTTCTTTCAGCAATACCTTGAAAGACTCCGGAATACCCGGTTCAGGGATATTGTCGCCTTTGATGATCGCTTCGTAAGTTTTTACACGTCCAACCACATCATCGGACTTCACAGTCAAGATCTCCTGCAATGTGTAGGAAGCACCATATGCTTCCAGTGCCCAAACCTCCATCTCACCAAAACGCTGTCCGCCAAACTGTGCTTTACCGCCCAGCGGCTGCTGTGTTACCAGTGAGTACGGGCCGGTAGAACGGGCATGGATCTTATCGTCTACCAGGTGATGCAGTTTCAGGTAATGCATGTGACCGATAGTTACCGGGCTGTCAAAGAATTCTCCGGTACGACCGTCACGCAGGCGTACCTTTCCATCTCTGGAAATCGGAACACCTTTCCACAATTTTCTGTGGTCTCTGTTTTCATAGAGATAATCCAGAACTTCCGGAAGAAGTTCCTCTTCATGTTTCGCTTTAAACTCATCCCACTCCAGATTTACATAATCATTTGCAAGATCCAGAGTATCCATGATATCTTCCTCGTTTGCACCGTCAAATACCGGTGTGGACACATTGAAGCCAAGGGCTTTTGCTGCAAGACTCAAATGGATTTCCAGCACCTGTCCGATATTCATACGGGACGGCACGCCCAGGGGGTTCAGCACGATATCCAGCGGACGTCCATTCGGAAGGAACGGCATATCCTCTACCGGAAGGACACGTGAAACAACACCCTTGTTACCATGACGTCCGGCCATCTTATCACCGACGGAGATCTTTCTCTTCTGAGCAATGTAAATACGTACTGCCTGATTTACACCCGGGGGAAGTTCGTCCCCGTTTTCTCTTGTAAATACTTTGGCATCCACAACGATACCATATTCTCCGTGAGGAACTTTCAGAGAAGTGTCACGCACTTCGCGGGCTTTCTCACCGAAAATTGCACGAAGCAGTCTCTCTTCTGCTGTCAGCTCTGTCTCTCCCTTGGGAGTGACTTTACCAACCAGGATATCACCGGCACGAACTTCCGCACCGACACGGATGATACCTCTGTCATCCAGATCTTTCAGCGCATCATCACCAACACCCGGAACATCTCTTGTGATCTCTTCCGGTCCCAGTTTGGTATCACGCGCTTCCGCTTCATATTCTTCAATATGGACTGATGTATAAACATCATCCATAACCAGTCTTTCACTTAAAAGGACAGCATCCTCGTAATTATAGCCTTCCCAGGTCATGAATCCGATAAGAGGATTCTTTCCAAGGGCGATCTCACCATTTGCAGTAGACGGTCCGTCCGCTATAACCTGTCCAGCCTCCACGCGATTACCTTTGAACACGATCGGCTTCTGATTGTAGCAGTTGCTCTGGTTGCTTCGCAGGAATTTTGTCAGATGATACTCATCTCTCTGACCATCATCTGTTTTGATCACGATCTGTCTGGAAGTAACTTTTTCAACAGTTCCGGAATTCTTTGCCACTATACATACACCGGAGTCTACCGCCGTCTTTGTTTCCATTCCGGTACCCACTACCGGGGCCTCCGTAGTAAGAAGCGGCACAGCCTGGCGCTGCATGTTTGATCCCATAAGCGCACGGTTTGCATCATCATTCTGAAGGAACGGAATAAGAGCTGTCGCTACAGAAAATACCATTTTTGGAGATACATCCATATAATCAAACATCTGGCGCTCGTATTCCTGAGTCTCTTCGCGATAACGTCCGGATACATTCTTACGAACAAAATATCCGTTCTCATCCAGGGGCTCATTCGCCTGTGCTACGTGGTAATTATCTTCCTCGTCCGCTGTCATATATACAACTTCATCTGTTACACGCGGGTTCTTTGGATCTGTTTTGTCAATCTTACGGTAAGGTGCTTCCACAAATCCATACTGATTGATTCTTGCGTATGATGCAAGAGAGTTGATCAGACCGATGTTCGGACCTTCAGGGGTTTCGATAGGACACATTCTTCCGTAGTGGGAATAATGTACGTCTCGTACCTCGAATCCGGCTCTGTCTCGCGACAGACCGCCCGGACCAAGTGCAGATAAACGTCTCTTATGTGTCAGCTCACCAAGCGGGTTATTCTGATCCATAAACTGTGACAGCTGTGAAGATCCGAAGAATTCTTTTACTGCTGCAGTTACCGGTTTAATATTAATCAGGGACTGGGGAGAAATGCCCTCCAGATCCTGTGTTGTCATTCTTTCACGCACCACTCTCTCCAGTCTGGAAAGACCGATACGATACTGATTCTGAAGAAGCTCTCCAACGGCACGGATACGGCGGTTGCCCAGGTGGTCAATGTCGTCATCATTTCCGATGCCGTATTCCAGATGCATATTATAGTTGATGGAAGCAAGGATATCTTCCTTGGTAATGTGCTTCGGAATCAGATCATGGATATCGCGGCGGACAGCATCCCTGATATCCTCAATATTGTCATTTTCTTCCAGTATGGTTTTCAGGACCGGGTAATATACTAACTCTGTAATACCCATTTCCTTCGGGTCAACGTCCACAAAGCTTGTGATGTCAACCATCATACTGGACAATACTTTTACATTTCTCTCTTCTGTCTGGATCCACACGAACGGAACAGCTGCATTTTGAATGGAATCAGCCAGTTCTCTTGTAACATTTGTACCCGTCTCTGCCAGAATTTCTCCTGTAGAAGGATCCACAACATCTTCTGCCAGTACATGACCGGTAATGCGGTTGCGCAGAAGAAGTTTCTTATTAAATTTATAACGGCCAACCTTTGCAAGATCATATCTTCTCGGGTCAAAGAACATGGCCATAATCAGGCTCTCTGCACTTTCTACTGCCAGCGGCTCACCCGGGCGGATCTTCTTGTAAAGTTCCAGCAGACCTTCCTGGTAATTCGTCGATGTGTCTTTAGCAAGTGTTGCCACGATCTTCGGTTCTTCGCCGAAAAGTTCAAGGATTTCTGCATTAGTACCAATACCCAGAGCACGGATCAGAACTGTAATCGGCACTTTTCTGGTCCTGTCCACACGAACATAGAAAATATCGTTAGAATCTGTCTCATATTCCAGCCATGCTCCACGATTAGGAATTACAGTACAGGAAAACAGTCTTTTACCAAGCTTATCATGTGCAATGGCATAATAAATACCCGGAGAACGCACAAGCTGGCTGACAATAACACGCTCTGCACCGTTGATAACGAATGTACCTGTAGCCGTCATTAACGGCAGATCCCCCATAAAGATCTCATGCTCATTAATCTCATCCGTTTCCTTATTGTGAAGTCTCACCTTTACCTTCAAGGGAGCTGCGTATGTCGCATCTCTTTCCTTGCATTCTTCAATTGAATACTTCACATCATCCTCACAGAGTTTGAAATCCACAAATTCAAGGCTCAGTTTTTCACCGTAGTCACGAATAGGAGAGATATCATCAAACACTTCTTTGAGGCCTTCGTCCAGAAACCACTGGTAAGAATCCTTCTGAACTTCGATCAGGTTCGGCATCTCCAGAACTTCTTTCTGTCGTGAATAGCTCATACGGAAACTGTTGCCATTTTCAATTGGACGTATTCTGTTTTTTTCCATCGACATTTCACCCCTGTCTTTTTATATAAAAAGTGTACGCAAAAAACGACCTTTTCTGCCAAAAATACCCAATTATTTTTGGGCATAATATCCCCTTTGGGGTACACTCCTGCACAATAATGCAACCTATACTATATCACAATAGACAAGGGGTGTCAAACACTTTTTCAAATTTATTTTACAATGATTAAAGAATAGTAACTGGCCTCATCCCCCGTCTTTAGGATTTAGCACTATATTCTTTCGACGTTAAGTTTTATATCAAATC
>JAUNSC010000074.1 GCA_030539395.1 Eubacteriales bacterium
CGTACTGGTATAAGCATGACCGGGAGCGCATCGTCAGCCATCTTGACAAGATGGGGATCCGGGCAAGGGATATCAAAACCACAGAGGATATCACGGATTGGAATGCCGGGACTATCCCCGTGGCGCTGATCCATCCGGCATCTGCCGGACATGGGCTGAATATTCAGCAGGGTGGGCATATCCTGATCTGGTTTGGCTTGACTTGGAGCCTGGAACTTTACCAGCAGACGAATGCCCGGTTGTGGCGGCAGGGACAGACGCAAGTGGTAAGCATCCACCACATCGTCATGAAAGATACCGTGGACGAGGATGTGATGGCGGCACTGGAAGCGAAAGACGTGACACAGGAGAAGCTGATTGCAGCGGTGCGGGCAAGAATTATGGCTTAACAGAACCGGCTGGAAGGAGGAAACGGGATGGGGCGACCTAAGAAAAAACAAAATAAGATAGACGGGCTGTTCCTGGCAGACGCCCTCCTGCTGGCCGGACAGTATCCGGGAATGCTGCGGGAGAAGGTAAACATCGAAAAAGTGCTGGCAGGAGTACCGGTTTATACAGAGGGCATGGCGATTGATGAGCTGTCCGGGGCTGTGAATACAGATACGGAGCGGGTGCAGACCAGCGGGACATCCAATCCCACGGAGCGGATCGCACTGCTTTTGGAGAATGGTTTCGTGGAAAAGAAGAATGCCCAGATACGCAAAGAAATCTGTCAGAATTACCGGGAGTATCTGGTGCTTTGTGAACACATCCGCATCGTGGAAACAGCCATGAAGGAACGGATGGATGAGCGGACAAGGGCAGTGTTTTTGCAGCTATTTGTGAGGGAGCTGCCGTGGAGCAGGGTAAAGGATGAGAATGGGAATTCCCTAAATCATAACCAGATTAACAGGGCAAAGGAAAAAGCGATTGCAGCGGTTGCACATGAACTTGAACTGCATAGCAGAATTGTAAGATTGGAGGATGATGATGGGCAGGACTAAAAAGAACCGGATAACGGCAGATATAGATAGTTTGAATTATGTAAAAAGAGAAATCAAGCAGTATTGGAAATTAAAAGAACAGTGCAGTTTTTTTGAAAAATCAAGACCGCATTTGTTACAGGCGGCCAATATTGATCCAGATATCTTTTGCCCGGAATGCTATCCTTCAAGGGAAATGCTCTTGTTTTCTGAAGTGCCGGAGGCTGATAAGCAATCGGTTGAAATATATCTTGCCACAAAAGAAACCGTGTATCTGATTGAACGTGGTATCTGGCAGATGGAAGCCGGGGTAAAGGCAGTAATGGAAGATTTGTATTATCAGAGGATGTCCTGGGCAGAAGTGATGCAAAAACACAATATCTCCCGGATGACTTTATGCCGCACGAAAAACCGCGGATTGAATGAGCTTGCTGTCTATGCCGGAAGTTATTTTCAGTGGAAAGCGGAACAGCTGTATATGTGAGGTCTCTCCCTGAAAACGGCATCAGAAATGAAGAAAGCCCTGCTCCAAGATACGAAGCAGGGCCGGATATATGTATTACAGTTTCTTTTTCAGGATTGCCTCCAATTTGGAAAAATCACAGCATCTCCGTTTCAACAGGCCGCTTGCTTTCCCAGAGGTAATCATTTCATAGAGCTTATTCGCTTTTCGGACAATTGCCTCCTGGTTTCGCTGGCAGTAAGTGAGCTGTTTTGCGGACATTTTTTTATAATGGATTGTGTTTGCGTTATCAGAAGGAGATGGTTTGATATTTAACGGTCTGATGAATTGTTCATCGACAGGAATCATGTTGTTAAAATTTAATACGCCGATCAGCTTATCTCCATCATAGATTTTAGTAAAATCAACGTCATTCTTCATAGAAGCATGTTTGGGCTTGGGGGAACTGAGGGGCACACAGTATTTTTCTGTTCCGCAGATTATAATGATGCCTACAAATGGGCGTTTCTCTTTTGATATCTGTGGGGATACGGACATAACATGATCATCTGCTTTTGCTAAGTCACGAATGTATTTCATATCGATCAAATATAGGTTTAAACGATTTTGTTTCATAATGTTCTCCTGGCTATTTTCAAAAAGAAAGGCTGCGTGTAAACGCAGCCTAAATAGTTTCCACTTACGGTAGGACTCACCGCTTTTATCGGTTCCACTCACAGTAGGACTCACTGCTTTTATCGGTTCCACTTAATGGTAGGACTCACCGCTTTTTACAGAAATGCGACAGCATCGTATTTCCATACGATAAGTGAGAACTGAAAATCAGTTCGTGCTTATCACTACCCATAGTATATAGAAAAGCGCATGGAATGTCAAGATGGGCAGAAAAAATTAAACTGGTACTTTCAAGAAATTTTTTGATACTTTTGCGAACAAAGACGGTACTTTCCGGGGTTTTAATGTAACCGAAATCCATGGTAATATTTATACTGAGGAAAGCGGGATGGAGATATTCCTGCAAACTGAATAAATGACACATTTAACCGGAAGGGGATTTAGTTCCTGCTTCCGGTTTTTCCCGTCTTTAGGATTTAGCACTATATTCTTTCGACGTTAAGTTTTATATCAAAT
>JAUNSC010000055.1 GCA_030539395.1 Eubacteriales bacterium
TCACTGTTCAATTATCAAGGTTCTTTGCTGTTGTTCTTTGCGACAGCTTTTATATATTACCATTATTTCTTTTATTTGTCAACTACTTTTTTCAATTTTTTTAATTTTTTTCATTGACATTTCAGTGCAGTCATCGGCTTTTTCACTGTCCCATCAGTGTGCTCTCAGACTTTTGCACTAATCTTTTGGCAATGCCAAAAGTAACGGAGAAAGAGGGATTTGAACCCTCGCGCCGCGTGAACGACCTACACCCTTAGCAGGGGCGCCTCTTCAGCCTCTTGAGTATTTCTCCTGATTCTGAATTCGAGTTACCTCTATCCAATTTTGCATCTCTTTTTCGTGACGCATTTGTTATTATACAAGTGCAATTCTGGTTTGTCAACCCCAAAAAATAAAGAAAAATGCAGCAAAAACAAACTTTTTCTTTCCATACTATATATGGTAGAAATATATTTTTTTCAGAACAAGATATGATTTATATGTAAAAATTATTTTTCACATTCTTCAATTTTTTTCTGGATTCTCTCTTTTATTACAGAAGAAATCTCCTGCGTCTTCATTCCTTTATACTCTTCATAATACATTGGAGTAAGATAATGTACCTGTACTGTTACCGGATTAATACTGTGAGAATCGAAAGGTTTATAAGAATCCAAAAGTGCTACAGGCACAATCGGTGCTTTTGCCTTTACGGCTGCTTTAAAACTGCCCGGTTTAAAATCCACCAGATTATTTCCATTTCTTGAACGTGTTCCTTCGGGAAAAATTACATAGTTTCTTCCTTCTGATACTTCTTTTGCCACCTGTGTAATAACTCCCAGTGACTGACGAACATCCTCTCTGTCCATAACCTGTGCACGCAAAATTTTAAAAACCTGTTTCAGAACAAAAATATCCTTTACTTCTTTTTTTAATACCACTGATACAGGTTTATCACAGCACTCTATAATAGCAAGTACATCAAACAATCCCTGATGATTAGGATACATTATAAATCCATTTTCTTCAGGCAGATTTTCCTGACCATCTGATGCAATTGTCACTTTTCCGCTTTTATTTGCACGCAATACAATCTTTTTTACTAAAGCATATCTCTGTTCTTCCGTATGTCTGTCATTTTTTCCTGCATATGAAAATATCTGTATTATCCACCATGGCAGAAATAATATATTCTTTATACACATTAATACTATTCTTCTCATATTTCTTATCTCCCGGCAAAATATCAGCTATACTAATTGTTCCTGGTTTTGAGGCTTGCTGACTTTTCCTTTAAATCGATTATAAATATAATCATTTGCTTCTTTTTCTTCTTTATCATCAAGCGGAGCCAATTCGATTGTCTGTCCATATTTCCGTTCCAGGGCTTTTTGTATCAGGTAATCACATACCTGCGGATTTTTAGGAAGAAGAGGTCCATGCAGATATGTCCCGATCACATTTTTATAAATGACACCTTCATATCCGCTCTTTCCATCATTTCCGCTTCCATAAATTACTTTTCCAAAGGGCTTATTATTTTTTATATTTGTACGGCCTCCATGATTTTCGAATCCTACCACAGGCATTGAAAACAAATCACTCTTTAACACAATATTATCGATCAGACGATAATCCGTTCCTCTGTCTGTTTCCAGATCTACAATGCCAAGTCCTTCAATAACACCGTCAGCTGTGGCATAATAATTCCCCAAAAGCTGAAATCCGCCGCAGACGGCAATCACCACTCCGTTATTCTCCACATACTCTTTGAAATCTTTCCTTATAGATTTCAATCTGTCACAAACCAACATCTGCTCCCGGTCGGATCCGCCTCCAAGAAGAACAATATCCAATTTGGAAAAATCAATTTCATCATCAATCTCAAAGATGATCGTCTCTGCACCTATTCCACGCCACTGGCAACGCTTCATCATGCATTGAATATTACCTCTGTCACCATATAAATTTAAAAGGTCCGGATATAAATGTCCGATTGTCAGATTCATAATACTTCCCCCGATTTTGAACGATAAACTTTCACATCTTTTTTCTTTCATTTTAAACGGCAGACTCAAAAATATCTGCAATCTTTTCTTTTACTATCTGCCATCCTGAATTTTTTTCAGTACATTGTGGGTACTGTAAAGCCCTGTATAATTTACAAGTACATACAGATTTTTACATCCATTTGCAATTCTTTCAAGAATTGCTTTTTCCACATCCGGCTCCAAAACAGACGGAATATCCACATATTTTAATCGCAGACGCATATCCTGACATCTTATACCGCTGACTATGATAGAATTGATATTATCCGCCTGAAGCCTGTCAAAATCTACATCCCAAAGCCAGGAAATATCCGTACCGTCCTGATCATTATCATTAATTAAAATTATCAGGTCTTTTTTACTTTTATCTTCCATTACGGCAGAAATATTCTGATTAAATCCGGCCGGATTTTTTGCGAGATTTAATATAATCTCTGTCCCATCAATGAAAAAATGTTCATTTCTGCCATTCTCCGGATTATAATTATCCAAAACCTTCTGCAGATTTTTAAGTTCCATTCCCGCTTCGCGGGCAGCCGAATAAGATGCAAGAATATTGTAAATATTATAAAATCCTCTGTAATTTGCATCAATATGACGGCTTTCTACATTAAATGCAAGATGTTCACCTGTTTCAATATCAGATGCATTATATTTGATTTCCGGGCGTTTAAAATCACACTCACTGCAATAATAATCTCCAAGCTGGCTGAAATGATAAAAATTATAATTCATTTTTGCCCCGCATTTTTTACAGAAACGTCCCTCTTTAATTTCATTGATGGATTCTTCAAATACTTTTTCACCTATTCCGTATGTGACATAAGGATTTCCACTTTCCATTGTTACAAATGTGGATAACGCATCATCCGCATTTACAATAATCTTCATATCAGGAACAAGTTTCATAGCATCCCTGACAAGATTCATTGTAATATCAATTTCTCCATAGCGGTCTAACTGATCACGAAACAAATTTGTCAACACACAATAATCCGGTTTAATATGCGGAAAAATACGAAGTGCAGATGCTTCATCTACCTCAATACAGGCATAATCCGCATCCAGTTTTCCATTCCATCCGGCAGCAAGTACAAAAGATGCAACACAACCGTTCAGCATATTTGAACCGGTATGGTTGCATATTACTTTTTTCTGCTGTGCTTCCAAAATGGAGCACAGCAGATTATTTGTTGTTGTTTTTCCGTTAGTACCGCATACGGTAAATATTTTTTCCCGTACATCACCGGCGAATTCCTTCAGGATATCCGGGTCAATTGTAATCGCAATTTTACCTGCCCAGGTCACACCCTGTTTTCCCAGCATCCTGCAAATTTTGGCTGTCAGTTTCGAAGCCCATACGGCTGCAATTCTGCGTAGTTTCATTTGTTATTCTCCAAAGTTTACTTTTTCAATTTTAAATTATCAACCAAAATATTTTTTACGGTTTGTATAATTATTTCGAACAGCACGACACGTAATAACATCATTAGAACTATAATATGTTTTTATAAAATTCCTGTAACCTGCTTCATCTGTTGATTTTCTTGTATAAGTTTCATATGTTGTATTAAAAGCAGATCTTTTTGTCTCTTTATGTGTAAATAAATAATAAGAAGAATTAACTTTTTTTGCACTTTTCCATAATGCAAAATGAGGATAATTAGAACCTTTATTCACAATCTTATAAAGAAAATAATTTGTTCCTGACTGATAAACAATACACTTATACTTTCTATTATACTTAATACTTCCTGAATAAATACTTTCAAGCATTTTATTTATAAATGTATCTTCAATCGGCTTCATTAAAAGGCAATTTTCCCCATCCAAATAATTGTAAAAATTACAATACTCATCGCCATAAAAAGTAAATAGTGAAGGATATTTATAATCCATATCCAAAACATAAAAGTAATCAAATGAGAATCTACTGTTATATCGATATTCTGTTCCTTCTAAAATAGATTTAAATGCATTTTTATAATCTGTTTTAACAGTTAATTTACAAGTTGCCCGTTTTCCATCTACTGTAGCCGTAATTATAGCTGTCCCATTTTTCTTTGCCTTTACTATTCCATTACCGCTTACAATAGCGACTTCTGTATTGCTACTGCTCCAAGAAGCCCTTTTTGTGGTTCCTATAATAATAGCCTTCAATGTAGCAGAATCACCTTTTTTCAAAGTCAAACTGGATGAAGAAAGTTTAATACTGACAGGGGCTTTCTTCACAGTTACCTTGCATTTAGCTGTCTTTCCATTTATTGTAGCTGTGATTGTGGCCGTACCTGCTTTTTTTGCAGTAATCGTTCCGCTTGAACTTACAGAAGCAACAGAACTTTTGCTGCTCTTCCAGGATATCTTTCCTGTAGTATTTTTTGTAGTTGCCTTTAAAGTAGTTGTTTCACCCACTTTAAGACTCAGAGATGTCTTATTTAATTTTATAGACGGCTCTGTCACTTTTACTTTACAGGACGCCTTTGCACTTAATGAGCCAACTTTTACGGTTGCTGTAATTGTTGCCTGCCCCGACTTTTTAGCAGTTAATTTTCCTTTACTGGTAACAGAAACAACAGACTTATTACTGCTGCTCCATTTAACTTTATTTTTTGTTCCTATTACTTTCGAATTAAGTAATAAAGTTTTTCCCTTTTGCAGCGTTACATCCGTTTTATTTAATTTAACAACCGGTTTTACTGTTACAGTACACTGTTTTTTTATTTTTCCTGACACAGCCGTTACATAAACTTTCCCTGCCTTTATCCCCTTTATCTGTCCGCTGGTTGCAGTAACAGTCAATATGGTTTTATTACTGCTTGAAAAATTAAGAGTCCCTGTTCCTTTTTTTATCATGGAAAGAAGACTGCTGCTGCCAGCATCAATACTGATATTTTTATTAATAAAATCAAACGTAGAAGGTATCCTTATTACTTTGCAGGTTGCTGATACACCATTCGCCGTTGCTGTAATTGTGGTTGTTGTGCTTTTTAAAATATCCGTAGGACCCTGGCTCACAGTTGCCTTTGTTCCATTTCCAGTCACTTTATTATTCAATGCGCTGCTGCTCTTCCAGGTAACATTCTGGCTGGGACCATTCACAGTAGCCTGCAGTTGAACTGTTTCATTTCCATACACAGTTACAGATTCTTTATCTAATGTAATTGTCGGATTTTTAACTGTTACTTTTTTACTGTCTGAACAAAGAACATTTCCATTTTGATCCATTACATATGCTGTAACTGTAGCAGTACCTGCTTTTTTTCCTTTTATATCACCTTTATTATTAATTTCAAGTACCGAACCTGGCTCTGCTTTCCATTTTACATCTGATTTGGAGAGATTACTGCTTACGCTGTATAAAAAAGTATTTGTCTGTGAAACATATAAAACCGGAATTTCAGAAGTTATCTTTACACTATAAGATGGAGCCTGCTTTATATGAATTAATGACTGTTTTATAACAGATTTTGTAGTTTTGCAATTCCAGCGTATTTTACAGGGACCACTCACATTGCAATCTGCATAAGTTACATTATCTCCGGAAACAGCTGTAATCCATATAGAATGGTCATTATTATATCCAGTCGGATGATATCTTACAATATCGCCTGCCTTTAAATCATTTATATTTTTACTTTGTGGCTGTTTTGAAGCATAAACTCCAAAATATTCATAAAACAATTTTCTTGCAAATCCCGCACATTGTCCTCCGCCGTCGAAATGATTGCAATCATAGCTTCCCACTTTTTCTTCATGTGAGCATACTTTATCTGTAACACTTTCATTATATTTTTCAGATTTTGTTATACTCACATCCGTACAAAGATGGTCCCAATATTTTCCATCCGGAAACTTTTTCTGCAATTGCTGCAGTACAGAAGAATTTAAACTGCCATCCACTGCAAATGCATTAACACTAAAAAGAACCATAAATACAATCAGACATCCAAAAGCGCATATAACTTCAAATATCTTATTATCACGAATTTTCATATTAATTTCTCCCTCCAAAAATTAATCTTACACAATATTTTCCGGTTCTTTTTCATCCTCCGCATCTTCATATCTCTTTTCCGGATCTTCGCTGTTTCTTACCTTCGCCACACTTGCCACAGAAACATTTTCTTCCAGATTCATCAGTTTTACGCCGGATGTTACGCGGCTCAGAACAGAAATACTGTCACATGGAAGCTGGATTATGATACCTTCTGTATTGATCATCATAATTTCGTTATCTTTATTCAAAATCTTAACACCAACCACATTTCCGGTCTTTTCCATAATCTTATAACATTTTACACCTTTACCGCCGCGATTCTGGGCTGTAAATTCATCAATCGGAGTCAGTTTTCCCATACCCTTTTCTGATACAGTCAACAAATATTCGCCCTGACTGTGAAGCTGCATACCTACGACCTCGTCGCCATCCTGCAAATTAATTCCAATAACACCCATTGATGCACGTCCTGTGCTTCTCACATCTGATTCATGGAAACGGATACACTGTCCGTATTTTGTCACAAGGAATATATCCTGTTCGCTGTTTGTGAATTTCACTTCAATCAGCTCATCTTCTTCCCGAAGAACGATCGCAGCAAGTCCGGTTTTACGTACATTTGCATAATCAATCATCGGTGTTTTCTTTACAATACCATTTCTGGTGGCCATAACGATAAAATCATTTTCTCTGTATTTCTTTACAGGAATCACTGCCGTGATTTTTTCCCCCGGCATCAGCTGAAGAAGATTAATAATAGCCGTTCCTCTGGACGTCCTTGCTGCTTCAGGAATTTCGTAAGCTTTCAGACGGTAAACTCTTCCGGTATTTGTAAAGAACATCACAAAATGATGTGTAGACGTCATCAGAAGATCCTCAATATAATCTTCTTCAATAGTCTGCATTCCCTTGATTCCTTTGCCGCCGCGGTTCTGACTCTTAAAATTATCCGGAGTCATACGCTTGATATAACCAAGCTTTGTCATGGCAATTACTGTTGTTTCATTCGGAATGAGATCTTCCATGGAAATATCATATTCATCAAATCCAATAGAAGTTTTACGTTCGTCTCCATACTTATCACTGATCACCTGAATTTCTTCACGGATTACTCCAAGAAGAAGTTTTTCATCAGCCAGAATTGCCTTATATCCCTTTATCTTTTCCATTAATTCTGCATATTCATTTTCCAGTTTCTCTCTTTCCAGACCGGTCAGAGCACGCAGACGCATATCTACGATTGCCTGAGCCTGAGCATCTGTCAGCTCAAAACGTTCCATCAACGCTTCTTTCGCAATCTGCGTATTTCTGGAACCGCGGATAATCTTAATTACTTCATCAATATTATCCAGAGCAATAAGCAGACCCTGTAAAATATGAGCACGTTCTTCTGCTTTATTCAACTCATATCTGGTTCGTCTTGTAACAACGTCTTCCTGATGCTTCAAATAATACTTCAGCATGTCAAGAATATTCATGACCTTAGGATTATTATCCACAAGTGCAAGCATATTAACACCAAAGGTATCCTGAAGCTGTGTATGTTTATAAAGCTGGTTTAAAATTACATTTGCGTTGACATCACGGCGCAGTTCAATATTAATGCGCATACCTTCACGGCTGGATTCATCCGTCAAAGCTGTAATACCATCAATTTTCTTTTCTTTTACCAGATCAGCAATTTTTTCAATCAATCTTGCCTTATTTACCATATACGGAAGTTCCGTTACAATAATACGGCTCTTTCCGTTTGGCAGAGTTTCAATATTTGTAATAGCACGCACACGGATTTTTCCGCGTCCGGTACGATAAGATTCCTCAATTCCTCTTGTTCCAAGTATCTGAGCGCCTGTGGGAAAATCAGGACCTTTTATAATATCAAGAATTTCCTCTATCTGCGTGTCTTTGTCTTCTTTAATGCGGTTATCTATAATTTTTACCACCGCTGCGATTGTCTCACGAAGATTATGAGGAGGAATATTGGTAGCCATTCCTACAGCAATACCTGATGTTCCGTTTACCAGAAGATTAGGAAATCTTGCCGGAAGTACAGTAGGTTCTTTTTCTGTCTCATCAAAGTTAGGCACAAAATCAACTGTATTTTTATTAATATCCGCCAGAAGCTCCATAGAAATTTTACTTAATCTGGCTTCTGTATATCGCATAGCCGCAGCACCATCGCCATCCACAGAACCAAAATTTCCGTGACCATCAACCAGCGGATAATGCGTAGACCATTCCTGAGCCATATTTACGAGTGCTCCATAAATAGAGCTGTCACCATGAGGATGATATTTACCCATGGTATCACCGACAATACGCGCACATTTTCTGTGAGGTTTGTCTGGACCGTTATTCAATTCTATCATAGAATAAAGCACACGCCTCTGAACAGGCTTTAATCCATCTCTTACATCAGGAAGGGCACGGGAAGAAATAACACTCATGGCGTAATCGATATAAGACTGTTCCATTGTCTCTTTCAGATCAACTTCCTTCACTTTATCAAAAATATTATCTTCCAAGATATTTCCTCCTAAACATCAAGGTTCTTTACCTTATTTGCATTTTCCTCAATAAATTCGCGACGAGGTTCTACCTGGTCACCCATAAGGGTAGTAAATGTCAGATCAAGTTCTGAAAGAGAATCTTCATCCATGTTAACTCTCAAAAGAATTCTTCTTTCCGGATCCATAGTCGTTTCCCAGAGCTGATCGGCATCCATCTCTCCAAGCCCTTTATACCGCTGTATTTTATTACTTTGATCACGTCCCACTTCATCCAAAATGGCACTAAGCTCATCATCAGAGTATGCATACCATATCTTTTTATTTTTTTCCAGTTTATAAAGAGGAGGCTGAGCAAGATAAACATATCCCTGCTTAATCAGTTCCGGCATAAAACGATAAATAAAAGTCAAAAGAAGGGTACTGATATGTGCTCCGTCCACATCGGCATCCGTCATAATAATAATTTTGTGATACCGGAGTTTACTGATATCAAAATCATCATGGATACCTGTACCAAATGCAGTGATCATAGCCTTAATTTCTGCATTTCCATATATGCGGTCAAGCCTTGCTTTCTCCACATTCAAAATTTTTCCACGAAGTGGAAGGATTGCCTGAGTTGCACGGCTTCTCGCCGTTTTTGCAGAACCTCCCGCAGAATCACCCTCAACAATGTAAATTTCACAATTTCTCGGATCTTTATCAGAACAATCTGCCAACTTTCCGGGAAGAGAGAGTCCTTCCAGTGCAGATTTTCTTCTTGTAAGATCGCGGGCTTTTCTGGCTGCTTCTCTTGCGCGCTGAGCCATGATAGATTTTTCCAGAATTAATTTTGCAACCTGCGGATGCTGTTCCAGATAAATCATCAGCTGTTCAGATACAATACCATCTACAGCACCTCTTGCTTCACTGTTTCCCAGTTTCTGTTTTGTCTGCCCTTCAAACTGAGGTTCTTCAATTTTTATGCTGACAATTGCTGTCATACCCTCACGGATATCTTCACCGGAGAGTGTTTCTGTTTCTTTAATAAGTTTATTTAATTTTGCATAGTTGTTAAATGTTTTTGTAAGTGCATTTTTAAAACCGGTCAGATGAGTACCACCTTCCGGTGTTGTAATATTATTAACAAAACTATATGCATTTTCTGTATAAGAATCGTTGTGCTGCATTGAAACTTCCACATACACACCGTCTTTTGTTCCTTCACAATAAATAATATCAGAATAAAGAGGAGTCTTTCCCTTATTCAGATAAGTAACAAATTCTTTGATGCCGCCTTCATAGTGGAACACTTTCTCTACAGGCTCTTCTTTTCGTTTATCACGAAGAATAATTTTAACATTTTTCGTAAGAAACGCCATCTCACGAAGACGCTGTTTTAATATATCAAAATCAAATACTGTTTCCTCAAATATTTTGTCATCCGGAAGAAATTTTACCATTGTTCCCGTTTTATCCGGTTCACATACTCCGATAACTTTCAATTTGTAAACAGCATGACCTTTCTCATACCGCTGATTATAAACTTTTCCTTCACGGAAAATTGTAACCTCAAGCCATTGAGAAAGAGCATTTACTACAGAAGCTCCCACACCATGAAGTCCACCGGAAACTTTGTATCCTCCTCCGCCGAATTTTCCGCCGGCATGAAGAATCGTAAATACTACTTCTACCGCAGGAATGCCTGCTTTGTGATTAATTCCTACCGGAATACCCCGTCCATTATCTACTACTGTAATAGAATTATCTTCATTAATCGTAACATCAATTGTATTACAAAAACCAGCCAGTGCTTCATCTATTGAATTATCTACAATTTCATAAACCAGATGATGAAGTCCGCGTGTAGAAGTACTGCCTATATACATACCCGGTCTTTTACGGACTGCTTCAAGACCTTCAAGTATCTGAATCTGATCAGCCCCATATTCATGATTTACTTCTGTACCCATTTAATAAATCCTCCTTAATCATAAACATGTCCTTCTACGACATGAAAAACACGGTTTATACGAAACTGGTTTTCTATAAAATCATCCAGACCCGTACATGTAATAAGAGTCTGAATATCATGAATACTGTCAAGAAGATATCTTTGTCTGTTGCTGTCAAGCTCTGACAAAACATCATCCAACAGAAGAATCGGGGTGTCACCTATCTCCTGTTTTACCAGTTCTATTTCTGACAATTTTAAGGATAAAGCAGCTGTCCGCTGCTGCCCCTGGGAACCAAATTTTCTAATATCAGCACCCTTAATTTTAAAACATATATCATCCCGATGAGGACCTGTAAGTGACATTTTTGTCTTCAGATCCCTGTCTCTGTTTATTCTCAGTTCTCTCTCAAAATCTTCAAGAGATACACTTTCTTCATAGTTTATTTCCAGATTTTCTTTTTTTCCGGAAAGATGACCATGAATATCATAAATAATACTGTTTAATCTTTTTATAAAATTACGGCGCTCTTCTATAATCTTCTTTCCGTATTGAACCATCTGAATATCCCACACATCAAGAGTATCAATAAGATCCGGACGGAAAGTAATTTCTTTTAACAGTTTATTCCTCTGTACAACTACTTTATTGTAATTAGACAAATTATAAAGATAAACTTTATTGAGCTGACACAACTCCATATCAATAAATCTTCTTCTCTCAGCCGGACCATTTTTTATAATATTTAAATCTTCCGGAGAAAAAAATACAAAATTGGCAATTCCAAAAAGTTCACTGGCTTTATGAATAGGTACTCCATTAATAGCTATACCTTTTGGCTTATTTCTTTTCAGATGCATATCAATTTTTACAGGACTTCCGTTTCTTTCCAGATTCATGCGGATATGTGATTCCTGTTCATCAAACTGAATAACTTCTCTGTCTTTACTTCCCTTATGAGATTTTGTGGTACCACAAAGGTAAACAGATTCCAGAATATTTGTTTTTCCCTGAGCATTGTCGCCGTAAAAAATATTTGTCCCTTTATCAAACTTCAGCTTTAATGATTTATAATTCCGGAAATTTTCCAGTTTTATTGATTCTACAATCATGTCTGTCTCACTTCACAATCCTGATCTGATTACCTTCAAATTCCACCATATCACCATCATAAAGCTTTTTGCCGCGCTGAAGTACGACTTCACCATTTACTTTTACCAGACCATCCTGTATAACAAATTTTGCATCCACACCAGATTCAACCAGATTAGCCGCTTTCAGTGCCTGACCAAGCTTTATGTAATCATCTCTTAATTTTATTGTTTCCATAAAATTCTCCTACGCGTTAAAGTTAACCGGCAGTATAAGGTAAATATAACTTTCAGCTTCATCTCTGATAAAACATGGAGCTTTCGGATTTACAAGATAAATAGTGATCGTTTCATCATCAATTACACGGAGAGCATCCATTAAAAATCTCGGATTAAATCCAATTAAAATATCTTTACCTTCTTTTTCAATCATTATCTGCTCATTCATAGAACCGATCTGAGAATTAATCTTAAGTTCCATAGACATATCATCAATTCCTATAATGATCGGTTTTTTATCTCCTTCTCTTATAAGCAGAGTTGCCCTGTCTATGCAATCCAGAAATTCTCTTTTATTAATTTTAATCTTTGTTTCATAATCGCTGGAAAGCATCTGTTCAATACGAAAATACTCCCCTTCTATCAGTCTGGAAACTGCTATTGTATTATCAAATTCAAAAAGAATATGATTTTTTGTAAAATAAATATTTACCATATCTTCTGTTTCACCGGAAAGAATTTTGCTTATTTCAATCAGAGTTTTTCCGGGAACAACTACTTTTCTGTGTTCGTAATTTTCTTTCAGTTCTATCTTTCTGATAGAAATACGATGACCGTCAAGAGATACAACTTTCAAAATATTATCTTTAATTTCAAAAAGTTCTCCCGTCATCATACGGTTATTTTCATTTTGTGCAATAGAAAAAATTGTCTGTTTTATAATTTCTTTTAATGTAAACTGAGAAATACAGATGGAGTTGTCCTTCTCTACAAATGGAAGATAAGGATAGTCATCTCCCTCTTTACCTGAAATAGAAAACTGAGCTTTTTCACATGTGATAGATGCTTTATATTTACTGTCAGTCTGGATCGTAACTTCATTATCAGGAAGTTTTCTTATAATCTCGGAAAAAAGTCTGGCATCAATGGCAACTTTTCCCTTTTCCATAATATTTCCATTTACAACAGTCTCAATACCAAGCTCCATGTCGTTGGTAGTAAATTTTATTTCTCCTTTAGATGCATCAATAAGAATACATTCAAGAATAGGCATAGTTGTTTTAGAAGGTACTGCCTTCATAACAATATTTACACTTTTCAGTAAATCTGATTTTTGACAAACAATTTTCATTGGTTTGCTCCTTTCCTCATGGCCTATGAGTAAATATATAAAAAAGATTCGAAGTAATATTAATAGGGGCTGTGGATTTGTGAATAACACTTCAGCACCTTGTATTTAAAGGAAAAATTGAATGTATAAGTATGTGAGTAACTTTTGTATCAATATCATTTTTATGTGAATGAATGTTTATGGATTAATTTTCTTTATCAGGATGTCAATGGTGTTTTTCAAGTTACTGTTCACTTTTATCTCACCTTCTATAGTCTTACATCCGTGAATGATAGTGGAATGATCTCTTCCTCCCAGAATATGACCTATTTCCTTAAACTGAGTCTGTGTCATATCACGGCACAGATACATGATGATCTGCCTTGGAAGAACGATCTCTGCATTTCGTTTACTTCCCTGAATATCTTCTTTTTTTACATGGAAATGATCACAGACCGTATCCATGATAAGTTCAGGCGTTATAACTCTCTTCTGGTCAGGAGAGATAATATTTTTAAGAGCTTCTTTTGCAGATTCGAGATTTATTTCTTTCTTATTTAAGTTTCCGTAAGCAACTACAACGTTAAGAGCTCCTTCCAGTTCACGAATATTTGACTTCACATTTGTGGCAATATACTGGATTACTTCATCGTCAATCTTATATCCATCCAGTTCTTCTCTCTTCCTCAAAATAGCCATTCTGGTTTCATAATCCGGAGAAGAGATATCTGCGATAAGTCCCCACTCAAATCTGGATTTTAATCTTTCTTCCAGTGTAGACATTTCTTTTGGAGGTTTGTCCGAAGAAATGATAACCTGCTTTCCGGAACTGTGAAGATCATTAAATGTATGGAAAAACTCTTCCTGCGTGGATTCTTTTCCTATAATAAATTGAATATCGTCAATCAGAAGAACATCTATGTTTCGGTACTTTTCGCGGAATTTCGACATGGCAGTATTATTACCGCTTCTGATATTTTCGATAACTTCATTCGTAAATGTTTCACTCGTAACATATAATACTTTTGCATCAGGATTTTTCTCTAATACAAAATGGGCGATTGAATGCATCAGATGGGTTTTTCCAAGTCCCACTCCTCCATATATAAACAGAGGATTATAAATTTCTCCCGGTGATTCTGCTACGGCTAATGAAGCTGCATGGGCAAAATTATTATTCTTTCCTACTACAAAAGTATCAAATGTATAACGGGGATTTAAGTTGGCCCGTTCGAGATTTAAATTCATTTTTGCAGTATTTTGTTTCTGAGAATCTTTTCTCTGGGCATCTTCCGGAAGAATAAATTCTATCTGACAATCAATTCCTGTTATTTCTGCAACCGCCACTTTAATAGGAAGAAGATATTTTTTACTGATATAACCGATACCCATCTGCTGTTGTGAAGGCACAAGAATAGAAAGAAGTCCATTTTCAAAATTATATACTTTAAGCGGTTTAAGCCATGTATCGAAAGAAATATAAGTAAGTTCATGCTCTATCCGCACAAAATTCAGAATTTCCTCCCATTTTTCTTCTATTATATTCATAAAAAAAATCTCCTTTTGCACACAAAATCCTATACTAATTTTAAACCAAATAATGATTTTTAGCAATGAAAAGTTTTTCATATAAATAGTAATTAACATAATTGTGAAAATAGATTTTTACATAATCCAGAGGAATGTGAATAGAGGAAAAAGAAGTAAACATCAAAAAATGGCAAATATAAGGGGAAAATGAAAACATATCAAAATTTTTAAACAGATTTTACACAGTAAAAAACAAAGTTATAAACATTTTATCCCCATAATGTGGATAAAATTACGTTAACCATGTGGATATTAAAATAGAATTTTTGCTTTGATGAAAAGTGCAGAATTTACTTGACTCGGCAATAAATTATGAATATAATTGAAATTGATGTTTTTTACCTACCCGTAAGAAAAGGACCAATTATGATAAATATTTGGGGAGAAAAGGAGGTGCGTTAATAATGGCAAAAATGACATTTCAGCCGAAGAAAATTTCCAGACAGAGAGTACACGGTTTCAGAAAAAGAATGAGCACACCGGGTGGAAGAAAAGTTCTGGCTGCAAGAAGAGCAAAAGGAAGAAAAGTATTATCCGCATAAGCGTAATAAAAAAGAGTTTCGTGTCCGAAACTCTTTTTTATACAGTAGGAATTGTATGATATTTTCAGAATCGTTAAAGAAAAACAGAGATTTTCAGAATGTTTATCGTCAGGGAAAATCTTGTGCAAACAAATATTTGATAATGTATGCGTTACAGAATGCTGGAACCAGGAATCGCCTGGGAATATCTGTAAGCAAAAAAGT
>JAUNSC010000075.1 GCA_030539395.1 Eubacteriales bacterium
TTCTTCAGCTTTTACTTTTTTGACAGTCTCGGCTTTTGGTTCTTCTGCTTTTACTTCTTCAGCAGTCTCAACCTCCGGTTTTATTGCAGCTGCTTCTGCCGAAACCTTTTTTGTCCCCTTTTTTGCCGGAGCTTTCTTCTTGCTCGTAGTTTCAATTACTTTCTTCCTGGCCATTGCACACCTCCAAAATTAATCAATTCAGATAAGTTGTTTTTAATATTATATCATAAATATTGCATACAGGCAAATCCCTCGTTAATTTCGTTTAATTTATCAAAGGAATCTCCATGATCTTTCTATGTACATCTATATTTCTTAAACAAAACCTCTGCACAAAACAGTACAGAGGTTTTAACAAAGCTTCATTTTTAATTTATCTTTTATATAATTCATTTGTGATATCATCCCATGAGATATCAAGCTGAACCATCAAAATCATCAAATGGTATAGCAGATCGCAGGCTTCTCTCTCAATTTCTGTGGTGTTCTCTCCTTTGGAGGCAAATATAAGTCCCAGGGCTTCCTCCCCGATTTGTTTTAAGATTCTGTCAAGTCCTTCGTCAAAAAGCCGGTTTGTGTAGGAACCGTCATCAGGATTTTCTTTGTGTCCCCGAATTCCGTCCATTATTTTTTCAAATACTGCAAGAGGATTCCTATCATTAAATTTTTGCGGAACAAGATTCCGGTAAAAACAGCTCCTGTTTCCAGTGTGGCAGGCCGCGCCAACCTGAGCTACTTTTGCAAGGAGAGTATCGTTGTCACAATCTATCAGTATCTGTTTTACATATTGATAATGACCCGATGTTTCACCTTTTACCCAAAGTTCATTTCGACTTCGACTATAGTAAGTCATTCTTCCGGTAAGAAGTGTATTGTTAAATGCTTCTTCGTTCATATAAGCTACCATAAGTACTTCCTGGTTTTTGTAATCCTGGACTACCACCGGTATCATGCCATCTGAATTTAATTTGAGATCAGACCATGCAAAATTGCATTCACAGCTTTGCACTCTCACACCCCTTGCAGCGGCTTCCTGACGGAATTTGGGGAGATTTACATCCAGATTGGAAATGGCATTTCCTGAAACACCGGCTACATTTTCATGTCTTAACAGTGCTACTACATGATCATAATTCAACACTGAGATAATAGGCATAGTCCGAAGCGGAAGGGAATTTACTGCATCATACAAATGTTGATTATCACCAAGCAAAAGCACAAGAGAAGCACTCTCCCGAATCATATCAGTCATTTCTCTAATTGTTGAAAACTCATTGATACATACTGCTATTTTATCTTTTCCGAATATTTCAGACAGTTCTTTTAACTTATCAACGTTGTTTGGTTTTGACATATTCAGAAAAACTTTTTCGCATCCGGCACAAAGCAGATTTTCTATATCTTCGGCGGATTCAATATTCCCCCCGCAGATCAGAGGGATATCTATGCTGCTGCATATCCGGCGGACTACCTCAAGGTTTCCAGCGTGCTCCCACTTATTTTCAGATAAATCGAATAGAAGAATCCAATCTGCGCTGTTTTCTTCATAAAATTTTGCCAGTTTCACAGCATCTCCGTCCGAAATAAGTTTGTTACCATGAAAATCATTTACTGCTTTTCCATTTTTCAAAAAAATATGTGGTACCAGTTTTTTATTTTCCATATAATATCCTCTTATAATGTCCCTTTGGTAGAAAGAACGCCTGAAATACGTTCATCCGTTGTAGTTGCCATATCCAATGCCCGTGCAAACGCTTTAAATGCACACTCGGCAATATGATGGTTATTACGTCCGCTAAATTGTTTGAAATGCAGATTCATACCGGCGGAATATGAAATGGCATAGAAAAATTCACGCACCATTTCTGTATCCATATCTCCAATTCTGTCTGTAGTGAACTGAAGATCTGACTCCAGATACGGTCTGCCGGATAAATCTATTGCGCAGAGAATCAATGCATCATCCATAGGGAGAACAGCATGGCCAAATCTGAGAATGCCCTCCTTATCACCTGCTGCTTTTCTGATCGCCTCGCCGAGAACAATACCGGTGTCTTCTATTGTATGATGTGAATCCACCTCCACATCTCCTCTTATTTTTGCATCCAGATCAAAAAAACCATGGCGTGCAAATCCGTTCAACATATGATCCAGAAACGGGATTCCGGAATCTACGTTGCATATGCCGCTTCCGTCTATATTAAATGTAATGCGGATATTTGTCTCTTTTGTATCTCTCTGAATTGTAGCAATTCTTCCAGACATGGTCATCCCCCCTTAACTGAATTTTAAGATGCCAGGATTGTGGGATTGCGAAGCACGAAACATGACCTCCCAACATCATTTTATTTGAAAATATTATATCACGTATTTGCATTATGTCAAATTTCATAATGCAATTATTCCATAAATTACAGTTTGTGTCAAGTAATCGTTGGCACTTTTCTTTTTTCTTTTGATGTTTGACTA
>JAUNSC010000056.1 GCA_030539395.1 Eubacteriales bacterium
AGAGCTGAAAGATGAACTTCAAGGAGAAATGCGGACAGAGCTGAAAAAGGAACTTCAAGAAGAAGTGAAGGCTGAGATGCTGATGCAGAATCAGAAGCGTTTCATGCACCTGATTTCAGTGATGACATCGGCAGGCGAATCTCATCTGCTCCCAAAACTCGGTGAAGATGAGGGCTTTTTGCAGCAAATGTATAAAAAATATAATCTGTAGTTATTTCTGTATAATCTGAAACAATTCTATTGATCTGTTATGGCCGGCATTATCGTCGGCCATCAAATAAAATCTAAAAAATCAAAATAGTAGAATATATGGCGGGAGTTTCATATTGTAGCGGAAACTTTAAAATTTGACTTAAAATTAATCTTAATTTATTATACCAAAAATGAATCCAATCCCTCTTTTCCATCGTCTAATGAGTGTAAAATAAAAAACGTAGCTGCGTTGGAGACAGATATAAAAGGAGGTGCTGCCGTGAAGTGTTTGGTGCTGAAAGCACAGAAGAAGCATGATCAGGAAGCTTTTGTAAAATTAATGGAACAAAACCGGCAGAGCATGATAAAGGTAGCCAGGTCATACTTAAATAATGAGGAGGACGTGGCGGATGCGGTACAGGCATCGATACTGGCATGTTATGAAAAGCTGGATACATTGAGACAGCCGCAGTATTTTAAAACCTGGCTGATACGAATTGTGATCAATAAATGTAAAGATATATTGAGACAGAACAGGGAAATATATCTGCCGGATGTGATGCCGGAGCCGGGAGAAGTGGATACTATACAGGCGGACCTGGAATTTGTGGAGCTCTTGCAGGAGATAGATGAAAAATATCGTACGATATTGGTGCTGTATTATGCGGAGGGTTTTAATACCAGAGAAATCGCAGAGTTGCTGGAATTGAATGAAAATACAGTGAAGACGCGTTTGACCCGGGCAAGAGAACAGTTTGCACGTCAGTATCAGAGCGGACTCAGAGTTGTGTGATGGAAGAGGAGAGATGATAAATGAGTAAAAGATATTCACAGGAAGAGATGAAACGGATTTTGAGGCAGGATATCGGGACATCTGATATCACAGAACAGAAAATACAGGAGGCCTATGCATATATAAGGAGCACAGGCAACATGCCGGTACAGGCTGGAAGAACGGTCTTCAAAAAATGGATGGTAATTGCAGCAGCAGTGGGACTTTTAGGGGTATCCTCTGTAACTGCATTGGCAGTGAATGGATTTTTTGCACACCGCGCAGTCCAGGAGGAAGACAGCCTTACTTATACTTTTGATGTAAATTATGAGCTGACACCTTATGTCGTAGAGATTACGCCGGGTTATATACCGGAAGGATATGAGCAGTTTGAAGAAGGAAATTTAAAGTATGATAAAGAAGGTTACAGGCAGAACGGAATCAGTCTTTCTGTTGTCACTGCGAGTTTTCTGGATGCGGAAAATGATTATCTGAATGTGCAAAATGTAAAATCGGTGGAAGATGCTACAATTAATGGTATGGAAGCGCAGTTGATTACGATTAATTATGATCCGGAGCGCGTGACCAGATTGTTTGATAAGCGGATTTATCTTTTTAATGAAGAGGAAGGCTATGTAGGTATTGTCTTCGGCGGCAATGATCTGACAATGGAAGAACTGACGAAGGTGGCGGAAGGTCTGACGTTTACAGTGACGGACAAGGAGTCGGAATATATGAGTGCGGAAGAAAAAGAAGCTGAGAAAGCGTTTCTTCTTGAGCAGATAGAGAAGGAAAAAGCAATGTGGGAATACGGAGTACCGCAGGAATATATTTATCAGATTGGAGATACATTCAATTATGAACTGGATATTGCTCAGGCGTACCGTGCTTTGTTTGGAGATAATGTAGAGGAAATCATGCCGTACTATGCAGATAAGAAGGGGGTTGAGTTTACCGTGACCGGTACAGAAGTGCTGGATTCGATGGCAGATTTCCCTGTGGACGGCTTCGGGTGGTATGAAGATGTAGCAGAGCGTTTGAATGAGGATGGAACCCTTAAGCCATATCAGAGGGTTACTTATGAAATAGGTGAAATAGGTGTGGATGAGGCACAGGAGATTTCCAGAGATGAAGTAACACAGAAATTTGTTAAAGTAACTTTGCAGGCAAAGAATCTGGATGATGAGACGGTTGAATTCTGGGCAGGAGAAACGGCTCTTGCGTCACTGAATAAGGTGGAGAATGGCAATTACCAGTATCCGTCTACTTATACAGAGCCGCTGAACACACAGGAATACTATATGGGAAATGACAACAGCACATCGATTTATTTTGACCAGTCACCTTATGCAGGGCAGGAGAGCAATCATTTCTTCTACCGTGAACTGGAGCCGGGTGAGACACTGGAATACACACTTCTGTTTGTAGTGGATGAGGACAGAACCGATAATATGTACTTGCGGTTTGGCAATGCGCATGGCGATATGAATTGGGAATATCAGATATTCGATCAAAGGTATGTGGATATCAGCCAGTAAAAGTAAAGACCGGGGATTTTTATAAGCAGGAGAGCCGTCGCATTGATATGCGGCGGCTCTTTATAAATCTACTGCTTTTTTTCTTCATTTTCCGGAAGCGGTGTACCGATGTTCTTAAAGACAGATGCTTCCGGCTGGTAACTGTATGGATCTTCTTCTGGAACAGCTTCCTGTTCAGGAATATAATGATCAAATATTCTTACTAAAAACCAGGAATTGGCAAGGGCTATCAGGGCAAATCCAAATAGGAGCCAGAGCAGACTCCCATAAACAAGGGTGACGGAAGTCAAAAAAGTAATAACAACAGCGCCTGTTGAAATTACCATCATGATCAATGTCTGGGGAAGATGACGGATGGACATCAGAAGAGCATTGACAAAGGTATTTTTTATACTGTTATAAAATTTGGAGAGTACCGGAAACAGATAAAGAAGTATCATGATTCCAAGCAATCCAATGGCGGTTGTTGCAATGCGGAAGAATCCGGCAACGGAACCTGTCATAGCTCTGATAATATTGTAATCCAGGAAAAGAATTACAATAAATACAAGAACGGCCAGCCACATAAGGGTTGCCTGTTTAAAGTTTTCTTTAAAAGATTTAAAATAGTCTCGCACGATGTAGGATTCTTCATTGCGCACCATCTTCAAAGTAGTATAATACAGGGCGGTCCAGGCAGCGCCGATGGTAATAATGGGAAGGCATGTTACCAAAAAGATCAGATTTAAGATCATAAGATCCGCAACACGGGACAGAAACTGGAAAAATGGGCTTTCCATGTTAAAAAAACGACTCATAATAACACCTCTTTTGCGTAAAACATCCATTACATTAAATCAGTATCCAATTGAAATATAGTATAGCGAATCCGGTCGGAAAAAGCAATAAACACTTTATAAAATATGAGCCGCCGTCCAATGCTCTTGAAAGATATGAAAAATTATGCAATAATTGATTCGGGTGTCAAAACTGGCTTACGGATGGAGGAAAGGAGAAACAGAAATATATGAAATACAATTTTACAGACCTGATAGACCGGAATCATAAAGATGCCATTGCGGCGGAAGAGATTCCGTATGAAAATGTTCAGGTAAAGGAAGGCTTCAGCAAAATACCCATGTGGGTTGCAGATATGAGTTTCGCCACAGTTCCAGGCGTTCCGCAAAAAATAATAGAGAGGACATCTCATCCTTTGTATGGATATTTTAATCCGAAGGATGAATATTATGACGCAATCATCCGCTGGCAGGAAAACCGTCATGGCGTACAGGGACTTACGCGGGAGTGTATCGGATATGAAAATGGTGTTTTGGGCGGTGTAGTCAGCGCATTGAATGTATATTGTTCCAAAGGAGATAAGGTGCTGCTTCATTCTCCGACATATATTGGATTTACGAAAAGCCTGGAAAACAATGGGTATCACATTGTCCATAGTCCGCTGAAAAAAGATAAAGAAGGTATCTGGCGCATGGATTTTGAAGATATGGAGAAGAAGCTTCGCGATGAGCATATTCATGCGACGGTATTCTGTTCACCTCATAACCCATGCGGGAGAGTATGGGAGCGCTGGGAACTGGAAAAAGCGATGGAGCTGTTTGCAAAATATGATGTGATGGTTGTGGCGGATGAAATCTGGTCGGATATTATACTGGACGGCAGAAAGCATATTCCGCTTCAGACTGTTTCTGAAGATGCAAAAATGCGGACGGTGGCTTTGTATGCGCCGTCCAAGACATTTAATCTGGCAGGGCTTATTGGGAGCTATCATATTATTTATAATCCGCGGATTCGCGACAGAGTGCGAAAGGAATCTTCTCTGTCTCACTATAATTCCATGAATGTTCTTTCCATGTATGCTTTGCTTGGCGCATACAGCCCGGAGGGAGAAGAATGGACCGATGAACTGTGCGAGGTGCTGACAGAAAATATTGATTATGCTTATGAGTATATTACAAAAAATTTTGAGGGTGTATCGGTTTCAAAGGCACAGGGTACTTATATGCTTTTGCTGGACTGCAGTGAGTGGTGCGAAAAACACCATCTGACAATTGACGAAGTGCAGCGTGCAGGTGTGGAAGTGGGTGTGATCTGGCAGGACGGAAGACCATTTCACAGCCCCTGTGGTATACGTATGAATCTGGCACTGCCGGGTACCATGCTTAAAGAGGCAATGGAGCGCTTGCACAAATACGTATTTATTTAATATTTGCGCACAAACCATAATGCAAAACTACTTGACTTTCCTTTATTCTTACGTTATATTAGGTACGTTAAATAATTGAAAGCGTGGACGAAGAGAGTACATTTGCAGGAAATATTTCAGCGAGCCGGGGGAGGTGTGAGCCCGGTATGAGTAGCGCGGATGGAAAATCACTTCTGAGCAGCAGGGTCGAAAGCCGGGAGCAGATGGTGGAAGTAGATTCTGACGGATTTCCTCCGTTACAGGGAACGCGTATGATAGTATGTTGTAACAAGGTGGTATAGCGAAGGAGCAATTGTAATCCTCGTCCTTTTACGGACGGGGATTTTTTTATCTCATTGGGAAATTTCCATGGATTTCCCATGAGACAAAAAACGCTCTGCGAGGATGTGCACGCAAATGCAGAAGCTCGCAAAGCGAGATTCTTTTTTACAGGAAAGTTTTCCTGACTTCCTGTGAAATCCTAAATACTGCGCAAAGATTTTTATAAGGAGGTAAACTATGTACAACAAAGTTTCGACTGATCTGAAGTTTGTGGACAGAGAGAAAAACATTGAAAAATTCTGGAAAGAAAACCACATATTTGAAAAAAGTATGGAAAATCGTAAAGACGGCCCGACTTATACCTTTTATGACGGCCCGCCTACAGCTAATGGCAAACCGCATATCGGTCATGTGCTGACTCGTGTTATCAAGGATATGATTCCAAGATACCAGACTATGAAGGGAAACATGGTTCCACGTAAGGCGGGCTGGGATACCCATGGCCTTCCTGTAGAACTGGAAGTGGAAAAACTGCTGGGTCTGGATGGAAAAGAACAGATTGAAGAGTACGGGCTTGTTCCGTTTATTGACAAATGTAAGGAAAGTGTCTGGAAATATAAAGGAATGTGGGAGGATTTCTCCGGTACCGTTGGTTTCTGGGCCGATATGGATAATCCTTATGTAACATATCATGATGACTATATTGAGTCTGAATGGTGGGCATTAAAACAGATTTGGGAAAAAGGGCTGCTCTATAAAGGATTTAAAGTTGTCCCCTACTGTCCGCGCTGCGGTACCCCATTGTCTGCTCAGGAAGTGGCACAGGGATATAAGACAGTAAAAGAGCGCTCTGCAATTGTACGTTTTAAAGCAAAAGGGGAAGACGCTTATTTTCTGGCATGGACCACAACACCGTGGACGCTTCCGTCCAACGTGGCACTTTGTATGAATCCGGATGAGATCTACTGCAAAGTAAAAGCAGCAGACGGATATACCTACTATATGGCACAGGCACTGCTTGACACAGTGCTTGGAAAACTGGCAGATGAAGAAAACGGTGTGAAAGCATATGAAGTACTGGAGACATATACAGGAAAAGATTTGGAATATCGTGAATATGAGCCGCTGTTTGCGTGTGCCGGAGAGTCTGCTGCAAAACAGCACAAAAAAGGACATTTCGTTACGTGTGACAACTATGTAACTATGTCAGACGGTACTGGTATTGTCCACATTGCACCGGCATTTGGTGAAGATGACGGACGTATCGGACGTAATTATGATCTGCCGTTTGTACAGTTCGTAGACGGCAAAGGTGAAATGACTGCAGATACACCGTATGCGGGATTGTTTGTAAAAGATGCTGATAAGCCGATTCTGGAAGATCTGGAAAAAGAGGGAAAACTCTTTGATGCTCCGAAATTTGAGCATGAATATCCCCACTGCTGGAGATGTGACACACCGCTGATCTACTATGCACGTGAATCCTGGTTCATCAAGATGACAGCGGTAAAGGAAGATCTGATCCGCAATAATAAGACAATCAACTGGATTCCGGAAGGCATCGGTTCCGGACGTTTCGGGGCATGGCTGGAAAATGTTCAGGACTGGGGTATTTCCCGTAACCGGTATTGGGGCACACCGCTGAACATCTGGGAATGTGAAGAGTGCGGACATCAGCATTCTATCGGAAGCCGTCAGGAACTTTTTGAAATGAGCGGGAATGAGGCAGCAAAGACGGTGGAACTGCACCGCCCGTATATTGATGAAATCACAGTCACCTGCCCGAAGTGCGGCAAACCGATGCACCGCGTGCCGGAGGTAATCGACTGCTGGTTTGATTCAGGGGCAATGCCTTTTGCGCAGCATCACTATCCCTTTGAAAACAAAGAGCTGTTTGAGCAGCAGTTCCCGGCACAGTTTATTTCCGAGGCGGTAGACCAGACTCGTGGATGGTTCTATTCTCTGCTGGCAGAGTCAACGCTTCTTTTTAACAGGGCACCTTACGAGAACGTAATCGTTCTTGGCCATGTCCAGGACGAGAATGGTCAGAAGATGAGTAAATCCAGGGGAAATGCGGTAGACCCGTTTGAAGCGCTTGAGACTTACGGTGCAGATGCAATCCGCTGGTACTTCTATATTAACAGTGCTCCATGGCTGCCGAACCGTTTCCATGGAAAGGCTGTGCAGGAAGGTCAGCGTAAGTTTATGGGTACTTTGTGGAATACCTATGCGTTCTTTGTACTTTATGCGAACATTGACAGTTTCGATGCTACAAAATATACACTGGACTATGAAAAGCTGTCTGTAATGGATAAATGGCTTCTGTCCAAAATGAATACGATGATCCAGACCGTGGATGATTGCCTGGGCAGCTACCGTATTCCGGAAACTGCGAGAGCTCTGCAGGAATTCGTGGATGATATGAGTAACTGGTACGTGCGCCGCAGCCGTGAACGTTTCTGGGCAAAGGGAATGGAACAGGATAAAATCAATGCTTATATGACACTGTATACTGCTCTGGTAAATGTGGCAAAAGCGGCGGCACCCATGATTCCTTTCATGACAGAAGAGATTTACCGCAATCTTGTATGCAGTATTGATAAAGAAGCGCCGGAAAGCGTACATCTGTGTGATTTCCCGGTTGCTGATACTGCGCATATAGATAAAGATCTGGAAGCAAACATGGATGAAGTTTTGAAGATCGTTGTTATGGGACGTGCTGCAAGAAATGCTGCTAACATTAAAAACCGCCAGCCGATTGCAAATATGTTTGTGAAGGCACCGAAACAGCTGTCTGAGTACTTCTCAGATATTATCCGCGACGAGCTGAATACGAAGAAAGTTACTTTTGCCGATGATGTGGAGAACTTTGTTTCTTATACTTTTAAACCACAGCTTAAGACAGTGGGCCCGAAATATGGAAAGCTTCTGGGCGGCATCCGCCAGGCACTGCCGACTCTGGATGGACAGAAAGCAATGGCTGAGCTGAAATCTACAGGAGCAATACATCTTGACATCAATGGCGAATCTGTTGTATTATCAGAAGCGGATTTGCTTATTGAAACAGCACAGTCTGAAGGATATGTGACAGAACAGGATAACGATATTACGGTTGTACTGGAGACCAAACTGACACCGGAACTGGTGGAAGAAGGTTTTGTCAGAGAACTGGTCAGCAAAGTGCAGACAATGAGAAAAGAGGCAGGCTTTGAAGTGACAGACAGAATCGTCATTTCTGCGGCAGGTAACGGAAAAATAGAAAATATCCTTAAGAACCATGGAGAACAGATAAAATCTGAGGTACTTGCAAATGATATTATTTTGGGCAGCACAAAAGGCTATGAAAAGGAATGGAATATCAATGGCGAGAAAGTGACCATGGCAGTTGAAAAACAGTAGAGATTGAAACGGAAGGAGAAAGCCCCGGATGGCCATCCGGCCAAAGAAAGGAGAAATATGGCAGCAAAGAAATTTAATAAGAAAGAATTTATCGCTGACGTAAAGGCAAATGTAAAAGCACTTTACCGTAAAAATCTGGATGAGGCAACACAGCAGCAGATCTTCCAGGCAGTATCTTACACAGTAAAAGACACTATTATCGATAATTGGCTCAAGACACAGGAACAGTATGAAAAGGATGATCCGAAATATGTGTACTACATGTCTATGGAATTCCTTATGGGCCGTGCACTTGGCAATAACCTGATCAACCTGACAGAGTATAATGAAGTAAAAGAAGCTCTGGAAGAGATTGGATTTGATTTAAATGTAATTGAGGATCAGGAGCCGGATGCGGCTCTTGGTAACGGCGGACTTGGACGTCTGGCAGCCTGTTTCCTGGATTCTCTCGCATCACTGGGATACCCGGCATACGGATGCGGTATCCGTTATCGTTACGGTATGTTTAAACAGAAAATTGAAGATGGATATCAGGTAGAAGTGCCGGATAACTGGCTGAAAGACGGAAATCCGTTTGAACTGCGCCGTCCGGAATATGCAAAAGAAGTAAAATTCGGCGGTTATGTTCGTGTAGAATATGATCAGAGTACTGGCCGCAACAAATTTATCCAGGAAGGATACCAGTCTGTACGTGCAATCCCGTACGATTTCCCGATTGTGGGTTACAACAACAGTATTGTAAATACTCTGCGTATCTGGGATGCAGAAGCAATCAGTGACTTCCAGCTGGATTCTTTTGATAAAGGTGATTACCGCAAGGCAGTAGAGCAGGCAAATCTGGCACGCAATATCGTAGAGGTTCTTTATCCGAACGATAACCACTATGCAGGTAAGGAACTGCGCCTGAAACAGCAGTATTTCTTTATTTCTGCAAGTGTACAGGCAGCTGTTGAGAAGTATAAGAAGAAACATGATGATATCCGCAAATTCTATGAGAAGGCAACTTTCCAGCTCAATGATACACATCCGACTGTAGCGGTGGCGGAACTGATGCGTATCCTGCTTGATGAAGAAGGCCTGACATGGGAAGAAGCGTGGGATGTGACCACAAAAACATGCGCTTACACAAACCACACTATCATGGCAGAAGCCCTGGAAAAATGGCCGATTGAGCTGTTCTCCAGACTGCTTCCGCGTATTTATCAGATTATTGAGGAAATCAACCGCCGTTTTGTAGCAGAAATCGAAGCAAGATATCCTGGTAACTTTGAAAAAATCCGCAAGATGGCTATCATTTTTGACGGACAGGTTAAGATGGCACATCTGGCTATTGCAGCAGGATACTCTGTAAACGGTGTTGCCCGTCTGCATACAGAAATTCTGGAAAAACAGGAACTGAGAGACTTCTATGAAATGATGCCGGAGAAGTTTAATAATAAGACAAACGGTATCACACAGAGACGTTTCCTGCTTCATGGAAATCCACTTCTGGCACAGTGGGTAACAGACCACATCGGAGATGAGTGGATTACAGATCTGCCGCAGATTGCAAAACTGAAAGTTTATGCAGATGATAAAAAAGCACAGCAGGAATTCATGAATATCAAATACCAGAACAAGGTTCGTCTGGCAAAATATATTCTGGAGCACAATGGTGTGGAAGTTGACCCGCGTTCTATCTTTGACGTACAGGTTAAGAGACTTCATGAGTACAAACGTCAGCTGCTGAATATCCTGCATGTAATGCATCTGTATAATCAGATCAAAGATCATCCGGAAATGGATTTCTATCCGAGAACATTTATCTTTGGTGCAAAAGCAGCAGCCGGTTACAGACGTGCAAAACTGACAATTAAGCTGATCAACTCTGTAGCAGATGTGATCAATAACGATGCATCTATTAATGGCAAGCTGAAAGTTGTGTTTATTGAAGACTACCGTGTATCAAACGCAGAATGGATTTTTGCAGCGGCAGATGTATCTGAGCAGATTTCTACCGCATCCAAAGAAGCATCAGGTACAGGTAACATGAAATTTATGCTGAATGGTGCTCCGACACTGGGAACTATGGATGGTGCAAACGTAGAAATTGTGGAAGAAGTAGGTGAAGAAAACGCATTTATCTTCGGTCTGTCTTCCGATGAAGTCATCAATTACGAGAATAATGGCGGTTACTATCCGGAAAACATTTTCAACAGTGATCAGGATATCCGCCGTGTGCTGATGCAGCTGATCAACGGAGAATATGCTCCGGATGATCCTGAGAGATTCCGCGATATCTACGATTCTCTGCTGAACACAAAGTCCAGTGACCGTGCCGACACATACTTTATTCTGGCAGACTTCCGCTCCTATGCAGAAGCTCAGAAGAGAGTAGAAGAAGCATATCGTGATGAAGAAAGATGGGCAAAGATGGCAATACTCAATACTGCCTGCAGCGGTAAATTTACATCAGACAGAACCATTCAGCAGTATGTAGATGAAATCTGGCATCTGAATAAAGTGACAGTTAGAAGTAAATAAATTGAAGCTTGACAAACAGTGAGAGACGCAGTATCCTTAGTAAAAGAGATACTGCGTTTTTACTTTATTAAAATACAGATGCAGACAGGATCCTTTTTCACATGTAAAAAGGAGGGGATTTGATATGAACAGAAAACTGGCGGCAGGAGTAATGATCGCGGCAATGACCATGGCAATGGAGGCACCTGTAGCAGCAGAAATTTCGGAAGATATCTGGCAGTATGCCACATGGTTTGACGGAAACGGAGATGAGATATTTGATTTTAAAGAACTGAAGGTGACGCTGCCGGCATCATGGGGCGGTTCTTACGGATTTGAGGTATTTGGGCCGGAAGTCATTTTTTATCAGTCCTTATCCATGGATGCCGCTTTGGAAGAGGGATATAGCTGGGGAGGAACACTTTTCAGCATTACCTGTGCGGAAAATTATGATTTTGAGGATTATCTTCCGAACTATCAGATTATCGGTGACGGTGAAGAGGGCGTATACTATGTGTCACAACCCTCTGATTTTCAGGCTTATCCGGAAGATGACGAGTATACGGTGAACGAATACCGGGATATGCAAAATGATATCCAATGGATTATTGACAGCATGGAAATCACAAATCCGGGTGACGGGGTGACAGATGACGGAGAGGACAGTCTGGAGATCATAGAGGACGAATTCTGGGATGGACTGGAAGAAGTAGATGTGGAAAGTGATTATATTCTGGAGAACAGTTCTGACAAGCTTCTGACAGAGCAGGACATTCGTGATCTGGATGCAAACCAGCTTCAGATGGCGATCAATGAAATTTATGCGAGACATCACCGCAGATTTAATACACCGAGTATCCAGAAATATTTTGATGGATTTGACTGGTATAGCGGAACGATTGATGCAGATAAATTTGATGCAAATGTCCTTAGCGAAACAGAAGATACCAATATTGCTTTTATGCTCCAGAGGATGAGAGAACTGGCTACAGACGGTGAGACGGTAAGAGGAACGGTAATGTATGCGATGTATGGACTGAATATTCGGAATGCCGCTTCCATGGAAGGCGCTGTGATCGGCGGAGTTCCTCAGGGTTACAGCGTGATTGTAACGGGTGATTCAGTAAACGGCTGGGCACCGGTAAGCTTTAACGGTGTTAAAGGTTATATTTATGATGCAAATCTTTCCAGGACAAAGATAAACTAGAATAAAAGTGGAAATTCCGGAAATACTTCCCAGTAGAGCATTTGAAGTAAAATGTGTAAAAGGAGGTCTTTTCATGGAATTAAAAGGAAGCAAAACGGAGAAAAATCTGCTGGAGGCTTTTGCCGGGGAAAGTATGGCGACGAATAAATACAGCTATTATGCAGGTATTGCACGTAAAGATGGATATCAGCAGATTGCGGCGATTTTTGAGGAAACATCGGAAAATGAACGCGCTCATGCAAAGCAGTGGTTTAAGTACATCAGCGGCGGTGAAATAGGTCATACAGAAGAAAATCTTCTGGCAGCGGCCAACGGAGAAAACTTTGAATGGACAGAGATGTACAGCAGAATGGCAAAAGAAGCCCATGAGGAAGGCTTTGAAGAAATTGCCCGCAAGTTTGAACTGGTGGCGCAGGTAGAAAAAGAACATGAAGAGCGCTACCGAAAACTTCTCGCTAATGTGGAAGAAGGAATCGTATTCTCAAAAGACGGCGATACGATCTGGCAGTGCCGTAAATGCGGATACATTCATATTGGCAAAAAGGCGCCGCAGAAATGCCCTGTATGTGGTCACGAGCAGGCTTTCTTTCAGATAAAACCTGAAAATTATTAAAAGTTGATTCAGGTGTCAAAACTGGTTTACGGATTGCTTTGCGTAATGCTTTCCTACAATCCTGTGGGAAAGTTGGATAAGAAAAAGGAATAGCGGAAAATACCCTCTCATATACTAAGATGAGAGGGTATTTTTATGAAAGAGACAGTAGAACATATTTTAATGGCTATTTTGGTCATATTAATTCTGCCTTGCATTATTATTTTCCTTTTGAACGGGAAAATGAAAGGTATTTACCAGGCGATAAAAAACGACACACAATATATTTCGGTAAAGACAGGCAGCGGCATTCTGGAAATGGAGCTGGAGGAGTATGTGATAGGAGTAACGGCAGCACAGATACCTTTGGGATATGATGTGGAAGCGGTAAAAGCTCAGATGGTGCTGGCAAGGACAAACATTTGCCGGCAGATCCTCGAGAAGGGTGAAGTGAAAAGGGAAACATTTCTTACGATGGAAGAACTGGAGCGGGCAGGAGCGGCAGAAAAATTTTTAAGGGCAGAAAGCAGCACACGGGGACAGATCCTGGTTTGGAAGGACAAGCCGATCATGGCATCCTTTCACAGCGTCAGTTCAGGAAACACAAGGGACGGAAATGAAGTGCTGGATAGCACAGACTATCCTTACTTAAAGTCAAAAGCCTGTCCCTCAGATCAGAATGCGCCGGATTATAAAAGTGTTATTCAGATTGACGGAGGCTGGTCAGACATGGAAATCACAAAACGTGACAGTGCAGGGTATGTCCAGCAGATACAGTTAAAAGATGAATATATGTCCGGAGAAGAATTCCGCAACCTGCTTGGACTTCCGTCTTCAGATTTTGACATGGAAGTGCGCACGGACGGGGTGTTTCTCACAATATACGGGGTGGGACATGGCCTTGGGATGAGCCAGTATACTGCTCAGCAAATGGCACTGTCCGGGAAAAAATACCGGGAGATACTGGGATATTTTTATACGGATGTAAAACTTTCTGCTTATTAAGACCTGTTTGTATAAATCACTCATTTATGGCAATCCTATGGATAGAACCATAATAATTATGAGGTGATGAATATGCAGAAAGAAAAATTTGTACGTTTTTTGAAAAGCAAGGGGACTTTGGGAATTCTGACATTGTGTCTGGTGGGGGCGGTAGCTTTTGCTACTTACCGGTCAGGCTATGATGAACGTCAGCAAAGCCTGCAGCAGATCAGCAAAGTAAAGGAGACGGAGCAGACAGAAGAAAAGAATCTGGAGGCATCAGGTCAGGATGTTGTGGCAGAGATACAGCCTGTGAAAGATTATACATCCGCCAATGAAAAGGATGTTGATCCGGCATCTCTGGTAAATAACAGTGATCCGTATGCATTTGATCAGCATGAAGAGGCAGTTGATGTGGCGTCATCTGCTGCCACAGCACAGATACAGCCTACTGTGGATTTTCAGGATGATTCTATGCTGGTATGGCCGGCGGCAGGCACAGTTCTGATGGAGTATAATATGAATAATACAGTCTACTTTAAAACGCTGAATCAATATAAGTACAATCCCGCTCTGATCATCAGCAGTGAAGTGGGAAACCAGGTGCTGGCTTCAGCCAGGGGTATTGTGGAGTCTGTCAGTGTAAATGAAGAAACCGGGACTACGCTGAAATTGAATCTTGGAAACAACTATGCACTTATTTACGGTCAGCTGAAAGAAGTGGCAGTATCAGAGGGGGATGTTGTAGAACAGGGACAGCTTCTGGGCTATGTCAGCGAACCGACAAAATATTATTGTGAAGAGGGCAGTAATCTTTATTTCCAGATGCAGAAAGATGGACAGGCGGTAGATCCGTTCCTGTATCTTGAATAAGAAGAGATAATGTGGCTGAAAAGTCAATCCCCTTTGATAAATGAGGCAGGGCCGTAAAAGTGGTCTTGCCTCATTTTGCCGCGCCGGGCGCAATTGCAAAACAAAAAAGCTGCTTTGAAGCAGCTTTCTTAAAAAGAGCGGGTGATGGGAATCGAACCCACGTATCCAGCTTGGAAGGCTGGTGTTCTACC
>JAUNSC010000003.1 GCA_030539395.1 Eubacteriales bacterium
CACGGCAGAGCTTCCGCATTGCTGATGGCTGCGGAAGGTTACGGATTTGAGGATGCAGCCCTTTATTATGACCACCTTATGGAGCATCTGAAATGGAAAAATCTCGGCCATGTTCTTGCCGGAGGCAACGGTGCTGTGGGCGATATTGAGGGAAAGACTGAACTCCAAAAAGCCTATGAACTTGGGAAATCTATTAAATAAAACATATTAAGAGGTTAGGCGACCGAGCCTTTGAAAACGGCTTCTTTTTCGCAGTGATTGCAGGCTGTCGGAAAGCCGGTCTATAATATGGTGACACAGATTACGGGCGCAGCTTTCAATATCCGTTTGATCTAATGGAAAAGTAATCTTTACGGTTCCTAGTGCAGAAATTGCAGAGAAAGGTAAATAATGGAACGGTGATTTTGAGAATCTGCGTGCTTTCTGAACCGATTTTTGGAGCCTGTGTGATTTTAAATGGTATTTGTGGAATGGAAAAGTTGCTTTTCAGGAAATGAGATGTTATACTAAAGAAAACACTTTAATAAAGTATAGGTGGTATGACATGGAAATGAAGCAGGCAACAAACATGGAGGTAAAGAAGAAAAACAGAAATCGTGTTTTCCGGTATATTTGCAGGCATGGAACTGTTTCTAATCCGGATATCTCGTATGATATGAAGATGAGTCTGCCCACGGTAACGCAGATTACAAAGGAACTGATTGAGAAGGGATTCATTGAAGAAAGCGGGGAATTGCAGTCCACAGGTGGAAGACGTGCAAAGGCGTTAACGGCTGCAGTCGATGTGAAACAGGCTGTTGGGCTGGATATTACAAAAAACCATATTAGCTTTGTACTCACGAACCTTACAGGCGTGATTTTAAAATATGTTCGCATTTTTCTTCCATATACACATGGGGAAGCTTATTATCGCAAAGTAAATGAGGAGCTGGAAGGCTTCCTGGATGAAAGCGGTGCTGACCGTAGTAAGATCCTGGGGATTGGTATCTCTTTTCCCGGAATCGTGGACCTGGACAGACAGGTGATTACCTATTCCCATATTCTTGGAGTAAGAATGCTGCCTTTTGATTCTGTGAGCTGTTTTTTTCATTATCCCTGTATTTTTTTAAATGATGCAAATGCGGGAGCTTATGCGGAAGGAATCTATTCGGATGAAAAAGAACGGTTTTTTTACCTTTCCTTAAGCAATACAGTTGGAGGGGCGATTTTTGATAATAATGGACTCGTACAGGGGAATCATTTCCGATGCGGGGAAGTTGGGCATATGACTGTGATTCCGGATGGAAGGATATGCTATTGTGGAAAAAAAGGATGCCTGGATGCGTATTGCAGTGCAGCGATTTTGTCAGATGCGGCAGGCGGAAAGCTGGAAAAGTTTTTTGAACTGTTGGAAAAGAAAGACCAAAAGGCGGCAGAAATGTGGGATGCCTATACAGGATTCCTGGCTGTGGCATTAAATAATATCCGTATGGTTCTCGACTGTGATATTGTTCTGGGAGGATATGTGGGAAGCTATGCAGAGCCTTATATGTCGGACATATGGAATAAGGTATCGGAGCGGAATACATTTACAGAGGACCGACAATTTGTAAATAGCTGCAGATATAAGGTGGGGGCGGCAGCGCTTGGAGCAGCATTGGAAGTAATTGAAAATTTTGTAAGGCAGATATAAGCGGCACATGGTGCTTGTACAGGAGATTTCAGAAATGGAGTCTCCTTTTTTGATGCAGTTTTACTAAAATGTAAGACCTGTTTTTGAATATAATGACGAAATAATACTCAATGGATAGGATTATATTGACAATATTGAAGAGAGAATATAAAATAAGAAACATAATAAAACTATTTAATAAAGTATAAATAAAAGTAAATAAAAAAGGAGAAAATGGAAATGGAAGGAAAAATGAAAGTGGCAGTCATGTTGGGGATCGGAAAGATGGGATTTGAGGAACGTGATATTCCAAAAACAAAGGACGACGAGGTTCTGGTGAAGCTGGAGTATGTAGGTATCTGTGGAAGTGATCTGCATTATTATGAAACAGGAGCTATCGGGGATTATGTGGTGGAACCGCCCTTTGTCCTTGGACACGAGCCAGGTGGAACTGTTGTTGAGGTAGGCAAAAATGTAAAGCATTTGAAGGTTGGCGACAGGGTGGCTCTGGAGCCGGGAAAAACCTGTGGACATTGTGAATTTTGTAAAACAGGACGTTATAATTTGTGTCCGGATGTTGTTTTCTTTGCAACACCTCCGGTGGATGGGGTATTTCAGGAGTATGTTGCTCATGAAGCTGATCTGTGTTTTAAGTTACCGGACAATGTAAGTACACTGGAGGGGGCTTTGATTGAGCCGTTGGCGGTCGGATTCCATGCAGCTATCCAGGGGGATGCACATCTTGGGCAGAGAGCAGTTGTCATGGGCGCAGGATGTATTGGCCTTGTTTCCATGATGGCATTGAAAGCAAGAGGTGTATCGGAAGTATATGTGGTAGACATTATGGAGAAGCGCCTTGACAAGGCTTTGGAGCTGGGAGCTGCCGGGGTAATCAATGGAGCCAGGGAGGATGTGCTGGAAAGGGTGAAGGAACTGACAAATGGGGCTGGTATGGATTTGGTGATTGAGACAGCGGGAACCGAAATCACTACAAGACAGGCAATTCATATGGCAAAAAAAGGTTCCAATATCGTTCTTGTGGGTTACAGCAAGAGTGGAGAAATGACGCTTCCGATGAGCCTTGCGCTGGATAAAGAACTGACTTTTAAGACCGTATTCCGCTACCGTCATATTTATCCGATGGCTATTGATGCGGTTGCGGCAGGAAAAGTAAACTTAAAGAGTATTGTAACGGATGTGTTTGCGCTTGATGAAGCACAGAAGGCGATGGATTATAGTGTGAATAATAAAGCAGATATTGTGAAAGCCGTTATTCGAATTGCAGAGTAAGGCCAGAAATGGGGTAAGATTTTTTACAATTACGTGACCAGACCTGGAAAAAGTAGAATTCAGCCAGTATTTATAAATGATAAAGAGGGATTATAATGAATCAGAAAAATACAAATGTAAAAGTGCCGTTAATCAGTAAGATTGCATATGGCATGGGTGATGTAGGATGTAATTTCAGCTGGATGTTTGTAGGAAATTTCCTGATGATTTTTTACACCGATGTTTTTGGAATTGGTATGGGTGCAGTTGCGGGACTGATGCTATTTTCTCGCTTTTGGGATGCCATTAATGATCCGGTTATTGGCGGGTTAAGTGATAAGACAAACACAAGGTGGGGAAGATACAGACCGTGGCTGTTGATTGCGGCGCCATTGACGGCTATTATATTGATTTTGACTTTTTGGGCGCATCCAGACTGGTCATCTCCCTCTAAAATTATTTATATGGCAGTTACATATTGTATTCTTGTATTGGGCTATACTTGTGTGAATATTCCATACGGGACACTATGCGGGGCGATGACACAGAATATTGAAGAGCGGGCTGAAATCAATACATTTCGTTCTGTCAGTGCGATGATTGCTATTGGTATTATCAATATTGTGACAGTTCCGCTGATTGGAGCGTTTGGCAATGGAAATGATAAGAGAGGTTATTTGCTGATTGCTGTTTTATATGGATGTATTTTTGCTGCATGTCATATTTTCTGTTTTGCAAAAACAAAAGAAGTGGTGAAAGTACCGGAGAAAGAAAAAATTTCTTTGAAAGTGCAGTTGGAAGCGGTTATAAAGAATCGTCCATATATGATTGCTGTGGCAGGGCAATTTCTGTTTGGGGTAACTCTTTACGGAAGAAATGCAGATGCGTTGTATTATTTTACTTATGTAGAGGGAAATAAGGCGTTATTCAGCACCTATTCCATGTTTATCATCATTCCATCCATTATAGGTGCTGCCTGCTTTCCTTTTGTGTTCCGGCTTACCAATAATAAGGGGCGTTCTGCATCTGTTTTTGCACTGTTAACCGGAATCAGCATGTTCTGTATGTACTTTTTCACGGTTGGGGAATCACCAGTTCCATTTTATTCATTCTCCTGCCTGTCACAGTTTTTCTTTTCCGGATTTAATACGGCTATTTATGCGATTGTCCCTGATTGCGTGGAGTATGGGGAATGGAAGACAGGACTTAGAAATGATGGATTTCAATATGCATTCATTTCATTGGGAAATAAAATTGGAATGGCTATTGGAACTTCCGTTCTTGCAGGAGTTTTGGGTATGTTTGGATATGCTGCAAATCAACAGCAGAATACGGCGGTGTTAGCTGTTATAAAACATTCGTTTACGACTGTTCCGGGAATGCTTTGGATTATAACGGCTGCAGTTCTGTATTTTTATCGTTTGAACAAGAAAACGTATAATAAAATTGTAGAAGAAATACAGGTGAGAAAGGCTGTTCCATACTTATAAGAGTGATTGAGAATTGTCCGAAAAAGGTAATCGGATGAAAAATAACTACAGAGCCGCATACAGATATGGGTATTCTGACTGGGCAACCACAGCCATTCCTGCTGATGTAAAAACTATGTGGTATCGGTTTAGCCGCAGACAAGATGATTACTGCATCGAGTGTTCGATGGATGGGGAGAAATTCTCTCAGATGCGTATTTGCCATATGTGGGAGGGCGCGGAAACGATTCGATTCGGAATCTATGCATGCAGCCCGGAGGATTCCGGTTCTACAATTGTCTTTACGGATATTTTGTATAATGATGCTAAAAAGCCATGGCACTGCTCCTTCAGGAGCAGAGTCATGGCTTTTAAAGACTGTTTCAGAGAGTGCCAATATGTTTTTTAGTATAGATTTTTAAGGATTTCGACGCACTTATCAATTCCAAGTATGCCGCTATTTAAGCACAGGTGATAGTTTTGAGCGTGTCCCCATTTCATATCGGTGTAGAAACGATGATAGGCTGCGCGGCGTTTATCTTTCTCTTTCAGACGGCGTTCAGGAGATTCTTTTTGGTCCCCATATACCTTTACAATTCGCTCGGCCCGATATTCCATGCTGGCGTGAATAAATACGTTCAGGCAGTCTGCTCTGTCCTTTAAAATGTAGTCGGCACATCTGCCGACGATAACGCAGGAACTTTTCTCTGCCAGTTCGAGGATAACTTTTCGCTGAATCAGCCACAATTTGTCCTGATTTGTCGGTCCCATAGCACGACTGGACAGCCAGCCTCCTGTCGCGTCTTCACCTTCTTCTTTGATATAATTTGCTGCAAATCCGCTTTCCTCAGCAATTTTTTCAATCAGTTCGGCATCATAGCATGGGATGCCAAGCTTTTCAGCAGTTTTTTTTCCGATTGTACGCCCGCCGCTGCCGAATTCACGGCTGATTGTAATAATTCTGTTACTCATTTAGTTTGCCTCCTTTAATCTTTTAATATCTTTATCAGTGCTGAGTTCTTTATAAGTTCTTTGAATAATAATAACCGCAAAAATAAATGTCAGTATGTCGGCTGTCGGGAAAGAATACAATAAACCATCCAATCCAAAGAAAATCGGGAGAATCACAGGCAGGAAGACGCCAAAAATGATTTCACGGGTAAGAGAAATCAAAGTGGATTCCACCGCCTTTCCTAAAGCCTGCAGGTAGATAAAAGTACCTTTGTTTACTGTGGCAAGAATCATCATGCATAGATAAATACGGAAACTTTTTACCGCGAAATCAGTATAATATGAGCTTTCGTTTGCAGCACCAAAAATCATGATTAGTTGAGTCGGGAACAGCTCAACAATCAGAAGAGCAACTGCTCCCACAGCTGCTTCAGCAATAAGCAGATTAGTAAAAAGTGCCCGGGCCCTGTCTTTGCGCTTAGCACCGATATTATAGCCGACAACAGGAATACAGCCGGCTGCCATACCGACAGAGATGGAAATGGCAATCTGGAAGAATTTCATAACAATGCCCAGCACTGCCAAAGGGATCTGGGCATATTCCGACTGACCAAATACCGCATCCATAGCACCATATTTAGTGCACATGTTTTGAACTGCCGCCATGGAAATGACAAGCGAAATCTGGGACAGAAAACTGGTAATTCCAAGTATCAGGAATTTTTTCATCAGGTGGCCCCACAAACCAAAGCTGCCTTTACTGAGTTTGACAGCTTTCATATGAAATAAATACCATACTGAAAGTCCTGCAGTAAGTATCTGTCCGATTACGGTTGCAATAGCAGCACCCATCATCCCCATTTTCATGGGAAAAATGAAAACAGGGTCAAGGATGATGTTAGTGATTGCACCTGCAACGGTTGCAAACATGGCAAATTTGGGGCTGCCATCGGAACGGATGATCGGATTCATAGCCTGGCCAAACATGTAGAATGGAATGCCAAGAGAAATCCAGAAGAAATATTCCTCTGCGCAGGCATAAGTCTCCGGATTCACTTTTCCACCAAAGAAAGTCAGGATATTTTCCATAAATATCAGATAGATTGATGTCAAAATAAGACTGCTAATGATGCAGAGCAATATAGAATTGCCGATACTCCTGTGTGCATCTTCTTTTTTTCCGGCACCAAGGCTGATGCTGACAAAAGCACAGCATCCATCGCCAATCATTACGGCAATTGAGAGTGCAACAACAGTCAGCGGGAATACAACTGTGTTGGCTGCATTACCGTAAGAACCCAGGTAATTCGCATTTGCGATGAAAATCTGGTCTACGATGTTATACAACGCAGCAACCAGAAGAGAAATAATGCAGGGAATTGCATATTTCCGCATTAATTTGCCTATTTTTTCTGTTTCCAGAAAAGAGTTAGATTTTTCGTTCATTTTTGTTTTACCTCCAGCATTACAGAAAAAGTGTGCAGTCAAGAGAGCTGGACTTATGCCTCCTGGCCGCACACTTCATACTGCGTTATTTATTTTAATATTTTTTGGCGAAGATCTGCTGCATTCTCAGCTGATCATCTCAAAAAAATAAACGTGTAGCAAGTAACTGGAATTACGCAGTCACGCTACACGTTGTGTAAGTATTATACGGAAAACTTTCAAAAATGTCAAGTCACCTGCACAAAATCTGTTTCAACACACTGCACAAAATCTGTTTCAACAGCTGAAAAATCTATTTAAGGATATTTAAAAGTCCGGTAGATTGTATAAACAGCACTGCCATCATAATCGGAGTAATATATCGGATCATAACGATATAAAGTTTTTTGCGGCGAAATGAATGTCCGCTTGATTCCATTTCCTCTACGATCCATTTAGGTTTTATGATCCAGCCGACAAAGATACAGGTCAGCAGGGAGATAAACGGCATCAAAAGGCTGTTGCTGATGTAATCCATTAAATCCAGTAATTGTGCTGTCTGACCGTTTGGAAGCGGCAGTTCAAAATACAGAACATTGTAACCCAGACAAATGATGAATGCTGCAACGGCCGAAAGTATACCGATCATTATACTGGTACGCTGACGGGAAGCATGAAAGAGTTCCATGCAGTTTGCAACCAGAGTCTCCATGATCGACACGCAGGATGTTATTGCAGCAAAGGCAACCATGATGAAGAAAACCAGCCCTATGATCGTTCCGGCTTTTCCCATGGAATCAAATACCCTGGGCAGAGAGACAAACATCAGACTCGGACCGAAAGCCATTCCCTCGGTACCGGAAAAAACATAAACAGCGGGTATGATCATCAATCCGGCTAAGAGGGCAACTCCGGTATCAAAAAATTCGATCTGACTGATGGAACTGCTGAGGTTTACATCTTTTTTTACATATGACCCGTAAGTGATCATAATACCCATGGAAACACTGAGGGAGAAGAACAACTGGCTCATGGCATCTAACAGGATTTTCAGAAAGCGGGATAGAGTTAAGCCGTCCAGATTCGGAATCAGATAGACGACAGCCCCATCAAGGCCGGTTCTGGTAACACCATTGTTGTCGGTATAGTGCAGCGTCAGTGAAAAGAGTGAGATTCCAATAATCATAAGAATCAGCCCGGGCATAATGATTTTGGAAAATTTTTCAATTCCTTTTTCAACTCCACAATAGACGATGAATGCAGTCACTGCCAGGAATACCAGCATGAAAACAACGGGTGCAGCTTTCGAAGTAATAAAATCAGTAAAATATCCGTCCTGCGCAGCATCTGCCCCTTTATTAGTTACATAGACTGCGATATATTTTGTTACCCAGCCGCCAATTACAGAGTAGTAAGTCATGATAAATGCCGGAACAAGAAAAGTCAGCTTTCCAAGAAAGCTCCAGCCGGTCCGAATACTTCCAAAAGCTTTTAGTGCATTTTTTTGGGTACGGCGTCCTATGGCAATATCTGTTGTAAGCAGAGTGAAACCAAATGTCAGGACAAGAACAAGATATACAACGATAAACAGACCTCCTCCGTCTTTCGCTGCCAGATAAGGAAAACGCCATATATTTCCCACACCTACCGCGCTGCCTGCAGCAGACAGGATGAAACCGATTGAACTGCTGAAACCGCCTTTTTTTTCTTTTTCCATTTGAAACCTCCCGGAATTTATTTCGATAAATTTTTATTATAACTATAATATCGTCATGATGCAAAGTTTGGAATGTTTCATATAAATAAATTTTTTTGAAAAAAGTTTCGTTAAAATAGAAATTCTGCTATAATGAATCTGATTTTAAAGAAAAATGTGTTTTTTCGGATAAAAATGTATATTTTAAAGAAACCTGGAGGGTGTAATGAGTGAGATAAATCAGCATATAGGTGCGCGTATTCGTATGTACAGAAAAGAACAGGGATTGACTTTGCAGCAGCTGGCGGACTGCATTCATAAAAGCAGAGCAAGCATGAGTAAGTATGAAACAGGGGAAATTACTCTGGATATCGAAACGCTGTATGACATCAGTAATGCGCTGCATGTTAATCTGAATCAGCTGACAGACTACAGGGAAGCTGTGCAGGAAACCAGGAGTCCTGTATATAACCGTACATTGGAAAGCCCGTTCTTTCAGGCAGAACGTCTGTATTTCTATTTTTTTGACGGACGGTATAATCGTTTAAAGGATGGGATAATCGACATTTACAAGCATAATGATCACCCTGGTAATTATGAAGCATCTCTTACAATAAGTGCGGTTACTCCGGCAGGACGCAGCAGTAAGGTCTATTATACAGGAAAAGTCATGTATAGCGACATGTTGATCCGTTTTTCCTTTGTTAACCAGTGCAATATGCTGGAAGAAGATTTGCTGTACATATTTAACCCACTGGAGATCCGTGATTTTACAGAAGGGCTCTTATGCGGTATTTCCAGTGCGGATCTGATGCCATGTGCTTTTAAATGCCTGGTGACATTAACTCCACAGAAAATGACAGAAGAATTAAAAAAACAACTGCTGATTACGAAAAAAGAGCTTCAGCGCTGGCAGAAATTGAATATGTTCATCGTTGATAACAGGGCATGACCATCTTTGACATTTGGAGTTTCCTGCATCATATTTATTCTATTTTATAATATGAGAGAGATAAAACGTATATATTTTGCAAATAATAACGGTATGTATGATGAAAAGGGAAGTTGTTTAATGGAGGTTGACCGTGAAAAAAGATTATAATAAACTATGGACATTATTCAGATCCATGTTTGTCTTAAGTGCCTGTACCTTTGGCGGAGGGTTTGTGATTGTCTCTTTAATGAAAAAGAGATATGTAGAGGAATTAAAGTGGCTTGAAGAAGATGAAATGCTGGATGTGACAGCGATTACCCAGTCGGCGCCCGGGCCGCTTCCGGTAAACGCATCCGTAATTATCGGCTATCGTATATCTGGCATTGCAGGTTCTCTCACGGCAGTATCGGGTACGATACTTCCACCGATGATCATTATTTCCATTATTTCGATGTTTTACGAGCAATTTCGCACGAATCCTTACATTGCTGTGGCATTGCAGGTTATGCGGGCCGGTGTAGCTGCAGTGATATTTGATGTGGTGATTAATCTGGCAGGTAATGTGTTAAAAACAAAAAGAATGATGTATATTGTGATGATGATAGCCGCATTTATTGCAACTTACCTTTTAGATGTCAGTGCCATGATTGTGATATTAACCTGTCTTGGAATCGGGCTTGCGGATTTGGCAGTTACACTTACAAAAAAGAAAGGAACGGTGGCGTAAATGCTGTTGCTGAAATTATTTTTTGCATTTATTCAGGTGGGTCTGTTTAGTGTGGGCGGCGGTTATGCCGCAATTCCATTGATTCAGGAACAGATTGTAAATATTCACGGCCTGATGACATTAGAAGAGTTTTCTGATCTGATTACTGTGGCGGAGATGACACCTGGACCAATATCGATTAATTCGGCTACTTTTGTTGGTATGAGAATTGCAGGAATACCTGGAGTACTGCTTTGCACGCTGGGATGTATTATTCCGTCATTTTGTATATGTTTTGTTCTGGCATATTTTTATTATAAATATCGCACAGTGAGCGGTGTACAGGTGGTTCTTGGAGCTATGCGGCCTGCAGTGGTAGCCCTGATTGCTTCGGCAGGAGCATCTATTCTTATGCTGGGGCTGTTTCAGGCAGAAATACATGAGGCGGTAACAGGTGACATTCGGTTTGTTGAACTGGGAATTTTTGTGGTGGCATTATTTTTACTAAGAAAATTTAAGATGAATGCTGTAACTATTATTTTGGGCAGCGGTGTGGCAGGAACCTTTATGTATGCCCTGACGGGAGCAGTATCCGGGCCTGCGGTTCTTAGTATGTTCGGATAATCCAATATTATTGTCCACTGTATTTGTTCTGTTTGAAAAGAAGGTCCTTTTCTGTTATAGTTGATATGAAAAAATTGCTGAAATCAGTGAAAAACAGAACGTTATTTGTGGAGATATATTATGATTAGAAAATCAGAGAAATCCGATGTAAACAGGGTTGCAGAAATCTGGCTGGATACCAACACGAAAGCCCATGATTTTATTCCACTGCAATATTGGAGGAATAATTTTGAAACAGTAAAAGAAATGCTTTCACAGGCAGAAGTTTATGTTTATGAAAATGAAAACAGCAATGAAATACAAGGTTTTATTGGATTGAATGACGATTATATCGAGGGGATTTTTGTTTGGAGCGGAGCACAATCCTGCGGTATAGGCAGACAATTGCTGGATTTTGTAAAAGACATTAAAAATCAATTAAGTTTAAGTGTATATCAAAAGAATACACGGGCAATAAGATTTTATCAAAGAGAAAATTTTAAAATTAAATGTGAAAATACTGACGAAAATACAGATGAAAGAGAGTACATTATGATATGGACATCATGAACAAAAATCAGATATCGGATCAGAAAATATGCCAGAAATTTGAATTCAGAAATATCCGGCCGGAAGAAGGGGAACAGGCTGCGGAGATTGAAGCGGTTTGCTTTCCTCCAAATGAAGCGTGTTCGAAGAAAATGATGCTGGAACGTGCTGCGAGGGCACCAGAGTTATTTTTGGTAGCGGTTGATAAGCAAACGGGTAAAATAGCCGGTTTTTTAAATGGGCTTTCTACAGATGAGTGCTCTTTTAGAGACGAATTTTTTACAGATGCCGGTTTGCATGATCCCAACGGAAAAAATATTATGCTGTTAGGACTGGATGTGCTTCCCAGGTATCGGAAACAGGGATTAGCACGGGAGATTATGCATCAGTATCTGTGCAGAGAACGGGAAAAGGGGAGACATACTGTTTTACTGACCTGCCTGGAGTCTAAAGTAGAGATGTATAAAAAGATGGGATTTTGTGATGAAGGAATTGCAAATTCTGCCTGGGGTGGAGAACAATGGCATGAGATGAGCTATGTGATCCGCTAATGTGATTTACTGCTGCATTTTTTAAAATATGTGTTGACAGGATAAAGGAGTTATGCAGACTGACCACAACGCACTATGTGAAGAACATGTAAGTTCAGTTCTTCACATAGTGCGTATTTTTGTACTAAAGATTAGTCTGGACTGACAGGTGTCTGTTTCAGAGATCACACATATTATCGAGAAACGCCTGAATGTAGGGAAGTGCGGCTCCAATTGAAATATTATGTTTGGGCATTTTGCTTATCAGAAGGAAATCTGCTGATTCTTCAAAAGGGGTCATATCCTGAATTTTTTCATGGATTAATGCAATATCGTCTTCGCGCAAATATGGAGCAAGATATCCTCCGAGGATAAAATCTGTATCATAAATTAAATGAAGCATGTTGATTGATTTGGCCAGATTAGTGAGAAAAAAGTCCCAACGGTTTACATAGGATGGATTTTGTGCCCGCAAATTTCTGAAAAAATCATCCAGAGATTCTTTTTCACCCAGGAGTGCAGTCAGAGAACAAAGAGTTTCCATACATCCGGATTTCCCGCAGTAGCATAAGGCTCCGCCAGGCTGCATCTCGATGTGTTCAATTGTGGAATTATGGCCATGCTTTCCTGTTAATATATCTCCTTTCGCAATGATGGCGGCACCAAGATGCTTACTGATAGAAAGATAGAAGGCATCCTTAAGTTCGGGTGATATCCATAATTCAGAAACTGCGGCGCTGTCGGCATCATGTACAAAAGAGCAGGGATAGGGCAGATGTCTGGTGAATTCTGTAATGGATAGTCCGGTGCACGAAAGAATTTTTCCATATATAACAGTTTGTTTGTCCGGGGATATTAAAGCCTGCATGGCAAATCCGATTCCAAGAATACGTTCATCTGATATATTGATGGAGTCCTTAAATTCAAGTATTTTATCACATACAGCTTTAAAATAAGATTCTTTGTTTTCATAATTTATTTCAAATACAAGCCGGCTGATTTTTTCTCCATACAAATTAACAGCAATCATTTTCACTTCTTTTTTTAGAATTTCCACACCGATTCCAATACGGAAATCAGAAACAATAGAATAGGCGGAAGCTTTTCTGCCGACAAACTCGGTATCTATCTGACCGTTTTTCTGAATCAGTCCATCATTTTCCATGGCAGTCAGATTCGTGGTGACGGTAGGACGGCTCAGACGGAGATCGTAAGAAATATCCTGCTGGGAGACTTTTTTGCTTTGATAAATATAGTGATATATCAGACTGCGGTTATTCTGCTTAATCTGGTTAGGAGTAATACTTTTCTTCATAATATGGTTCCTTTATTTGTAAAATGATTTAACAAAATAAATTATAACATAGATCAGTAAAAAGATTCTATTGTATATTTTGTATAAATTTGTTGGTGGAATATTGTCTATTATTACAGATTGACGAAAAAAAGTTCATGAGTTATTATGTAATTACAATTTGATAAATCATTTTACAAAATTAATTTATGAAAAGGAGAAAGTCATGGGAATTATTGAAAAAATGAGATTGGATGGAAAAAAGGGATTTGTTACAGGAGCAGCCAGAGGTATTGGAAAATGCACAGCTACAGCATTTGCGGAGGCAGGGGCAGATGTGGCGATTGTTGACCTGGATTATGATGAGGCTCAGAAGACAGCAAAAGAGCTGGCAGAGAAAACCGGCAGAAAAATAATTGCTGTTAAGACGGACTGTACGGATAAAGAGCAGGTGGAGGCAATGGTAGGACAAGTTGTAAAAGAGCTGGGAGGACTTGACTTTTGTCATAATAATGCCGGTATTTGTATTAATGCACCGGCCGAGGAGATGACATATGAACAGTGGAATAAGGTGATTAATATCAACCTGAATGGAATTTTCTTAACAGATATTGCTGCCGGTAAGTATATGCTGGAAAATGGCGGCGGTTCTATCATAAATACAGCATCGATGTCGGCACATATTGTTAATGTACCCCAGCCGCAGTGTGCATATAATGCATCCAAAGCAGGAGTGATCCAATTAACAAAATCTCTGGCTATTGAGTGGGCAAAACGAGGGGTACGTGTTAATAGTATCAGCCCGGGATATATCGGTACAGAACTGACACTTAATTCTCCCACTTTGATTCCGTTGATTGAAAAGTGGAATGAGATGGCACCTTTAGGAAGAATGGGAAAACCGGAAGAATTGGAAGCAATCTGTGTATACCTTGCCGGGGATACCAGTTCTTTTACAACAGGCTCAGATTTTATTATTGACGGTGCATTTACCTGTTTCTAAGGAATAATAAGAGACCGGGATTATCTTAACCCCCGGTCTCCGGTTGAAAATCTGCAATTGAAGATAAGGATTGAAAAGGAGAACGATATGGGAAAATGGGGAAAGCGCATAGGATATGGTATCGGGGATCTTGGATGTAACCTGGTTTTTAGCACTATGGCATCTTATCTTATGGTTTTTTATACAGATGTATTTGGGATTACGGCAGCTGCTGCCGGGACAATGATGTTGGTGACGAAATTTATTGATGCTCTTACGGATACAGGAATGGGGCTGATTGTGGACAGAACACATACGAAATGGGGACAGGGAAGACCCTACTTTTTGTTTGGGGCAGTTCCGTTTGCGGTATTTACTTTTATGACTTTCTATATTCCGAATTTTGGAAGCAACGGTAAATTGATATGGGCATATGTATCGTACTGTCTGCTCTGTACGGCATACACGGTTGTAAACATCCCGCTCAACACAATTGTTCCAAGACTTACCTCCGACGTCCATGAAAGAGATATTCTGGTTTCTACACGAATGGTCTGTGCAATGGCAGGAACTGCGATCGTAATGTCGATTACTGCACCGCTGGTAGAGTTTTTTGGAAAAGGTAATGAGGCCGGAGGCTATCTTGTTACAATGACGATTTATGGAATTGCTGCCATGTGTATCTTTTTTGTAACGTTTGCAAGTACAAAAGAAGTCGTTCCGCCCACTGTCAGCCAGAAACATTCATCCTTAAAAGAAGATTTTAAAGGACTTACCGGACAGGCATGGATTCTGTTTCTGTTAAATCTGTTTTATTTTTCTCTCTATGTAGTCAGAAGTACAACTGTCATTTATTATTTCAAATATAATCTGGGAAGAACAGAGTGGCTGTCACTGGTGGGGATTTTAGGTATACTGTCAGGGCTTCCGATGCTGCTGCTTCTTCCGGTACTTGAAAAGAAATACAGTAAAAGAAGTTTGATGTTTGCAAGTATTTTTTTATACATAGCAGGCGATCTGCTGATTTTTGCAGGAAGAAATTCGGCGGCATGTCTTTTGGCAGGGCTGGTAATTACCGGGTTGGGAATTTACGGAATTTTTGGAATAACCTTTGCCATGCAGCCGGACGTTATTGATTACTCAGAATATAAAAAGAATGCAAGTGTAGCAGGATTGATAGCAGCTTTTCAGGGATTCTTTGTAAAGGGAGGAATGGGATTGACAAGTTTTATTATTGGAGCATTCCTGAAAAACGGGGGTTACGTCGCCAATGCGGTTCAAACTGAAAAAGCACTTTCTTATATTGAAATTTGTTTTATCTGGATTCCGATAGTTTTGTGTGCGCTTATTGCAATATTGACTTATTTTTATAAACTGGATGCCATCCGGGGCGAAATGACACAGGAACTGGAAATGCGCAGGAGAAAAATAGCGAATGAAATGTAAAGATGCAATTTTTGATATGGGTTGCTTCTTGATATGGTCCTGATACATTGCAGGTAAAGCAGTGTATCAGGACTTTTTTGGCATGGAAAGAGACTTTCTCATGATTTTGCCCGTTGCAGTACGGGGAATTTTATCTATAGGAATAATTTTCTTTGGTACTTTGTAATATTCCAGATTTTGTTTTAGATGATTTTGCAGTTTGTCAAAGTCAAAGTCAGGATCAGGGCAGACAACATAGAGGATAGGAGCCTGGATATTGTCATGATCTTCCATGGCAGTGCAGGCACAATCGATGATTCCATCATAACCCGAAACTGCCTGCTCGATATCGCCAGGGGAAATCTTATGTCCGTCAACATTTATGATATCGCCGACACGGCTGACAAAAAAGAAGTAGCCTTCATTATCAAAATATCCGATATCGTTTATCACTATATAATCGGAATGCATGACCTTTTCTGTAAGGGCTTTTTTGCGGTAATATCCGGCCATATTCATATCGCCTCTTACAGCGATATAACCATATTGGTTCGGAGTTTCTACCCTGTCTCCGTTTTCATCAACAATAAATACTTCAGAGTGGACAGTGGGTTTTCCAAGACATCTTTCCACAGGATTTTCTGAACAACAGTTGACAAGGATACATCCCGATTCCGTGGTCCCGTAAACATTATATAAAGCAGTGGAAGGATATTGCCTGCAAAACGAGCGGATCTGTATTGAAGCAACAGGGCCGACAGTGGTCTCCACAGCAGTAAGACATCCCAGGGTCTGTTTCAAATCCGGGTCTTCTATATCCAGAAACATATTTATATTTGTATGTATAATTGAAATAGCATTGATATCAAATTTCTTTATATAATTACCAAGTAATTCGGCAGTCACTGGTTTATGTGTAATGACAGCAGTTCCGCCTGCATAAAGCGTTGCGAAAACTCTGCGGTAGCCCACCGCAAGGTCAAAAGGTTCATTGGTAAAAAGTACTGTTTGGGAGGTGATATTTGTGCCGCCCGAAAGATTTTGTGCTTCGGCCAGAAGGCTTTTGTTTGTGTGAGCAACCTGCACAGGTTTTCCTGTTGTTCCTGTAGTGGCAATAATAGCAGCTATGGAGCCACTTTTGGGACAGGTAATTTTGCCGGGCACAGGGCTGCCGGTAAAAAAATCTTCATAGTTTTCTCCGTTGTTTTTCATAAAAATCAGTGCAGGTTTTGTGGACTTAAGGATGTCATGCAATTTATAAATGGAAATATCTTTTTCAACAGGGACAGCTGTCATACCGCTTAACAGACATCCTAAAAACGCAGAAAAATAGGAGATTAAATCGTCAGATTCAATAGCAATCCGGCTTCCCTTTTTGACAGCACGCATTTTTAAGGAGCCGGAGAAAGTAAGTATCTTTTCTGCCAGCTCCTGGTAGCTTATTTTTTTATCATCAACAATAATCGCTGTTTTATCCGGCATCAAAGCACTGTTTTCTAAAACAGCCTGAACAATATTCTGCATGTAAAAATCCTCTGATTTTGATTTCTTTATAGTTATATTACTCTATCACAAAAATGTAAAACTTTCAATTGTTCATTTTCTGTGCTATAATTTCAAAAAACTATGCAAAAGTATAAGGGGAAATCTTATGAAGCCAAGGCAAAAACCGCTTGGGGATAAAAATATGATTGGGGCAAATATCACGAAAATCCGTAGACTCAATAAAATGAGTCAAAAAGATCTGGCCATCAATATGCAGCTGATGGATGTGGATATTAATTTTTCTTCGCTTTCCAAGCTGGAAGGCCAGACCAGAGTTGCAACGGATAAAGAGATATTTGCCATAGCCCAGATTTTTGATATCAAAATTGATGATCTGTTTCGAAAACTATAACTGATTTTAAGTCCCAGTGCAGTTTCTATAAACAGGAACGATAAATGGAAAGGATATCGTCTCTGTATAAAACAGCAGGATTATGTGACATGATCACCTGCTGGTATTGGAGGACGTTGTCTGCAAATGCGTACAGGTCATTTTCTGTGGTGCCATATGCATGTAATGGTTTCTTTTCCAGTATGAAAGAAAGCAGATGGTCCAGTTCATCAAAAACACATTCTTTTTCGCAATGAAGCGCTTCTTTTAAAATATCCACAACAATATCATATTTTTCACTGCAGTTTTTTTGGCTGTATGCATTAAGTACAGCAGTTAAAAGGGCATAATTGGCCTCTCCGTGTGCCACATGATATTTTCCGCTGAGGGGATAGCTCATGGCATGTACCGCACCACATCCTGCTTTTCCAAAAGCAATGCCCGCGTAATTACTTGCGGTAAGGAATTTTTCCATCAGGTCAGGAAGCATATCCTTTCCTTTTTGCCGGATTTCCTGATAAGCACTGATGATCATACGGATCGCTTCATGTCCGAACAATTCTGAATAAGGTGTGGCGAGAGGAGAGAGACTGGACTCAATAGCGTGGATCAGGGCATCAATGGAGCTTGTGGCAAAAATATGGTAAGGAAGCTGGCTTAAAAGTTTTGGGATAAAGACAGCTTCGCCTGCGTACATCGGATCTTCGGCAAGCCGCAGCTTTGAATCCAGTGACGGAAAGCTTACAATTGCTACATTTGTCACTTCACTGCCAGTTCCGCAAGTGGTAGGAACCAGGACAAGAGGACATTTTTTTTCTACAGGAATTTTTCCGGTAAACAAATCCTGAAGGGGCATCATGTTTTTCAGACAGAACAGCTTTGAGATATCCATGATGGTCCCGCCGCCGATGCCGATGACTCTTTCATAGTCCGGAGTGATGGAAGCATACATCCTGGTGATCATTGTTTCATCCGGCTCTCCGGTGCCATAATCTTCCTGATATACAACCTGCGCACCAGGGTTTAAGGAACCGAAAAATGGTTCGTAGATATATCTGCAGGTAATAATCAGATCGTTTTCATTTAAATTTAATTCTTCTGCAAATTCCCGGGGCTCTTCAAATTTATGTATGGAAGTGCAAAGTGCTAATTGTTTCATCTCTTTTCTCCTTTTCCGCCATTAAAATGAAATAATTTCTTTCAGGGCAATGCATTTTATTTTTGTAAATTCCTCAAAAGTGGAAAATACTCCTTCTGTGCCAAGGCCGGAACGTTTCCAGCCGCCGAAGGGAATTTCAAAACTTCGCAGGTAACTGGAGCCGTTGATAACAACACTTCCACATTCCAGTTCGCTGGTAAAACGTGCGGATTTCCCCAGATCCTTTGTGAAAACACCTGCTCCGAGACCGAAAACAGAGTCATTGGCAAGGGCAATTGCTTCATCATCTGTCTCAAAAGATGTGACAGGCATGACAGGGCCGAATACTTCCATGTTGTGCATGATGTCTGCATCAAAAGGAACATCTGCAAGAATGGAAGGCTCCATAAAAGCCCCGCTTCTCTTTCCGCCAAGAAGAAGCCGGCTGCCCTGACGAATGGTTAAGGCCACCTGTTTTTCGACTTCGGCAGCAGCCCTCTCATTTATAAGAGTACCAACCTGTGTCTTTTCATCCAGCGGATTTCCGTTTTGAAGAGCAGAAGCATATTTTACAGCCTCTTGAAGGAAACGGGAATAAAGAGATTTATGGATAAGAAAACGTTTGGGGGCACAGCAGATCTGACCGGCATTATAAAATCTTGCGCGAACGGCTTCGCGGACAGCAAGTTCCAGATCGGCATCTTCAAGAACGATAAATGCGTCATTGCCACTCAGTTCCAGCGCTGCTTTCTTCAGTGAGCGGGCAGCGCTTACAGCAACAGAAATACCTACATCGGTGGAACCGGTCAGGGAAATTACGTTGACATCTTCGTGACTGCACAGATAATTGCCTGTAGTTGAACCGTATCCAGTGACTACCTGAACAACGCCTGCGGGAAAGCCGGCTGACCGTAGCAGCTCTGTAAGTTTGCAGACGGTCAGAGGATTATCACTGGCCGGTTTTATAATTGCGGTATTGCCGGATAATAGAGCCGGTGCTACTTTCTGGTTGAAGAGGTTACAGGGGAAATTGAAGGGAATAATGCATGCAACAACTCCCACAGGTTCCCGCTTTGTAAGTACAATATTTTTATCATGGCCTTTTTCCATACCGGCCGGAATGATATTGCCATATAAATGCTTTGCTTTTTCACAAAATGCCCGCCAGGCAGTAAATATGTTGTTGATTTCGTTTCTTGCTTCAGTGATGTTTTTTCCTGACTCGAGTGTCAGAGTTTGTGCAAGATCTTCCTTATTTTCACGTACAAGTTCCAGAAATGCCATAGCAAGATCTGCTTTTTGGTGTACGGGGACTTTTTTCCATGATTTTTGAGCTGTTACAGCATGTTGAACAGCCATGTCCACATCTTCCCGGGTTGCATGGGGAATTGTATCAATGAAGCTGCCATCATATGGATTTGTAACTTGAATTGTTTCATTATCAGATGCAGAAACAGATTTGTTTCCGATTATCATTTTCATATAGCAGTACCTCCTTTTACCTCTCATTTGCGGTTCTATTGTAACAAAAAAATCCAAAGTTTAATTCTATAAAAGAAGTAAAATATCAAATTTAAAATTTTAATTCTGAATAGGAACTAAAAATGGAAAAAGCTATGATATTCTCCAAAACATAATTTATAACTGAAAAATTGCAGACAGGAGTGTTGACCTATGAAAACAGGAGTGTTTAAATTTGCAGCGCTTGCGGCGGCAACGGCTATGATTCTGTGCGCCTGCGGGAATAATAATGAAAAATCAGATGCCGGGCAGGAAGTGAGTGCGTCAGAGGATTATACAATCAGGATTGCCACGATGACAACTGGTTTTCCTCTTCCCATGCATCATGCAAATAAGACAGGAGTCTTTGAAGAACTGGGACTTAAAGTGGAGGAAGAATTTTTTGACAACGGCCCTACTATTAATGAGGCGATAGCATCCGGTGATATCGATATTGCGGGTGTGGGCGGCATGCCGGCTGTTTCCGGAGCTATTGCAAATAATTCAAAGGTAATCGCATGGATGGAGGATGATGAAAGTTCTGTCCAGATTTACGCAAGAAATGACAGTGACATTGTAAGCGCCGGTAAAGGAAGTATCGACGGATACCCGGATATTTACGGCAGCGCTGAGACCTGGAAGGGCAAAAGTGTTGTGTGCGCCATGGGAACTTCCAGCCAGTATACGCTTTTGGCGGTTCTGGAAACCATGGGGCTGACGCAGGATGATATTGAGCTGATCAATATGGAAGGTGTATCAGGTGCGGCTGCATTTGTGGCCGGAACCGGTGATCTGTATGTAGGATTTAATCCGCAGTGGTCTGAATGTTATAATAATCCGGATGAATATACCTGTGTGGCAACCTGCGCAGATACGGATAAAAAGCTGAACACGGTACTGATCGCATCAGAAGAATTCTGCGAGAATCACCCGGATCTGGTTGTGAAATTTCTGGAAGGCATTTTGAAAGTGCAGAATGATTTTTATGATGATGCAAAATACTATTATGAATCCATGTATGAATGGCAGAACACGTTTGGCGAATGTTCTGAGGAGCTGGCGCAGTATACGGTGGACTTACAGGTTATGAGATCTTTGGAGGAACGCAGAAAATTGTTTGAAGAAAAGGATGGCAGTTGTGAAATGCAGGATACATTGCTGTCTATTGCGGACTTTATGGTAAGTAATAAAGTGATTGAAGAGGAAAGCAGGCAGAAAATCATAGATGACAAATTTGTGGATTCTTCCTACATTTTTGAAGCTGTGGAAAGTTTGAGTGCGGAGTAAATGAGATAATATGTATGAAGAGAAGATAAAAAGTGCAGGAACAAAAATATTCCTGAGTCTGCTGGGACTGATATTATTTTTTGGAATCTGGGAGCTTGCAGTAGATGCAGGACTGGTCTCAGAAAAAAAACTGGTAGCGCCCTCTGCCATCGTACTGACTTTTATTGATAAGCTTCATAACGTGGTACCGGATGGAAATACGATTACTGTGCATACAATAACAAGTTTAAAGCTGGTTCTTACCGGATTTTTATTATCCTGTCTGATTGGGGTGCCATTGGGACTCCTCATGGGTTTTTTCAAGCCGGTCAACCGTTTTTTCTCACCGATTTTTGAGATCGTGCGTCCAATTCCGCCCCTTGCATGGATTCCTATTGTAATTGTAGTACTTGGAATCGGTATACAGGCAGAAGTGTTTATTATTTTTGTGGCTGCTTTTGTCCCCTGTGTTATTAATTCGTACACAGGGATACGTTCAACGAGCCAGACGCTGCTCAACGTGGCAAAAACGGCAGGTGCAACCAATGCCCAGCTATTCTTTAAAGTAGGAGTTCCCTCGGCGCTTCCCATGGTTTTTACGGGAATTAAAATTTCTTTCGGGAGTGCATGGGCGACCCTTGTGGCGGCGGAGATGATTGCCTCCACTGTGGGGCTGGGGTTTATGATACAGCAGGGAAGAAGTGCTGTAAGGCCGGATATTGTTATACTTGGGATGTTTGTGATCGGCCTGATTGGAGCGGTGCTTACCAGCCTGCTTAGTATTCTGGAAAAGAAAGCGCTGCCGTGGAGGAATCCGAAATGAATAAAGTAAAAAAAGAGAGCTTTTATTACAGCCTGTCTGTTTTATCTGTTGTTTTGCTGCTGGCTGGCTGGTGGTTCGCTTCTGTAACAAATGAGAGCCTTGCCGGGCCGGCAGAAGCCGTGGAACGTTTTTTCAGACTTATTGAAAATCCTGTTATGGATAAACCTGTTCATGTACATATTCTTGCAAGTATGCGCAGAATACTCGTGGCATTTGCGGCGGCATCTGTGGTGGGAGTATCCTTAGGTGTTTGCTTTGGCATTTTTCCGGTTTTCAGAAGAATGTTCTGGCCGGTTTTCTGCATCTTAAGGCCTATTCCGCCTCTTGCGTGGATTCCCATTGTGATTCTGTGGTTTGGTGTTACCGGAGATACGTCTAAAAATATTATTATTTTTATCGGTATTGTTATGGCTATCGTTATCAATACTTATGCCAGTATCCGTGAGACGGATCCGTTACTTTTAAAAGCAGGAAAAACACTGGGGGCGAATAAATGGCAGACACTGGTGCACATTACGCTGCCTGACAGTATACCGGCAATTTTTGCAGGAATGAAAACAGGATTGTCTACAGGCTGGATGTCGGTAGTTGCTGCCGAAATGATTGCGGCAAAGGAAGGAATCGGTTTTTTGATCAATATGAGTATGAAAACGACACCGGACACAGCACTGGATTTTGTCGGCATTGTACTTGTAGCGCTTTGCAGTTCTCTTGTTTCTTTTATTTTGACAGTGATAGAAAGGAAGCTTTGTCCATGGCTGAGACTAGATGCAGAATAAAACTGCGGTCAGTATCGAAAAGTTTTGAGAATAAAAACGGAAAAACAGCGGTGCTGGATGATATATCGCTGGACGTATATGAAAACGAGTTCCTGGTAATTCTGGGGCCGGGGCAGTGTGGAAAAACCATTTTGCTGAATATTATTGCAGGTATGGAGAAGGCAGATACCGGAACCGTAACTTTCAGTGAGGGAGACACCGGGCAGGCTGGTTTTGTATTTCAGAGGTATGCGTTGTTTAACTGGAAAAATGTCTTAAAAAATGTGGAACTGCCATTGAAATTTAAAGGAATTCCAAAAGATGTGCGGCGTGATACGGCAATGAAATATATCGAGATGGTTGGCCTGAAAGGGTTTGAGAAATCCTGGCCGGCACAGCTTTCCGGAGGAATGAAGCAGCGCGTAGGAATTGCAAGAGCATATGCGTCTGGAAATGATATTATTCTGATGGATGAGCCTTTTGGCGCTCTGGATGCGCAGACACGTTATCAGATGCAGGATGAGATACTGAAGCTGAGAAGCAGAGAGAAAGCAACTGTTGTTTTTGTGACAAATAATATTGAGGAAGCCATTTATCTGGGGGACCGGATCGTACTCCTCAGTAATAAACCGTCAAGAGTTGTAAAAGAATATATTCCGGCGCTGGACAGACCGCGGAAACACACTTCTCCGGAATTTATGAAATTGAGAGATGAAATTACCGCAAATATGGATTTGGCATTATAAGGAGAGAAGTATGACGGAGCAACCAAAGGTATCGGCACAGCATCTTACGAAAAAATTCGGAGATCTGCTGGTGCTGGATGATGTGTCATTTGATATAAAAAAAGGAGAATTTATCTGTATTGTAGGACCTACGGGATGCGGCAAGACAACATTTTTAAATCTGCTGGTGAAGCTGATTGAACCTACCAGCGGGCAGATATTGATCGATGGGGTGCCGGCAGATCCACGCAGGCATAATATGAGTTTTGTGTTTCAGGAACCATCTACGTTTCCCTGGCTGACGGTTGAAGAAAATATAAAATTCAATATGAAGATTAAAAAGATCGGGAAGCAGGAGGTTCAAAAACGTACAGAACATATTCTGGAAATGATTGGTTTGTCAGAGCAAAGGGATGCCTATCCCGGGCAGCTTTCTGTTTCGGCGGAACAGCGTATTGTAATCGGAAGAAGCTTTGCGATGTATCCGGATTTACTGCTTATGGATGAGCCGTACGGGCAGATGGATATTAAGCTCAGATATTATCTGGAAGATGAGGTGCTTAAGCTCTGGAGGGAAACAGAAAGTACCGTTATTTTTATTACTCACAATATAGAAGAGGCAGTATATCTTTCCCAGCGCTGCCTGATCATGACAACGAAGCCCACAACAATCAAAGCCTCCATTGAAAATCCGCTTCCGTACCCAAGGAATGTGTCGGATCCGGAATTTGTTAAGTTGAGAGAACAGATTACAGATATGATAAAATGGTGGTAATATTATACCATAACAGACAGCATCTCTTCAGAGGTGCTTTTTTGATGTTACAGATATGATTTTAATATTAGTTGACACATCAACTAATGTTTGCTATGATTTTGAGGAGGTGGCGGAAATGAATAAAAGTATAGCACGCATGATCAATCTTATGGCGAGAAAGAGCCAGATTTGTATAGGCAATGCTCTGTGTAAATATAATCTGACTGCTGCAGAGCAGCCTTTTTTTATGGCACTGCAGAAGTATGAGGGAATCACACAGGAAGAACTTACAGCGATTGTCTGTGTTGACAAGGCAGCTACAGCCCGTGTTGTTAAATCTTTAGAAAGAAAGGGATATCTGATACGGGTACAGGATGAAAAGGACAGACGGCAGAATAGAATATATCCGGCTGGTGTAACAAGGCAAATGGGAGAGACAGTCAGAAATGAACTGTTGAGTTTTGATAAATTACTTACAAAAGGGATTCCTCAGGAGGATTTGGATGTAACTTATACGGTATTGTTGAAAATGAAGGAAAACTTAACCGGTATTCAAAATGAAAAAAGTGTGGGGTCAGATCAGGGAGGAAAGGAAGATGAAGCGAATAAGTAATCAAAGTCAGGGAAAAGAAAATCCTCTTGGATATGCGCCCATTGTCGGATTACTCAGAAAGTTTGCAATTCCGTCAATTATCAGCATGCTGGTCAACGCAGCCTACAATATTACTGATCAGATTTTTATTGGTCATGTAGTTGGCATGCTGGGCAATGCAGCTACTAATGTTGCTTTTCCGATTGTCACCTTAACGGTGGCTTTTTCACAACTGGTCGGTGTCGGTACAGCATCAAATTTTAATATCAGTCTCGGAGCTGAAGAGGAAGGCGAGGCAAAGAACTTTATTGGTACGGGTCTTACCCTGATGTCTGTTATGGGCATTCTGATTATGTGCATAGTCCTTACATTAAAAACACCGATTTTGACATTGTGCGGTGCAACAGAGAATGTACTTCCCTATTCTCAGATGTATCTGGGTATTACAGCACTTGGGATACCATTTCTTCTTTTTTCCAGTTCAGGCAGTCATCTGATCCGGGCAGACGGCAGTCCGGCTTATTCAATGGTCTGCACGGTAGTGGGAGCAGTATTGAATGTTTTTTTGGACTGGCTGTTTATGTTTATTTTTAAATGGGGTATTCAGGGGGCTGCAGTTGCTACGATTACCGGTCAGATTATTTCTTTTATACTGTGTTTATACTATTTTACCAGGTTTAGAACGTTCAAGATTAAGTTAAGGATGCTGGGATTGAGGGTAGAATACATAATTAGAATCGCAAAACTTGGGATATCAAATTTTATTAATCAGGTCATTATGATGCTGGTCAATATTATTATGAATAATACGTTGACCCATTATGGTGCGTTGTCAGTCTATGGAAGTGATATTCCGTTGGCAGTTTCCGGTGTCATTGCAAAATTAAACAGTATTTTGTCTGCGTTTTCTGTAGGACTTGCCCAGGGCAGTCAGCCGATTCTGGGATTTAATATGGGTGCAAAAAATTATAGTCGCGTAAAAGAAACATATAAAAAGGCACTTTCGGTTGCATTGGCTATTAGTATTGCTGCATTTCTTTTGTTCCAGCTGTTCCCGCGGCAGATTGTAAGTATCTTTGGATCAGGCGATGAGCTTTACTTTCAGTTTGCAGAACGCTATATGCGTATTTTTATGATGATGGTCTGTGTCTTTGGGGTACAGCCATTGACTGTGAATTATTTTACTGGAACAGGGAACATGCGTCAGGGAATCGTAATCTCTTTATCACGGCAGGGATTTTTTCTTATCCCGCTGCTGATTCTTTTACCGATGGTGTTTGGGCTTGATGGTGTGCTGTATGCCGGACCAATTGCAGATTTTCTTGCCTGTGTATTTTCACTTACAATGGTATTCATCAATTTTAAAAAGCTGACATTAAACCAGAGCATAGATTAAACAGGATATTTGAATTAGGAGGGTATTGACAATGAGCAGGTCGTATGAATTTTTGAAAGACTGTGGAACTTTTTTTGTACTTACACTAAATGGGAATGGTCCTGCCGGACGGCCTTTTGGCGCGGTTATGGAATATGGCGGGAAGTTATATTTTTCAACTGCAACTATGAAGGACGTATATAGACAATTAACGGGAAATCCCAATATTCAGATTCTGGCACTTAAAGCAGGTACAAGGGATTGGATCAGGATTAATGGAACGGCAGTGGAATGTAAAGAGTTATCTATAAAAGAAAGAATGATGACAGAATTTCCGGCATTGAAAAAACGGTTTGAGTCTCCGGAATGTGAATGTTTTGCAGTATTCGAGGTGGCTGAAAAAGAATCATACATGAGTATTAATGATAAGTTTGTAAAAGTGGACTAAAGCTTTCCGGGGACGGTATGTTTAATTGAAAAAAAGCTTTGACATTTTTGGAAATTTGATGGTAAAATCTTTTCTGCAAATTAAATAAAGTATATATGATGACACAGGTAGTGCTTTGCACGTAAATCTGATTACGGAACATTGTTTTGGATTAATAGAAGATTACGTGTAAACATATCTGTGTTTTTGTATGTCATGAAGGAGGAAAAAGTTTATGCCAAGAAATCAATTTCAGAGAATGGTGTTTGCATTCTTAACCGTTTTAGTAACGGTACACGCTTATGTTTTTTACAGTCTGTATGTAGTTAATGGATCTGTCCTGATGCAGATAAATGGAGCTGATTCTGTTATTCATGCAATTAACGCACAGGGAGGCGTATATATGTTTGGAAGAATGCTTCCTGTCTGGGCTGTTATACTGATTGAATTCTGTTTTGCCTACGGTCTGGAATGCATTATGGGAAGCCCGTGCTCTTTCAGATTGGCGTGTAAGGTATTTGAACCGGAAAAGACACATCCGGTGACGTTCGAAACGACGATTATCTGTACAACTGTTGGCTTGATGTGTCCGGCTATGAGCTTTTTAGCGGCCTGGTTTTATTATCCATATTATGCGGAATTTAATATTTTTACACTGTTGGCGAATTGGCTGAAGCTTGTGTGCTTCAATTTCCCATTTGCATTCTTCAGCCAGTTATTTTTTATTCAGCCATTAGTCAGGACTGTATTCAAATTTCTTTTTAGAAAACGGTTATAAACTTTATGATTTTAAGTGAGTACGGAAGAAAAATAGTTCTATATGAATTTCGCTCCAGTTTATCATAATCCTGAAAAACAAAAGCAATGCTGTAGGTCAGTGTTTCATCATCAAATGAACCATCACGATATTGACATACAGATACAGGGGAGCGTTTTTACAGGGGATGCAGTAGTTGAGACGCTCGCCGTGTCTATTTTCCGGGATTGCAGGTTTTAATGGGAACTGAAAGAGCTGTTGTGTCAAAAATGCTCCCGAATATCATTGACAAAAGGGTTGGCTGGGAATATACTAAAAAATAGGTTAGCGGCCACTAATGAAAAAGTGGCCGTTTATTTAAAAAGAATGTTAGTACAAACTAACCAGCAGCATTGAAGAAATGGAGAGAATGATATCGTTAATATTACGGTAGCATAGAAGGAATGGACTGCGGTAAAATTTAAAGCATGGCTGATTGGGAAGATTTTTTACGGTATGTTTCAAAAGGAATATGCAGGGGACGTAGCAAAACTGCCCTTTGATGATGGCAGTTTTGACCTTGTGCTGTCGCTGAACGGATTCCATGCTTTTCCGGATAAGGATGCAGCTTACAGTGAAATTTTTCGGGTTCTGAAACGAAGGGAGCAGCGTATGGTGGATAAAAAAGCACATCTTCCGATGTATGGCGTTGGGCCGGTTTACGTTTCTGTAATCATTGCAGTGACGGCTGCGGCAGTGGCGGCAGGACATAACACATTTTTTGAAAGCGGGATGATTAAGGAATTGAAAGTTCCATCGGCAGCAATCGGGATACTGCTGCTCATTTTCGGGATATATCTTTGGCACGGAGCGGTATTCCGGGCAAGGGTCGATGATGGGATAACAGAAAACCGGCTGGTTACATCAGGCGTATACTCCTGTGTCCGGAATCCAATCTACTCGGCGTTCCTGTTTTTCTGTACAGGTGCGCTGCTTATTTCGGGAAACCTGTTTTTCTATCCGCTGTTCTTATTTTATTGGTTTTTTATGGCCGTGCTGATGAAATGCACAGAGGAGAAGTGGCTGAAGAAATTGTATGGCAGGGAATATGAGGAATATTGCAGAAGGGTGAACCGCTGCATCCCATGGTTTCCGAAGAAGCAGTGAGCGAACCGTTAAAATATTATGCTCACAAGAGAGCAGGTATACAATGGCATACCGCAGGGCAAAGGGAGGGTTTCGCTATGACGGGTGAAAAATACAAAAGGCTGTCGCAAAAAGAATTTGACCGTGCGGCGGAAAAATTTGATGATGACGATCCAAGTGTCTACAATATGTGCCGCAAGGATTATCCTGATGTGTTGGCGGAAGCAGTCAGTGAGCCATTTTCTGACCTGTTGGATGCTGGATGCGGCACAGGGGCAATGCTCGGTATGTTCCAGAGGGACTGTCCGGATAAAAATTATACCGGCGTGGATTTCTCGGAGAAAATGATAGAAACTGCAGGCAAAAAGCATATGGAGGGAATATGCTTCGTCACAGGCGACTGTGAGGATCTGCCTTTTGCAGATGGCAGCTTTGACGTGGTCACCTGTTCTATGAGCTTCCACCATTACCCCAATCCCGAAAAATTCTTTCTGGGCCTGCACAGGATCCTGCGTCCAGGAGGAAGGCTTATTCTAAGGGATATGGCATCAAACAGCAGGATGCTGATGTGGTTTTTCAACCATATTGAAATCCCTTTGTGCAACAGGCTCCTGCACAAAGGGGATGTCCGCGTCTATTCAAGAGCAGATATACAAAGGCTTTGTGATGCAAGCAGTCTGAAACTGGAACTGTATGAAGTGAGGAAAGGATTCCGCCTGCATTGTGTGGTCAGAAAACCAGTCTGAGGGGAATCGTGGTAAATTATGCGGCTGTCACCGCGACAGGAGGCATGAACGGGCGGCCAGTCCGTAGGAATCAATGAGAATAAGGCAGCGTTTTCGGACGCTGCTTTTATTGTGTTTTAAAAGAAGATAATTTTAATTAAGTTTGCATTGCGGCGATTTTGCGCGGTATAATAGAAATAAAATGAAAAGCAGTCAACTGCTGCGCAGCAACAGGAAAGTATTTGAAGAGAAACAGAAATTTTGAAAATGAATGGAGTGAATACCATGGGACATTTGACTACAAGAGATGCTTATAAAAATCTTGAAGAACGTATTAACTGGTTCACACAGGGAGCACCGGCTTCGGAAACTTTGTATAAAATCCTTCAGGTCCTGTACACGGAAAAAGAAGCAAAATGGGTGGCAAAACTTCCGGTACGTCCGTTTACCTTAAAGCGGGCGGCCCGTGTATGGGGGACAACTGAGGCAAAGGCAGAGAAAGTGCTGGATCATTTGTGTGAAAAGGCATTGCTGGTGGACAGTGAATATCATGGACAGAGGCAGTTTGTGATGCCGCCGCCAATGGCCGGTTTTATTGAGTTCGCTCTGATGCGGACCAGGGGAGATATTGATCAGAAATATTTGAGCGAATTGTATTACCAGTATATGAATGTGGAGGAAGACTTTGTAAAAGATCTGTTTTTTGCTACAGAAACCAGGCTCGGCCGTGTTTATGTACAGGAGCCGGTACTTAAAAACGATAAGACAAATCATATTCTGGACTATGAAAGGGCAACCCATATTGTGGAGGAAGCCAAATATATCGGCCTTGGAACGTGTTACTGCCGACATAAAGCATACCATGCAGGCCATCCCTGTGAAATTGATGCTCCATGGGATGTATGCCTGACTTTTGATAATGTGGCACGTTCTCTTTCGGAGCATGGCGATTATGCAAGGCTGATTTCCAAAGAAGAAGCAATGGATGTTCTGGAGCGTTCCTATGAGGCAAATCTGGTTCAGATAGGTGAAAATGTACGTGAACATCCGGCGTTTATCTGCAACTGCTGCGGCTGCTGTTGTGAGGCGCTGCAGGCGGCAAGGCGTTTTTCTCCCATGCAGCCGGTGGCAACTACAAACTATATTCCGGAGATTTCCCTTGAGAAATGTATTAAATGTGGAAAATGTGCAAAAGTCTGCCCTATATTGGCCATTGCCATGGAAGAAGACGCGGAGAAAGAAGCCGGAAAAGCTGTGAAAAAGTATCCGGTAGTAGACAAAGAAATATGTCTGGGCTGCGGCGTCTGCGCAAGAAATTGTCCTGCAGGGGCAATTGAACTGCAGCACCGGCCGGTACAGGTGATCACACCGGTAAACAGTACACACCGGTTTGTATTGCAGGCAATTGAAAAGGGTACATTACAAAACCTGATATTCGATAATCAGGCATTTGCAAACCACCGTGCAATGGCGGCTGTATTTGGAACAATTTTGAAACTGCCGCCTTTAAAGCAGGCGTTGGCCAGCAAGCAGTTTAAGTCAGTATATTTGGACAAACTGCTGTCAATGCAGAAGAAAAAAATTGAATAAATATTATGCATAGGTTTTTTCTATGTTTCTCATCAAAAAATATCACTTTTTTTTAGGAAATATAAGTGTTAAAATTATAAATAACAACGTGTGTATGTTAAATAAATAACAAAGGAGAACTATTATGAAGGTGTTAGTATTGGGCGGGGTAGCCGCTGGTACCAAGGTGGCAGCAAAACTGCTGCGCGAAGACAGAAGCTGCGAAGTGACAATCCTTACAAAAGGCAAAGATATTTCCTACGCAGGATGTGGTCTTCCTTACTATGTAGGAGATGTGATTCATGAGAAAAGCCAGCTGATCGTTAATACTCCGGAGAAATATGAAAAGCTTACCGGAGCAAAAGTCCTGACACAGACGGAAGCAGTTGCCGTAAAACCGGAAGAACACAAGGTAGAGGCAAAAGATCTTCAGACAGGAGAGGTTAAAGAATATACATATGACAAGCTGGTTATCGCAACCGGTGCGTCGCCCTTTGTACCGCAGATTCCCGGACTGGATCTGAAAAATGTGTTTGTTATGAGAACACCGGATGATGCAATCGCACTGCGTGAAGCAGTAGAGGCAGGAAGTATCAAACGTGCAGTTGTTGCCGGCGGCGGCTTCATTGGGCTTGAAGTGGCAGAAAACCTGGCTGCAAAAGGGGTTAAAGTAAGTGTAATTGATTTTGCACCTCATGTTCTTCCGAATTTTCTTGATCCGGAAATGTCCGAATACGTGGAAAATAAGATGGCAGAAGAAGGCATTATGCCTATGACAGGTGTAGCGCTTGAGGGCGTTATCGGTACAGAGAAAGTGGAAAAAGTACAGACCAGCAAACGTGCCATGAAAGCGGATGCACTGGTACTTGCAATCGGTATCCGCCCGAACACTGCATTTTTGGAAGGTTCCGGAATTGAAATGTTCAAGGGAACCATTCTTACAGATAAGTATCTGAAGACAAATATGGAGGATATATATGCAGCAGGTGACTGTGCAATGGTGACAAACCGCGAGACAGGGAAGCCTGCATGGTCTCCGATGGGCTCTACGGCGAATATTGCCGGACGTATTCTGGCAAAGAATATTGCAGGAGCTGAGGTGGAATATCCGGGTGTTCTGGGAACCGGCGTTGCAAAACTTCCCGGCGGATTGAATACAGGACGTACCGGACTGACAGAAACAGCTGCAAAGGCAGAAGGCTATGATGTTGTTTCTGTGATCACAGTGGTGGATGATAAAGCACATTATTATCCGGGCGCAGGTTCTTTCATTGTAAAACTCACTGCAGATAAAGCCAGCAGAAAGCTTTTGGGTGTACAGGTTCTGGGAACGGGAGCTGTTGATAAGGTAACAGATATCGGTGTAACAGCAATTTCACTGGGAGCAACAGTAGACCAGCTTGCAGCTATGGATTTTGCATATGCACCGCCATTCTCTACCGCAATCCATCCGTTTGCACACAGCATCAATATCCTGATGAACAAAATGGACGGTACATTGGATTCTGTTACTCCTGTGGAATATGCAGACGGTGCAGTGCAGGATTATGAAATCATTGACTGTGCGCTGGCACCGACTCTGAATGGCAAAAAATATCTGGATCTGACAACAATTGATGGTGAAGTAGAGGGCCTGGGTAAAGAGGACAAGCTTCTTCTCGTATGTGCAAAGGGAAAACGTGCGTATTTAACACAGAACCGTCTGAGATATTATGGATACACCAATACGAAAGTACTGGAAGGCGGTATGACTTTTACAGAAATCGATACAGACGAAGAATAGAAAAGAATCTCACCTGTGAGATCCTGCGCCTGCGGCGGGAAGCTTTTATATCATATTCTGCTTCGCCGCAGTGCGCTGAAAAAGAAATTCATAAAGAATTTACACATAAAACCACTCAAGGAGGAAAAGAAGATGGCAACATTAACAATCAGTGCTGCAGATGAAAAGCGTGTAAAGGCGCTGGGCTTTCTGAGCAACAAGGGAACAGACAATTTTTCAGGCCGTATTATCACAGTTAACGGTAAGGTGACTGCAGCGCAGCAGCGTTGTATTGCAGAAGCAGCAGAGAAATTCGGAAACGGTATTGTAACTTACACAACACGTCTGACTGTGGAAGTACAGGGAATCCCATATGAGAAAATTGACGAGTTCCGTGAGTATATCGCTAAAGAAGGTCTTGTGACCGGAGGAACAGGATCTCTGGTTCGCCCGGTGGTTGCTTGTAAAGGAACTACATGTCAGTATGGTCTGCTGGATTCCTTCGGACTTTCTGAGGAAATTCATCACAGATTTTATGAGGGCTACCGTACAGTAAAGCTTCCTCACAAATTTAAAATCGCAGTGGGCGGATGTCCGAATAACTGTGTAAAACCGGATCTGAATGACCTTGGTATCATCGGACAGAGAATCCCGAACTTTGATGAAGATGAATGTAACGGATGTAAGAAATGTTCTGTTGAAAAAGCATGTCCTATGGGAGCTGCAAAAGTAGTAGACGGAATTCTTGAAATCGACAAAGATATCTGTAACAACTGCGGACGCTGCATCGGTACATGTCATTTTGATGCGCTGGAAGACGGTACATACGGCTATAAGATCTATATCGGCGGTCGCTGGGGCAAAAAGATCGCTCATGGCAGGGCGCTGAGCAAAGTATTTACTGATAAAGAAGAAGCAATGAATGTAATCGAGAAAGCGATTCTTCTTTTCCGTGAGCAGGGCAAGACCGGCGAACGTTTTGCTGCAACAATTGAGCGCCTTGGTTTTGAGAATGTGGAGGCCCAGCTTCTGTCGGATGAACTGCTGGAGAGAAAACAGCAGATTATTGATGCAGAGCTTCATATGGTGGGCGGAGCAACCTGTTAATCACAGTTCAGCCATACTTAAAAACGAAAGAGAAGGAATAAATATATGAAATCGTCTAATAAAAAGTACGGTGCAATTGCATTGTGTCTTATAATCGGATTTTTGGCTACAAAGTCCACAACCCTGCAGGATAATACATTTGGCAGGACAGTAATCGGAGGCCCGATGGTGGCCCTGCTGGTATCTATGATCGCCTGCAATCTTCTTCCGAAACTTGATAAAGATTTTAAGGCAGGCACAACCTTTGCCAGCAAAAAGTTTCTTAACTGGGGTATTATCCTTACAGGCGCAACGCTGAGTTTTGCAGATATCCTGGGAACCGGTGTAAAGGCACTTCCGTTAATTCTTTTCAATATTGTGCTTTCATTTACCGTAGCAATTTTAGTGGGAAGAAAAATCGGTGTTACGAAGAATACTTCTGTTTTGGTGGGCGGCGGAACATGTATCTGCGGCGGAACAGCCATTGCGACACTTTCCAGAATTATCAAAGCTGCTGAGGAGGAAATTGCGTTTGCGATGGCAGCCATTTTTCTGTTTGATACCCTGTCAGCATTTACTTATCCGTATCTGGCAGGCGCTCTGAATCTGACACAGAATCAGTTCGCATTCCTGGGCGGAACCGCCATCAATGATACTTCTTCCGTAGCGGGTGCACAGGCCACTTATGTGGCGCTGAATGGACTTGGCGACTGGAATGGTGCACTGAACGTTAAGCTTGTGCGTACGACAATGTTGATTTTTGTGGCGCTCGTATGGACTATCATTATGGCGAAGCAGGCAAAAAATGAGGCCGGCAATGAATCTATGGCTGCAGTTGTGAAGAAAACCTTCCCAATGTTTATTCTTGGTTTTGTAATTATGGCAGGTCTGAATACTTTTGGTGTATTCAACTTTGCTGTAGGAGGAACTACCGCTGGAAAATGGCTTGGTAAGATTGCAAAATTCCTGTTTGCTTCTGCGCTGGCAGGCGTAGGATTTAAGATTAAATTTAAAGATGTATTCTCAAAAGGAATCAAGCCGATTGCTCTGGGAGGTATTACATGGCTGTGCGTAGCAGCATCTTCTATGATCTTTATCCATCTGTTTGCGGGATATGTTGGCTAAATAAATCTGAAGAATAAAATCCGGCTGCGCCGGCAGGAGGGTATCCCGAATGTCATGAGATGACTCGAGGGATGCCCTCTTTTGCGCTTCTTTGCAATGTATTTTAATCAGAAAAGGTGAGAAAATAGAGACAAATGATATTGAAATTGTCATCAAATTAATATAAAATTTTAGAAAACTTTATTTTGAGAGAAACACAGGGAGGAAATTCAGCATGGATTATGCAGCAGAATCTTTGAGAATGCATTATGAATTAAAGGGAAAGATAGAAGTAGTATCCAGGGCAAATGTCAATACGAAAGAAGCATTAAGCCTTGCTTATACACCGGGGGTTGCCCAGCCGTGTCTGGAAATCCGGAAAGATCCGGACAAAAGTTATGAATTGACCAGGCGCTGGAATACGGTTGCTGTTGTCACTGACGGTACAGCTGTACTGGGACTTGGTGATATCGGACCGGAAGCCGGTATGCCGGTAATGGAGGGCAAATGTGTGCTGTTTAAGGAATTTGGCGGCGTTGATGCTATTCCTCTCTGCGTGCGAAGCAAAGATGTAGACGAGATTGTAAATACAGTGCGCCTGCTTGCAGGAAGCTTTGGCGGAGTTAATCTGGAGGATATTTCTTCTCCCCGCTGTTTTGAAATTGAGAAGAGGCTGAAAGAATGCTGTGATATTCCCATCTTCCATGATGACCAGCATGGGACGGCGGTGATCACTCTTGCAGGAATTATCAATGCACTTAAAGTGACAGGCAAGAAGCTGGAAGATGTAAAAATCGTTACGTCCGGTGCGGGTGCAGCGGGTATTGCTATTATCAAATTGCTGATGGCTATGGGATTAAAGAATGTGATCATGACAGATCGCAGGGGTGCGATTTATGAAGGCAGAGAAGGCCTGAATCCGATTAAGGAAGAAATGGCCAAAATAACAAACTTCAATCATGAAAAAGGGTCACTGGAAGAAGTAATCAGGGGAGCTGATATTTTTATCGGTGTTTCTGCCCCGGGAACTCTGACCAAAGAGATGGTGCGCACCATGGCAAAAAATCCGATTATTTTTGCATGTGCAAACCCTACCCCGGAAATATTTCCGGAGGACGCAAAAGAAGCAGGCGCAGCTGTCGTATCTACAGGGCGGTCAGATTTTCCAAATCAGGTCAACAATGTTCTGTGCTTCCCCGGGCTGTTTCGCGGTGCACTGGATGTGCGGGCATCGGATATTAATGATGAGATGAAAATTGCTGCAGCGTATGCTATTGCCGGACTGGTCAGCGACAGTGAGCTGAATGCAGATTATATTCTTCCCGCCGCTTTTGATGCAAGAATAAAAGATGCCGTGGCAAAAGCCGTGGCAGAAGCCGCAATAAAAAGCGGTGTAGCAAGAGTATAGCAGGAACTGAGAATGTTTGTGAGAATCACTTTACTTTGGAAATAGAATATGCTTAAAAGAAAACCTGCCGCATGAAATATGCGGCAGATTTTTGTTTAATCATTCATGAACGGCGGCGACAGTTCCCTCATCATAGATTGTCACAGGCAATATCTTTGCTCTCGGAGAAAGGCCCGGATCTTCTATGCGGGTTAAAAGAAGATCAACAATAGAATCGGCAATATTGTAGCCGGCCTGATGGGATATACTGGTAAGGGGCAGCGCGTAAGGGACATCATAACGGATATGGTCAAAACCGATAACGGAAATATCTTCCGGTATGCGGAAATTTTCCGACTGCAGGCAGCTGATAACAGGATAAGCCATATGATCGTTAAAGGAAAAGACAGCGGTATAGTCTATGGGGTTCAGCAGGTCAAAAATGCTGTTTTTCTTTATGGAAAGGCGGATGTCGTGAAAAGGAACCGTACGTATGTTTTCGCGGGGAATTCCGGACTCTGTCAGAGCGTCTAAAAATCCTTTTTCTCTGCCACATTGGGAAGTATTTCTCACAGGCCCGGCAATATAGAGATATTTGCGGTGCCCCAGACGGAACAGCTCTTTTCCGGCAAGGTATCCGCCGGCATAGTCATCACATCGAACCACATCCGTTGGCAGGTCAGATAATTCACGCCCGATCAGAACAAGGGGAATATGATTTTGGATGACAAGGTCAGCCATATGGGAATCACTGGCATATGGAAAACACAAAATGCCGTCAACGGCATGGGAGATGGCTACATTTATCATTTCTTGTGCCATTCTTTCATTTTCTGCTTCCATGCCGGGTTCTTCCAATACCTGTGTACAGAGTGTCAGCAGATTATATCCTGATTCTTTCAGCTTCAGATCCAGCTGGCTGATTATAGAAGAGTAGTAAGGGTTCAGGATTTCATCGGCAATGACAGCAATTGTATAGGTTCTTCCGGAACGCAGGGAGGATGCAAGATTGTTTCTGATATAGCCAAGATTGCTGGCTGTGTTTTGGATCTTTGCCAGTGTTTCGGCGGGCAGTCTTGTATCGTTGCGTAATGCACGGGATACAGTGTTAACAGAATACCCGCACTCATCAGCTATATTTTTAAGGGTAACACGTTTGTTTTGCTGGATCATTTTTATCTCCTGTATACAGAATAATCAATTCGATTGTAAATTATAGCATTTTGTGAAGGAATAGGCAAGCAATATATATTTTAGAAAAATGGCAATATATATAATGCACAAAAATGATGGATGAAAATGGTGAATAAGTGACAAAAAGATGAAATTAGAAGAAAAAGGTATTGACAAATTGTAAGAATAACGTTAATCTAAAATCAAAGTTAACGTTAACCTTTGGAAAAAAGAATAAGACTGAAAGGAGAGGAAACATGGCAAAGAAACTTATCACAGGTATTTTGGCTTCCACAATGGCATTATCAATGGCGCTTGGAGCAGGTATTGCTGTAAATGCGGAGGAGGCTTCCACACAGGGTACTAACACATTCGTAGACGGAGGTACAGAAATGTCCTTCTGGACATTCCAGGAGCTTCATGTAGGTTTCTGGACATCTATGGCAGATGTCTGGAATGAGCAGAATCCGGACAGACCGATTAACCTGACAGTAACAACCGGTGAATCTCATTCTACACACAGCAAACTGCTGGTAGCCTGCCAGTCCGGTTCAGGTGCACCTGATATGGCTGATATCGAAATCGGATATTATGGTTCTTTCCTGAAAGACGGATATCTGCTTCCGATTAACGATGCAGTAGAACCTTACAAAGATGATATCGTTATGTCCCGTGTAGAAATGTATGGTGACAACGAAGGCAACTATTACGGAGCTGACTTCCATCTTGGAGCAACTGTAGCTTACTACAACATGGACATCATGAACGAAGCAGGTGTAGATCCGGGAACAATCGTAACATGGGATGATTATGTAGAGGCTGGTAAGAAGGTTCTTGAAGCAACCGGAAAACCGATGTGTGCAGTTGAGACAGCTGACCTGTTCTTCCCACAGACAATGCTTTTGGAAAAAGGTGTTCAGTATGTTGATGAAGAGGGAAATCCGAACATCGCTACGCAGGAACATGCAGACGTAATCAATTACATCAGAGAAATGATCAACCTTGGTATTTGTGAAATCGCTCCGGGCGGATTTGTTCACGCAGAAGAGTGGTATGGTCATCTGAATAATGGTGATGTTGCATCTGTTATCATGCCGCTGTGGTACATGGGAAGATTCACAGACTACTGTGGAGATTTGGAAGGCAAAATGGCAATCTACCCGATTCCGGTCTGGAACGAAGGCGATACACGCGAAGTTCTTCAGGGCGGTACAGGTACATCTGTAATTAAGGGAACAGAGAACGAACAGCTTGCAAAAGATTTCCTGGCATTTGCTAAACTTTCTGCAGAAGGTTGTACATATGAGTGGAAAGAACTTGGATTTGACCCGATTCGTACAGAACTGTGGGATGATCCGGAAATCACAGAAGATCCAGACAACAAGTTCCTGAACTACTTTACAACAAATCCGTTTGACATTCTGAAAGAAAACGGAACAGATATTACAGCACCGAGCATCGCAGGCGCATATTCCGCTACATACAGCGTACTGGTATCTACAACTTATGCAAACGCATTTGAAATTTCTGTAGATCAGGATGCAATGGAATTACTGCAGAGCGAGCAGGATACAATTATTTTCTAATCAGAAAATCGAAAAAAATAAAGTATTGTAAAAAGCAGGGGTGTCGCAGGAAAAAGCTTCGGCGGCCCCCTGTTTCTTTATAGGAAATTAAATGAGTAAGGAGGATACTCATGAAAAAGAAAAGTGTTTTTAAGAAATTTTTGTATTCACAAAAAGTAGCTCCATATGTATTTATCGCACCATTTGTAGTTACTTTTCTGGTATTTTTTGCTTATTCAATCTGCAGTATGATCATTATGAGCTTCCAGAAGGTAGCAGGTGCAAACACGACATTTGTCGGACTGGACAATTATAAGATATTATCCAATGCTGTGTTTATAAAGAGCTTGAAGAACAGTATTTTTTATACGATTGTCACTTGTCTTTTAATGATTCCGATTCCTATGGTTCTGGCTGCAATGTTGAACAGCAAGCATATGAGAGGAAAAGCGGCTTTCCGCAGTATTCTGTTCATACCGGCACTTACTTCTGTCGTTGTAGCTGGTGTAGTATTCCGACTGATGTTCGGTGAGTTGGAAGGATCTTTCATGAATCAGGTAGTGGGCGCTTTTGGAATGGAACCGCTGATATGGCTGAGAAAACCGACTACTGTCTGGATTGCATTATTCCTTTTGTGTCTGTGGAGGTGGACCGGTGTAAACATGATGTATTATCTGTCCGGTCTGCAGCAGATTCCGGAGGATCTGTATGAGTCAGCTTCCATTGACGGAGCAACGTCCATGCAGCAGCTTCGCTACATCACGATTCCCTTGTTAAAACCGACTACCATTTACGTGCTGACTATCTCTATCTTTGGCGGTATGGCAATGTTCTCAGAGTCCTACATGTTGTTTAACGGAAATAAATCACCCAACAACGTGGGGACGACTCTGGTAGGCCTTCTGTATCGTATGGGATTTGAACAAAATAATCTGGGAATTGCAAGCGCTATCGGTGTAACATTCCTGGTTATCGTTTTAGTGATCAATATGATCCAGCTTAAAGTTAACGGCACATTTGGGAAGGGGGAATAAAAAATGTCAATGACAAAAAAATCTAAGATTGTAACGGTCTGCCTGTTTATTTTTTTCGTGGCAGTAGCGGCTATCACACTGCTTCCCCTGGCACTTTTGGCAGTTTCTTCACTTCGCCCGGGTTCTGATCTGATGCGGTATGGATTGAATTTTTCCATTGACTGGGCGAATGCCAATCTGAATGAATATAAGCTGCTGTTCAGCGGTGAAAATGCATATTTTATCTGGTATAAAAACAGCCTTATTATTACTGTTGTACAGGTAGCGCTGGCACTGTTTTTAAGTGCATGTGTGGGATACGGGTTTGCCATGTATGATTTCAAAGGAAAGAATGCAATCTTTTTGTGTGTTCTTCTGGTTATGATGGTTCCTACAGAGGTTATCCTTCTTCCGCTGTATCGTCTGATCGTTGGTATGAAGCTGGTGAACAGTATGTGGGGTATTATTCTTCCTTATCTGGTAGTGCCAATGCTGGTTTTCTTCTTCCGGCAATATTTATCCGGAATACCAAAAGACTTCCTGGATGCAGCCAGAGTGGACGGATGTACAGAATACGGTATCTTCTTTAAGATCATGGTGCCGCTTATGAAACCGTCCTTTGCTGCAATGGGCATTTATCAGGGTATGCAGAGCTGGAACAACTTCCTGTGGCCGATGGTAGTTGCAAACTCTATTGAGAAAATTACGTTGCCGGTTGGTCTGCAGAGCCTTCTGTCTCCTTACGGCAACAACTATGATATCCTGATTGCAGGTTCCTGCTTTGCAATTATTCCGATTCTTGTATTGTTTATTTGCTTCCAGCGTTACTTTATCGAAGGTATGACAGCAGGAGGCGTGAAAGGATAAGGTGAGATATGCCTATGAAGATTCACATAGATACGAGAAGGATTCTTGGAAAAAGGAATCCTATGATTTACGGTCATTTTATTGAACATTTTCACAGGCAGATATACGGAGGCGTTTATGATCCGGGCAATCCGCTCTCAGATGAAGACGGACTGAGAGTGGATGTCCTGGAGGCGATGAAAAAGATAAAAGTACCGGTGCTTCGCTGGCCCGGAGGTTGTTTTGTCTCCTCTTATCACTGGAAAGATGCAGTGGGAGAAAAACGTGTGCCGCTGTTTGATAAGGCATGGAGGGTGGAAGAACCTAACACTTTCGGAACGGATGAATATATAAATATGTGCAGGAAAGTAGGGTGCGAGCCTTACATCTGTACCAATGCCGGAACCGGAACAGCGGAAGAGATGAGCGACTGGGTAGAGTACTGTAATCTGCCCTGCGAGGGACAGTATGCAAAATGGAGGATCGAAAACGGACATCCTGAGCCGTACGGTGTAAAATACTGGAGCATCGGAAATGAAAACTATGGATTTTGGGAGATTGGGGCTAAGTCATGTGAAGAGTGGGGACGTCTTGTGGCAGAATCTGCAAAGATGATAAAACATGTGGATCCCAGAACAGAGTTATCGGCAGCAGCGCTGACGGATGTGGAATGGAATATGAATCTGCTGAAAAGCAGTGGAATGTTTCTGAATTGGATTTCTATTCATGATTACTGGGACCCGATTCATGAGACGAACGATTTTGCGGATTATGACGCATGTATGGCTTATACTGAGGATATCGGCATATCAGTGAAAAAAGTCAGGGGACTTTTAGAAGCACTGGGGCTGGAAAAAAAGATTAAAATTGCCTATGATGAGTGGAATCTGCGGCAGTGGTATCATCCGAATGTGCATTCGGTGGTTCAGGGGGTTACAAAGGAAGAATATCTCTATCCCCGGGATAAAAATGATATTAATTCGCAGTATACCATGGCGGATGCCATATTTACGGCATGTTTTTTGAATATGTGTAACAGAAACTGTGATATAATAGGCATGGCGAATTTTGCTCCGATTGTAAATACACGCGGATGTATTTATACTTATGAAGACGGTATTGTGTTAAGAAGCACCTACCACGTATTTGATCTGTATGTCAATTACCTTGGTGATGTGGTCCTTGATTCCTGGAGTGAAGAGAATCCTGTAAAAGTGCTGAAAACAGCAGACGGTGAGGAAACAGAAGTCCGGCAGATAGATGTAGTGGCGACTGCTTTTGCTGGCAAAAAAGGGTATGCAATCGCGGCGGTGAACAAGGAGAAGGGAGATTACCAGAATCTGGAGCTTGATATTGCGGCAGAAGGCGTGGTCAATGTGTATTATATCGGCGGATGTGGAGTAAATGCGTATAATGATATTGGCCGTGAAGAGGTGACTGTACAGCGGGAAAGCCTGGGGAATTACCGGCCGGGCATGAAAATCTGTCTGCGCCCTCATTCTGTGAATATTATAAGGATTGGCTGCGGCGATTATTAAAGAAACATGGAGGATAGGACTATGAAACGAGCAGAAATGATAATTGACAGAGCGTTTAAAGTTTCGGAAGTGGATAAGAGGATCTACGGTTCTTTTATTGAACATTTAGGAAGAGCGGTGTATGACGGTATTTACCAGCCGGGCCACCCATTGTCTGATGAGGACGGTTTTCGCAGAGATGTGCTGGATATGGTAAAAGAACTTCAGGTGCCGATCGTGCGGTATCCGGGAGGAAACTTTGTGTCCAACTTTTTCTGGGAAGACAGTGTAGGACCTGTGGAATTAAGACCGGCCAGACTGGATCTTGCATGGCGAAGCCTTGAGAAGAATGAAGTGGGGCTTAATGAGTTTTCCAAATGGGCCAAAAAGGCAGATACAGAAGTCATGATGGCAATTAATCTTGGAACCAGAGGAATTGCAGATGCCTGCAACCTGCTGGAATATTGTAACCATCCGGGCGGAACAAAGTACAGTGATATGCGTATTGCACACGGAGTGAAGGATCCACATAATGTTAAGGTATGGTGCCTGGGAAATGAGATGGATGGTCCGTGGCAGTTAGGGCACAAAACAATGCACGAATATGGAAGACTGGCAGAGGAAACAGCGAAAGCCATGAAGTTGATTGATCCGACCATAGAACTGGTGTCCTGCGGAAGCTCTAATCTTGAGATGCCGACTTTCCCGCAGTGGGAGGCAACGACTCTGGAATATACATATGATCATGTGGACTATGTTTCCATGCATCAGTATTATGGCAACAGAAATAATGACACGGCAGACTTTTTTGCACTGTCTGACGATATGGACCAGTTTATCCGTTCAGTTATTTCTACCTGCGATTTTGTAAAAGCAAAGAAGAGAGGAAAGAAGGATATTAACCTGAGCTTTGATGAGTGGAATGTGTGGTTCCATTCTAATGCAGAGGATGATGATATTATGACAAACCATCCATGGCAGGTGGCACCGGCTCTTCTGGAAGATATGTATGATTTCGAAGATGCTGTTTTGGTCGGACTGATGCTTATCACATTGATGAAGCATGCAGACCGTGTGAAGATGGCATGCATGGCACAGCTGGTAAATGTTATTGCGCCGATTATGACCGAGTGCGGCGGGGGAAAAGCATGGAAACAGACGATATTCTATCCGTTTATGCACGCTTCAAAGTATGGCAGGGGTGTGGTTTTGCAGCCTGTGCTCAATTCTCCGGTTCATGATACAAAAACACATGAGGATGTGACAGATATCTCCAGTGTTGCTGTATGGAATGAGGAGAATGAGGAACTCACCATTTTTGCGGTAAACAGAAATGTGGATGAAGATCTGGAACTGATCACAGATATTAGAAGTATGGAAGATTATCGTGTGGTGGAACATATTGTTATGGAAAGCAGCGATATGAAGATATGCAACAGCGCAGGTCAGGAGCTGGTGGCTCCTAAGACAGTAGACAGAACAAGAATGGATCAGGGAAAAATGACCAGTGTCCTGAAAAAAGCTTCCTGGAATGTAATTCGTCTTGCCAAATAACAAAAAATGATAAAAAAGATTACAGTGGAGGTGAGAGATGAGTCAGGAACTAAAATATAACGAACCGTGGATTTTGCAAAGGGCAGATCCCTATGTATATAAGCATACAGATGGAACCTATTATTTTACAGCGTCTGTACCGGCCTACGACCGCATTGTCCTGCGCCGCAGCAGGACGCTGGCGGGACTGGCACAGGCGGAAGAGGTGACTATCTGGGAGAAACATGAAAAGGGAATTTTAAGCGAACACATCTGGGCTCCGGAACTTCATTATCTTGACGGAAAATGGTATGTTTATTTTGCGGGAGGAGATGTGGACGATGTCTGGGCTATCCGGCCTTATGTGCTGGAATGTATGGGAGAAGATCCACTTACAGCAAAATGGGAAGAGCGTGGTAAAATGGGAAGAGCTGATGAGGATGAATTTTCTTTCGAAGCATTTTCTCTGGATGCCACCGTCTTTGAAAATAATGGAAAACGCTATTATGTGTGGGCCGAGAAAGTAGGAGTCGGAAAGCAGATATCAAACCTCTATATAGGTGAAATGGAATCCCCCTGCAAACTTAGAACTGTGCAGGTATTGCTTACGACACCGGATTATGACTGGGAACGTGTAGGTTTCTGGGTAAATGAAGGACCGGCAGTGATCCACCATAACGGAAAGATATACCTGACATTTTCCGCTTCGGAGACGGGCGCGGATTACTGTATGGGTATGCTTACAGCCAGTGAAGATGCGGATCTTCTGGATCCGCGTTCCTGGGAGAAAGACCGTTACCCTGTCATCAGGACGGATGCGTCCCGATCGATTTACGGGCCGGGGCACAATTCTTTTACCGAGGATGAAGAAGGAAATCCAATCATGGTTTACCATGCAAGAACAGAAGAAAAAATAGAGGGCAATCCTCTGTATAATCCGAATCGTCATGCCATGCTGATGAAGATCAGGTGGGATGAAAGGACGGGACGGCCGGTATTTTCATACGAATAAATGAAATGTAAATGCATCTTCAGGACAGTAAATGGCCTGAGGATGCATTTTTTTGCAACAGGGAGCACACTTTTATTCTGAAACAGGAAATGGGTTGAGACAGATTCTGTTTTATGATAAGATGTGTGTATTATGAAAATTATATTATCACCGGCAAAGAAAATGAATATGGATTTGGATTCATTGACTTATGCAGAACTTCCTGTATTTTTATCGCAGACGGAAGAAATATTGTCATGGCTTAAGTCAAAATCCTATAGCGAACTGAAAAAATTGTGGGGGTGTAATGATAAGATTGCCGGTCAGAATTTTGACCGACTGGAGCATATGACGCTCCGAAAAAATCTTACACCTGCCATTCTTTCTTATGAAGGGATTGCTTACAGTTATATGGCGCCGGCTGTGTTTGAGGACAGTCAGTTTGATTACGTTCAGAAGCATTTGAGAATCTTGTCTGCATTTTACGGAGTTCTGAAACCAATGGATGGCGTAACGCCGTATCGGCTGGAGATGCAGGCCAGGGCTGCCATAGGGGGATACAGAGATTTGTATGATCTGTGGGGACGGAAACTGTACGATGCTGTCAGAGATGAAGACGGTGTAATCATTAATCTGGCATCAAAAGAGTACTCAAGATGTATTGAAAAATATTTGACGGATGAGGATACCTGTATCACATGTGTATTTGGTGAACTGTTAAACGGGAAGGTTGTCCAAAAAGGTACATATGCAAAGATGGCCCGGGGTGAGATGGTGCGTTTTATGGCGGAAAAGAAGATAGAAGCCCCGTCTGAGCTGAAAAAATTTAACAGACTGCATTACTCCTGGCGGGAGGAACTGTCCTCCGATCTGGAATATGTATTTATAAGGATGAAAGAGGATTCCTGAGTACAGGCATCATGGGGCAAATACTTTTGACCCTGGCATCACCATATAAATAAAATAAGAAAAGTGGAGAAAGAAGATGAACAGGCAGAAAAAAAGAAGCAGTTTTTCCGGCAAAATAGGTTTTGTGTTATCAGCAGCCGGAGCATCAGTAGGATTGGGAAATATCTGGCGGTTTCCGTATCTGGCAGCGAAATATGGTGGAGGTATTTTTCTGTTGGTCTATATTTTGCTGGCATTGACTTTCGGATACACAATGATTATGGCAGAAACAGCACTGGGCCGTATGACGAAGAAAAGTCCGGTAGGGGCATTTGGCACAGCCGGAGGCGCCGGGAAGTGGAAGATGGGCGGCTGGGTGAATGCAATCATTCCAATGCTGATTGTTCCGTACTACTCCACAATCGGCGGTTGGGTGATTAAGTATTTATTTGAATATCTTGGGGGAAATGTGAATGAAGTGGCGGCAGAAGGATATTTTACAGATTTTATATCCGGCGGTGCTTCTGTGGAGATCTGGTTTCTGATTTTTGCTGCGGCTACATTGATAATTATATTTGCGGGAGTACGCAATGGAATCGAGCGAGTATCAAAATTTATGATGCCCATTCTGGTTGTACTGGCAGTTGTTATTGCGGCATATTCCATGACAAGAGAAGGCGCGCTTGCCGGCGTAAAATATTTTCTGGTTCCCAATATGGAACAATTTTCATGGATGACTGTTGTGTCTGCGATGGGGCAGATGTTTTATTCACTTTCAATTGCCATGGGAATACTGGTTACATTCGGATCTTATATGAAAGAGGATGTTTCAATAGAGGGAGCGACCCGGAATGTGGAGATTTTTGATACTGCGATTGCAATTATGGCAGGATTGATGATTATTCCGGCGGTATTTGCCTTTTCGGGAGGAGACATGGATACTCTGCAGGCAGGCCCGTCTCTGATGTTTATCACGATTCCAAAAGTTCTGGCAAGTATGGGATTCGGTACACTGGCAGGGGTCCTGTTTTTTTTACTGGTACTGTTTGCTGCGCTTACCAGTGCGATCGCATTGACGGAAAGCGCTGTATCAACTTTCGAGGATGAGCTTGGATGGAGCCGGCACAAAGCAGCGATTATTATGGGGCTGATCATCATCGTGCTTGGAACATTGTCTTCTCTTGGATACGGTCCGCTGGCGTTTGTACAGATTATAGGAATGCCGTTTCTTGATTTCTTTGACTTTTTGACAAATTCTGTGATGATGCCGATTGCGGCTATGGCTACATGTCTGCTCGTGGTGCGGGTGATTGGAACAGATAAAATTGCAGAAGAAGTTCAAAAGGATGGGGCTCCATTTAAAAGAAGAAAGATTTTTGAGTTTATGATCAAATATTTATGTCCGATCTTTGTGGCGGTTATTTTGCTCAGTTCCGTGGCAAATGTGTTTGGGTGGATTGCGATGTAGCAGGGAGACACTGAATTTGCACAAAGCGGTGCTTACAGTGGATTAAAGGATGGAAGACTCTATGGACAGACAAAAGGAAGAACTGCCAAAATATTTTCAGGAAGCACTGGGGGATTTTGTGCATGACGCAGCCAGCGGAGGTGCAATCCGCCATCTCCTGGATCTGGGATATACCACGGACGCGATCATGCAGAAGCTGGAGTTTCCCACTCCCCGGGCGCGGGTGGAAAAGACGGTATACCGCTATCTGACAGAGCGGGGAATACTGATGGAAGAATTGCCCGTAAGTGGGACAGATATGAGAAGTGTTTCTGTGGATATGCGTTCGGAGGCAGAACTTTGCGCATTGCTGAGGCAATATATCGAAAAGAACGGTGAAGAAAATTCATATGTATCATGCCCTTTCGGAACTATCCGGCGCGACAGAGAGAGAAGGCTGCAAAAGATGCTGTCCTGTCTGACCGCAAGAGAACGTGAGTACATCACAGGGATTCCGTGGAAACCCCAGGTTATGTATCACAGGCTTAACAGCAGGATGCTGGAAATCGCTGTTTATCTGACGACACATTCCAATGTTGAGATGAAGTTTTATTTTTTTAAGAGTAAAGAAACAGTTGTTCTCAATGGATCTGTGTATTGACAAAATCTGTAAATAAATATAAAATTAGAATTAGAATAATTCTAATTTAGGGAGAGTACATGACAAAAAAAGGATTGATTATCTGGAATATTTTAAAAGAAGCACATACTTCCTGTATGCATCTGACAGCAGAAGAGATTTTTCTCAGGGCTAAAAAAGAAACGCCGGGCATTGCCATGGCAACAGTATACAATAATCTGAATCTGCTGGAATCAGAAGGAAAGATCAGACGGATAAAACGTGGGGACGGTCCGGATTATTTTGATGGAAATACGGACATACATGATCATATTGTATGCGACCGTTGCGGTCAGATTTCGGATATTACTCTGAAGGATTTTGCAAAGGATCTTGAACAGCGTCTGGGCATTGTGATTACCGGATATGACTTGAATGTCCATTATGTCTGTGAGGCCTGCCAAAAAAAAGAATTATCAGAACAGAAAAAGGGAGGAACGGAAAATGAGTAATAAATATACTGGAACAAAAACGGAACAGAATTTAAGAACAGCGTTTGCAGGTGAAAGCGAGGCGAGAAATAAGTATACATATTTCGCAGGCGTTGCCAAAAAAGAAGGTTATGAGCAGATTGCCGGTTTGTTTACAAAGACTGCTGATAATGAGAAAGAACATGCAAAAATGTGGTTCAAAGAACTGGCAGAACTGGGAAATACAGCACAGAACCTTGCTGCGGCGGCAGAAGGAGAAAATTACGAATGGACTGATATGTACAGCACGTTTGCAAAAGAAGCTGAAGAAGAAGGATTTCCTGAGCTGGCTGCAAAATTCCGAATGGTTGCAGACATTGAGAAAGCACATGAGGAGAGATACCGTGCTCTTCTGAATAATGTGGAAATGAAGACTGTCTTTGAAAAGGGTGAAATGACCATGTGGGAATGCAGAAACTGCGGTCATCTTGTAATGGGTAAGAAAGCTCCGCAGCTTTGTCCGGTATGTGCACATCCCCAGAGCTATTTTGAAGTGAGAATGGAGAATTATTAAACAAAAAACAATTCAAAAATTCGGAGGGATCATGTGGAAGGAAGGCCGGGTAAGGATTGTAGACATTGCTGATGAACTGGGTGTGAGTACGGCAACCGTCTCCAATGTGATTCATGGAAAAACAAAGAAAATCTCTGCAAAGACGGTAGAGATGGTTCAGCGCAAGCTGCAAGAACGGGGGTATATTCCCAATATGGCGGCAACGCTGCTTGCCCAGAATGATTCTCATATTATCGGTGTTGTAATGAAAAAGCATGAAAAATATGAGGGCCACATAATAGAAGATCCGTTTATTGCATCATCTCTGAATTACCTGTCCGCGGCAATTGATGAGGCGGGATATTTTATGATGCTGAAACAGGTGGAAAATATCCATGAAATTGTCAGATTTGCTTCCATGTGGAATCTGGATGGCATGATCATCATCTGCTTTTGCGAGGACGAGTATCAGGAATTGAGAAACGAGATACGAATCCCATTTGTAGTTTATGATGGCATTTTTGAGAACAAAGGACGGATCTGCAATCTTGTTATTGATGATTTTGATGGCGGAAGACAGATGGGGGAGCACTTCAGAAAGCTTGGACACAGGAGAGTGCTTTGCGTTTCAGATAACAGGAGCTGCATGGATCTGAGACGGTATGAGGGATTTTGTCAGGGATTTGGAAGTGGGGAAGGACAATGCGCCGGCTTCATGAAGATTCCGATGCAGAAAGAGGAACGACACAGGTTTTATGGGGAACATTTTGGGGAAATCATTTCCTGCTCGGCCGTGTTCGCGGTTTCTGATTATTACGCCATCGATTTGATGCAGTTTTTACAAAGCCGTGGGATAAGAATACCGGATGATATTTCTCTTGCCGGATTTGACGGAAACCCTGTCTGTGAACAGGTGGTGCCGAATCTGACATCGGTTCGGCAGGACGGAAAACAGCGTGCGGTCATGGCGATGGAGCTTCTCAGGAAAATGAAGGAGGAGCCGGAATATAAGGAGGACATCCTTCTGCCGGTTCAACTGATTGTCAGAGACAGCACGGCAAAATATACAAAATAATAAGCGCAAATTTGTAATGGGTTATGCGATTAACCCATTGAGAAACCCTTACTTTCCGTGAGATAATCAGGAATGGAAAGTGAGGGTTTTTTATGGAGAATAAGATATTTAAAAAAGATTTTTGCGGGAAGCATACATTCCTTTTAACGGTATTGCGGATTGCAGTTCCGGTCGCATTGCAGTCGATGCTGCAATCCTCTTTTTCAATGATAGACCAGCTCATGGTCGGACAGCTGGGAAGCACCGCTGTAGCGGCGGTGGAAGTTGCCGGCAGGCCATCCTTTATATATTCTGTTATAGTGGGCGCTATGGCTTCGATAGCCGGTATTATGATCGCGCAGTATCTCGGTATGGAAGACAGGGATGCTGCGGACCGGAGTTTATCGGTAAACCTGGCATCTGCCATTGGGCTGGCCCTTCTTTTTGCGGCGGTCTGCCTCATTTTTTCAGAGGCGATCGTCCGCATTTATACGGAAGATGAACGAATTATAAAGACAGGGACAGAATATCTTAAGATTATTGCCTGGATGTATGTTCCCATGGGAGCCGCGTCCATACTTTCTGTTATGGTCCGGTGCATGGACAGAGCATCTTATCCGCTGTATGCAGGAATTATTTCAGCGATGACAAATACATTGATGAATTATGTGCTGATCTTCGGGAAATGCGGATTCCCGGAACTTGGCGTGACAGGTGCAGCTATTGCAAGTGTGATTTCTCAGATGATCAATCTGATTATAATTATTCTTATGTTCAGGCGGACAGAGAGACAGAAGGGAAACGGTTTTCATTTTTCGCTGAATCTGGGAAAGACGGGGTATCTGCAGTATTTTGCCATGCTGATGCCGGTGGTAGTTAATGAATTCTTATGGAGTGTCGGACAGAATGTAAATACGTTTATTTACGGGCATATCGGCACACAGCAGCTTGCGGCGATGTCTCTTACAGGTCCGGTGCAGGGGCTTTTCATCGGTGCTTTAAGTGGGATTTCTCAGGCAGCAGGGATACTGATTGGAAAAAGACTGGGGGCAAAAGAATATGATAATGCTTATGGAGAAGCCATACAGCTGGTATGGTACGGTTTTGCAGGCTCGCTCATTTTATCCGGGTTCCTTCTCCTGCTTCAGAAACCGTATACATATCTTTACAATGTAGAACCGCAGGTGAGGATAACGGCTGGCCGGCTTTTGACAGCTTTTGCTGTTCTGGCCCCTGTGAAGGTGGCAAATATGATCCTTGGAGGCGGAATAATCAGAAGCGGCGGCAAGACTGCTTATCTTATGGTCATAGACATGATCGGAACATGGCTGGTGGGAGCACCGCTGGGACTGATTACGGCATTCGTTTTTCATATGCCGATTGTCTGGGTATACTTCATTCTGTCCCAGGAGGAAGTGGTGCGGCTTGTGATAACTTTTATCGTATTCAGGAGAAAGAAATGGATGAGCAGTCTTTCGTAATGGGTTGAAATCTGCCTGTGCTTTTGATATAATGTGCGGGAAAGGCAGACATTTTGAGTTCTGTCAAATTTGTAAACAGATTTCGGGAGGAATGGAAAATGGCGATTGTTTTTGATGATTCTTTAAGAACAGGCAATGAACTGATTGACGGACAGCATCAGGAGCTGATCAGCAGAGTGAATAAGCTGACAGAAGAATGTAAAGTGGGCACAGAGAAAATCGTAGCGGTGCAGACTATGGATTTCCTGATGGATTATACCAACAAACACTTTGCAGATGAGGAAAAACTGCAGGAGGAGAACAATTATCCGCTTTTGGATGCACACAGGAAGCAGCATGCTGCTTTTGTAAAGGCAGTTGGAGAACTGGAAGAAATGCTGATGGAGGAAGAAGGTCCGACAGAAGCGTTTGTGGAAGCTGTTAAGAAAAATGTGGTGGATTGGCTGTTGAATCATATCTGTGTCTGGGACAGGCAGGTTGCTCAGTTCCTGAAATAACACGGGCATATCTTTGAGATAAATGTTGATTTAAAAATTGCATTATGATAGTATAAAATCATAAGTCAAGGGCATTGTGTGGCACAATGCCCCTTTTTATACAAAAGGAAAGAGAGGAATTTTTATGCAAGAAAAGAAAAAAATGTCACTGGCCATGCAGATTTTTATCGCACTGGTTCTGGCCATCATTGTGGGGCTTCTGATGGGAAAACACGCGGATTTCGCCAATAATTACATCAAGCCTTTCGGAACAATTTTCCTGAACCTGATCAAGTTCATCGTCTGTCCTATCGTGCTGTTTTCTATCATGTGCGGCATTATCTCCATGCGGGACGTGAAAAAAGTAGGTTCTATTGGGTTGAAAACAGTGGTTTACTATTTATGCACCACAGCGGTTGCCATTGTTATAGGTCTGGTTGGAGGAAATCTGTTTAAGGGACTTTTCCCGGTGGTAGCTACTACAGATCTGACTTATGAGGCAGCGGAGTCAACCTCATTTATGGACACCATTGTGAATATTTTCCCGTCTAATTTCATTTCTCCGCTGGTAAATGCCAATATGCTGCAGATTATTGTTATGGCGATTCTGCTTGGATTTGCAATTATTTTGGTAGGAGAGAAAAATACGAAGGTTGTCAGTGCATTTAATGATCTGAATGATGTGTTCATGAAATGTATGGAAATGATTCTGAAATTATCACCTGTCGGTGTGTTCTGTCTTCTTTGCCCGGTAATCGCATCAAACGGTGCGGCTATTATCGGATCACTGGCAATGGTGCTTCTGACCGCTTACATCTGCTATATCGTGCATGCGGCTGTTGTTTATTCCCTTACAGTGAAGACAATGGGCGGACTCAGTCCTGTAACGTTTTTTAAAGGTATGATGCCGGCGATTATGTTTGCGTTTTCCAGTGCATCTTCTGTAGGAACACTTCCTATTAATATGGAATGTACAGAAAAACTGGGAGCCTCCAGAGAAGTTTCTTCCTTTGTTCTTCCGCTGGGAGCTACCATCAACATGGACGGAACAGCTATTTATCAGGGAGTCTGTGCAATCTTTATCGCAGCATGCTATGGTATCCAGCTGACTTTGCCTCAGATGATGACCATTGTGCTGACAGCAACGCTGGCATCTATCGGTACGGCAGGTGTGCCGGGAGCAGGTATGGTAATGCTTGCAATGGTGCTTACTTCAGTTGGTCTTCCCGTTGATGGCATTGCACTGGTAGCAGGTGTTGACCGTATCTTTGATATGGGACGTACTACAGTAAATATCACAGGTGATGCATGCTGCAGCATTATCGTTTCAAATCTTGAAAGAAAACGCGAAGGCCGCAGCTAAATCGTCAGTTTCCTGAGATTACTTTTGCGAACAGAAGAATCAGCACCAGGATAATGACAGGGCGCACGATTTTACTTCCGCTTTTCATGACAAGGCCGGAACCGATATAGTGGCCGGTAAGACAGAACAGGGCTCCGGTCATTCCGTAGATTAAATTTACATGACCGCCAAAAAGAAAGGTGGCAAGGGCGGCAATGTTGGAAGAAAGATTGATCAGCTTTACATTGCCGGAGGCGGTCCGGATATCCATATGTGCCATATGAGTCAGGGCAAGCAAAAGAAAAGTGCCCGTGCCCGGTCCGTAAAAGCCATCATAGATGCCGATTATAAAGGCACTGATACAGACAATAAATATACGTTTGGAAGCCGGAAATGAGGAATCATATTCCGGCTCCTTTTTGTTTAAAAGGACAATGACGGCGACCACAGGAAGGATGATAAGCATCATTTTTTTCAGCACGGCATCACTGGTATGGAGAACCAGACGCGCACCTATAGAAGAACCGCACAGAGCAAAAATAATGCCGGGAAGAGCCGGTGCTTTATCAAAAAAACCGTTTTTACAATAGCGGGTGGCAGAAACAGTGGTGCCCACTGATGATGCAAGTTTATTGGTGGCAATGGCAGTGTGGGGAGGAAGGCCGGCCAGCAAAAAAGCAGGAAGGGAAATCAGGCCGCCGCCTCCGCCAATAGAGTCCACCAGCCCGGCAAGAAAAGTCAAAGGACAGATGATCAGAAATGGAATCAGGTTCATAACAATACTCCTTCATATCTTACGTTTTGCCGGAATGCCTGCTGTACATGGGATGCATAGCGGGACAATCCAGGTATCATTATATGCAAAACAATTCGAATTGTAAAGTTGCACAGTTTTAAAGACTATTATTTGTTGAATATTTTGGCAGAAATCAATTGACTTTTTTTGTGTGTAAGTGTAAGCTGAATGTAAGCGCTTACAATTTGAGAAGGGAGCAGGAAAATGCAGAAATTTGTAAAGATTAACGCAAATGATGTGGTGGGTGTTGCACTGAAACCTCTGACAAAAGGAAGTACACTGAATGTGGCAGGACAGGACGTAACGCTTTTGGAAGATATTCCGCAGGCGCATAAGTTTGCTTTGCAGGACATTGCAGCGGGAGAAAAGGTGTACAAGTATGGTTTTCCGATCGGCGTTGCAAAGGAAGACATTAAGAAAGGTGCCTGGGTACATACTCACAATCTGAAGACAGGTCTGGGAGATCTTCTGGAATATACTTATGAAAAAGATGCCGCACCCCTTGAACCGACAGAGGATGTGACATTTATGGGATACCGCCGGCCGGACGGCAAGGTGGGGGTCCGCAACGAAATCTGGATCATTCCGACCGTGGGATGTGTTAACAATGTTGCGCAGGCAATTGAGCACAGAGCAAAAGAATATGTTGGCGGTACGGTAGAAGATATCTGTGCATTTCCACATCCATATGGATGTTCACAGATGGGAGATGACCAGGACAATACAAGAACGATTTTGGCAGATCTGGTAAATCATCCGAATGCAGGCGGTGTGCTTGTGCTGGGACTTGGATGTGAGAACAGCAATATTGATGAACTGAAAAAGTTTATCGGAGATTATGATGAAAAGCGTGTGAAGTTCCTGGTATCTCAGGAATATGAAGACGAGATAGAAGCTTCTCTGGAGCTGATTAAAGAACTGGCAGAATATGTGGGAAGCTTTAAGAGGGAACCCATCAGCTGCAGTGAGCTGATCATAGGTATGAAGTGCGGCGGTTCCGATGGAATGTCCGGCATTACAGCAAATCCGACAGTGGGTGCATTTTCAGATATTCTTATCAGTAAAGGCGGTACCACTATTCTGACAGAAGTGCCGGAAATGTTTGGCGCAGAAACGATTTTGATGAACCGCTGTGCAGATGAGGAATTGTTTGGAAAGACAGTAAAATTGATCAACGATTTTAAAAATTATTTTACAAGCCATAATCAGACGATTTATGAAAATCCGTCACCGGGAAACAAGAAGGGCGGTATTTCCACGTTGGAGGACAAGTCTCTGGGATGTACACAAAAATCGGGCTCTGCACCGGTGGTTGGAGTGCTTTCCTACGGTGAAACAGTATGCAACAAGGGGCTGAATCTGCTGAGTGCACCGGGCAATGACCTGGTAGCTTCTACGGCACTGGCTGCATCAGGAGCACATATTGTTCTGTTTACGACGGGACGCGGAACACCGTTTGCATCTCCGGTACCGACAGTGAAAATTTCAACAAATTCTCAGTTGAACCAGAAGAAAGGCAACTGGATTGATTTCAACTGCGGCGTTATGGTTGAGGATACACCGAAGGATGAACTGGCAAAACAGCTGTTTGATTATGTGATAGAAGTTGCTTCCGGCAGAAAAGTAAAAGCAGAGGAAAAGGGCTTCCATGATATGGCGATCTTCAAGCAGGGTGTAACTCTTTAATAAAAGCATAAGGCGGGTGGAAATCCGTCTCAATATAAAAGAAAAGGAAGGACAAAAAAATGAAAAAATTATGTTATGAAACATTGAAAGAGCAGGGATATAAAGGATATCTTCTGGAAGATGCTCCGGAGAGAGTTCTTCAGTTTGGCGAAGGAAATTTCCTTCGTGCGTTCGTAGAATGCTGGATTGACAAAATGAATGAAAAAGCAGGATTTAATTCTAAAGTTGTTCTGGTACAGCCGATCAACAGCGGTGAAGTTGTACGTAATTTTATCAACGAGCAGGAAGGTCTTTACACACTGATCCTCCGCGGCAATGAAAACGGAACAAAGGTGGATGACAGACGTGTGATTTCCTGTGTGAGCAAATGCCTGAACCCGTATTCAGAATATGATCAGGTTCTTGGCTATGCAGAAAGCTCGGATATCCGTTTCATCGTCTGCAATACAACAGAGGCCGGTATCCAGTATGATCCGTCCTGCCAGTTTACAGATGCTCCGGCAGGCAGCTATCCGGGAAAACTGACACAGTGGCTGTACCGCCGTTTCGAAACATTCGGAAAAGAAAAAGGAAAAGGTGTGATTATTCTTTCCTGCGAGCTGATCGATAATAATGGTAAGGAACTGGAGAAATGTGTAAAACAGTATGCAGATCAGTGGGGACTGAGCGATGAGTTCAAGATCTGGCTGGACGAAGAAAATGTATTCTGCTCTACACTGGTAGACCGTATTGTTCCGGGATATCCGAGAGCTGATGCTGCGCAGATCTGCGAGGAACTGGGATATGAGGATAATCTGTTAGACGTTGGTGAAGTATTCGGCCTTTGGGTAATTGAAGGACCGCAGTGGATGAAGAAGGAACTTCCGTTTGAAGAAGCCGGCCTTCCGGTTATCATCTGTGATGACCACAAACCGTACAAACAGCGTAAAGTACGTATCCTGAACGGAGCACATACTTCTATGGTACTGGGAGCATATCTTGCAGGGCAGGATATCGTTCGCGATTGTATGAAAGATGATGTGATCCGCGGATTTATGAATAAGACAATTTATGATGAGATCATTCCGACACTGACACTGCCGAAGGAAGAACTGGAAGAGTTCGCTTCTTCCGTAACAAACCGTTTTGACAATCCGTTTGTAGACCATGCACTGCTGTCAATTTCCCTGAACTCTACATCTAAATGGAGAGCACGTGTTATGCCGTCTCTGAAGGGATACGTAGATAAATACGGCAAACTGCCGAAGTGCATTACTGCATCAATGGCGTGCTATATTGCGTTCTATCATGGAACAAAACTGGACGAGAACGGATTTATCGGAACACGTGAAGGCAATGAATATAAGATTTGTGATGACAAACCAATTCAGGAATTCTATTATGCACATAAAGATGATGATGCAGAAACACTTGTAAAAGCAGTTCTTTCCAACACAGATTTCTGGGGTGAAGATCTGACACAGCTGGAAGGATTTCTGGATGCTGTAACAGCAGACCTGAAGACGATTGAAGAAAAGGGTACTTATGAACTGATGAAAGAGTGCCTGTAATCTCTTCATGCTGTAGGGCGTATGGACTGGTATCTTGAGACAGAACTGGAGGTTCGGACTATGAATATCTATGATATATCTGAGAAAGCCGGGGTTTCCATTGCGACGGTATCCAGAGTTCTGAATGGGAACAGCAAAGTCAGCGAAAAGACCAGGCAGAAAATTCTTAAGGTTATGGAGGAAACAGGTTATCAGCCAAATGTTTTTGCCAGAGGGCTTGGCCTGAATACCATGAATACGATAGGAATTTTGTGCGCGGACAGTTCAGACCTTGTGCTTGCTGCTGCCGTCTATCATATTGAGCAGGAACTTCACAAATACGGATACAATGTGCTCCTTTGCTGTACAGGATATGAGTCAGAGGCGAAAGAAAAATACATGAATCTGCTTCTTTCAAAGAGAGTGGACGGACTGATTCTTGCAGGATCCAGTTTTGTGGAAGAAGATATGGCGAAGAATCAGTACATTACAGAGGCTGCAAAAGAAGTTCCGGTGGTTATACTAAATGGATATCTGGAGGCACCGGGTGTGTATTGTGCTCTCTGCGAGGATGAAGAGACTATGTACGGTGTGGTTTCCAAATTTCTGCAGAGAACAGAAAAGATTTTGTACGTTTACCGTTCCCTCTCTTTCAGCGGACGGCAGAAGATAAAGGGCGTTGAAAAAGCTTTTGCCCATGCGGGCAAAGAGATGGCAGCGGAGCATATGGTGTTATTTAACGGAACGATTGAAGAAACGAAGCAGATGTTTTTACAGCGCTGGAAGGACGGTCAGCGCTGGGATGTTACTGTAACATCTGATGATGAACTGGCTGTAGCTGCCTTTAAGTTCACAAGAGCTGCTGATATCAGAGTGCCGGAGGAAATGCAGATAGTGGGATATAATAATTCAAGGATCAGTATCTGCAGTGAGCCGGAGATAAGCAGTGTGGATAATCATATGGATTTTTCCAGCCAGAATGCAGTGTCCATGCTTATGCGGGTCCTGTCAGGAGAGCAGGTTTCGAACCGCATTACGGTATCGGGGGATGTGATAGCCCGTGGGACTACTGCGTACTTGTAAAAAGATGTTCAAGGTCAGGAAGCTGGCCCGGAATTATAAATGAAACAATAATAAAAGTGTTTGGAGGGCAAAAAAATGAAAGCATTTATGGATCAGGATTTTTTATTGTCGACTGAGGCGGCACAGAAACTGTATCACGATTATGCGGAAAAAATGCCGGTACTGGATTATCACTGCCACATTAATCCAAAGGAAATCGCTGAGGACAGAAAGTTTGAAAACATAACCCAGGTATGGCTGGGCGGCGATCACTATAAGTGGCGTCAGATGCGTTCAAATGGTGTGGATGAGAAGTACATCACAGGCGATGCAAGTGATCGCGAAAAATTCCAGAAGTGGGCTGAAACACTGGAGAAAGCAATTGGAAACCCGCTGTATCACTGGAGTCATCTGGAACTGAAACGTTATTTCGGATATGACGGTTACTTAAACGGTGAAACTGCTGAGGAAGTCTGGAATCTCTGCAATGCGAAGCTCCAGGAAGACGGAATGTCTGTAAGAAACCTGATTAAACAGTCAAATGTAACTTTGATCTGCACTACGGATGATCCGGTTGATTCACTGGAATGGCATAAGGTAATCGCAGAGGATGCAAGCTTCGATGTTCAGGTGCTTCCGGCATGGAGACCGGATAAAGCCATGAATCTGGAAAAGCCGGAATATCTGGATTATCTGAAGACATTGAGTGAAGTGAGCGGTGTTGAGGTTAAAGATTTCGCTTCTCTGAAGGCTGCCCTTTCAAACAGAATGGATTTCTTTGCATCTATGGGATGCTCTGTGTCTGACCATGCCCTTGAGTATGTTATGTATGCACCCGCTTCAGACGAAGAAATAGAAGCAATCTTTGCAAAAAGGATGCAGGGCGGCGTGATCACCAGAGAAGAGGAAATGAAATTTAAGACAGCATTTATGCTGAATGTTGGCAGAGAGTATCATAAGAGAAACTGGGTAATGCAGTTACATTATGGCTGCAAGAGAGACAATAATACTCTCCGTTATGCACAGCTGGGACCGGATACCGGATATGACTGCATCAACAATTATGCACCGAGTGCACAGATGGCGGATTTCCTGAATGCGCTGATCACAACAGACGAGCTGCCGAAGACAATCCTGTATTCGCTGAATCCGAATGACAATGCTTCTATCGGAACGATCCTCGGATGCTTCCAGGACAGCACTGCAATCGGTAAGATCCAGCAGGGCAGTGCATGGTGGTTCAATGATCATAAGGTTGGTATGACGGATCAGATGATTTCTTTGGCAAACCTTGGTCTGCTCAGCAATTTTGTAGGTATGCTGACCGATTCCAGAAGCTTCCTTTCCTACACAAGACATGAGTATTTCCGCAGAATTATGTGTGAACTTATCGGAGGATGGGTAGATAACGGAGAATATCCGGCTGATTACAAGGCTCTGGAAAAAATCGTAAAAGGAATTTCCTATAACAACGCAGTACGCTATTTCGGATTTGATCTGGAAGCAAAGTAAATATAAAGTATAAAATGAAAGAGAGGAAATTAGAAATGAGTACAATGGCAGAACAGTTTAGCAAGATGGCGGTAGTGCCGGTAGTTGTCCTGAATGATGCAAAAGATGCACTTCCGCTGGCACAGGCGCTGGTTGAGGGAGGACTTCCCTGTGCAGAAGTTACTTTCCGTACAGATGCAGCAGAAGAGTCCATCCGTCTGATGGCAGAAAAATATCCGGATATGCTGGTAGGCGCAGGAACAGTCCTGACAATTGACCAGGTGGATCGCGCAGTAGGAGCAGGTGCGAAGTTTATCGTAAGCCCGGGATTTGATCCGGAAATCGTAGATTATTGTATCGAAAAAAATATTCCGGTATTCCCGGGATGCATCACTCCGTCTGAGGTGGCTCAGGCTGTAAAACGTGGACTGAAGGTTGTAAAATTCTTCCCGGCAGAGCAGTTTGGCGGCGTTGCAACGATCAAAGCCCTTGCAGCACCATACACAATGGTTAAATTTATGCCGACAGGCGGCGTCAGCACAAAGAATCTGAAAGATTATCTTAGCTGTGATAAGATTCTTTGCTGCGGCGGAAGCTGGATGGTAAAAGGTGATCTGATCAAGGCAGGAGAATTTGATAAAATCAGAGAAATGACAAAAGAAGCAGTAGAACTTGCAAAATCAATCCGTGGCTAGGGAGGAAGAAAAAATGAATTTAAATTTAAGACCGAAGAGCGAATGTAAATATGATGCAGTATCTCTGGGCGAGGTTATGCTCCGCCTTGATCCGGGTGAGGGAAGAATCCGCACAGCACGTTCTTTCCGTGCATGGGAAGGCGGCGGAGAATACAATGTTGTCCGTGGACTTAGAAAATGCTTTAAACTGGATACTGCAGTTATCACAGCTTTTGCAGATAACGAAGTTGGTATGCTGATGGAAGACTTTATCATGCAGGGTGGTGTTGACACATCTCTGATCAAATGGATGAAGACAGACGGAATCGGACGTATCTGCCGTAATGGTCTGAACTTTACAGAGCGCGGCTTTGGTATCCGTGGAGCAGTAGGATGCTCTGACCGTGCAAATACAGCAATTTCCAAAGCAACACCGGAAGACTTTGATTTTGATTATATCTTTGGTGAACTGGGTGTTCGCTGGCTGCATACCGGCGGTATCTATGCAGCTCTTTCCGAGCAGTCCTGCGAGACCGTACTGGCAGCTATCAAGACAGCCAAGAAATATGGAACGATCGTATCCTACGACCTGAACTACCGTCCGTCCATGTGGAGCGCTATCGGCGGACAGGCCAAGGCACAGGAAGTAAATAAAGAGATCGCAAAATACGTTGACGTTATGATCGGTAATGAAGAAGACTTTACTGCATGCCTTGGATTTGAGATCGAAGGAAACGATGCAAACCTGAAAGAACTGAACCTTGACGGTTACAAGAAGATGATCAACGAAGCTGCAAAGACTTATCCGAACTTTAAAGCAGTTGCGACTACTCTTCGTACAGTTAAGACAGCTACAGTAAATGACTGGAGCGCAATCTGCTGGGCAGACGGAGAAATCTACAAAGCAAAAGACTACAAGGGTCTGGAAATCATGGACCGTGTAGGCGGCGGAGATTCCTTCGCATCCGGACTGATCTATGGTCTGATGACAACAGAGAATGCAGAGCTGGCTGTAAACTATGGTGCAGCACACGGCGCACTGGCAATGACTACACCGGGTGATACAACCATGGCAAGCAAGAAAGAAGTAGAAGCGATCATGGGCGGAGCGGGAGCACGCGTACAGAGATAAAAAATATATCGATACTGATGATGCTCAGCTTACAGTATATCGTTTTCTATAATCTGGCAGATATATGTATTTTGAATGATCCGGTGCATAAGGCGGCAGTGGTGTTGGCTGCACCGGATTTTTCGTTGCATGGGATTGGGGTGGGGCTGTCGGGAAATAAATAGCCCTACACGGGGCAGGTGTGATCCATACGGATCACACCTGCCCCCGAAATTTATCCATTAAAAAGAAAAAAAGATGGCTAACGATAACCATCTTCTCTCTGTTCCATGTTATAATGGAACTATGCTTAAACAAGATTATTATAACGACTTTTTTGAAATTGGGCAACAAAAAATTAACTTCAGTTTCTATGAATTGAGCTTACCCGACGACGATCCAGTCTATACCTTGAAAAAAGTGATGGAGGAATTAGATTTTTCAGGCCTTCAGGCCTGTTATTCAGATAAGGGAAGAACCGGGTATAACCCAATCATGCTGTATTCTGTGGTTACTTATGCAAATATGCGGGGTGTCAGGGTGGTTGACCGTATCGTGGACCTGTGCCAGAGGGACCTTGCTTTTATCTGGCTGACCAAAGGGCAGAAGCCCCGGAGGGATGCTTTTTATGACTTTAAAGGGAAAAAACTGACGGGCGAAATCCTGGATGAATTGAACTGTCAGTTTATGCGCCGCCTGCAAAAGGAAGGACTCATTACGCTGAAAGAACTCTACATCGATGGGACAAAGATTGAAGCGAACGCAAACCGATACACATTTATCTGGCGGGGAAGCATAAACTATCATCTTGCCGGTCTGCTGGACACCATAGACGCCCTTTACGCAAAGTACAACGCATTTCTGTATGAGAATGGATATGGACCGAAATACGACCTTGGAGAAGCCCGGATGTTTGTGATCGAAGGGATGGAAAAGGTCAGGAAAGTGATTGAAGAAAACAGGCAGCGGAAGGTGACAAAGCATAAGAAAATCCCGAACAATACCATCATTGAGATTGATAACTGTTCTCCGCTTGAAATCTTAAAACTGCAGAAAAATCTGATGCGGATTGCGGAAGGCGAAGGGATTCTGTTTGTCAGCGGAAAGGGAAAGCATAAGCCGGAGATCCAGAAGCTTTATGAGGAACTGGAAGAATGCGGCAGGCGCCTTATGGAATATAAGGAATGTTTTGAAATCATGGGAAAAGACCGTAACAGCTATTCCAGGACTGATCTGGAAGCAACATTCATGCGGATGAAAGAGGACCATATGCTGAACGGGCAGTTAAAGCCGGCATACAATGTCCAGATCGCGGTAGAGAATTACTTCATCGTCCACAGTTATGTGAGCAGCGACCGGACGGACTACAACACGCTGATTCCTGTTTTGGAAAAGCATCAGAGAGCATTTGGGGATACATTGGAGGCGATTACTGCCGACAGCGGCTACTGCAGCGAAAAGAACCTGATGTATCTGAAGGGGAACGGAATCCGGAGCTATATCAAGCTCCAGGATCATGAGAAACGGAAGACCCGCGCATATAAAGAAGATATCGGAAAGTATTACAACATGACATACTCCGTTTTTGAAGATGAACATTATTACATCTGCCATGATGGAAGGGAGCTGCGCCATATCCGGACAGAAAGCAAAGAACAGGATGGATATGCCCGGACGTTTGAGGTATATGGATGTGCGGACTGCGGCGGCTGTGAGCATAAAGCCAGGTGCCTTTATAAATATAATGCCGAGAAAAATCCTGACCGGAATAAGGTCATGAAGATCAACGAACGATGGGAAGAACTGAAAGAAGAATCTAATGCGAACATCCAGAGCGAGACGGGAATCCTGAAACGCCAGACACGCTCAATCCAGACGGAAGGACACTTCGGGGACATTAAGGAAAACGAGGATTTCCGGCGGTTCAACTATCGGTCGGCGGAAAAAGTATATAAAGAGTTTATGCTGTATGCAATCGGCCGGAACATTATGAAATACCATCGGTTTCTACATCACGAAATCGAAAAATATGAAGGAAAAAAGGAGCAGAAAGCAGCTTAGACGAAAAAGCACTTCTCAAAATCCAAACAAGGGGGTTTTGCGCCCTGAAATAGATACTGCTAAAAGAAGGAGACAGTCCGGTAAAAATCCAGGGCCTTGAAAAAGCCTGAATTTCTAAGGGATTGTCTCCTTCTTACATATCAGGGGCAAAAATCGCTATTTCCCGACAGCCCCACCCCAATCTGTATAGGGAAATACATTTGCCAGAGAATGATTGAAATTTAAATAGAGATTGTGTTTTTAAAAAATATGTATTATACTAGTATATAAGTAATGAAAAAAATTACATTTTACAGGTAATTAGTTTAGCAAGGTGGAAATGAAATGTTGATTAGGGAGAGAAAAGCACAGGAAACAGCGCGAGAATATGCATTAAGGGTATTACGTGAAAACATTATTTCTTTGGAAATGGAACCGGGAAGTCGTGTGAATGAAAATGAACTGACAGCACTTTTGGGAATATCCAGAACGCCGGTACGGGAAGCATTGATGGAATTGAGCAGAATCAAAATCGTAGAAATTTATCCGCAGAGAGGCAGTTATATCTCGTTGATGGATTATGAATCAGTGGAGGAGGCCAGATTTATCCGATTGGCATTGGAAAAAGAAATTATGGAGCTGGTTTGCCAAAATGTGACAGATGAGCAAATAAAGCAGCTGGAAGAAAATATTAAGTTACAGCAGTTTTATATTGATAATGAAAATTGGGAAAAACTGTTGGAAACAGATAATGAGTTTCATCGAATATTGTTCGTCATTGCAAATAAGATGCAGGCATATACGTTGATGAATAGTATGATGATTTACTTTGACCGTATGAGAAGCCTGCGACTGAAGGTTGTGAAAAACCAGTATATAGTAGATGATCATAGAAGAATTCTTGAGGCGATACAAGAGAAGAATGCGGGAAGAGCGGCGAAAATAGTCGGAGAGCATTTGACAAGACATGAAGTAGACTGGAGTGAGCTGCGAAAGGAGCATCCGGAATATTTCAAATGAAAAATAAAAAGGAGCTGGGCAATAGCGTATTAGTGGCTATGGCTCAGTTCCTTTTTATTGGTATGTATGCATGAAAAGAGTTAATTTGTTTGTACCGGATAAGCCAGATTGCCGGGAAGTCCGTCATTTCTGCTCAAGAGATTATTTCCGGTAACATGTGCCCTGCGAGCCAGAAAGCAGGGAATTGAAAAATAGCTGTAGGGCATTTTGTCATCGGTGTTCTGTTGGATATCCATGCAGCACTGCAGTAAATTTTGCACTAGAGTATGATCTGCTGTTCCACACCCATGAGAAGTATAGAGGACATCGATACCCTGTTCAAATAAAGCCAACAGCAGACGCAGGCTATTTGCATATGTTTGTAAATCAGCAGATTCTGGCAGATGCAGCAGTACAGTATTGTCCAGAACATTGTCCCCGCTGAAAGCACAATGAAGGGCACGGCATACAAAGCAGAGACTTCCTTTGGTATGACCAGGAGTTTCATATACCTCCAGCTTAAGGTTGCCACCCAGATTAATGATGTCTCCGTGTTTCAGAAATCGTATGCTTTGGCCGTTGTATAAGGCGAAAGCTGCATCGCCGCCCATCGACTGATATACGTTTTCATCTTTCGTCCTGATAAAAGCGGTTCTCTTTTCAAGTGACTGATGTTTCTGTAAAACAGACAGATCAGCAGGGTGCATATCAAATGCCGGATAAAAAAATGCGCCGCCACAGTGATCACAATGACCATGGGTCAATCCAACGTGCAGGGGAAGCGAAGTGAGAGCTTCAACAACCTGTACTAAATTAGCATAACCGGTACAACTGTCAATCAGATATGCAGCTTCAGTTCCCTGTATCAGATAACACATCTCCCCACCGACTCCTTTTATGCGGATAACGCCGGGTGAAAGTTTCGCAGTTTTATAATATTTGTTCATATCTGTACACCTCTTTGGCCGCTCAGAAATCGGTATCTGCTGCATTTGAAAATCCAAAAAAGGTCATCACATCGGCAAGTGCTCTGTTCCAGTAATCCCAGTTATGTATACCTGGCATTTCTTTATAAGTATAATTTTGACTGGAAAGTTTCTGACTGGCAAATATGTGAAATGCTCTGTTCTGCTCAATTAGCATATCTTCGGAGCCACAGCACTGGAAGATGCGCAGATTTGGATTGACCGATTGCGGTAACTTTTCGACAAGTGCAAACAAATCGTTGCAGCTGCCAGAAAAATCTTCAGGAGTACCAAGAGCGGATTTTGAATTATTGCGGGAGATGGGATCGTTAAATACCGGTAAAGAATGCTCTTTCCCGGGAACATGCAGCCAATAAGGGTCCAAAAGACCGGACATGCTGGCGGCAGCAGCAAAGCGCCGGGGATTACTCAGGGCAAGTTTCATAGCACCAAATCCGCCCATAGACAGGCCGGCGACATATGTATCCTCAGGCCGTGTAGAAGCGTGAAAGAAGTTGGCAATTTTCAGGGGGAGCTCTTCCGTGAGATATGTATAATAGGGAAATCCACCCGGATAATTGCAGTAAAAGCTGCGGTGAGCATTGGGCATAACTACAATCAGATCATGATCACGGGCCAGTAATTCGATATTTCCTTTGCGGATATAACTGCTTTCATCATCAGAATGACCATGCAGAAGATAGAGCACCGGATATTTTTTATCAGACAGGTTTTCCGCCGGCTGCATTCTTTTTTCGGGAAGCAGAACCATTGCACAGGTATCCATTCCCAGTGAATGGGAATAAAAACGTAATTCAACACATGCCATATTTATACCTCCAAGATTATAGTTTTATTTGATATATGTCCGTGTTTTTCCGAGTTGTGCAGTGGTGTATCAGCACCTGTTTAATAATAATATACTATCTGGCTATGAGATGTCAAACAATAAAAATAAAATTCTACGAGCTTTTACTATGAAATATGCATAGATACAAGAAAATAAATTCGGCAATTTTTACAAAGATAGTAGAAAGAACAAGAAAATACAGAAACAGTATTGACAAAAACAAACTAATATATTAATATATTAACATCCGAGTTGCGCAGGGTTTTACAAAAAAATGAAAAGGAGAAAGAATTATGAACACAAAAAAAATCATGTTAATGGGTGTGGCACTGACTTTGGCTGTTTCTGGCATGTCGGTATCAGCAGCAGAGAAGCAGGTTGTAAAGGTAGGACTTGCTACTCCTTTAAGCGGTCAGGTTCCGCGTATGGGTGAAATTATTCAGGAAACTGCAGAAATGACTGTGAAAATGGCAAACGAAGAAGCCTGGGCTGAGAATTACGATTTGGAACTTGTTGTTGTGGATGACAAGATTACGAGCGAAGGCGCGGTCGATGCAATAAATAATCTGATCTATCAGGAAAATTGTGATATTATCATCGGACATTTGATGAGCGTACAGAATCTGGCTACCGACCCGATTTGTGAGGATGCGCAGATTCCGATTATCTGTTATGGCGGTGGGGCAGTTCCTACTATGCAGGGGCTGCAGTATACGATGCGTTCCACCGTTGATGATTTTGCTACTATTCATGCCATGTGTGATTATTTAGTTGGCGAATTGGGATACCAGAGAATTGCAATTTTCTATGTGAATACGGATGCCGGTACTGTCGGATTGGAGGAAGGCACCAAATATATGCAGGAAAAATACGGTATCGACTGGGTTTCGCAGCAGGCGTTTAATAACGGCGATCCGGACTTTCAGGGACAGGTATTGGCAGCGCGTGAAGCAGATCCGGATGTTTGTCTGATCTGGGGCGGCGGACAGGATGATGCAGCGATTATTATGTCTCAGGTTAAGCAGTTAATGGGTGAAGATATGCCGTTCCATGGCGGTATGGCAGTCGGACAGACTTCTATGGTTTCCGCAGCGGGTGCCGAAAAATTAGATGGTGTCTGCTTTCCGACGGGTTGGATTTTTGACGAGACGCGCGAGATGGATGTGAAATTTTCTGAAGCATTCCAGGCAATTGACAGCCAGGGTGAGACACCGACAGAACTGGGAGCACGTATTTATGATGCAGTTTTGTGTATCACAAATGGATTGAATACCCTTGGCGAATATGATGTGACAGCAGACGACTTCTCTGTAAAGCTGAATGAGGCAATTCTTGCATCTGAATTCGAGGGACTGCAGGGTCAGTTCAAGTTTGATGATATGCACAATGGTTTGAACACCAGTTATGTTGCGGAATATCAGTATAATGCAGAAGACGGCAGTCTTGCAATCGTGAGAGTATATTAATTATGTCGTAAAATAAAAAAGTCGGTCTGCAGCTATAAGTGTGAAAGAGTTGTGGACCGATTTTATGTTCTGAAAATATGCAAAAAGATACCGGACAACGGATAAAAATTAGGGGGTATTGTGATGCAGAATTTTATACAGGCACTGATCGGTGCAGTTATGACCGGAAGTGTTTATGCTCTGATTGCGTTGGGATTTAATATAATATACCGTACCATGCGCATGGGACATTTTGCGCAGGGGGAATTCTTTATGCTGGGCGGCTATTTTGGATGGATGTTTTATACACAGGTAGGCGTTCCATATTTTCTGGCAATGCTGCTGGCCTGTTTGAGCACAACAATTGTGATGCTGGTCGTAGAACGAATCGGCTATCGAACTTTATACGATAAAGGCCCGGTTGGATTGCTGATGGCAAACTTCGCTGTGCAGCTTATTTTGCGGGATGCGGCAAAGCTGATTTGGAACAGTGACGTAAAACGTGTTCCGGCTTATGTCAGCGACGCTTCTTTTGAAATGCACTTGGGTGATATCACTGTATATTTGGTACCACAGAATCTCTATATCATTGCGGTTTGTGTCATCCTGATGGTCGTTTTTACATGGTTTATGAAATACACAAAAACAGGTATAGCAATGAATGCTGTTGCTGTAAACCGTACAGCATCCTCTCTGATGGGAATTGAATTGAATAAAATTATTGCAGTAACATATATTCTTGCGGCATTTCTTGCTGCAATTGCCGGATTTGTCATGGCTCCTATTTATACGGTCAGATATAATATGGGTGCTAATATCGGAATGACAGCCATGTCGGCGGCAGTTATGGGCGGATTTGGAAGTCTTCCGGGAGCCATGCTTGGCGGCATGCTTATGGGGTTGATTGAGATTTTGGGGGCTACATATCTGTCTGCTGCATATAAGGATGCATTTTCATTTATTGTACTGTTAGTTGTTCTTTTAGTACGTCCGCAGGGAATCCTCGGACAGAAGCAGATTGAAAAAGTATAGGAGAGAGGTGGCTGTTATGAAAAAAATGAGTAAAGAAAGCCGGATCATTGTGTTGCTGGTGATGCTGGCAGCTGTTATCTTCCCGCTTTTTCTGGATCATGGAAATAATTATATATTTCAGATCCTGGGCAAATGCGTTATTTATTCCATGTGCGCAATCAGTTTGAACCTGCTGATGGGTTATACCGGACAGTTTTCACTTGGACATGGGGCATTCTTTATGGTGGGCGCCTATACTTTTGGCATTTCCACAGTTATCCACCATGTCAGCCCATGGTTGGCACTTGTGCTTGCTGTAATCGTGTGTTATATGGTGGGATATGTCCTTGGCTTTGCCGGCTGCAAATTTTCTGCTATTTATTTGGCCATGATTACGCTGGGCTTTTCCAAAGTACTGACGCTGGTAGTTACAAATGAAGTTTGGCTGACAAAAGGTACAAATGGCATCTCAGGCATTCCCAAGTTTAGTTTTTGGGGGTATAAATTAAATACGTTCAGCTTCTATTTCTTTGCACTGGCCTGCCTGATTGTAATGCTCTATCTTTACTATAATATGGTGAACTCTGCGACAGGACGAGCCTTTAAAGCGGTACGCGGGAAACCTATCGCTGCAGCAACTATGGGTGTAAATGTAAACAGATATAAACTGCTGGTGTTTGCAATTTCATCGGCAATGGCCGGATTTGCAGGTGCATTGTATGCATCAATGCTGACTTATATCAGTCCGACTTCTTTTAGCAGCGTTTCAATTTCTCTGATTATCATGACTATCGTTGGCGGCTGCGGCACACTGTTTGGACCGGTTATTGGAGCGTGTATTTTGACGATTCTTCCGGAATTTCTGCGCGGTGCAGGTACTTATATTGACGGTATGTACGGAGTTTTGGCGCTGGTGACGATTTTGTTTATGCCAGCTGGTATCATGGGCGGACTGGTTGCCCTGCGAAAGATGGTTGCTGAAAAATCTCCATTTGGAAAGGCAATGGATAAAGGGAAAGGGGCTGCAAAATGAGTACAGAGAACTTTTTACATATTGAAAATGCGACAATGCAGTTTGGCTCGTTGATCGCAGTTTCCGGTGTCACAATGGATATCGGAAAAAAGGAAATTCACGCATTGCTTGGACCGAACGGAGCAGGAAAATCGACTTTATTTAATATGATTTCCGGTATTTATACACCAACACAGGGGAAAATATATTTCGAGGGAAGAGATATTTCCACGATGAAAGCATATCAGGTTACCAATCTGGGAATTGCCCGCACTTTTCAGAACATTTTGTTATTTGATGATTTGTCGGCAGTGGAGAATGTTATGATTGGAGAACATTCCTGCAGCAGGCATAGTGTAATTTCGGATATGTTTATGTTGCCTAAGACACGCGCAAAGGAAGAAGCATGCTATGAAAAAGCTATGGATATTCTGGAGTTCGTTGGTCTGCAAGACCGCGCAGAGGAACAGGCGCAGAATTTTCCTTACGGACGTAAGCGTATTCTGGAGATTGCCCGTGCGCTGGCATCAGATCCGAAACTGCTGATGCTGGATGAACCGGCAGCGGGCATGAATATCAATGAGGCTTCAGAACTAATGAGTTTAATACGTCGCATCAGCGATAAAGGTATTACGGTGATTATGGTAGAGCATAATATGCGCGTTGCGATGGAGCTTTCGGACCGTATTACGGTATTGGATCACGGATGCGTGATTGCGGATGGTTTGCCAGATGAGATAAGAAGTAACCCAAAAGTAATTGAGGCTTATCTGGGAAAGGAGGAGGGAGAATGAGTGTAATCCTGAAGTTGGAGGATATTCATGCCTCCTACGGTAATATTGCTGCTTTAAAAGGTGTCTCACTGGAGGTTCATGACGGCAGGATGGCAACGATTGTAGGAGCTAATGGCGCTGGAAAAACAACACTTTTACATTGTATTTCCGGCATCATGCCTTATACGGGGAAGATTACGTTTGAAGGAGAAGATATTGCAAAATGGGGAACGAAGAAGATTGTCAGCTCCGGTATTGTTCAGGTACCGGAGGGACGGCAGATTTTCGGAGAGATGACTGTGTTAGAAAATCTGAAGCTGGGTGCTTTTGTTCGCAATGACAAATTAAATGACGATATTGAGAGAATGTTTCATATGTTCCCGCGACTTGAGGAGCGCAAAAATCAAAAGGGCGTCAGTCTTTCGGGCGGGGAACAGCAGATGCTGGCACTTTGTCGTGCACTGATGGCAAAACCCAGATTATTGATGTTGGACGAACCATCCATGGGTCTGGCGCCGGTCGTTGTGCAGGGATTGTTTAAAAACATTAAAGAGATTAATAAAAGCGGTGTGACGGTTATTTTAATCGAACAGAATGCGAAACTAGCCCTGAAGACAGCAGATACAGCATTTATTATGGAGATTGGAGAGATTAAATTGTCTGGCAGTGCAGAAGAACTGCGCAATAATAAAAAGGTGCAGGATCTGTATTTGGGCGGTTGAGAGGTGAAATAAATGAAAGCGATACAGGTAAAGAGACCAGATCAAATGGTCTTGATTGACATGGAAACGCCAGTCATTGACAGTAAAAATAATGTACTGGTAAAAATTAAGGCAGCAGGTATCTGCGGTTCTGATGTGGGCATTTATCATGGCACCAATGCAGCGGCTACATATCCTCGTGTAATTGGGCATGAGATGGTCGGGGAGGTGGTGGAGATTGGAGAAAATGTGTCAAAGATTAAGGTTGGAGATCGGGTCATTATTGATCAGGTTACAAATTGCGGACATTGTTATGCATGCCGGAAAGGTCGGGGGAATGTCTGCGCTAATCTGAATGTTCGCGGTGTACATATTGACGGTGGATATCGGGAATACATGGCGGTTCCGGAAGACGACTGTTATATACTGCCAGATTCTTTGGCGTACGAGGATGCGGTAATGATTGAACCTGCTACGATTGCGATACAGTGTTGCTCGCGAGCAGAGCTGTGCGAGGAAGATATACTGATAATTTTGGGATGTGGTGCTCTGGGAAGCAGCATCTTGCGAATTGCAAGGCTGAGTGGAGCAAAAATTATTATGGCAGATATTGTGGATGATAAGCTGCAGGAGGCGCTGGATAAAGGAGCACATCATGTGATTAATCTGGCAAAGGAAGATTTTGAGGCCAGAGTAAAGGAGTACTCTAACGGATATGGTCCCACCGTAGCTATTGATGCGGCATGTACAAAAGATTCACTGTCAAAGCTGCTGGCTGTGGTAGGAAACGCAGGCAGGGTCATTACCATGGGATTCTCTGTAAATTCAACAGAAATAAATCAATTTTCTATTACCTCAAAAGAGTTGGATATTCGTGGTTCACGGTTGCAAAATAAAAAGTTTGGCGAGGCTATCAGGCTGATTGAGGAAGGAAAACTGGATCTGAAAGGAAGTATTTCTCATAAATTTCCGTTTAAGGAGGCACAGAAAGCATTTGATTTTAATGATAGCAGGGATCCGGCAATTCGCAAAATTGTCTTGATGTTTGAATAAATAGAGACCTTTTGCTCCGAAATGTTAAAGAGGAATAAAATGCGAATTACTGAATTTAGATGGTACTAACCAGCCTTGGTATGTTAACCTAAAAATCAAAATGGTTGACAATTAAATCCTCCTGATATATATTTGTAAAAGACTGGATTTGCAAATATATATATTCAGGAGGATTGTTTTATGGAAACAACAATAGGAAAAAAGCTTTCAACAAAGAATCTGGTATTGTGCGGAATGTTCACGGCATTAGTTGCAATCGGTGCATTTATTCAGGTGCCGGTTCCGTATATGGATTATTTTACGCTTCAGTTTTTCTTCGTGCTGCTTGCAGGACTGATTTTGGGCGGTAAAATGGGCGCAATGTCCGTAGGCTGCTATGTATTGCTGGGGCTTGTCGGCCTCCCTGTATTTGCGGCCGGCGGCGGAATCGGTTATGTGGTGCGCCCAAGCTTCGGATATCTGTTGGGTTTTATTGCAACGGCTTTTGTAACAGGGATTTTAAGCGAAAAGTTAAAGACAAATTATAGGAATTATTTTCTGGCATGTCTTGCCGGATTTGTGGTTACATATGGAATCGGAATCGTATATAAATATATGATCCTCAATTTTTATGCCAATACCCCGGCTGCATGGACAGTGATTTTCTTATCCTGTTTTCCGCTTGATATGCCGGGAGATTTTATTCTGTGCATTTTAGCGGCAGGTGTGGGAATCCGACTGAAAAAAGCCGGTTTTTATGCAGATTAAATTTCCTGTGCAGCAGGAGATTGCCTGAGTGAAGCACACTTTTATTCTAAGACAAAATATAGAATTTACCGGAGGGAAGGTTTGGTGAAATGTCAATGATAGATGAACTGAAAGAAAAGGTGAAAAACGGGGGTGAGATATCAGGAGAAGAAGCATTGAAATTATATGATGAGCCGTTAGAAGAGCTGTGCCGGGCAGCGGATGAGATAAGAAAACAGTTTTGCCGGGATGGATTTGATATCTGTACAATTATTAATGGAAAGAGCGGAAGATGTTCTGAAAATTGCAAATACTGTGCGCAGTCGGCTTATTACCATACAGCTGCAGATGAATACCCGCTTCTTGACACAGATGAGATTGTGCGGCAGGCGAAATATAACGCAGACAGGGGAGTCCTGAGATATTCTATCGTAACTTCAGGGAGAGCATTGCGTGATTCGGAAGTTGAGCAGATGTGCGCGGCAATCAGGGAGATCAAAAGGAATGTTAATATTGAAGTATGCGTATCTTTTGGACTTTTAAATGAAGCACAGTTCAGAAAGATTAAGGAGGCAGGAGCAACCAGAGTACATAATAATCTTGAGACATCAAGAAATAATTTTCCCAATGTTTGTACAACCCATACGTTTGATGATAAGGTGTCGGCAATAAAAGCGGCAATGGCAGCAGGACTTTCTGTGTGCAGCGGCGGTATCATGGGACTTGGAGAAACAAAAGAAGACAGGGTAGATATGGCCCTTTCTTTGAGGGAACTGGGTGTGAAAAGTGTTCCGGTAAATATGTTAAATCCGATTCCGGGAACACCTTATGAAAATAATAAAAGGCTTACCGTGGAGGATATGAGGCGGATCGTTGCTGTGTATCGCTTTATTCTTCCGGATGCCTCTATCAGGCTTGCAGGCGGAAGGGGACTTATGGAAGATAAAGGAGAAGGATGCTTCCGGTCAGGAGCAAATGCGGTAATCTCGGGTGATATGCTGACGACTGCCGGTTATATGATAGAAACAGATATGGAAATGATCCACAGATTGGGATATAAGGCGGTGTTGTGCAATGAGTAAAGGATTATTTGTTACAGCTACCGGGACAGATATGGGAAAAACTTATGTTACGGCATTAATGGTAAAAAAACTCAGGGAAGCAGGATATTCATCCGGATATTACAAGGCGGCCCTTTCCGGGGCTGACAGCATTGATGAAAGTGATGCGGGATATGTAAAGAAAATATCAGGGATCACTCAGGAGGATGAAACACTTCTTTCCTACTTATATAGAAATGCTGTGTCGCCGCATTTGGCAGCAAGACTGGAGGGGGAACCCGTAGAGCTTAAAAAAGTCCGGGAGGATTATCTGCATGTACTGAAAACACATGAATATGTCACGGTAGAAGGAAGCGGAGGCATTGTCTGTCCGATCAGGTGGGATAATGAGCAGAAGATTCTTTTGGAAGATATTATAAAAGCGCTGGAACTTGGCGTGGTTATTGTGGCAGATGCCGGTCTTGGGACAATTAATGCCGTTGTTTTGACGGCAGAATATCTTCGCAATCATAATATGGAGGTGAAAGGAGTTATTCTGAATAATTATAAAGGCGGTGCCATGGAAGAAGATAATATCAGGATGATAGAAGAATTGACCGGGATTTCGGTTGTGGCGCTTGTAAGAAAAGGAGAAAAGGAACTTGAGATAGAAGCGGAAACGCTGGCATCGCTTTATACATGAACTTTTACAGGCAAAATATCAAAATTGTACAAGTTTTTGGGGATGCAGAAAAAACCGTACAAATTGCGGGCGAAATGGAAAAATAACTTGAAATTCGTTGTGGAAAATGACAAACTGACTTGACGGGGGAAGAAAGGTGTTGTATAATTTGACATAGGAAAACGGAAATGGACGTGAATAATTGCTGAATATTACCAAAAAGCAAAAATACAAGTTTTCCGTTTTTTTATCGCAAATTGCAAAGATGACAGCAATTTGTAAAGACAACTTACATATCAAGGAGGGCATTTTTTATGAAAAAAGCAGTTGCATGTTTACTCACAGGTGCTATGGTATTATCCATGTCATCAGCAGTATTCGCAGAAGGTGAAACAGTTGGTATTCTGATGCCGACACAGTCTTCCGAGCGTTGGATCAACGACGGTAACAACATGAAGGCTCAGCTGGAAGAAAAGGGCTACAATGTAGAACTTCAGTACGCAGAAGATGATACAGCTCAGCAGGTATCTCAGCTGGAAAACTACGTTGGTAAAGGCGTTGACTGTCTGGTTATCGCAGCAGTTGACTCAGGTGTACTTGTAAATGCAGAAGCACAGGCTAAAGAGGCTGGTATCCCAATCATCGCTTATGACCGTCTTCTGATGGATACAGATGCAGTTTCCTACTATGCAACATTCGATAACAAGGGTGTTGGTACTGTAATCGCTAACTACATTAAAGAAACAAAAGATCTGGATGCAGCTCGTGAAGCAGGCGAATCCTATACAATCGAATTCTTTATGGGATCTCCGGATGACAATAACGCATTGTTCCTGTACAATGGTATTATGGAAGTTCTTCAGGAGTACCTGGATGACGGTACACTGGTTTGTAAATCAGGCAGAACATCTTTTGAAGATACATGTATCCTGAGATGGTCTCAGGAAACAGCTCAGGCTAACTGTGAAAACATCCTGACAGCTAACTATGCTGACGAAGATATCGATATCTGCTGTACAGCATTTGACGGTTTCGCATACGGTGTTAAAGCAGCTCTTCTGGGCGCTGGTTACACAACAGAGAACTGGCCGCTGATCACAGGTCAGGACGCTGAAGTTATGGCTACAAAGAACATCATCGACGGAACACAGACAATGTCTATCTACAAAGACACACGTCTCCTTGCTGAGAAAGCCGTATCCATGGTTGACGCAGTTCTTCAGGGATCAGAGCCGGAAATCAATGATACAGAGCAGTACAACAACGGTTCCATCACAGTTCCGACATACATGTGTACACCGGTAGCTGTAGATCAGAGCAACTATCAGGAAATCCTGATCGACGGCGGTTACTATACAGAAGACCAGCTGAAATAATCAGTTATCTGAAAATTTTATAGCAGAGTAAAGAATGGGCGGCGGGAACATCCGCTGCCCGTCTTTCATATTAAAAAAGGAGCGAGGAAAACATGTCTGAAATTATTCTGGAAATGAGCCATATCACGAAAGCATTTTCGGGCGTGAAAGCTCTGGACGACGTTAATCTGAAAGTTGAAAAGGGCGAGATTCATGCTTTGTGCGGTGAGAACGGGGCAGGTAAGTCCACGCTGATGAACGTACTTTCCGGTGTGTATCCGTTTGGTACATATGATGGAGATATTATCTATAAAGGCGAAACCTGCAAGTTCCATAGAATCAAAGACAGTGAGGAGAAGGGCATTGTAATCATCCATCAGGAGCTGGCCCTCAGTCCTTATCTGTCCATAGCGGAAAATGTGTTCATGGGCAATGAGCAGACATCCATGAAGGGAGTCATCAACTGGACAGAAACACGCAGCCGTGCAAAAGAAGCACTGGCTCATGTGGGTCTGGAGAATGAAAACTTAAATGCACCGGTAAACACACTTGGAGTAGGAAAACAGCAGCTGATCGAGATCGCAAAAGCGATGGCGAAAAACGTTGACCTGCTGATCCTGGATGAGCCGACAGCTGCGCTGAACGACGAAGAATCGCAGCAGCTTCTGGATATCATGCTGGATCTGAAGGAAAAAGGCGTTACCTGCATTATTATTTCCCATAAGCTGAACGAAATTGAACGTGTAGCGGATTCCATTACGATCATCCGTGACGGAAAGACGATCGAAACATTGAAGAAGGGCATAGATGAGTGGTCAGAAGACCGGATCATCAAGGGAATGGTTGGACGTGAAATGAGCAACCGTTATCCGGTCCGTGAAAACTGTCCGGTTGGTGATGTGGTTCTGGAAGTGAAAAACTGGAACTGTTACCATCCGGAAATCGGTGATATGCAGATTCTGAAGAACATCAACATTAAAGTGCGTGCCGGAGAAGTTGTGGGCCTGGCCGGACTGATGGGTGCAGGACGTACAGAGTTTGCAATGAGCCTGTTCGGACATTCGTACGGACAGAAGATCTCCGGTGAAGTCTATATGCATGGAAAACAGGTCAGCACAAAGACGGTAAAAGATGCCATTGACAACAAGATTGCATATACTTCCGAAGACCGTAAGACATATGGCCTGGTACTGATCAATGATATCAAGACAAACATGACCATGGCGGCCCTGCGGGGATATTATTCCAACGGCCAGATCGTAGATGAGAGAAAAGAGAATCTGGATGCAGAGGATTATAAGAAGAGGATCAATGTAAAAGCAACATCCATCCACCAGACGGTGGGTGCCCTGTCCGGAGGAAACCAGCAGAAAGTCGTGCTGGCAAAATGGATGATGACCCAGCCGGATGTACTGATCCTGGATGAACCGACACGAGGCATCGATGTCGGAGCAAAATATGAGATCTATTGTGCGATCAATGATATGGCGCGGGCCGGAAAGGCAATCATCGTCATCTCCTCGGAAATGCAGGAGATCATCGGTACCTGCGACCGGGCGTATGTCATAAATGAAGGAAGGATTGCTGGAGAACTGACAAAAGAAGAACTGAGTCAGGAAAGCATCATGAAGTGCATCATGGACAGCAATGGGAAAGGAGATAACGAGTAATGGAAGAGAATAAGAAAAAATATGTCAATCTGGACTTGAAGTCCCTTGGTATGATTGTTGCGCTGGTTATCATTTTTATCATCTTTTTTGTACTGACGAATGGTTCTAACGCAACACCCACCAACATCAACAACCTGATCATGCAGAACGGTTATATCATCATCCTGGCAACCGGTATGCTTTTGTGTGTACTGACAGGTTACATTGACCTTGGTGTCGGTTCAGTCGTAGCTCTTGGCGCTGCCTGTGCAGCAAAGCTCGTTGTAGAACAGGGCTGGGCAGTTCCGCTGGCATGGCTGGTAGCGATCGGTATCGGTCTTGCAGTAGGTATTTTCGCAGGATTCTTTATTGCGTACCTTGATATCCCGCCTTTCGTTGTAACACTGGCAACAATGCTTATGGGCCGAGGTCTTACATATACTTTGCTGAAATCATTGACAGTCGGTCCGCTTCCGCAGAGTTATGCATTTATCGGTACAGGCTTCCTTCCTACTGTAAAGATCCCGTTTGGAGAAGGAACACTGGATCTGGTCTGTGTTGCAGTTGCAATCATTGTAACGATCGGACTCATTGTTTCCGAGATGAAAAACATTCAGACAAACAATAAATATGGTTTCGCTAATATCGTTCCATGGCAGATGGCTGTAAAAGATATCGTGATTCTTCTGATCGTATGGTTCTTCTTTATCAGACTGGGCCAGTATAACGGTATCCCGATTCAGCTGATCGTGCTTGGTGTTATCGTTGCGATCTATCAGTTTGTAACAAGCAAAACAGTTGCAGGCCGTCAGATTTATGCAATGGGCGGAAATGCAAAAGCAGCAAGACTTTCCGGTATCAATACCAGAAAAGTATTCTTCTGGGTATACGTAAACATGGGAGTTCTGGCAGCTATCGCAGGTATCGTTCTTTCAGCCCGTCAGGGCGGCGCCAACCCGAAGATGGGTGACGGTATTGAGATGGATGCGATCGCATCCTGCTACATCGGTGGTGCAGCAGCAGCCGGCGGTGTTGGTACAGTCATCGGTGCCGTAGTCGGAGCTCTTGTAATGGGCGTTCTGAACAATGGTATGTCCATGTGCGGTATGTCTACAGACCTTCAGAAAGTAGTAAAGGGTGCCGTTCTTCTTGGTGCCGTAGTACTTGACGTAACAACAAAGAAGAAAAAAGGTTGATTATGTAATCAGGAACAGGGGCAGACGGGGTAAGTTCGTCTGCCCTTTCTGCTGTTGAGTATATGTAAAAAAGTTCAGTGATCATTTTTAAGGTTTATATGGTGGAGTTTTATAATGGCAAAATATCAGAAAGTGGCACAATGGATTAAAAATAAAATTGAACATAATGAATTGAAAAACGGGGACAGGCTGGAATCAGAACATGAGCTGAGCCGCCGGTTTGGCATCAGCAGACAAACGGTGCGTCATGCTATCGGTATTTTGGAAAAGGAAGGTCTTATAGAAGGCCGGCAGGGAAGCGGAAACTATGTAAAACTTGCTGTATCGGATGGAGAACCGGAGAAAGAAAAGAAAGTGATTCTCGTCAGCACTTATGTGAATGCATATATTTTTCCCAATATTATACAGGGGATTGAACAGGTGCTGACAAAACACGGTTATGTTCTGCAGATCATGTTTACCTATAACAAGTTTGCCACAGAGCGAAAAATATTGGAGGATATCCTTCAGATGAGAGAAGTGGCGGGTCTGATCATAGAGCCGACGCAAAGTGCGCTTCCAAGCCCTAATAAAGTTTTTTATGAAGAAATCCTGAGAAGAAGAATACCGACAGTATTTTTTCACAGTTATTATGATAATCTGCCGATTTCACATATCTCAATTGATGACCGTGCGGCGGGAAGAGAAGCTACGCGTTATTTGATTGAAAATGGACATACGGAAATAGGCGGGATTTTTAAGCTGGAAGACGGTCAGGGACATCGGCGCTTTGCCGGTTACGTGGAAGCGCTTTTAGAGTCAGGACTGCAGGTTTTGGATGAAAACATTGTATGGATAGATACCCAGGATGAGCGGCAGGATTTAAAATTGTGCCGGGAAAAAGTGCTGGAAAGAATGAGAAGCTGTACAGCCTGCGTTTGCTATAATGATTCGGTGGCCCATGGTCTTTCTGTCATTTGCAGGGCTGAAGGAATACAGATTCCTATGGATTTGTCTATTGTGAGCATTGATAATTCTGAGCTTGCCGAGTTAAACACAATTCCTCTCACTGCCATGATTCATCCGATGGAAGAACTGGGCATTCGCGTGGCAAAGCAGTTTCTTGAGCTGATAGCTGATCCGGATAAAGGTGTTACATATGAATTTCCGGCAGAAATAGCAATACGCGAATCTGTCTGCAAAAGGACATAGATGTAAATTATCGCAGTGTAATATGCTGCATGTCACGGAAATCTTTTGGAGAGATCCCATATTCTTTTTTAAAAGCGCGATAAAAGCTGGAGTAGTCACCGAATCCGAAAGAAGAGAAGGCTTCGGTGATGCCTGTTCCGCCAAGAATGGCTTCCCTGCACAGGGCAAGCCTTTTTTTTGTTATAAACTGATGGATTGACATACCCAGATTTTCTTTGAAAACATGGGAAATGTGATATTTACTGACATAGAATTCTCCTGCCAGACGTTCCAGAGAAAGGTCTTCCTCAGGATGCTCTTCGATGAATTGAGCGAGCTGATGATATAATGTCCGGTCACCTGCGGCGGAGTGAGGGTGATTTTGTGCATGTACGATCCGGTTAATATGAAGGATAAGATCATTGACGCACAGAGAAACCTGTGTGTCGCGTCCGAAACGGTCAGAACGCATTTCTTCAAGCAATCGAAGAATTTTGGACTGAATACTGTTAAAGCTTACCCTGTCATTGTGAAAAAGGTATGTCTGATGAGATTGTACGTAATTAACCAGATAGGCATAGTCAGAGGTCTGTGACACAAGGTGCTGGTAATAGTCCTGACTTATCCAGAATACAAAACGCCGGTAGGGGATATCCTGGCTTGCAATCAGCGGGCGGTGGGGAATGTGAGGAGGAATCATCATGATATCGCCGAACTGTACCGGATATACATTTTTTCCAACCTGGATACTGACATCACCTTCCAGAAAGAAATAGAATTCATAATAATCATGGGAATGAAGTGCAACTTTTTGAAGATTCAGATCGTTGTAGTAATAAATTTCAAAATCATTGGACAGCATATACTGTCTGGTAAGAAATTGAGATTGAAGCTTTTTATTCATAAGAATTCCCCCTGATAATCTATTGATTTTATTTTAATACAAAACAACAACTTTTGCAATGTACACAACAAACTATTCAATTGTTTTTTTGACAATAATTTCATATAATATAAGCATAAGTTCGGCAGGGGTATAGATAAAGAAAAAAAGCCGGGCAATAATGAAACTATATTAAATAAAAGAAGGGAAGGTACTAAATTATGGAAATGACATTGAGATGGTATGGATCAAAATTTGACACGGTTACTCTGAAACAGATCCGTCAGATTCCGGGTGTAACGGGGGTTATCACTACATTGTATGATACAATGCCGGGAGAAGTATGGAGCAGAGAGAGAATCCGCGAAATGATCAATGAGGTGGAGGCTGCAGGACTTCACATTGCAGGTATTGAAAGTGTAAATATTCATGATGCAATTAAGACCGGTGCACCGGAAAGGGATCAGTATATCGATAATTATATTACTACACTGGAAAATCTGGCGCAGGAGGGTATCCATCTGGTATGCTACAACTTTATGCCGGTATTTGACTGGACAAGAACAGAGTTGGCTCGTGTACGCCCGGATGGTTCTACTGTATTGGCATACACACAGGAAGCAGTAGATGCTCTTGACCCGGAAAAAATGTTTGATTCTATCGCGGGCGATATGAATGGTACGGTTATGCCGGGCTGGGAGCCGGAGAGAATGGCAAAGATCAAAGACCTGTTTGCGATGTACAAAGACATTGATGACGACAAGCTGTTCGATAATCTGAAGTATTTCCTGGAAAGAATTATGCCGACCTGTGATAAATATGATATCAACATGGCAATTCATCCGGATGATCCGGCATGGAGTGTATTTGGACTGCCGCGTATTATTATTAACAAAGAAAACATCCAGAGAATGATGAAGATGGTGGACAACCCTCATAATGGCGTTACCTTCTGTTCTGGTTCATATGGTACAAACCTGAACAATGATCTTCCGGATATGATCCGCTCATTGAAAGGCAGAATTCATTTTGCACATGTGCGTAATCTGAAATTCCACTCTCCGACAAACTTTGAGGAATCTGCACATTTGTCCAGTGATGGAACCTTTGATATGTATGAAATTATGAAAGCGCTTCATGATATCGGATTTGACGGTCCGATCCGTCCGGACCATGGACGTATGATCTGGGATGAAGTGGCTATGCCGGGTTATGGATTGTATGACCGTGCACTTGGTGCAACCTATCTGAATGGTCTGTGGGAAGCGATTGTGAAAAGCACAGAGAGAGGGGTATAAAATTTATGAAATTGAATTTACAGGGAATTTCTGATAAAGCGCAGTGGGAAGCAAAGGGTTATCATCTTCCGGAATATGATGTGGAAAAAATGCGTGCTGCAACAAAAGAGAAACCATTCTGGATCCATTTTGGTGCCGGAAATCTGTTCAGGGCGTTTCATGCAAATGTAGTGCAGAATATGCTGAACAGGGGAGATCTTGACAGAGGACTTGTGGTAGCAGAAGGATTCGATTATGAAATTATCGAAAAAATGTATGTACCGCATGATAACCTGGGAATCGTGGCAACACTGAAATCAGATGGAACCGTTGATAAAGCGGTCGTGGCAAGTGTTGCAGAGGCTCTGCCCCTTGATTCTGCAAACGAAGCTGCTTTCAAAAGACTTACAGAAATTTTTGAAAACGATTCCCTCCAGATGGCCACTTTTACGATTACGGAAAAGGGGTACAGCCTGGTAAACGGACGCGGTGAACAGATGCCGGACATTACAGCAGATTTTGCAGCAGGACCGGAAAAACCGGTCAGCTATATGGGCAAAGTGGCATCTTTGCTGTATGCAAGATATAAAGCGGGAGAGAAGCCTCTGGCAATGGTGAGCACGGATAATTGCTCACACAATGGTGATAAACTTTATGCTGCAATCATTGCATTTGCAAAAGCCTGGGCAGAAAACGGAAAAGCAGAGGAAGGATTTGTTTCCTATGTTGATTCAGATAAAGTATCTTTTACATGGAGTATGATTGATAAGATCACACCGAGACCGGATGCTTCTGTGGAGGCAATTTTAAGAGAAGACGGTGTGGAAGAACTGGAGCCGGTCATCACTTCCAGAAATACTTACGTTGCACCGTTTGTAAATGCGGAAGAGACAGAGTATCTGGTAATTGAGGATGACTTCCCTAATGGCCGTCCTGATCTGACAAAAGGCGGACTGATGTTTACAGACCGCGAGACAGTCGATAAGGTGGAGAAGATGAAGGTTACAACATGCCTGAATCCGCTCCATACCTGCCTTGCTGTTTATGGATGCCTGCTTGGATATACAAAGATTTCAGATGAGATGAAAGACCCGGAACTGGTAAAAATGGTGGAAACCATCGGATATGTGGAAGGCCTTCCGGTAGTTGTTAATCCGGGAATCCTTGATCCCAAAGAATTTATTGATACAGTGCTGAAAGTGCGTGTTCCCAATCCGTTCATGCCGGATACACCTCAGCGTATTGCCACAGATACATCACAGAAACTTGCAATCCGTTTTGGAGAGACGATCAAAGCCTATATTGAGGCACCTGATAAAGATGTACAGAATCTGAAATTGATTCCGCTTGTATTTGCAGGATGGCTGCGTTATCTGATGGCTGTGGATGATGAAGGAAGAGCATTTGAGCCGAGTTCCGACCCGCTTCTTACAACGGTTCAGCCCTATGTGGCAGATCTTAAGCTTGAGCCGGATCAGGATGTGGAAGCTGCAGTCAGCGAAGTGCTGAAGATGAAAAATATCTTTGGCGTGGATCTTTATGAAGCAGGCCTTGCCGATTTGGTAATCAGTTACCTGAAAGAACTGACAGCCGGTACAGGTGCAGTTCGCGCAACCCTGAAAAAATACGTAAAATAAGTAAATAAACGGTCTTTGGATTTCTGCCTTTGCATTTTTGCAGGGGCAGAAATTGTTTTAACGGGATGAGGATTCTCTATCAGGTATAAAATTGACAGACAGATATAGCGTTTGCCGGAATAAAAGAAAGGGGGTTTTAGTGTGACTGTAAAAAAAATCGGAAAATATATTGGAATTGCATTGGCAGTGATTCCTGGGATTGTACTTGTCTATGCTGCATATGTAGTATTGTCTTATCATCGGCTGGAAGATCATCTGGCAGTGGTGCCGGATATGCCGTTTTCTGAAGAAATGCCGATAGCGCAGATTGATACGGATGAAAAAGACGAATTTGTCATTACGACAGCGAACCTTGGATTTGGTGCATATGACCGGGAATTTGATTTCTTTATGGATGGGGGAAAACAGTCCTGGGCAAAAAGCGGGCAGCGGGTAAAAGAGAATATTACCGGTTCTGCCCGGGCGATTGCCCGGCTGCAGCCGGATTTTATGTTGTTTCAGGAAGTTGATGTAAACGGTACACGAAGCCATCATGTAGATGAATATGATATTTTAAGGCAGGAATATCCGAATTTTATGTCGGCATATGCACAGAACTATGATTCAGCATTCCTGTTCTGGCCATTGTATCAGCCTCATGGAAAAAACAAAGCCGGGATTGTGACGATGTCTTCATATGATATTGCAGAAGCAGAAAGAAGAAGTCTTCCTGTCTCTGACAGTCTGACAAAATTTCTTGATCTGGACCGCTGCTATTCTATCAGTAAAATTCCCGGAAAGCACGGGCGTGATCTGGTTTTAATAAATGTACATCTCTCTGCATATGGTGTGGATGAAGAAATCCTGAAAGCTCAGAGAGAAATGCTGTTTGAAGATATGGTAAAAGAATATGAAAACGGAAATTATGTGATTGCGGGGGGAGATTTCAATCATGATCTGATAGGCATTTCGGGAGAACAATATGGCAATCAGGTGACTGCTGTGGAAAGCTGGGCACAGCCTTTTGATTTCGATTCTATTCCGGAAGGATTCACTTTAGGCTCCAGGGCACTGCTGGATGAGGGGAAATTTGATATGGCGGCAAGCTGCCGGGATACAGGACGACCCTATGACGGAACAAATGACAGATGGCTTCTGGATGGATTTATTTATTCAGATAATATAGAAATGCTGGAGTATGATACGGTGGATCTGGATTTCGCTTATTCGGACCACAATCCGGTACAAATGAGATTCCGATTAAAAAAGAGCCAATGATGGCTCTTTTTAACGGCATACTTTGCTGTGGAAAAAATTTATTTTGCTGTATTATTCAGCTTTTTACAAACCAGGATTCCTGTCAGAAGGAGGAGGGGAAAAACAATAGCCGCAAAAATTCCGACTTTCAGGTTATCCTGGAATTGACTGGAGACCATGCCTGCCAGCGTAGGACCGCTGGAACAGCCAAGATCACCGCCAAGAGCTAAAAGTGCAAACATGGCAGTTCCGCCCCGGCGTACGGATGCAGCAGCTTTGCTGAAAGTGCCGGGCCACATTATTCCTACAGACAGCCCGCAGACGGCACAGCCGATGAGACTTAACTGCGGAAACGGAGCGAAGGAAATGCAGAGGTATGAGACGATACATAAAATACAGCTGGCAATCATAAATTTGTCCAGATCGATTTTTTCACCGTACTTTCCGTAAAAAGCACGGGAAGATCCCATCAGGAGGGCAAAGGCCATCGGTCCGGCCAGGTCACCGATTGCTTTTGTGACACCAAGACCTTTTTCTGCAAAAGTGGAAGCCCACTGGCTGACGGCCTGTTCGCTGGCCCCGGCGCAGACCATCATGATCAAAAGTATCCAGAAGATTTTTGCCCCAAACAGCTCTTTAATGGAAAGGCCTGTTTCGCCCTCTTCCATAAGGGGAGCAATAGGAACACGGGCAAACATGAACGTATTAAAAAGCGGAACAAGCGCCCAGACAACGGCCATAATTTTCCAGTTTTGAATACCAGATACTTTAAAGAAGACAGTGGAGAGAAGAACAACCCCCACATGGCCCCAGCAGTAGAAAGAGTGGAGCATACTCATGGCTTTTTCTTTATTATCGGTAGGACAGGCTTCCACCACGGGACTTACCAGAACTTCCAAAAGGCCGCCGCCAATGGCATAAATCATGATAGATATGAGGAGTCCCATAAAGGGGTCTGCAAATAATTCCGGCAGAACAGTCAGAGAAATCAGACCGGCTGCTGCACATATATGAGCGATCAGCATGGAAGCCCGGTAACCGATTTTGTCTACGAAACTTACGGAGAGCAGATCCACCAGCAGCTGAAGACCAAAATTAAAGGTCACCAGCATGGTGATTTTTGACAGGGAAATCCCGTATACGGTCTGAAATGTAAGAAAAAGGAGCGGTACAAAATTATTTACAATTGCCTGAACAATGTACCCGATAAAGCAGGCGGTAATAGTTTTGTTATAGTCGTTTTTCAAGATGATAAATTCCTTTCTGTAATATACATGGCATATTATAGCACCAAAAGGGGAGGTTTTGTAAAGTATTTTGCAAAAGTGTTTGAAAAGTGAAAAGAAGAGTACGGGATAAGGCTTTTATTTTATAAATGTGTGTGTTATGATATGAGACAAAAGTTGGAGGTATCTATATGTGGACACGCAGAGAATTGAAACAGCGCGCGAAAGCGGCATTTAAGAAAAACTATATAGCCTGTCTGTTGGTATCACTGATTCTGACAGTAGCATTTGGAGCGCATAGTTCCGGCGGAGCAACCTCTCAGCCCGATGACTGGAAAGAGTATGATTACTCATATGAAGGAAAAGTTTTTTCGGGGAAAGAACTGGAGCAGCTTTTAATGAATGATACGTCGAGGATAGGGTGGATGTACCGGTCACAGACAGTATTTCGGGATGACCCGTCTATGCAGTTTGCAGAAAGATATGTGCAGGGCCCTGCAGACGTCCTTTGGACAAATATCAGCATGATTTTGGGCGGAAGTGCAGTGATATTGGTTTTGCTCCTGAAGATTTTTGTGTTTGCTCCGCTGGAAGTAGGAGGGTGCAGCTTTTTTATCAGAAATACAGCAGACACACCGGGAGTGAAGGAACTGGCATTTCCATTTAAATGCGGATATTATGGGAAGATGGTGATTGTCATGATTTTGCGAAGCATTTATGTGATGCTGTGGTCACTTCTGCTTGTAATTCCGGGAATTGTAAAATCACTGGAATATAGAATGGTTCCTTATCTGCTGGCGGAACATCCGGAAATGTCAAGACAGGAAGCATTCCGCATCAGCAGGGAGATGATGGATGGCCAGAAATGGAATGCGTTTTTGCTGGATCTGTCTTTTATAGGGTGGGAATTTCTGGCAACGCTTACCTTTGGGCTTGCAGGATTTTTTTATGTTTATCCATATGAAAATGCAGTGAACGCTGAATTGTATTTGACATTGAAACAGAAGGAGAAATGTTATGAATATTAAATGGGATGCGAAAGGATATAAAGAAAATTTTGGTTTTGTGAATCAATACGGAGAAGATGTATTAAACTTAATAACAGCAAAAGAAAATGCGCTGGCGGTAGATTTGGGATGCGGAAATGGTGCGCTGAGCATTAAACTGGCTGATAAAGGCTACCGCGTACTGGGCGTGGATGCATCAGAGGATATGCTAAAGATTGCGAGAGAACAGCATCCTGAACTAAATTTTCAGGCGGGAGATGCAGTTACCTTCAAATTAAAAGAAAAAGCAGATGTGATTTTTTCAAATGCGGTTCTCCACTGGATTGATGCCGGAAAACAGCAGGAGATGCTTGAAAATATTGCCGGACAGTTGAAAGCCGGCGGAGAACTGGTCTGTGAATTTGGAGGAAAGGGCTGCGCAGAGACAGTGCATGCAAAGCTGGAGGAATTGTTTAAACAGAGAGGACTGAAATATCGCAGAACATTTTATTTTCCAACGATTGGAGAATATGCTCCCATGATGGAAAAGGCAGGACTGCAGGTGGAGTTTGCGGTTCTGTTTGACCGTCCTACACGCCAGCAGACAGAGGACGGCCTGGCAGACTGGATTCGAATGTTTGATACCGCACCTTTTGAAGGAATTGATAAAAAGACAGCGGATGAAATAATTTCACAGGCTGTGGAGGAACTGCGACCGGTTCTTTATATGGAAGATGGATGGTATGTGGATTATGTACGTATCCGCTTCCGGGCAAGAAAAAGATAGACAGCAAGGAAAGGAATTCGGAAAATGAAACGACAGGAACAGAAAATAGAAAATACCTGGAACATGCAGGATATGTATGAAAATGAAGAACTGTTCAGAAGTGATGCCGGGAAACTGGAGAAACAGATGGAAGAATTCAAAAGCATACAGGGAAGCCTGGGACAATCGGCGGATCAGTTTCTGAAGGTGCTGAAGCTGCATGAGCAGATGAATATGGTATTTGAAAAACTGTATGTCTATGCAAATCAGAAATATCATGAGGATACCACAGATGCCCGGTATCAGCAGATGAGCGGAGAAATGCAGATTGCAGCAGCAAAACTTTCTCAAAGTATGTCCTGGATGGAACCGGAACTTCTGTCACTGCCGAAGGAAAAGCTGGAAAAGTATTTTGAAGAACAGCCGGAACTTTCAGACTATCGCTGGTTTGTGAAACAGATAACACGTCAGAGGGAGCATGTGCTGGATGCACAGACAGAAGAGCTTCTGGCCAGAGTATCGGAGATCGGTCAGATGCCTTCTACTATTTTTTCCATGTTTAACAATGCGGATATACGTTTCCCGGATGCGGCGGATGGAGAGGGAAAGAAACATACAGTGACGCAGGGCAGTTTTGTTTCGATGCTCAAAAGCAAAGACCGGACACTGCGCAAATCAGCGTTTGAGGCGCTGTACAGTGTATATGGTCAGTATGCTAATACGCTGGCTTCCATATATTACGCAAATGCAAAGCAGGCAGATTTTTTTGCAAAAGAGCGCCATTATGCAGGGGCAATGGAAGAGGCGCTGAGTTCAAATGCAATTCCAATGGAAGTGTATGAGAATCTGATTAAGACCATCAATAAGCGGATGTCAGGGATGTACCGGTATATAGGCTTGAGGAAGAAACTGCTGGGGCTGGATGAACTTCATATGTATGACGTCTATGTGCCGATGGTGGAAAGTCCTCAGAAGAAATATACGTTTGATGAGGCAAAGGAGATCGTGAAAAAGGCTCTTGCACCGATGGGAGAAGATTATCTGGCTCTTTTGCAGGAGGGATTTGATCATCGGTGGATTGATGTATATGAAAATGAAGGAAAGAGAACGGGAGCATATTCATGGGGAGCCTACGGAACACATCCCTATGTACTCCTGAATTATCAGGGGACACTTGATGATGTGTTTACTCTCGCCCATGAGATGGGGCATGCACTTCATACATGGTATTCGAACCAGAAGCAGCCATACCGGTATGCGGGATACCGGATATTTGTGGCGGAGGTAGCCTCCACCTGCAATGAGGCATTGCTGATCCATTATCTGTTAGAACACAGCGGGAATGACACGGAGAGGAAATACCTGATAAATCACTTCCTTGATCAGTTTAAGGGAACCATGTACCGACAGACCATGTTTGCCCAGTTTGAGATGGCAACTCACCGGGATATGGTGCAGGCGGGCGGTGTCCTGACAGCCGGGATGCTCTGCAATACGTATTTGAATCTGAACAGACAGTATTTTGGTGATGAGATGATTTCAGATGAAGAGATTCAGTATGAATGGGCAAGGATCCCCCATTTTTATACGCCGTTTTATGTATATCAGTATGCTACAGGATTTGCGGCTGCCATTACAATCAGCAGCAGGATATTGGCCGGGGAGGCAGGAATTGTGGAGAAGTATAAGGAGTTTTTGAGCAGCGGAAGCTCCAGGGATCCTATTGACCTCTTAAAAATATGTGGTGTTGACATGTCTGTGTCTCAGCCGGTGGAAGCGGCGCTGGATGTATTCGAAGAATATCTGGCAAAACTGGAAGCAATGGTTTAAATGAGAGATTAAAAATGGCGGAGGCAACCATGAGTTACAAGATTTTGATAGCGGAAGATGATGCAGGATTAAACGAAGGTATCCGCCTTGCGCTGAAACAGAATGATATTGTGTTCGTACCGGCGTATACTCTGCAGGAGGCGTGGGAGTTTTTTGAGGCAGAACATCCGAAAATGGTTTTGCTGGACATTAATTTTCCGGATGGAAACGGATTTGATTTTCTGTGGCGCATGCGTCAGGTGTCAGATATCCCGGTACTGGTGATTACGGCAAATGATATGGAACTGGATGAAGTAAAGGGATTGACACTGGGAGCGGATGATTATATCACGAAGCCTTTCAGTCTGATGGCGCTGCGGGCAAGGGTGGAAAATATACGCAGGCGGACGGCGAAAACCGGTGCTTTTCTGTATGAGAAAAATGGCTGCCGGTTTGATTTTGAAAGACTTGACTTTCGGGTAAACGGGCAGGAAATTACCTTAAGTGCTGCCGAGCAGAAGTTGTTGAGACTTTTTGTGACCCATCCGGGACAGACCTTGCAAAGGAATGTGCTGGTAGAACATATCTGGATTGACGGGATGGAATATGTGGACGAAAATGCTCTGTCTGTGACAGTCAGCCGTTTGCGCAGAAAACTGGAGATAAAAGGTAAGGATAGCCCGATTGGTACAGTATATGGCATCGGGTATGTCTGGAACATGTAAAAGCTTTGAGGGGGAACAGGTGATGTGGTCGGCTTCAAAAATAATTACCCGTCTGGATAAGATGCTGACGGATGCCATCGACGGCTGCTTTGTGGAGTCGGCCTATGATGAAACAGAGATTTCCCGTCTTGAGAGCAAATTCCGGCAGTATCTGACAGCAAAGGAAACTGCTGCAGAAAAGATAGAGGGGGAACGTCTGGCTATTAAAGAACTGGTAACGGACATTTCCCATCAGACGAAAACGCCCCTGGCAAATGTCATGCTTTATACTCAGCTTTTGCAGGAGCAATGCAATGATGACAGTGTAATGCCATATATAGAGCAGATTCAGATACAGGCAGAAAAACTGGAGTTTCTGATACAGACGCTGATAAAAATCTCACGTCTGGAAAGCGGGATGGTGGAATTATTTCCCAAAGAGCAGTCTCTTCTGCCGCTTTTGGAGCAGGCAGTGGATTTTGCAAAAGGGAGGGCGGCGGCAAAGGATATTGCCATAGAGTTTGAAACAGGCAGAGAGATGGATGAAAATGCTCATTTGCAGGCAGCGGGAGATATAAAAGCTTTCTATGATCTGCGTTGGACCCTGGAAGCACTGGGAAACCTTCTTGATAATGCTGTAAAGTATTCTCCGGCAGGCAGCAGGGTCACATTGAGTGTGCGGGCATTTGAAATGTTTGTATGTATCTCGGTGGAAGATGAGGGAATGGGAATTCCGGAAGCAGAGCAGGCCCAGATTTTTGAAAGATTTTACCGTGGGAAAAATGCACTCCGTGAGGAGGGGAGCGGTGTGGGATTGTATCTTACACGTATGATCCTTCAGAAAGAACGGGGATATATAAAGGTAACATCAGGAAAAGAAGGCGGAAGCTGCTTTTTTATGTATCTGCTGAGGGCGTAAGCATGAAGACGCAACAGAAAGTGCATCTATAGGAAGTGTTTAACTAACCGAATAAAAGAATCTCGGAACTGACAGCTGAGATGGAACTGTGAAGAAAAATAAATCCGGTATGGACGGAAATCTTACAAATATGTCAGATTTCGGAAAGGCTCTCGAAAGGATGATTTGTTATAGTCTGTTTATGCAGAAGGGAATCTGCAGGACAGACTATTTTAATGGAATCTTATAACACAGAAAGGAGACAGGCATGGAGATTTTAAGGACGGAAAATCTGAAAAAATATTACGGTAAGGGAGAAACCTGTGTAAAGGCATTGGACGGTGTGGATTTTTCTGTAGAAAATGGAGAGTTTGTATCGATTGTGGGAACTTCCGGCAGCGGGAAATCAACGCTTTTGAATATGCTGGGTGGGCTTGACAGACCTACATCGGGAAAAGTAATTGTGGATGACAAAAATATTTTTTCTTTGAAGGAAGAGGCGCTGACTATTTTCAGAAGAAGGAAAATAGGTTTTGTGTTTCAGAGCTACAATCTGGTGCCGGTACTGAATGTGTATGAGAATATTGTACTTCCGATTGAATTGGATGGCAATAAAGTTGATAAGCAGTTTGTAAATAATATTATCGAAACACTTGGACTGGAGAGTAAGATTTATGCACTTCCCTCCCAGCTTTCCGGAGGTCAGCAGCAGAGAGTGGCAATTGCCAGGGCACTTGCAGCAAAGCCTGCCATTCTTCTGGCAGACGAACCTACCGGAAACCTGGATTCAGCTACCAGTACGGATGTGCTGGGACTTTTGAAAATCACGGGTGAGCGTTTTGGACAGACTATAGTAATGATCACACATAACGAGGAAATTGCTCAGATGGCGGACCGTATTGTCCGAATTGAAGATGGAAAAATTGTAACACCGGGCAGGGGAATCAGGAAAAACTATGGCACAGCAAGAATGGAAAGCGGGAATAAGCCGGCTGGGACAAACAGTATAAAAGGCGGTGGTTTCCATGCGTAAGGTCAGAAATAATCAGGCAATTAAAAGGTTATCTTCAAAAAGTTTTCAGGCCAGCCGCACAAGGAATATAATCGCGGTCATCGCCATTGTGCTGACGGCTGTATTGTTTACAGCAGTCTTTACAATCGGGCTTGGGATAGTGGAAAGTACGCAGCGTTCCAGCATGATGCAGGCGGGCGGTGATATGCATGGTTCCATTAAAAGCCTTACGGAGGAACAATATGAGAAGCTGAAGACCCATCCGTCTATTAAAGAAAGTGTATGTGATATGCCGGTTTCTCAGGAAGTGCGGAATCCCGAGTTTTTAAAACGGCGACTGGAAATGCACTATGTGGAGAAAAGCGGCTATTCCCACTGGTTTATTGATATCATTGATGGAAAGGCACCGGAAGAAGCAGATGAAATTTTGCTGGACGAAACATCCATGAAGCTTTTGGGCGCAGAGCCAAAGGCGGGTGAAGAGGTCACGCTTGAACTTCTGGTGCATTATATGGACACAGAAACGGTAAAACGTACCTTTACAGTGTCCGGTGTAATTCGCGCATCAGAAGCGATGAATGTGGGTTTTTGTTACGTATCGGAAGCATATTTGGAAAAGTATGCAGAGGAACTGAAACCAAAAAATGAAAATGATTCTGTGGGGGCGCGGAATATGGGAATCGTGTTCTCCAATTCGTTGAACATACAGGAAAAGCTGAATAAAATCATCGCGGACAGCGGATATTCTGTGGATGAAACATCGCTGAATTACATTGATTCAAACGCAAACTGGGCATATATGTCCGACGGAGCGGCAGCAGACCCCATGACTGTGGCAGGAATTGCCGGGGCGCTGATTTTGATATTAATTACAGGTTATCTGATTATCTATAATATTTTCCAGATATCGGTTATCCATGATATACGTTATTATGGTCTGTTAAAAACCATCGGAACAACCGGACGCCAGATTAAACGGATATTGAGACGGCAGGCAATCCGGCTGTGTCTGATGGGAATTCCGGCCGGACTGGTATTGGGATTCCTGGCAGGAAAACTGTTGCTTCCGGCAGTTATGATGAGCGGAAGCTATGAAAGCGGTGCAGTCACAGTATCTCCCAGACCATGGATTTTTGGCGGAGCGGCTGTATTTACGGTTATTACGGTACTGATATCCGAGTGGAAACCGGGCAGGATTGCGGCTAAAGTTTCTCCGGTGGAGGCGTTGCATTACACAGAACAGGGGACTCGCCAAAAGAAACAAAAAAAATCTACAGATGGCGGCAGGATTATCCGCATGGCATTTTCAAATCTGGGAAGAAGCAAAGGCAGAACCGCAGTGGTGATCTGTTCTCTTTCGCTGACAATTGTACTGCTGAACAGCGTTTATACGGGGATCTGTTCTGTAGACAGGGAAGGCATGCTGTCAAAGTTGATTTTAAGTGAGGCGGTTATTGGCAATGCAGCATTGTGGAATTATGATTACCGTCCCTACGATGAGGCTTCAGCGGGAGAAAGGGGGCTGTCCGAGAGTTTTGTTTCGGCCTGTGAGCAGCAGGAAAGCTTCGAGGACGGCGGAAGAATCTATGCAACGTTTTATAATGTGACGATGCCGCTGGAGAGCTGGGAGGTACCTGATTATTTTGCAGAGGACGAAAATGGGATGCCGGGGTTCTGGCGGGGCGGAAGATTTCAGGCTTTTGTGCACTATGATGAAGACGGCAGTGTTTATTCGACGGATATTTGGACAGGGTATCATGGAATAGAGCCTTTTGTGCTGTCGAAAATGACCATTGTTGAGGGAGAGACAGATAAGGATATCATCTGGGAGAAACTGCAGAGCGGAAATTATCTGATCTATGCGGCAGATGTAGACGATGATAATATTGTGATAGACGAACTGGTCAAACATCATGCCGGCGATAAAGTGACGCTGGAGTTTGATGAAAATGAGACAAAGGAATATGAGATCGTCTCTGTAATAAAAAGACATCAGTACAGTCTGACAAACCGGGTGGGCAACAATTTTGAATATTATGTTTCGGCGGATGAATTTAAAAACCATATGCCGGAAAGCTTTCTGATGAATTATCTGTTGGACACAAAAGAGGGGCAGGAAGATGCCATGGAAGCTTTTCTGAAGGATTACACAACGAATGCAGAGCCCTCCATGAACTATGAATCCAGAAAGACCTTTGGCAAAATGGTGGATCAGGTACTGGGAACCATCGCTGTTGTGGGCACGGCGCTGGCGGGTGTAATCGGACTTATCGGTATGCTGAACTTTATTAATACCGTACTTACTGCAATGGTGACAAGAAAGCGGGAGTTTGCCATGATGGAAGCTATCGGTATGACCAAAAGGCAGCTTGTCGGAATGCTGACAGCAGAAGGAGTGTTTTATGCCGTGCTGACAATTGCATTTTCGCTGGCGGCAGGCATACTGTTTTCTTTAGCGGCAATCCGGACGATCTGTGACGGTATCTGGCTTATGAACTACAGGTTTACTATATTGCCGATGCTCATTGCCTGCCCGGTTCTGCTTTTGCTGGGAGCATGTATACCAAAGATCGTGTATGCACTGCGCAAAAAAGAAAGTATTGTTGAGGAAATCAGAGAGTAATATTTAAAATGGGAAAAGGGGACGGAAAAGATGATCCCCAACAGGGGAGAGGTGATTTGCTTAAAATGAACCTCTCCCCTGATTTTTGTAATTCAGCTCTCAATAATGGCAAAATTCCACGGCTCCAGCGTCAATGCTTCATCTTCGAAAACGCTTGTCTCTGAAATCAGTTCACGTCCTGCGGGATGTGAAGGGACAACCTGCTTTTCACCTGAAAAATTCAGGCAGTAAGTAATGTGTTTTCCCTGCGGGTTTATACCTTCCCGTATAATTACAGGAAAACGGCAGGACGGGAGTGTGAAATGCCAGTTTGTAAACAGATGGCAGAGCAGGGCTTCCAGTCCTTTGCTGTCAAAACAGCAGCCAAGATATACTGCGTCGCCTTTACCAAAACGATTTCTCGTGACAGCAGGGATGCTGCCCCATGCAGGATGATCGTAAGTGCATAGCACTTCGGCGCCATCTGGCTGTAAAAGCTCCATCCAGTCAGTGACGGTGCAGTGTGATGGGAAAACCACAGTTTCGGAAACCAGTGTGACATCCACGGGTTTTGTGAAACGGTCGTAGGTCAGGCCAAAACATTCTGTCATCTTATGGGGCTGCGCATCATGATAGATTTTCAGCAGTTTATCAGAAAAAAAGCTTTTGAAGGTGGCAATCAGTTTGCCGCCTTTTTCGGTATAACTGCTAAGAGAGTCTATAAGGGAATCTTCCGCAGAGTACAGTGCCGGTGCAAATACAATATCGTATTTTGAAAAATCTCTTTGTGTATCGTTTACGATATCATATTCGATATTCAGCCGGTAGAGGGCATCACAGATCCAGCGAAGATAATCGCTGTAATTATGGTCAGGGATATCGCCCTGCTGACAGGTGGGGAACCATTTCAGTCCGGCCTGGGAACGGCTGCTGACGATGACAGCGGTTTTATTTTCTTTTTTCAGATGCAGCAGTTTATCAGAGAGACGCCGGAAGTCTTTTCCGATGGTCAAAGCCTCCTGATAGACCGCGCCCGGAGAGAAATCGTGGCTCAATATACCCTTCCAATAGCTTTCGATGGCATTGTGGATGCTGTGCCAGTGCCAGTAGCTGACGCCGTCGGCACCGGAGGCCATATGAGCAAAGACCTGAAGACGGAGCTGTCCCGGGTAGGGGAGCCATCCAAAATTTCCCTGGGCCTGGGTTTCCAGTACAAGATAGTTGCTGTGCTTCAGGGCATAGGAAACGGCGCCGCCGAAAGCGATTTCTGCTCCGGTCAGCAGATGCTCGGAAGGGTGATAGATATCGCAGCCTGCAATTGTAAGAGCATTTGCAGCGTCAAACTGATTTACTTCCGGCTGCAGACCAAAGGAGTACAGCCGCCATTCGTAGTCAAAATTGTGGGTCACGAACTGATCCGGACGGCGGTATTCATCCAGAAGCTGCCGCTGCCATGCAAAGAATTTTGTCACCAGATCTCTTTGAAACGCTTCATACTCTGCACCGAAGCTGGCATTGACAGTTCCCCGCACATCCGGGAGGTCATCCCAGCTGCCGATACTGTTAGACCAGTAGGCAAGCCCCATTTGGTCATTAAAATTCTGTACGGTTTTGAAACGTTCTTTCAGCCATTCCCTGAACATTCCCTGGGCGCGGGGAGAACAGGTATCATAGGGCTTTGTCTCGTTGTCCAGCTGAAATCCGATGATATTGGAATATCCCTGTACTTCTTTCAGCAGTCTGCGTATAATACGCTCTGCATGAAACAAATAACCGGGGTGGGTGATGTCGAAATTCTGCCTGTGGCCATAACGACAGATGCCGCTATGAGTATCAGAGAGCACATCCGGATATTTTTTTGCAAGCCATGGGGGAATTGCATAGGTGGGTGTGCCGATAATTACAGAAATGTTATGTTTTTTCGCAGCCTGCAGAACGCGGTGAAGAGCAGAAAAATCAAACTCACCGTCCCGGGGCTCCCATGTGCTCCAGGTGGATTCGGCAATGCGGATGGTATTGATTCCGGCATCTGCCATCATACAAAAGTCTTCCTCCATTCGGTCTTCCGGAAGATATTCATAATAGTAGGCGGTACCGTAAAGTAAGTGTTCAGTCATAAGGACCTCCCTGGTAAATATGAAATTGATGATGTTGGGGTCAAAAGATGTCTTACGGATTGTTTCGTGCTTCGTCTCAATCCCAGGCATCACTAAAATTATACTTGCGTGTTTTTCTTTGTTTTGTTATTCTAAATTAAATACAGAACAAGCGGTTGCGTAGATTGATTCTAGCATAGCGCAGCGGTGGCTGCAACAGAAAAAGGGATAAATTTATGGAGAGGGAAAAGAAGAGAGTATATACAATTGATGATATAGCAAATGAACTGGGAGTGAGCAAAACAACGGTTTCCAGGGCTTTATCGGGGAAAGGACGCATTGGCAGGCAGACCAGGGAACAGGTGCTTGCATTTGCGCAGCAGCATGGCTATCAGCCGAATGCGCAGGCCCGCGGGCTTGCTCAAAGAAAAACATATAATCTGGGCTTGATGCTTCCGGATGATTATACGGTGATAGATTTCCCGTTTTTTAAAGAGTGTATGAACGGAATCTGTGAGACGGCATCGGCACATAATTATGATATAGTAGTTTCTATAATGGACAGTCATAATCAGGCAAAAGGCTGCCGGCTGGTGGACAATCGCAAAGTAGACGGGATTATTTTGAGCCGTTCAACTGTCAGCAATTCTTCCGCTCAGAAATATTTGAAAGAAAAACAAATGCCTTTTGTGGTAGTCGGGCCATCGGAGGATGATGGGGTTGTGTGGGTAGATAACCAAAACAGGGAGGGCAGCAGAGAACTGACGGAAGTGCTGTTGATGAAAGGATTTCGCAGGCTGGCATTGCTGGGAGGCAGCCGCACACATCTGGTAACAAAAAGCCGGCTTCAGGGATTTCTGGATGCCCATTATCAATACGGTATGGAAGCTGAGCAGTCATTGATTTTTTTTGACGTGGATAATTACCGGAAAATGGTAAAAGCGGTGGAGCAGATTCTGGAAAGAAAAGTAGACGGCATTGTGTGTATGGATGATTTTATCACAAGTATGCTGCTGGGATATATAAGGGAAAAGGGAATCCGTGTACCGGAAGATTTGAAATTAGCAAGTATGTACGATAACCGGCATCTTGAGATGTATAAGCCGACAGTTACCAGTATCCGGTTTGACACAAAAGATCTGGGAAAGAAAGCGTGTATAACATTATTGAAGCTGTTGGGGGAAAAAGTGGACCCGGAAGAAGAAATCCCTTTGAATTATCAGTTGATTTTAAGAGAATCTACAAAGTAAATCCGAAAATAAAGAAACCATACAGTGGCGATTGAGTGCTGTATGGTTTTTTTATGCAAGAATATAAATGGCAATAAGAAAGAAGTATTGCGCAGTTGCGCAAAAATAGAAGAATAAAATTGTGCAAAACAGACAAAAAGAAATCAGAAAATTTGAGAATAAGGTATCATTGACAATAAAAAACGGCTGATATATACTAAAAATACGAACAATCGGTTGCGCATATTGCGCAATAATAAAAATTTTAAGGAGGACTAGTATGAAACTCAAAAAAGCATTAGCATTTACTCTTGCAGCTGCGACAGTTATGTCTTCAGTGGCTCTCGTAAATGCAGAAGACGAAACCATTAAACTCACATTGTGGGGCGCGGAAGAAGACCAGGCACTGCTTGGTGAGCTGGTAGAAGATTTTAAAGCGGCATATCCGGATGTCACTTTTGATATCCAGATTGGCGTGGAATCTGAATCTACAGCAAAAGATACCATCCTGACAGACGTTGAGGCGGCTGCTGACGTATATTCTTTTGCAAGTGACCAGATTTATGATCTGGTAAATGCAGGAGCTCTTTTGAATCTGGAAGAGTACGGCGAGGCACTTACACTTGCAGGAAAAACACTGGATGATGTAAAAGCGGCAAACGTTGCAGGTTCTGTTGAAGCAGCAACTGTTGACGGAAGTCTTTATGCATTCCCGCGTGCGGCTGATAATGGATATTTCCTGTTTTATGATTCATCTGTTATTTCAGAAGAAGATGTTGCTTCCTGGGACAGCCTTCTGGCAGCAGCAGAGAAGGCCGGTAAAAAGGTTGGCATGACATTGGCATCCGGCTGGTATAATGCATCTTTCTTCTATGGCGCCGGTTTTACGACAGACCTGAATGATGACGGAACAACAGCAATTGACTGGAACGGAACAAGCGCTGAGGGTTACACTGGCGTTGATGTAGTAAAAGGTATGCTGAGTATCGCAGGAAGCCCGTCATTTATGGCAGTTGCTGATGGAGATATGTCTAATCAGCTTGCAGCAGGCGGCTTATGCGCGGCAGTTTCCGGAACATGGGATGGCATCACAGCACAGGAAGCTTTTGGCGACGGCTATGCGGCAACAAAACTTCCGACCTTCACAGTAGGCGATGAACAGGTTCAGCAGGCTTCTGTAGCTGGTTATAAATTTGCAGGTGTTAACGGATATGCAGAAAATGCAGGCTGGGCAGTACTTTTGGCAGATTTTATTACAAATGAAGCATCTCAGCAGAAATTTTTTGATGAACGTGAAAGCGGCCCCAGCAATAATACAATTATCGAATCCGATGCAGTTAAGTCAAATATTGCAATCGCAGCGCTGGCAGAGCAGGCAGAATTCGGTAAAACACAGAAAGTCGGCGGTAAGTACTGGGATCCGGCACAGACCTTTGGCGAGTTGATCGCACAGGGCACCCTGAAAGCAGATGATGATGCAGGAATTCAGACAGCACTGGATACACTGGTAGAGGGTGTGACTGCTCCGATCGAGTAATAAAAGCAAAACAGATCAGGATAGAGAAAACAACAGGCCCGTATGCGTCTGCATATGGGCCATACTAAATCACACGGATTTATTTCCGTCGGGAGGAGGTCATCATGGCAAGTGATAAGAAAAAAGGAGCTGCCGGGACAGCAGGCGGTTTCTTTAAAGCGATTGGCAATTACTTCTCCGATTTTGGGGAAGCCTTTGCCAAGGGCGATGCCTTTGTAAAACTTTCCGCATTGTGGATGGGCGCGGGTTATGCACGCCGCAAACAGTATGTGAAAGCTTTGATTATGACGATTCTTGAGATTGCAGTCATTGTATTCACGATTACATTTGCAATGCAGTATGTGCCAAAGTTTGGCACACTTGGAACAGTTAAAATGGAAAAAGTCTTCAATATGAAGACCATGAAAAGCGAATTTAATGATTATGATAATTCTTTCCAGATTTTATTGTTCTCCTTGTTCAGCTTTGTTGTATGGGCAGCATCCATTGTTATCTGGATGAAAAATATCGTAAATGTCTACAAGCTTCAGAAACTGGAGGAAGCAGGCGAACACATTAACACATTTAAAGAGGATCTGCATTCCTATATTGAAGAAAAATTCCACATTACCCTTCTTACTCTTCCGGTACTTGGTATTGTGGTATTTACGGCAATTCCGATTTTGCTGTTAATTTTTGTGGCATTTACAAATTATGACCAGCAGCATATGCCGCCTACAGAACTTTTTACATGGACAGGATTTACAAACTTCCTGAGCCTGTTTGGAGGCGGCGGGCTTACCACAACATTCAGCTACGCATTTGTACGTGTACTTGGCTGGACTCTTGTGTGGGCATTTTTTGCAACATTTACAACGTATATCGGCGGCATTTTATTGTCTCTTCTGCTGAACAGCAAAAAGACCAGATGGCCGAAAATGTGGAGAACACTGTTCATCATTACGATTGCAGTACCGCAGTTTGTATCTCTTCTGCTGGTGAGAAACTTTTTCTCCAACGGCGGCATTGTTAATACAATATGCGCAAACATCGGTCTGACTGGTTTCCTGCGAAACATTGGTTTGGTATCCACCAGTTACATACCGTTTTTGTCGGCACCGGGCTGGGCACATGTTATGATCATTCTTATCAATATCTGGATTGGTGTACCGTATCAGATGCTGATCGCAACAGGTGTTCTTATGAACCTGCCGGCAGATCAGCTTGAAAGTGCGAGAGTTGACGGCGCAAAACCTTTCCAGATTTTCAGGAAGATCACCATGCCGTATATGCTGTTCGTTACCGGACCGGCGCTGATCACTGACTTTGTAAAGAATATCAATAACTTTAACGTTATTTACCTGCTTACGCAGGATGTTTATACAACAACAAACCAGGCAATGGCCAACTCCCAGGCAAAGGAAGTAGATTTGCTGGTAACATGGCTGTTCCGATTGACACAGGATTACTACAATTATAAGATGGCGTCGGCTATCGGTATCATTGTATTTATTATCTGTGCGGTCTTTACCCTGGTGGCATTTAACCGCATGATAGGAAATGGAAAGGAGGAGGACTATCAATAATGAAAAAGATGAAAGACAACCGGACATCATCCGTCGTGATGCACAATGTATTAATCGGGATTTTGGCATTTATCTGGTTAATCCCTATTGTATGGCTGTTTTGTACTTCCTTCAGTTCTTACTCCGGAATGAATACCAGTACCTTTTTTCCAAAAGAGTGGAGTATTGTCCATTATGTGAAACTGTTCCATCCGGATACAGTGGCACAGTTCCCGCAGTGGTTCCTTAACACTTTTATTATCGCATGTGTGACATGCGTAGTTTCCACTGCCTTTGTATTAATGGTGGCATATGCAACATCTGTTATGCGATTCCCCATGCGCAAAACATTAATGAATTTTGCGGTTATATTGAATCTGTTTCCCGGTATGCTGGCGATGATTGCCGTATATTTTACTTTAAAGAGTTTTAATCTGACGAACAGTTATGCGGGGCTTATTATGGTATATTCAGGTTCGGCAGGTCTGGGTTATCTGATTGCAAAAGGATTCTTTGATACGGTCCCCCGTGCACTTTGCGAGGCGGCACGTATTGATGGCTGCAGCGAGGCAAGAATCTTTGCCCAGATTGTTATTCCTATGAGCCGACCGATTATTGTTTATACAGTAATCAGCAGTTTCCTGGTTCCCTGGATGGATTTCGTATATGCAAAAATGATTCTCAATGCGGGAGTTTCTTCAAAATATACTGTTGCGATCGGTCTGTATAAGATGCTGGATAAGAGCCTGATTAACAGCTACTTTACCATGTTCTGTGCAGGTGGTGTGCTGGTATCTGTCCCGATTTCCATTCTGTTTATGATCATGCAGAAGTTCTATGTTGAGGGAATTACCGGCGGTGCCGTAAAAGGTTAAATATTGAGAAGTACTGTTGTTACTGCGGGAGGACTCCGCATGGAGCCCTTCCGTATTTTGCGATATCAAATGAACAAGAAAGGATAACGTGTTATGGACCAGTTTATTGTGAATATTATCCACCGCCCGGAGATGGTGCCGGAGTATGCGGAAAAAGTAACCGGTCATGGTCAGACGGAGGACATCGGGCGCAAGGCGCTGCTGACAGAAAGTCTGGACATATTTAAGACGCAGCAGGAATGTGCCCATAAAAACGGACTAAAGACAACAATTGAAATGACATATGCCAGCCTGTTTAATGATGAGGCTGTGGCATTGGCAAAAGAACATCATAAGAAATACGGAGATGAAATCGGTCTGACACTCCTTGGCCTTCCCTGCAGGGAGTTCCGGGAAAAATATAAAACAAAAGATTTCTGTATCTGGATGTTCTCCATGGAAGATAAAAAGGCCATTGTTCAGGATGTTTTCGAAAAGTTTTATGAACGTTTTGGGTTTTATCCGGAATCCACCGGTTCTTATTACATGGATGCAGAATTGACAAATTATATAAAGGAAAAATATCCGTCTGTGAAATGTGCAGTGGCAACCTGCTGGGAGGAAGGGCCGAAGGCATATCACACCTGTAATAACAGCTGGTACACATTTATGGATGGCGGCCCGTGGGCTCCATGGATTCCTTCCAGACAAAACACACATGCTCCGGCAGCAAATGAAGCAGAAGATTCCGGTATTGTGGCGATTCCTCATTTGAGCCGTGATCTGATTGCATGTTATGATGGTAATGGTTCTAATTTCGGAACGCATCCGCAGAATGTTTTGCGTGGTATGATTTATGATTCTGAGACATGGGAGTATCCATATCTTTACAATCTGATTGACCAGTTCCGCTATCAGGCAAAATTCAATAACGGCTACGCATACAATATGATGTTTGTAGGACCGGGCTGGATGAACAAGATGGGCCGATGGGAAGCACCTTATGAACTGCTTTTGAAATCCTATGAGGACGGCTGTGCTTATTATGGAAAACTGAAAAAAGAAGGCAAACTGATTGATATGACCATGAGTGAGTTTGCAGATTTTTACCGTCAGAAGAAATCATACACTGAGCCGGAATGTGCTCTTTGGAGAGACATTCTCTATGGCAGTGATAAGCAGGTGTTCTGGTATTGTGATCCGTATATGCGTGTTGGCATAAATATGGATCAGGGCGGTGCAATTGTTGATCTGCGTCCATACGTTGCAAAGCTTGACTGGCCGGTGGGTATTGGTACACCGCATATTCAGGATGCCAGCTATCCATTTCTGATTCAGGAGAAATATCGTGCCGGCTATTTTACTCATTATGCGGGAGAGGGAACGGTGCGCAGTGCAAAAATCTGCCATAACGGTGAAGAAGTGGATTTGTGTCTCTGCCGCACAAAGGCACATTTTTCACAAAATGGCCGGGACCGTATTCTGACACTGGATCCGGTTGATATTGAATTTGCGGATCTGACTGTAAAACTGCAGACGGTAATCACCTTTACCGAGGGCGAGAGCTGTATTAAGATTGACCGTAAGGTTTTGGAGATGAGTGACCAAAGTGCAGAAGTTTCCATCAACGAGTACATGGTAGGATGCTACGGTACGACTGAATACACAGAAGATATGTCGAGTCTGACTCTGGCAGTAGAAAAGGACGGAGAAAAGAGTGAGCTTTCTTATGAGTACAAATGCCGTGAGGCTGCACTTGCAGGTGCAGATAAAGTAAGTTGCGTGCTGCCGCCGATAAATACCAGGGTGACTATGCTCGGAGAGGGAAGAGATAAGGAAGGCTATTTTAAGGAAGGCTATGCATTCAGCCCGATGTTTACAATTGGATATAATGGGAAATTATGTGATAAGGAGGTCTTCACAACATGGCTCAGTCTGGAAAAGGCAGATTAAATTATCGTTGTCCGTCCTGTTTTATGCGTGACCTGGACCTCGATATGTTTTATGATAAAGATAAGAAGGAATATTATTGTATCCGCTGCCAGTACACAGGAACGGAGAAAGATGTTCTGGAAAAGAATGAAATGGCGCGCATCCGTTATGGTGCCATAGGCAGACGTTTTAAAGAAGAAGATTTTGAAAAATTTGATCACTGATTTGAGAGGTATTGTATGAGTGATTGGATAAAGGGGATGGATTTATCCACGCTGATGGAGGTGGAACGCTGCGGCGGTAAATTTTACGACCGCGGCGTCTGCTCTGATGCGATGGATATATTAAAAGAATATGGAATGAATATGGTCCGTCTGCGTCTTTGGAATGATCCGTTTACAGAGGATGGAAAAAGTTATGGTGCAGGCGGTAATGATATTGAAACGACTCTTTCGATTGCAAAGAGGGCAAAGGAAAAGGGTGTGGGCTGGCTGCTGGATTTTCACTACAGCGATTTCTGGGCGGATCCGGGAAAACAGAGAGTCCCCAAAGCATGGAGGAAAATGGACGCAGCGCAGCTGGAATCGGCCGTCTATGATTATACGTTTGAAACACTCAGACGGTGCCGCAGCGAAGACATTCTGCCGCAGATGGTGGCAGTGGGAAATGAGATTTCCAAAGGACTTCTCTGGCCTTATGGGAAAGTGCCGCAGTTTGATAATATAGCACGGTTTGTCAGTGCAGGAATCCGTGCTGTACGCAAAATTGATAAAAATATAAAGATAATGATTCATCTGGATAATGGCGGAAACAATGAATTGTACCGTACATGGTTTGATTCTTATTTTACAAACGGCGGAGAAGATTTTGACTGTATCGGTCTGTCCTATTACCCGTTTTGGCATGGTACTTTAAATATGCTGAAACATAATATGAATGATATTGCATTGCGTTATCATAAAGATTTGGTTGTTGCAGAAGTTTCTATGGGTTATACTATGGAGGATTACAGGGAGTACGAGCAGCTTGAGCAAAATGACCGAAAGGGCATGGCGACCAGACCGGAACTGGTGGAGAAGATCGATTACCCGATGACAACGCAGGGACAATCGGATTTTATGAGGGACATTCTTGAGGTGATCCGTGATGTGCCTGAAGGAAGAGGAAAGGGCTTTTTCTACTGGGAGCCGGCATGGATTCCGGTACCGGGAAGCGGCTGGGCCACATCAGACGCCTGTGAATATATCGGGGAAGCAGGACCGGGCGGGAATGAGTGGGCCAATCAGGCGCTGTTTGACTATAGAGGAAACGTGCTGCCTGCACTGAAGGTTATCAGGGATTTTTTGTGATAAAGGAAAAAATTGTCATAAATGATACCGCTTGCGCGCGGAAAATGAGCAAAGCGCATTTCTTTTTTATAACGTAGGAGGAAAGCATATGAACGCGATGATGGGCAGGAGAAATGTTGTCTGGAAAACACCGACGGTGACTGCTGTCGGTCTGAAAAATTTTGCATGTATTATGATGCTTTTTCAGACCATTGGCATCACGATTGTGCAAAACGGAATGATCCATTTGGAGCAGTACACTCAGGAAGGGCTTGCGGCAGCAATGGAAGCGGATTCTCATCTGGTTATGCTGGCAGGTATTGGTTCCGTATTGCAGCTTCTGGGAGGTCTGGCAATTCCGATTTTTGCGTTCCTTCTTGTAGAAGGGTTCCGCAATACTTCGGACTATAAAAAATATCTGCTGACCATGCTGGCATTTGCAATCATCAGTGAATTACCATATGATTTGGCAATATCGATGAGAATCGGAAATCTGTCCAGCCAGAATCCATTATTTACTATGACCATCTGCCTTCTGATGTTGTATTTCCTGGATATGATGAAGGAAAAAGCAGGACTGGGAACTGGAATTCTTCGTGTACTGATTGTTATCTGTGCCATTGCCTGGGTAACGATAATCCGGGCTGAATATGGACTTTGTATGGTGCTTCTGGTGGCAGTTTTTTATCTGTTTTATGCACAGAATGTGGCAAAAACAATACTGGGAATTATCATAAGTCTGCTGTATGTTACGGGGCCGTTGGCGTTTTACGGAATCTGGTGCTATAACGGGCAGCGGAAAGACCGTTTTTCAAAGTATGTATACTATGCGTTCTACCCGCTGCACTTATTGATTCTGGGATTGATCGTAAAATTGATTTGAGCGTTAAAAGTCCGAATTTGGCTCAGGCCAAAAGTTACTGCAATGAACTTATAAACGCTTCAATCTGCTCTTCGGTGAATCCTGCAAAACTGCGCAGTGCCCGAAGAGGCATGTTGGACATCATCTGTTCTATCATTTCTTCACTGATAGCTTCGGCTGCTGCACTGCCTTCCTGGGGATCACCGCCCATGCCGCTGGCAATCTGCGATGCCATGGAAGAAACTTTTGCACAGGTAACAGGATTTTCCAGAAGCTCACCAAAGGTGGTGTTGGGAGTAACAGCCATTGGCAGGATGGTTGTAGAGATAAGCTCTACAGTATCCCGAAGGACAATATCACGGGAAGACCTGCCAATCAGGATTTCGTATTTTCCGCTGGCTGCATACCAGTCTGAAATGCCGGTGTGATACCATGCAAAGGAGCGCTTGTCTAAAAGCATAGTTATTGTTTTTGATTCGCCGGGGACAAGAGACACTTTTGCAAAGTTTTTTAATTCTTTCACCGGGCGGTTTGCGCTTGCGGTCAGATCAGATACATAGAGCTGTACCGTTTCTTTTCCGGCACGGGAACCTGTGTTCGTTATGGTGACAGAAACTTCCAGTGTGTCCGTATCTTTGATGGACCCGGCAGAAAGCTTCAAATCAGAGTATTCAAAGGTGGTGTAGCTCAGTCCGTGACCGAAGGGGAAACGAACCGGCATTTCTTTTGTGTCATAATAGCGGTAGCCAACAAATATGCCCTCACGATATTCAACTTTCTTTCCGTCACCCGGGAAATTCAGCCAGGAAGGATTGTCGGATACTTTCATTGGAATGGTCTCTGCCAGTTTGCCGCAGGGATTCACTTTTCCGAAAAGTACATTTGCTGTGGCGGCGCCTACAGCCTGTCCTCCAAGATAAACCTCAACAATGGCACGGACTCTATTGCACCAGGGCATTTCTACCGGGGAACCATTGTGCAGCACAATAACCGTGTTGGGCTGTACGGCGCATACTTTTTCAACCAGCCTGTTCTGGCAGGAAGGCATTTGCATATGGGTGCGGTCGTATCCTTCAGATTCAAAAGAATCGGGAAGTCCCACAAACAAAACTGCTGCATCGGCAGCTTTGGCAGCTTCCACGGCCGCTGCTTCCAGTGCCTCATCCGGCTCGTCCGTGTCTGTGCGGTAACCCTGTGCATAAGTAATATCTGCCATGCCGGAAGCGCCTTCCAGAGCATTTGTCACCTTAAAACTGTTGATATGGGAACTTCCGCCTCCCTGAAAACGGGGTTTTTGGGCAAATTCTCCGATAAACGCGGCGCGGATACCGGTGGAAAGAGGAAGGATGCCGTCATTTTGCAGAAGTACAATTGATTCTTCCTCAATACGGGCAGCCAGCTCGTGGTCAGCGTCTTTATCAAATACTGCAGAAGTATCCCGATGGTCGGCGTAGTCAAAAATTACATTTAAAATCCGCTCTACGGCGCGGTCCAGAATTTGTTCAGAAAGAGTGCCGTTTTGCACCGCCGTTACAATCTGCCTGTCGGTAGAGCCGCAGCTTGCAGGCATTTCCAGTTCCAGTCCGGCAGCAAGCCCCGGCACACGCTCATTGACGGCGCCCCAGTCGGACATAACATATCCTTTAAATCCCCATTCATCCCGGAGAATATCATTTAAAAGTTTCTTACTTTGGGATGCAAATTCTCCGTTTACCTGGTTGTAAGAACACATTACGGTCCTGGGCTGTGCCTCTTTTACTGCGGTCTCGAAAGAAGGCAGATAAATTTCCCGCAAAGTCCGCTCATCTAACTCAGAAGAACAGGACATGCGCCGGTACTCCTGATTATTGCAGGCAAAGTGTTTGATGGAGGTGCCGATGCCTTTGCTCTGGACACCTTTGATAAAAGAGGATGCAATCTGACCGGAGAGATATGGATCTTCTGAGAAGTATTCAAAGTTGCGTCCGCACAGGGGAGAACGTTTGATATTTACAGCCGGCCCCAGGAGGACGGAAACGTCCTCTGCCTGGCATTCTTCACCCAGGGCTTTGCCCATTTTTTCAAGAAGTTCCCGGTCAAAGGTGCAGGCGGTTGCACAGGCAGCCGGGAAACAGACTGCTTTGATGCTTTCGTTCATGCCCAGATGGTCTGCCTGCTGATCCTGTTTGCGCAGGCCGTGAGGCCCATCGGATACCATTACTTCCGGAATGCCGAGCCGCCTGACGCTTTTTAGATGCCAGAAATCTTTGCCGGAGCACATGCCGGCTTTTTCCTCCAGAGTCATCTGTGAAATCAATTCTTTTATATTGCGTTTCATGTAAAAATCCCCCTGTTATTTAATCTGCATATATTGTAAATATTATCGAAATATGCGTCAAGTGGATGAAATAAAAATACGAATATTTTATGAAAAAAATGAAATAAATGTTAAATATTTGAAGGGCGTCTTGATTTTTATACGGAATGGGAATATAAAAATACGTGATTGAAAAACAGACACAGGAGAGAAAAAATGTTAAAAATGTTTCGCCATGTAAAGGACAAATGGTATATGGCTCTGCTGATTGTGGGACTTTTGTTCCTGCAGGCATATTGTGACCTGTCCCTGCCGGATTATACGTCTAAAATTGTAAATATCGGAATCCAGCAAAAGGGTGTGGAAGACGGCGTGCCGGAGGAAATTCTGGTATCATCTATGGAAAAACTGTTCCTGCTGATGGATGGGGAAGAAATTGCGAAAATCGAAGAAAACTATACCGTGGCAGGGGATACGTATACTCTGAAAAAAACTGATAAAGAGACACGGGAACATTTGAATGATATTTTCTGCGGAGCAATCATGAAAGCGGCCGCTTCAGCGGGAATGGGGCAGATGAAAGATCCGGAACAGATGCCGGAGTCCATGGTGACGCAGGGGGCTGTGATGTTTGTGCAGCAGCAGTATGAGCTCCTTGGAGAAGATGTGGGAAAAATCCAGATGAATTATATTTTGTCCGTTGGTTTTAAAATGCTGCTGCTGGCGTTTTTGGCTATGGCTGCAGCGATTTCGGTGACGTTTTTGTCCTGCCGTCTGGCTGCGTCTTTGGGACGTAATCTGAGAAACAGTGTATACCGGAAAGTGATTTCCTTTTCCGGTGCTGAGCTGAACCGGTTTTCTACAGCCTCTCTCATTACCAGGAGTACGAACGATATCCAGCAGGTTCAGATGCTTACTACGATGCTTTTCCGTATCGTGCTGTATGCACCGATCCTTGGAATAGGCGGTGTTCTGAAAGTGCTTCAGACAGATGTGTCTATGACCTGGATACTGGGGCTGGGTGTTGTCCTGATTTTATTGCTGATCGGTTTTTTGTTTACGGTAGCTATGCCGAAATTCAAAATTCTGCAGACACTGGTTGACAGACTGAATCTGGTGACAAGAGAAATCCTGAGCGGCATTATGGTGACCCGTGCTTTCAGCACGGAAGCTCATGAGGAAGAGCGTTTCGAAAAAGCTAATCATGATCTTATGAAAACGAATTTGTTTGTAAACAGGTGCATGACATTTATGATGCCGGCCATGATGCTGATCATGAACGGTATCACGGTTTTGATCGTTTACAATGGGGCTCATGCGGTGGATGCCGGCACGATGCAGGTGGGAAATATGATGGCATTTATGCAGTATGCAATGCAGATCATCATGTCGTTCCTGATGATTACCATGCTGTCCATTATGCTGCCAAGAGCAGGAGTGGCTGCGGGGCGTATCAACGAAGTGCTGGAGACAAAAGTGTCTGTCAGTGAACCGCAGCAGCCGGAAATACCTGATGAAACAGTCCGTGGACTGGTGGAATTTGATCATGTGTCTTTTGGGTATCCGGACGCGGAGGAACGGGTACTGGATGATATCTGCTTTACTGCCCGTCAGGGAGAGACGGTGGCATTCATTGGAAGTACCGGAAGCGGCAAAAGCACGCTGGTCAATTTGATTCCGAGATTTTATGATGTGACGCATGGAACGATACGGATTGACGGCGTTGATATTCGGAAAATACCAATAAAAGAGTTAAGAGATAAACTTGGATATGTACCTCAGAAGGGAGTTCTTTTTTCCGGGACGATTGATTCTAATCTGCGTTATGGGTGTGAGGATGTACCGGAAGATGTTGTGAAAAAAGCAGCTGAGATTGCACAGGCATGGGATTTTATCAGTGAAAAGCCGGATGGTCTGAAATCTCCCATTGCACAGGGCGGAACCAATGTATCCGGCGGACAGAAACAGAGGCTTTCCATTGCGAGAGCCATAGCGAAAAAGCCGGAAGTTTATATATTTGATGACAGCTTTTCTGCGCTGGACTACAAGACGGATGTGGTGCTGAGAAAAGCTCTGAAAAAAGAAACAAAAGATGCTACCACACTGATTGTGGCACAGCGTATCAGCACGATCCTCCATGCGGACCAGATCATTGTTCTGGATGAAGGAAAAGTTGCAGGAAAAGGTACTCATAAACAGCTGATGAAGGACTGCGAGGTATATCGCCAGATTGCAACGTCACAGCTGTCAGAGGAGGAATTGGCAGATGAGTAATAATACAAGACCCGCCGGACCGGGGCACAGAAGAGGTGTGCCGGGTGAAAAGGCAAAAGATTTCAGGGGCACTATGGGCAAATTAATACAGTATATGGGCAGATATAAATTCCGCCTGCTCCTGATGATGATTTTTGCCATGGGCGGCACGATTTTTAATATTGTGGGACCGAAAATTCTTGGTAAGGCGACTACGGAATTGTTTAACGGTCTGGTTGCAAAAGTGGGCGGAACAGGAAGCATTGATTTTGAGAGAATCACATATATCCTGATTTCAGTTATGTGCCTGTATTTTGTAAGTTCTGTCCTGTCTTTTGTGCAGGGATATATTATGTCGGGAATATCTAATGATGTGACCTATAATATGCGAAAAGACATTTCAAAAAAGATTAATCGCATTCCTCTGAAATATTTTGAAAGCCGTACCCATGGTGAGGTACTTTCCAGAGTGACGAATGATGTGGATACACTGCAGCAGAGCCTGAATCAGAGTCTGACCCAGCTGATAACGTCCACGACGACTTTGATCGGTGTATTTGTAATGATGCTGAGCATTAACGTGTGGATGACACTGGCGGCTCTGCTGATCCTTCCGGTTTCCATGTTTATTATAGCAAATGTGATGAAACGCTCGCAGAAATTCTTTATTGCTCAGCAGAGATATCTTGGAGAAGTTAACGGACAGGTGGAGGAAATTTATTCCGGACATAATGTGGTTAAAGCATTCAATAAAGAGGAATCTGTTATTGAAGAATTTGAAAGGACAAATCAGAAACTTTATGAAAGCGCATGGAAGTCTCAGTTCTTTTCAGGTATGATGATGCCGGTCATGCAGTTTGTGGGTAATCTGGGCTATGTGATGGTAGCGCTGTTTGGCGGTTTCCTTACGATTAAGGGCGCGATTGAGGTTGGCGATATTCAGTCTTTCTTCCAGTATATTCGAAACTTTACCCAGCCGATTCAACAGATTGCTCAGGTGGGGAATATGCTTCAGTCCACAGCGGCGGCTTCAGAGCGTGTATTTGAGTTCCTGAATGAGGAAGAGGAAGAGCGCACAGCGGAAAATCCGGTATCGGTGGACACGGTCAGCGGAAATGTAAGCTTTAATCATGTATCATTCGGATATGATCCTGACCAGATCATTATCCATGATTTTTCCGCACGGGTGCAGCAGGGACAAAAGGTAGCGATTGTAGGACCGACAGGAGCCGGCAAGACCACCATGGTAAAATTGCTGATGCGTTTTTATGATGTGAACAGCGGTGAAATCTCTATAGACGGACATAACATCATGGACTTTAACCGGAGTGAATTAAGGGAGCTTTTCGGGATGGTGCTCCAGGATACATGGCTGTTCCACGGGACCATTATGGAAAATATCCGCTACGGGCGTCTGGATGCTACGGATGAGGAAGTGAAAGCTGCGGCAAAAGCAGCTCACGCCCATCGGTTTATCATGGCGCAGCCTGGCGGCTATAACATGGTACTGGATGAGGAAACGGGAAATATTTCACAGGGGCAGAAGCAGCTGCTCACCATTGCCAGAGCGATTCTGGCGGACAATAAAATACTGATTCTGGATGAAGCAACTTCTTCTGTAGATACAAGAACGGAAATCCAGATTCAGAAAGCGATGGATAACCTGATGAGGGGAAGAACCAGCTTTGTGATTGCCCACAGGCTTTCCACAATTCGTAATGCAGATCTGATCCTTGTCATGAAAGACGGGGACATTATTGAGCAGGGGACTCATGAAGAATTGCTGGAAGCGCAGGGATTCTATGCAAATCTGTATAACAGTCAGTTTGAAAAGGCGGAAGCGGTGTAAAGCCGCTTCTTTTTTTGTACAACGGGAAATTTCTCAAATTTCCATCGCATAAAAAGTATGTGCGTGTCTTCTGGGAAAAAGTTCTTACATTGGCTGCAAAATTTTGATATAATAAAAATGATGGCGGTAATGGGGAAAAGCAGTTGCGGAGGTGTAAGACAATGAAAAATTACTCGAAAGGAGCATATATTGTTTATGGAAAGGCAGGCGTTTGCTGTATAGATGATGTCTGCGAAATGAAGTTTGGGACAGAGAAGAACGAGAGAATGTATTATATTCTCAGACCATTAGGAAGCGCAGCATCTACATTGTATGTTCCGGTGGAAAATGAGACTCTGACATCAAGAATGCGTGAGGTAATGACAAAACAGCAGATAGACGATCTGCTTGGAAAGGTCAGGGACAGAGTAATTAAATGGGAGAGCGACAAGAAAAAAAGGGCAGAGGAGTTTAAACGTATTCTGCGGGAGAAAAACCAGGAAGAATTAATGATGATGGTCGGCTGTATCTATTTAAGAAAGCAGGAACTGTTGTCTAATGGAAAAAAGCTGAATTTCACAGACGAAGGCTTTCTTCAGGAGGCGGAAAAGTATATTCATGAAGAGTTTGCTTTTGCATTGGATATACCGGCGTGTGAAGTGAGCGCTTATATACAGGATAAAATTCGATCTTAAAAGTAACAGAATCATCCGGGAGACTGATTTTGTGAAGAATTGTGAGAACTCATATGGCTGTTTATATTGACAGAGAGCATCTGAGAGGATAAAATAGAAGAAAGCAACGAAACGAAGTGAGAAAGAGGAGGAAAGATGAAGAAGATTGTTCGCGGATTATTGATGACAATATGCGTATTGATGATGACGGGCATGTCTGGTATCTGTGTCGGAGCGGCGACGGTTCCGGGAAATGTAAAAGGTCTTAAAAAGAGCACTGGGGAGACATCTGTTACACTAAGCTGGAATAAAGTATCCGGTGCGAAAGGATATCTGATATATCGTGTGGATGGCACGAAATACACGCAGGTAAAAAAGACATCTGCCAGAAAAGTGAAATTAACCGGTCTGGTGCCGGACAGGACTTACCAGTATGCGGTAAAGGCGTATAAAGTATATAAAAAGAAAGTTTACTATAGTGCAGGCTATACAATGATTAAAGTTGAGCCCAGACTGTTAAAACCGGCAGTACCTAAAAATATCAGTGTGGGACGTTCTGGAAACAATGCGGTGGGCATTTCGTGGAGTAAGGCGAAAAATGCCAGTGGGTATGAGATATTTTCTTATGATTCCAAAAAGAAAACTTATACAAAACTTGCAACTGTAAATTCTAAAACTACTTCATGGAAAAAAAGCGGTCTGGCAGACGGAACAACACTGAGCCTTGCGGTTCGCAGTTTTCGTTCAGTAAAAGGTGTTACTGCATACAGTGGTTATTCAGCTGTGAAGTCCGGTACGGCAAAAGCCTTATCTGCAGCAGCACAGGAAATCCACGGTGTGCAATATAACGCAGTGACAAAACGCAAAACCACAGTGTACAATTATACAACAAAGAAGCAGGAGATTCTTCCGAAAGGAACAAAGATTATCACTACCGTGAAAAAGAACGGCACGGGTAACATTACTGCTTATTTGAAAAAAGGAAGTACACGCGGAGATAAAATCAGGATTAAGCGTTCGGATGTTACGGTTACTGGTTTTGATTGCAACACAAAGTCAGACTATTCCAAGGCGGCAAAAGAAGAATATATAAATTCGCTGCGCATTACCAGTTCAACCAATAAACTGATATGGATTAATTACTATAGGTGCAGGTTATATCTGTTCAAAGGCTCTGCCGGGAAATGGAAACTGGTTTCTACGTATGGCTGTGGTCTTGGAAAATTTGGCAGCGCTACTCCGAGAGGAAAATTCAGAGTGAAACGCAAATTCTCTACAGGAGGATATTTCACCGGAGGCAAGGAACTTCTGTTTTATGGAGATGCAGAGCTCGGCGCTGCAATTCATCACGACCTTGGCGCGGGCGTGAACAAGAATCCTCGCCCGATTTCCCATGGATGTGTCAGACTGACTTATAGTGATTTGAATAAAGTATACAGTCAGGTTGGTGTTGGAACAACCGTGTATATTACCTGATCTTGAAATGTAAAAGAGCTGCCCTGCCAGTAACAGGCGGGGCAGTTTTATGTTTAAAAGGAGAATATGAGATGAAAGAATTATTTGAGCTGTATTTTACCTTTTTCCGCATTGGAGGGCTTACTTTTGGCGGAGGACTTACCATGCTTCCAATGTTGAAATATGAACTTGTCGAACAGAAAGGATGGGTTCAGGAGGATGAATTGCTTGATTATTATGCAATTGGGCAATGCACACCGGGAATTATTGCTGTGAATGTTTCGACTTTTATTGGTTATAAGAGAAAAGGGATACCGGGAGCAATCTTTTCCACACTTGGCATGGTCAGTCCATCGCTGATTATTGTATCTGTTTTGGCGGTGTTTATGGAGCAGTTCCTTTCAAGTACTGTAATGGCGCATGCGATGGCCGGAATTAAGGCAGTAGTCTGTGCCCTGATGCTGAATACAGTGGTTACACTTGCGAAAAAGAGTGTTACTAATCTATTATGTGCAGTTGTGGCTGTAGTTGCCTTTGCAGCAGCAGCATTTACACCGATACCGACAGTTCTTCTGGTGATTATGGCCGGAATTCTTGGAATTATCCTTCAGAAAACGGGGGTATGGGCAGAATGAATGTATTTGCGCAATTATTTGTAGAATTTTTTCAGATCGGTCTTTTTGCCGTGGGAGGCGGACCTGCTACGATTCCATTTTTGATGGATCTTACCAACAGACATGACTGGTATACAAAAGCAGATGTGGCAAGCATGCTGGCTGTCAGTGAGAGTACACCAGGGCCTATTGGAATTAATATGGCAACTTATGCAGGATATCATGCATCAGGTTTTTTGGGCGGAATTTTTGCAACACTTTCGCTGGTACTTCCCAGCCTGATCGTGATTATACTGATTGCTAAATTACTTCAGAATTTTGATAAAAATCCCTATGTTCAGGCAGCATTCCGTATGATACGCCCTGCAGTTACCGGATTGATCGCAGCAGCAGTGCTGACGATTTTTCAAACAGCATTGTTTACTGCGGAGGATGGGGGCATTCAGATTCCTATACCACAGTTGATTTTGTGTGCAGTATTTTTTGCAGGCATGAACTGGAAAAAACTGAAAAAGATACATCCGTTTTTCTGGCTCCTTGCAGGAGCGCTTATCGGAATTGTATTTCAGATGTGAAAAGACCTTGAAATTAAATATATTATGGAATACAATCAAAATTAGCGTGAAATAGATGATGTTGGGGTCAAAAGATGCCTTACGGATTGTTTCGTGCTTCGCACTCCCACAATCCTGCATCACCAATAATGAAAAACAGAAAAGAGGTTTAAAGAAATGGCAGAAGAAAAGTCATGCAGCAGTGCATCCAGCTGTTCAAGAGAAAGCTGCGAGGGATGTCCCAGCAAGCAGAATCCCCAAAGTTTTCTGGTGGATGCAAATGTTTATTCAGAGATTAAAAAAGTAATCGGAGTTGTCAGCGGAAAAGGCGGTGTCGGCAAATCGATGGTGGCAGCCTCCATGGCAAACATGCTGGCATCAAAGGGATATCGTGTGGGAATCCTTGATGCGGATATTACAGGCCCGTCTATTCCTAAAATGTATGGTTTAAAAGGTCCGGCCATGGCTGATGATGAGGGAATTTACCCGATGCTGACGGAAAATGATATCAAGGTAATGTCTGTTAATCTGATGCTTCCTGATGAGGAATCTCCGGTTATCTGGAGAGGACCGGTCATTGCAAATATGGTAAAACAGTTTTGGAGTGATGTTATCTGGGGAGAGCTGGATTATCTTCTGGTGGACATGCCGCCAGGAACAGGTGATGTGCCTTTGACAGTTTTTCAGTCCCTTCCGGTGGATGGTATCGTGATCGTGTCTTCCCCGCAGGATCTGGTACGGATGATTGTGAAGAAAGCATATAATATGGCAAAAACCATGAATATTCCAGTATTGGGAATCGTGGAAAATTACAGTTATCTGAAATGCCCGGATTGCGGAAAGGAAATAGCTGTATTTGGTGAAAGCCATATTGAAGAAATCGCGTCCGAACTGGGGACAGAAGTGCTTGGAAAAATGCCGATTGATCCGGAATTTGCAAAAGCTGCAGATGGAAACTTTGCAGCGTTTACGAACCAGTATCTGGATAAGGCGATGGAAGTGCTGAGAAAATAAGATGAGTAAAGTATTGGGAAAAGGAAGAAATTTTCAGGAAACCATTGCTTATTAATAAAAAGAACTGCAGATACATGTTTGTATCTGCAGTTCTTTTTATTTTGTAAGAAAGATTCCTGTTTATTGGGTATAGTACTGTAGAACATGCTGCACATACTCAGGATCGCCGTAGGTGTCCCATCCGAGTTCGGCTTTCATTTTTTCAGAAAATTCATATGCGTTTTCCTGAGAGTAACCTCCGTAATTTGAAACTGCCCAGTTTACATAATCATTTCCGAAATTATACTCCTGCAGTGCGAGTTTAACTTTTTCCATATCACTGATTCGTTTACATCCGGCCTGATCCAGACAGTATGCAAACGTCTCCACTCCAACCCGGATAGAATAGTCTGTGTCAGTAATACTGCCGGGAGTATTAGGGTATTCTGTGTTAAAGGGGCTTTCCGAACATTGAAAAATATCAGTACCCTGACCGGAACTTTCCTGCTGCATGATTGCCAGCATTAATGTGGAAAATTGAGAAATATGATATTCTTTGCAGTATGCTTCCACAGAATTTTCGTACTGCAGCACATCTGAGTTAACGCCTGTCAGTTTCCCTTTGTTTACGGTTTTTGATCCGGTGAGGATGGGAAGAATAAAGATCAGGAAGAGTATAACAAGCAGCGCAATTACAGCACAGGCAATGATGACTTTTGCATGATGGACTTCCTGTTCACGGCGCTGTTTGGATGATAAGGTTTCTTTATTTTCCTGTCTCCCGGGAGATTTTTTTTGCTGCTTCCCCGTTTTCCTGTCCGGCTGTTTTTTCTGTTGTTTCTCAGTTTTTTTTTGCGGCTGTTTCTCCGCTTTCCTGTCTGTCGTTTTCTTTTGCTGGCTGATGTCTTTTTCTGTCATAATCTCCTATGTATATTAGAATTTATTTTTCTTATCAGATTGTGGTTGTTTTTTTGCGACAGACTTATTATAATCGAAAATAAGCTGAATGTAAATATTGGTTTAAGTGTCAAAAGCGCGAATCTATCCCGTGCAGGCATGGTGCAGTTTCAGAACTTTTGACCCTGGCATCATCAATATTGCAATAACGGCAGCCCAAAAATACAGGCAGGGGGGATTTGAAAATGAAACAGAATCAGATTGCGGAAATTTTGGAAAAAGAGAGTGTAAAGAAGCTTTTCACGGATCTTTACGGAGCTGGAAATGAACAGGCCAATGCGAGACGTTACAGCTATCTGGCAGAGGGCTTTGTTAAAAACTTTGGAGATGTGGAATTTGAGCTGTTTAGTTCGCCGGGAAGAACAGAAATAGGCGGCAATCATACTGACCATAACCATGGAAAGGTTTTGGCCGGAAGTGTAAATCAGGATTGTATCTGCGCTGCAAGAAAAAATAATTCCGACAAAATACATATTATCAGTGAAACTTTCCACCAGGATTTTACCATTGATCTGAATAATCTGGAACCGGATGGAAAAACGACGGGTACGGTTCCGCTGATCAGGGGAATCCTTGCCGGATTCAAAGAGAGAGGTTTTGAAATCGGGGGTTTTGATGCGTTTACTACAAGCAATGTTATCAGTGCTGCAGGTGTAAGTTCCTCTGCATCCTTTGAAATGCTGATTTGTTGTATGCTGGATTATTTCTTTAATGATAATAAGATGACAGTCACAAATTATGCTCACGCGGGACGGTACGCTGAAAATAAGTATTGGAATAAAGCATCAGGTCTTCTTGATCAGATGGCATGTGCCAGCGGTGGAATTGTAACAATTGATTTTGCGGACTGTGAAAATCCGAAGGTGGAAAGAATAGATTTCAGTCTGGATGAGATCGGATGCGACCTTCTGATCGTCAATACCGGAAAAGGCCATGCAAATATGAGTGATGAGTACTCTGCGGTTCCGGTGGAAATGAAACGCGTGGCAGCATATTTTGGAAAAGAGGTGCTGGCAGAAATTCCTTATGAACAGTTCCTTGAAAATCTTCCGAAAGTAAGAGAGGCAGCAGGAGACCGCTGTGTTCTGCGCGCACTGCATTTTTATAATGAAAATGTTCGCGTGGATGAGGAAGTTGCAGCACTGAAAGAAAAGCGCTATGATGATTTCCTTAGATTAATCTGCGATTCCGGGGATTCCTCCTGGAAATGGCTGCAGAACTGCTACTGCATTGAAACGCCTCAGGAACAGGCTATTTGTATCGCTTTGGCAATGACTGAACTGTACCGTAAGAATATTCAAAAGAGCGCGTGCCGTATCCATGGAGGCGGTTTTGCAGGTGTCATTATGGTGATTCTCCCCAAAGAATATACAGAAGATTATACAAGATATATTGAAGAAAAACTGGGAAATAAATGTGTATATAAAATGGCGATCCGCAAGTATGGTGCGATACATATGGATTTATAATATTTTGAGATGATATAAGAATTGTAGAAACCGCTGCAACAGCTAAAATATTTTTAGCCGCTGCAGCGGTTTTTCATTTTTGTTTGCGGTAATCTTTTGGAGACATATTCATGATGCTTTTGAATTTGGTGCTGAAATAGCTGCTGCTGTTAAATCCGACCAGTGTACATATTTCGGATATTATCTTATCAGTACTTAAAAGCATTTCTGCTGCCTGGCGGATGCGGTATTCTATCAGATAATCGAAGGGGGATTGTTTCAGGCAGCGCTGAAAACACCGGCAGCATTCGCTGACACTGATAGAAGCCGCATCTGCAATTGTCTCTAAAGAAAGTTCCTCTGTATAATGTTCGTGAATAAATGATAACATTATATGGATCCTTTCGTAATCCATATCTGCTCCGCGGGGAGATTTTTTGATATTTTCTTCCGACATTTTCAGTAATGTCAGCCAAATTTCTGAAAGGATATTCCGCATAACCATCTCATATCCGAACTCCTGTTTTTTGTGCAAAAATATGATATGACTGATTCTTTTGTAAATATAGCTGTGAAAAGGGTTTTGTGAATCAATGGCAATGGCCGGGATCTGTTTACACTTGAGTAAGGGATATAGATATTTTTCGTCAAACAACAATGAGATACTGCTGGAAATCACAAATGGATCAAATACGACAGACTGAAAGATAACGTCATCGCATTCATGGGGATACATGGCATGCAGGCAATTTGTATTAATAAAGCATCCCTCTGTTTCTCCAATAATATATTCTCCTGCAGTGGTAACTACTCTCACTGCACCTTCCAGAACAAAATATAATTCTGCTTCCTTGTGCCAATGCCACGGCGAACACCCCTGGCGATAGATATTCATATGCTGGTGGTAAACGCCGATTGGCAAGTCTGAATTGCCATGATCTCTGGTTTCCTGATTCGTTTGGGTGTCAATTGGAAAATCAATTTTTGTATTTTTTTTCATATGCCCTTTTTTCGCTAAAATAATGATAATTCTAGCATATATATTGGATGAATACTAAAGCTTTTGCTAATATAATGCAATTATAAGACAACGAAGAATAAAAAACAATCACTATTATCAAAAGTTAAAGGAGGAAGTAAAAATGGAAGGTACGATGGCTATATTCGTATTAGTATTAGCAATGGCCTGTATGGTAATGGGACTGATGTACGTGATGACAAATTAGCAATAATCAGAAAAGTACCGCCGCATATAATATGCGGCAGTTTCCCTCCATTATACCCGGGGTCAATCAATGTAATTCTGTGAACATTTTACACATGCGGAGTTGCGGCTGCAGACGAAGGAGATCATAACATCCTCCGGATAGCGGCTGCAGCTCCCTTTTTTATATGTGACGGTATGTGTCACTTCTGAAGCATCCGTCGGACATTTATATCTATAATTTTCAGTATATTCCAGTTCCATATAATCCTCCGTTAAAAACCTAATGATTCTCCAACCAGAATCACCTGAATGCGTCCTTCGAACCGGTTATAGTGCATCACATGAAGCATGTTGCAGATTTTCTGCGGGGACAGGCAGTCATGGCAGATACCGTCTGCTGCACAGGGGGTCTTCATGCCAAGCCGCATGCAGTTTGGCGGAGCGGCTACATTGTGTACACGGTCAATGGCAGATTTCAAATCAGGACAGACTTTGTTCATGCCGACAATCAGGATGATCCGGTCAGGTCCATAAGTAAGTGCGGCAATGCGGTTCCCGGTTCCGTCAATATTTACAAGCTGCCCGTCCAGAGTAATGGCATTGGTGCTCATAAGGTATACATCCGCCGTAAAGGCTTTCCGGTAAAATGTTTTCATATCTTTCTTTTTTACTTTACTTCGGTCCCATACGGTAACGGGAGCAGCAGCAAGTGCTGTGGTGAGACCACATTCTTTAATAGATTCAGAGCCACCCCATGTGACAGTAGATCCTTCAGGGATCAGAGAAAGGGCTTTTTCAACTGCACTTTCGCAATCTGCACAATAATATCCGTTCATTCCCCGGCGAGCAAGGGATTTTATAATTGATTCAGCCTGTTTTTCATAAAAAAGAGACAATGCACTCATAGATACCTCCTATAAATATTTTTCTGGAAACAGTATAAAAAATATGAAAGAAGTTTGCAAGAGAAATAGGTTGAAAAAGCGCGGTTTTGCAAGTATAATCGTTTTTAGTTATAAAAAAAGGAGTTTTTATGATGGAAAAGATAATAACATTGATTGAAAAAGAATTAATTCCTGCGTTTACAAAGGCAGGCTATGATGCAAAATATGCTAAAGTGACGGTGTCTAATCGTCCTGACCTGTGTGAGTTCCAGTGTAATGGAGCAATGGCTGCAGCTAAGGCCTATAAAAAAGCCCCGATCATGATAGCAAATGATGTTATAGCAGGAGTGCAGGAAAGCAGTATGTTTGAGATGGCGGAGGCAGTAAATCCCGGATTTATTAACCTGAAGATTTCTGGTACTTATCTTGCTGAATATATGAATCAGATGCATGGGGATGAAAATCTCTCGGTGGAAAAAGCGGCAGTGCCGAAGAAGATCATCATTGACTATGGCGGAGCTAATGTGGCAAAGCCGCTTCATGTAGGTCATCTGCGTTCTGCGATCATCGGAGAGAGCCTGAAACGTATGGGACGGTTTATGGGCCATGAAGTGACAGGTGATGTACATCTCGGTGACTGGGGACTTCAGATGGGGCTGATCATTACGGAGCTTCGAAAACGGCAGCCGGAGCTTCCTTATTTTAATGACAATTACACAGGTGAATATCCGCAGGAAGCGCCGTTTACGATCTCAGATTTGGAGGAGATTTATCCTTTTGCAAGCAAAAGGTCTAAAGAAGATGACGCATATAAGGAGGAAGCACTGGAAGCGACTTATCAGCTTCAGCAGGGTAAGCCGGGATATCGTGCGCTCTGGCAGCATATCATGAGTGTTTCTAAGACAGACCTTAAGAAAAATTATGGGCGTCTGAACGTGGAATTTGATTTGTGGAAAGGGGAATCTGATGCACAGCCCTATATTCCGGATATGGTCCGGAGGATGAAAGATGAGGGATATGCTCACGAAGATCAGGGTGCACTGGTTGTGGATGTGAAAGAAGAGAGTGATACAAAAGAAATCCCGCCATGCCTGATTGTAAAATCAGATGGAGCATCTTTGTATGCGACCACCGATCTGGCAACTATCGTGGAGCGAATGAAACTTTACCAGCCGGATGAGATCCTTTATGTAACGGACAAACGTCAGGAAATGCATTTTATCCAGGTATTCCGGTGTTCAAAAAAGACCGGGCTTGTGAAGGAGGATACAAAGCTGCAGTGGCTTGGCTTTGGCACAATGAATGGAAAAGACGGAAAGCCGTTTAAGACCAGAGACGGCGGAGTGATGCGGCTGGAAAATCTTATTGGTGATATTGAAGAAGAGATGTATCACAAGATCATGGATAATCATGAGATTGATCCGAAGGAAGCACGGCAGACAGCCAAAATTGTTGGATTATCAGCAATTAAATATGGTGATCTGTCCAATCAGGCATCTAAGGATTATGTATTTGATATTGACCGGTTTACTTCTTTTGAAGGAAATACCGGACCATATATTCTCTACACGATTGTACGTATCAAATCTATTTTAAGTAAATACAGAGCTGCGGGAAAGGATCCCGAAGAAGGTAAAATGCAAAGTGCAGCCAATGCCAGTGAAAAGGCTCTGATGTTGGAACTGTCACGGTTTAATGCAGTGATGGAGAACGCTTTTGATGAAGCAGCGCCGCATAAGATCTGCTCTTACATTTATGACCTGGCAAATGTCTTTAACCGTTTTTACCATGAAACAAAGATTCTTTCAGAAGAAGATGCACAGCAGCAGGCATCATGGACGGCACTTCTGCTTCTGACACAGAAGGTTCTGGAAATCTGTATAGATGTGCTTGGATTTGAGGCACCTGAGCGTATGTAAGGGGAGAATGCATACAGCAAAAAGGATGGACAATTAGAAAAGGGTGTGTTATTATCAACTTTGAGGTGAGGAAAAATGTCTAATAAGAGGAAATTATCAACAGTTTTGGGGATCTGTGTCGCAACGGCGGTTGCATCCGGCGGAAGTATTTTTTTGACAGCTGCCGGCTTATCGCTGGTTGATAAAGAACAGCAGATCGAGCAGGAGACAGAGTTGGGCAGCGGCAGTGTAAAGGAAACTGAGGCGCCGATTACTGTCGAACAATTTGCAAAGACAAAAGACTCTTTTGTGGTTTCGGCAAAAAAGACCCGGCCGGCAAAAGAGGGGGAGACCGGGGAAAAAGCTGACAGTGCGGATGGAGATAATTCGTCTGTTGGTTCTGCAAATTCCGGCGGTTCACAAAGCAGCGGTTCATCATCAGGAAGCAGTGGCAGCAGTTCATCAGGCAGCGGTTCCGGTGGATCTGATTCAGGAATTAAGTATGATGAAAACGGCGGTTACTATGACAGCAATGGAAATTATTACGATGGAAATGGCGGATATTATGCTCCAAACGGCAATTATTACAGCAGTGATGGAACATATTCAGACCCGTATGGTAACTGGTATGACGGCAGCGGCGGTTACTATGATGTAAATGGCAATTACCATACCGGAACTTACGATCCGAACAGTGGTTCATCAGGAGGCGGTTCGTCAGATAATTCATCCGGCACAAGCTCGTCGGGCGGTTCATCTTCAGGCTGGGATGATTCTTACATGCTGTATGATATAAATCAGCGTTATATATCTGAGGATGAATTGAGCGGATGGTCTTTATCTGATCTTGCAAAACTCCGAAATGAAATTTTTGCCCGCCATGGCAGAGTTTTTACAACTCAGAAATGGATTGATTATTTTTCACAGAAATCATGGTATGTACCAACTTACGATGCATCTTATTTTGACGATAATATGGGAAGCTTCCTGAATGATTATGAATGGAAGAACTTGAATGTCATTCTGAAGCTGGAAGAAAAGCTGAGTTAAGGGGGTATATATTATGGATAATCAGCAGCAATATATGTGGAGACAGAGAAAAAAGAGGAATACCCGTATAACGATCTGGATTCTTCTGGTGATTCTCTTATCTGCAGGCGGAACATTTGCATATGAAGGAATGAAAAACAGTAATCCGCTGAATGTGGCAAAAAATTATATCAGCCAGACAATAGGTGTGAAAGATATGGATGTGGAGACCGGTGACCGTTCACTTAACAGCGACAACCAGTTTGTACAGGATTATACGATCACATACACGGCGGACGGCAGGGAAACAAAACAGAAAATTAATATGGTTCAGCAGAAAGAAAAGAGATTTGGGCTGTTTGACCAATGGAATGTGCAGACTGCAGGTTCCGGCAAATCAGATATGGAACTGATCGTTCCGGTCGGATCACAGGTTCTGATTGACGGTGTGGCACCGGAAGCAGACAGTGCAAAAGAGGATGATACTCTTTCACCCGGAGCAGTATGTTATCAGTTGACAGGCGTGGACAAAGAAAACAGTAAACTGCAGGTGAATGGACTTCCGTTTGACTCTTATGAGGGAACACTGGAAGGAAATGGTTCAGTGATAGATATCCGTGATACTCTGAATGTCAGCGAAAATGCGAAAGTTCAGATGGAAGAGATTGGAAAAAGCATGATCAATGAGCTGTTCACAGCTGTTGTTGAAAACAAAGAGGCATCTTCACTGGGAAGCCAGTTTGATAAAGTTGCCAATAAAGCAAACCTGTATAAAGCAATTTATGATAATCTCTATGAAGAAAATGAGCTGAAAGTCAGCAGTATTACATTTGAAGGATTTGAACCGGTCTTTGGAGAGATTTTTTATCCGGGAAAGAACGAGGAAAGCTATATCGGAATCGATATGACACTTTCTTATTCATGTAAGTATGAACCGTCTGAGGCAGAGAGTGAGACAGAAGAAGATGAGGTCTCTGAGGAAGAGACGGCTGAATCGGAGTCTGAATCAGAAACCGGGAGTAAGACGGATTCAGATAAAGAACAAAAGAAAGAAGCAAAATTCTCTTTCCGTTATCAGAATGGAAATTGCATTGTAACTTCGGTTGAAGTACCGGGTGTAATCTAGGAGCTGAAAATCATGAAAAGATTTATAAGATATCTGGCTGTGTTTCTGGTATTTTGCATGGTTGGAAGTGCTGTTCCGGTAAGTGCGATGCTTACAAAAGAAGAACAGGAATATTATAAAAAAAGGAAAGAAGAACAGGATAAGGAACAGACAGTCCGGACATCTGGCGGGGCGGTTGTAACAGAACCTGTCAGAGAGATGGTCACATCATCTGGTGTGCATGTTGAAATTGAAGATTTGAATCCAACGGCTCAGGGAAATGATCTGTCTGCTGCAGATGCGACAGAATTGCAGACAGAGACAGCGACGGAAACGGAACAGACAAATCAGGAAACAGAAAGTGAAGCATTGCCTGTGCAGGAGACGGAAGCGGAGACAACATCGGAAACAGAAAGTGATGCAGCGTCTGCACAGGAAACGGAAACAGAGACAGAGCTGCTGACGGAAAGTGAAACAGAAACGGAAGCAGATGCGGAGCAGGGCGATGGCCCGCTTGTGGCGATCGATCCGGGACATCAGTCCTGTGCAGTGGATCTGTCTGCGATGGAGCCAAATGGGCCGGGTTCTGATAAAATGAAAGCCTGCTATACAGAAGGAACAAAAGGTGTTGAGTCTGGTCTGGCTGAATATGAATTAAATCTTGTGATTGCGCAAAAACTGAAAAAAGAGTTGGAAAAACGCGGATATCGTGTTCTTTTAACAAGAGAGACTAATGATGTAGAAATCAGCGAATCACAGCGAAGCCAGAAGGCGAATGAAGCAGGCGCTGATATTTATATCAGACTTCATGCCAACAGTGATGAAGACAGTGAACGTAAGGGGGCGGTCACAGGGGCTCCCTCGTCAGAAAATCCGTATTTGCAAGATATTTACAATAGCTGTATCAAACTGGCAGATGATATTCTTAACGAGTATTGTGAAACTACAGGATTGGATAGCAGGGGAATTTGGATCACAGACAATCTGACAGGTTCAAATTGGAGTGAGATGCCGGTAACCTTGCTGGAGATGGGGTATATGACTAATCCGGAAGAAGATGCTTATATGGCAGATGAGGCAAATCAGGACACAATGGTGGAAGGAATCGCCAATGGTGTAGACAGATATTTTGGGAGATAGGACCGAATGTTTTGGATGATTGCTGATAAAGTGGGAAGAGTGCTGGCTCCGATTTTAATCCACTTTCTTGTTTCAAACGTAATTGGAATATGGTTTACAACGGGTGGGCTGCATGCAGATGCAGCCTTTCTGACAAGCATAACGGCAGTACTGGTACTGCCGTTGTTTCTATGGATGTATAAAAAGGACTGTGAGATACAAACCGGATCGGCTGATGAGAACCGGGAGAGGCGATCAGAAAAACGCCGGATGCGGTTATGGGATTATGTGTTTCTGGCCGTGCTGGGAACAATATGCAATATGGTACTGACATTCGTATTGAATTTTGTTTTGTATCACAGTGGTTTATCTAATGAAGTCCAGGAAGCGCTTTTTGGGAGCTCATTTATTGTACAGCTGACCGGACTGGGAATAATTATTCCTCTGATGGAAGAAGTTTTATTTCGGGGACTTGTATATAAACGTCTTAAGGGGTATACTAAAAATGTATGGGCAGCCATACTTGGGGCATCTGCGTTATTTGCAGTATATCATGGAAACATTATACAGATGATGTTTGCATTTCCGATGGGAATATTGTTGGTTATCCTGTATCGGAAGTGGGACAGTCTAAAAGCACCGGTCACATTTCATGCGGCAGTCAATATCAGTTCCGTGCTGATTGCGGCATATACGCAGGGACTATTGTAATCTTACATTAAAGGAGAGGCTAATGAAGAAAGAAATTTTAAGCTGGATTGGTTGTTTTGCAGTTGCCATACTGGCAGCACTTTTTATTGTGACATTTATAGGACAGAGAGTACAGGTGGATGGTCATTCCATGGAAGATACCCTGCAGGACAGAGATAATCTGATCTGCGATAAACTCAGCTATCGGTTCAGTGAGCCGGAAAGGTTTGATGTGGTGGTTATTTATCCGACGGATGAAAAAAAGGACAGATGGATTAAGAGAATTATTGGTCTGCCAGGAGAAGAAGTTCGTATAGACGAAGACGGAAATATCTATATTAATGGTGAGATACTGGAAGAAGATTACGGTAAAGAGGTTTTGACAGATCCGGGACTTGCTGCCCAGCCGATACAGCTTGGTGAGGATGAATATTGGGTGATGGGGGATAACCGTAACCACAGCAGTGACAGCCGTGTGATCGGACCGGTTCCCAAAGACCGGATTCTTGGAAAAGCATTTATCAGAATTTATCCGTTCAGCAAATTTGGGTTAATAAAACACAAATAAAAGGAGTATTTAAGAATGGAGAGAACGAATAGCTGGGGAAACTATGGTAAAAAACAGTTGACAGAACTTGAAAAGCTTTGCAAAAATTATCGTCATTTTCTGGACAGGGGAAAGACAGAGCGGGAATGTGTGAAAGAGGCTGTGCATCTTGCACAGGACGCGGGATTTCGCAGTCTGGATGAAGTTATTAAAAAGAAAGAGACTTTAAAAGCCGGTGACAAAGTATATGCCGTTTGTATGGGAAAAACGATTGCTCTGTTTCACATCGGCTCAAAAGATATTGAAAAGGGTATGAATATTTTGGGGGCTCACGTGGATTCTCCGCGGTTGGATCTGAAACAGAATCCGCTTTATGAAGATACGGAGCTGGCATACCTGGATACACATTATTACGGCGGAATTAAAAAATATCAGTGGGTGACGATTCCTCTGGCAATTCATGGTGTTGTGGTAAAAAAGGACGGCAGTGTGACAGATATCTGTATCGGTGAAAGGGAAGAGGATCCGGTATTTTGCATCACGGATCTTCTGGTGCATCTGTCAGGAGAACAGCTGGAAAAGAAAGCTGCAAAAGTGGTAGAGGGAGAGGCTTTGAATCTTCTGATTGGAAATATGCCGCTGGCTGATACGGAAAAGGATGCAGTGAAAGCGAATATTCTGAAACTTCTTCAGGAACAGTACGGGATTGAGGAAGAGGATTTTCTTTCAGCAGAGCTGGAGGTGGTGCCGGCAGGAAAAGCCCGTGATTGCGGACTTGACCGCAGTATGATTCTGGCATACGGTCATGATGACAGAGTGTGTGCCTATACCTCCCTTGAGGCAATTTTAGATATGAAGAAGGTAAAAAGGACGGCCTGCTGTATTCTTGTTGATAAAGAAGAAATTGGCAGTGTGGGGGCTACAGGCATGCAGTCGAGATTTTTTGAAAATACTGTGGCGGAGCTCCTGAATTGCATGGGTGAATATTCGGAACTGAAACTTCGCCGTGTGCTGGCAAATTCCAGAATGCTGTCTTCTGATGTAAGTGCCGCATATGATCCGGAATTTGCAGGAGCTTTTGAAAAAAAGAATACGGCTTATTTCTCAAGAGGAATTGTGTTCAATAAATACACAGGCGCCAGAGGAAAATCGGGTTCTAATGATGCCAATGCAGAATATATGGCGCAGCTTCGTGCAGCAATGGAAAAACATGAAGTGGCTTTCCAGACGGCGGAACTTGGGAAAGTGGATTTTGGCGGCGGAGGAACAATTGCCTACATTCTGGCGCTTTACGGCATGCAGGTGATTGATTGCGGCGTGGCAGTTTTGAACATGCATGCACCGTGGGAAATTGTGAGCAAGGCAGATGTCTATGAGGCAAAACGATGCTATATGGCATTTCTTTCTGAGTAGGAAGTGCAGTAATTTTACAGGAAAAAGGACGATATGAAATCAAAGATACCTATAGAGATATCTGCAAAGCATATTCATCTTTGCAGGGAAGATTTTGAGAAGTTGTTCGGAAAAGGAAGAGAACTTACTTTTGTCAAGGAACTGAGCCAGCCGGGGCAGTTCCTTGCACAGGAGCGTGTTACGATAGAAGGTCCGAGAGGACGAATGGAGCGAATTGCAGTTTTGGGGCCTTTTCGACGGGAAACACAGGTGGAGCTGGCCATAACAGATACCAGAAAACTGGGAATTGAAAAGGTCATCAGGCAGTCTGGTGATATAGAAGGTACGCCGGGGTGCCGTCTGATCGGTCCTGAAGGAAGTATTGATCTGGAAAAAGGCGTAATTGTGGCAAAACGCCATATACATATGACACCTCAGGATGCTTATCGCATGAGAGTGAAAGATAACGAGGAAGTTTTTGTAATTACACAAAGTTATGAGAGGGCGCTGATTTACGCTAACGTGGTGGTGCGTGTGCATCCTGATTTTGTGCTTGCCATGCATGTGGATACGGACGAGGGAAATGCGTTTGATCATGACGAAGAGCAATATGGTGTGATACTGAAACTGTTTGACGGAAATGCGTACAGTCTGAGTGACTGGGCGGATGAACTGTTGGATGGGATACAGAGATAGTACTATTATGACCCGATACGGGAAGACAAGAGGAGGAATTATGAGTAACGTAAAAAGAGTTTATGTAGAAAAGAAACCACCCTTTGCCGTGCAGGCGAAAGACCTGAAACATGAGATCAGCAGCTATCTTGGAATTAAAGGGATGACCGGTGTGCGTGTCCTGATTCGTTATGATGTGGAAAACATCTCGGACGAAATTTTTGAGAAGGCATGTAAAACTGTATTTTCAGAGCCGCCTGTAGATACTCTGTATCTGGAAGAGTTTAATACAAAAGAAGGCGATCGCGTTTTTTCAGTAGAATATTTGCCGGGACAGTTTGATCAGAGAGCAGATTCTGCAGAGCAGTGTGTAAAATTTCTGAATGAGGAAGAAAATCCGGTAATCCGGTCTGCAACTACATATGTGATTGAGGGTGGGATTTCGGATGAAGAATTTAATGCGATCAAGAATCACTGCATTAACCCGGTGGATTCAAGAGAAACCGGTATGGAAAAACCGGAAACACTGGTGACAAAGTTTGAGGAACCGGCAGATGTTATCATTTTTGACGGTTTTACCATTCTTCCGGAAGAGAAGCTTCAGGAACTGTATGCTTCTTTGAGCCTGGCAATGACGTTTAAGGATTTTCAGCATATACAGAATTATTTCAGAGATGAGGAAAAACGTGATCCTTCCATGACGGAAATCCGCGTGCTGGATACTTACTGGTCAGATCACTGCCGTCATACGACTTTCTCCACGGAGCTGAAGGATATTGAATTTGGCGAAGGGGATTATAAAGAACCAATCACAGGTACTTATCAGAAATATCTGGCAGATCGTGCAGAAATTTTTAAAGGCCGTGATGATAAGTTTGTCTGCCTGATGGATCTGGCTCTGATGGCTATGCGTGTATTGAAAAAAGCAGGAAAGCTGGATGATCAGGAAGAATCTGATGAGATCAATGCCTGCAGTATTGTGGTTCCGGTGGAAATTGACGGTCAGACAGAAGAGTGGCTGGTAAACTTTAAAAACGAAACTCACAACCATCCGACGGAGATTGAGCCTTTTGGTGGTGCGGCTACATGTCTTGGCGGCGCGATCCGTGACCCGCTTTCAGGAAGAACCTATGTATATCAGGCTATGCGTGTAACAGGGGCAGCAGATCCCACAGTATCGGCAAAAGAGACATTGAAGGGAAAACTGCCGCAGAAGAAACTGGTACGCAGCGCAGCCCATGGTTATTCTTCCTATGGAAATCAGATCGGTCTGGCTACCGGTTATGTAAAGGAAATCTATCATCCGGATTACGTGGCAAAACGTATGGAGATTGGTGCCGTTATGGGGGCTGCTCCCAGAAAGGATGTAAAGCGCCTCACCTCTGATCCGGGAGACATCATTATTCTTCTTGGGGGACGTACCGGGCGTGACGGTATCGGCGGTGCCACAGGTTCTTCTAAAGTTCATACAGAAAGCTCCATTGAGGTCTGCGGTGCAGAAGTTCAGAAAGGAAATGCACCGACAGAGCGTAAGATCCAGCGTATGTTCCGCCGTCCGGAGGTAAGCCGTCTGATCAAGAAGTGTAATGACTTTGGTGCAGGCGGAGTATCTGTTGCAATCGGTGAGCTTGCGGCAGGACTTCAGGTATATCTGGACAAAGTACCCAAGAAATATGCAGGTCTTGACGGAACGGAGATCGCGATCTCCGAATCTCAGGAGCGTATGGCAGTTGTAGTAGACCCGAAAGACGTGGATGAATTCCTGAAATATGCAAACGAAGAAAATCTGGAAGCGGTTGAAGTTGCGGTTGTTACAGAATCGCCGCGTCTTGTGTTGATCTGGAGAGATAAGGAAATAGTAAATATCAGCCGTGCATTCCTGGATACCAACGGAGCACACCAGGAGACTGGCGTTTATGTGGAAATTCCTTCAAAAGAAGATAAGTATTTCCGCAGAGATGAAGTACAGGACGTGGAAGCAAAGTGGCTGGACACTCTCAGTGACCTGAACGGCTGTTCCCAGAAAGGCCTTGTGGAGATGTTTGATTCCTCCATCGGAGCCGGCAGTGTGCTGATGCCTTATGGCGGTAAATATCAGTTGACAGAAACCCAGGCTATGGTGGCAAAACTTCCGGTATTGAAAGGAAAGACAGATACTGTTACAATGATGGCTTATGGATTTGATCCGTATCTGTCCAGCTGGAGTCCGTATCACGGTGCTATCTATGCTGTTCTGGAGTCTGTTGCTAAAATCGTGGCAGGCGGCGGTGATTACAGTAAAATCCGTCTCACATTCCAGGAGTATTTCCGCAGAATGACAGAAGACCCGCGGCGTTGGAGTCAGCCTTTTGCAGCGCTTCTTGGTGCATATGATGCTCAGCTTGGATTCGGCCTGCCTTCTATCGGCGGCAAGGATTCCATGTCCGGAACATTTAATGAAATTGATGTGCCTCCCACGCTGGTCTCCTTTGCAGTTGATGTGGCAAGTGATAAGACAATCATTACACCGGAACTGAAAAAAGCAGGAAACAGGCTGGTACTTCTTACGATTGAAAAAGATAAATATGATCTGCCGGTATATGAGCAGATAAAAGACCAGTACGCAAAGTTCTTCAGTGATGTACAGGCAGGGAAAATCGTTTCTGCATATACGCTGGATGGTAAGGGGCTTGCACTTGCACTGGCCAAAATGGCATTTGGAAACGGTCTTGGCGTAAAAGTAGAGCATAATGTGGATGAGCGCGACCTGTTTACAGCCGGTTTCGGTAATATCGTGGCAGAAGTTCCGGCAGATAAAGTGGGACAGCTTTCCATCGCCTACACGTTGATCGGTGAGGTACTGGAAGATGCCCATCTGGAATACAGGAATGTCAGAATTGAGCTGGAAGATGCATTAAATGCATGGAAAAGTCCTCTTGAAAAAGTCTTTAAGACACTTTCAGGTGAATATGGCGGCACAGCTTTCCTGGAAGAAATGGGAGAGGAAACAGAAACTGCTGACGGGCCGACCGCAGTATTCTTTGCCGGCGGTGATGAAGATGGTGTGTACCGCACAAAAGACATTTATGTGTGCAAACATAAAGTGGCAAAACCGCGTGTGTTCATTCCGGTATTCCCGGGCACAAACTGTGAATATGACAGTACCAGGGCTTTTGAACGTGCGGGTGCCGAAGTGGATGTAAAGGTATTTAAGAATCTGACAGCAGAGGATATCCGTGATTCGGTGGAGATTTTTGAAAAATCTATTGATCAGGCGCAGATCATTATGTTCCCGGGCGGATTTTCCGCAGGTGATGAACCGGATGGAAGTGCAAAATTCTTTGCAACGGCATTCCAGAATGCAAAAATGAAAGAGGCGGTAATGCGTCTGCTGAATGAAAGAGACGGTCTTGCACTTGGTATCTGTAACGGTTTCCAGGCTCTGATCAAACTGGGGCTGGTGCCGAACGGAGAAATCGTGGGACAGACAGCTGATTCACCGACGCTGACCTTTAATACGATTGGACGTCATATCTCAAGAATGGTTTATACAAAAGTAATGACAAACAAATCTCCGTGGCTGCAGCTTGCCGAGCCGGGTAAAGTATATTGCAATCCGGCATCCCACGGCGAGGGACGTTTTGTAGCCAATGTCCAGTGGCTGGCAAAACTGTTTGCCAACGGACAGGTGGCAACTCAGTACGTATCTCCGGATGGAGAACTGGATGTCAATAATGAAGAATGGAATATAAATGGTTCCTATATGGCAATCGAAGGTATCACGAGTCCGGACGGACGTGTTCTCGGTAAAATGGCACATTCTGAACGCCGGGGCGACAGTGTGGCAATCAATATTTACGGTGAGCAGGATATGAAACTGTTTGAGTCTGGTGTGGCGTATTTTAAATAAACACCGGGATTGACTGCGAAGAGGTCAGTGCCTGTACCTTTAGAAAGGCAACATATATAGAAACTGGAAATTGGATTGAAATATGTTTTATAAGAACTGCCGGTGAAAAGCCGGCGGTTTTTTATTTTTCCATGAGATTAATATACTTTCCAGGGTTGATTTTGTATTTTATTAAGAATATACTAGTGAATAAAAGGCAGTATTTTTGTGGTATGACGGGCATTAATCCGGATATGAAAACAGATGAATATCTTCTACTTTTGTTAAAAATACAGAGTTTTTCTTGATTAAAATATTAGTATTAAGCTAAATTTTTATAATTGAGCTTCTTTGCTTTTCTCATTATACTAAATTTATGAAACCCACTAACAAAAGAAGCTTCGAATATACAACCATGCAGGTACCTGTGATCAAAAACAGGAGGAAAATTGATATGAAAAAGAAAATAGTAATTTTACTGTGTACCATTTTAACGGCCATTTCCACTTATGTAGTATCAGCAGAGGATAATACCCCCAAATTTCCAACCTTTGATATCCAGCCTGCTTACAGCGATGTTGTAGTTGATACTGTCAAATTAGATTTAATGGATGATAAAAGAGAACTCCGTATGAACATCTATAAACCTGAAGGACATGATGAACCCACTCCAGTTGTAATTTGGGTTCATGGCGGAAAATGGTGTGAAGGGGATTATTCTAATGAAAGACAGGTTAAGGGGCTGGTAGAAAACGGTAATTTCCTTAGCTGTATGAGCACACTTGATTTAGGCTGTACAGTCGTTACTGCAGATTACAGGCTCAGCCAGGAAGCTTTATATCCTGCTATGGTATGGGATTTAAAGGGTCAAATTAGATTTCTAAGGGCAAATGCTGAAAAATACAATATTGATCCTGACAGGATCATTGTGTGGGGTGAATCTGCCGGAGGTCATCTGGTAAATCTTTTAGGTACCACCGACGGAATAGAAGAACTGGAGGGCGATGTAGGTGGAAATTTGGAGTATTCCAGTAAGCCGACAGCTGTTATAGATTATTTCGGCATGACTGATATTCTTGAGCTTGCCCCTGATCAGTATGAGAGACCTTATATAATATCAGCAAAAGATATGTATGATCAGGTCGATGCTGCAGAATCAACCCGTTCACAGCTTCTTGGGTTTAACGGAGAAGGTGAAGGTATAGGTGTACTGAGGGCGAATTTGGGAAATCCCGGTAATCCTTATGAAAATCCGGATTCTCCCTATCAGGATGCATTACATCGTGCATATTTATCCTGCCCATTGAACTTTGTCACGAAAGATGACTGCCCATTCTTTATCAGTCAGGGTGGACAAGATTACAGAGTCGCAGTTAATCAATCTGTACGACTTTTCGAAGAATTGACAAAGAGTGGTGTTGAAGCGTATATGTTCGCTGATACATTAAAAGGTCACGGAACCCAGGGATCCTTTGCCGATGATGCTGCCTTTCGTTTTATCTGCGATCAGTTTAATATAGAAAGCAATAAAGGATTATAATAACACATTAGCATATAACAATACTCCTTAATATTATGAACGCCTTGAGCCAAATCACGCCATCATACGATTTGGTTCAAGGTTTTTTTCATTTTCATCCAAACATTCTCCAATCTCCTGCACAGTTCTTCTTTCGAAGTTGATTTTGCCGACATTCACTGTAACGGCATGTACTGATGGTGTGAGGAAGGAAGAGAAAATCTCCCCTGCTTGATTTTATAGAGCATTGCTTTGCATAGCTTAATACCGGATAAAGGGTATGCCGCAGCTATGGGAATAATGCCTGTTTTGATTTGCAACAGAATGTTTCATCAGAAGCAGGTGTAAATCAGAGCATACTGCTTTAGAAAGCAATATGTTTCGAAATGTTTTGAATGAATAAAATGTGTTGAAAATGTAGTATATTATTAGTATTATAATAATATACAAATCATAAGGCAACATCCAGTGTGATTTTGCCCGAAATAATCTATATGAGGGGAGTGCTTTCAATGCAACGTATTTGTGAGAATACGCAAATCTGTTACGCGGTTCTTCGCGGAAAATCCAATCTTTATATTTGGGGAAATGAAATCCAGAAAAAGAAGATGCTGGATGCTGCCAAAAAGTCTCAGGAGGAAATGCAGGTGCAGATTCTTGCCTACTGTGTACTTAATAATGAAATGCATTTATTGGTGCTGGCATCGCAGGAAGAAACAGAAGAATTTATCGATAAGACAAAGAAGTGTTATCTGGAATTGATTGCGGAGGTATATCAAATAAAAAAATCGGTAATCTTTCGAAAAGATATCATTAAAATATTAAATGGAGCAGAGGCTGCGGAGCGTTATAGCATAAAACTTCATCTGCTTCCTGTGGATTACGGCATCGTAATGCAGGCAAAAGATTATTGGTGGTGCAGTTATTCGGATTATATGGGAAGGAAATGGATTGGACTGGCAGACGTAGACTGGCTGCTTTGCCAGTATGATCAGAAAAGGAACCGGGCAGTGTCAATAATGCGGAAAAAGCACCTGGATTACATGCAAAAAAGAACCTGTTCAAATTCGGGTAGGAAATATACTGAAAAGATGATACAATAGACGTATTTGAAAGATTAATAAATGGAGAGAATGATATGAGATTTATTCATATTGCGGATGTTCATCTTGGAGCAGTGCCGGATAAAGGATATTCATGGTCCGGACAGCGGGGAGAAGAGATATGGAGGAGCTTTCGAAAGCTTCTTGATGAGGCAGAAAATCAACAGACAGATTTTTTGCTGATAGCGGGAGATCTTTTTCACCAGCCGCCGACTCTTCGCGAGCTGCGGGAAGCAAATTATCTTTTTGGAAAACTGAGTCATACGCAGGTGGTACTGATAGCGGGAAACCATGATTTTCTTGGAGAAGATTCGCCGGAAATGACATTTCAGTGGAATGAAAATGTGGTTTTTCTGGATAAAGAATATTGCGAGTGTGTGTATTTTGAGGGTTTTAACACGTATATTTATGGTTTCAGCTATCACCGAAGGGAGATAACAGATCCTTTGTATGATGAACTTCGGCCGGACCAGAGGGAAGGATGCCATATACTTTTGGCTCATGGTGGAGATGAGCATCATATTCCTTTTAATAAAAAGAAATTGGAGAAGAATGGATTTGATTATATTGCTCTCGGGCATATTCATAAACCGCAGGAATTAATAACGAACCGGATGGCATATGCCGGAGCCCTGGAGCCCATAGATGTAAATGATGTGGGACCTCATGGATATATCGCGGGAGAATTCGAGAATGGGAAGATTCACACAGAGTTTGTTGAGTTTGCCAGCAGGTCTTATGTTCATTTAGAACTGGAAAGTGATGCCGGGACTACTTCTTTTGCCATGCAGGAGCAAATAGAAGAGGCATTACGGGAACATGGAGATGAGAATATTTATCGTATAAAGATAAAAGGATTTCGAAGCCCGGATATCAGATGGAATACCCGGAGTTGGATGAATATGGGAAATATTCTGGACATCAGGGATGATTCCAAACCGGATTATGACCTTGAAGAGATTTATCGGGTACACAAGGATGATATTATCGGCAGATATATAGAAAAACTTCTTGGGAATGAGAAGCAGGAAATGCGGGAGAAATCTGTGCGCATGCGGGCAGTATATTATGGAATACATGCATTGATGAAAGAAATTTGAATGGTGGAAATCAATGGAAATACTGGAAATAATGATGAACAATTTCGGAAAATTTAATAATCAGAGTATGTCTTTTCATCCCGGGATTAATATCATCTACGGAGGAAACGAAACAGGCAAAACCACAATGGGGGCATTCGTGAAAGGCATGTTTTTTGGCATTGATAAAATGAGAGGACGTGGTGCGAATAAAGATGAATATTCTCTTCGGCAGCCATGGGAAAATGGCAGCTTTTTTTCAGGAACGATTCGTTTTAAAAGCGGCGGAAAAATATTCCGCCTTGACAGGAATTTTGATCGAAATCAAAAATCCGCAAGTCTTGTCTGTGAGACAGATGGAGAAGAGCTGGATACAGAACGGGGAGATTTAGAGAATCTTTTGGAAGGAATGGATGAGACAGCCTTTGAGAATACAGTATTTATCAGCGGCCATTCGGGTGAGACAACACAGGCTCTTGGAGATTGTGTACGCAATTATATGATTAATACGAATAATACTGCTTCCGGACAGATTGATGTAAGTGCCGCGCTGGAAGAATTAAAAGAAGAACGTAAAAAACTGGAGCGGGAAAAGAAAGAAAAAATGGCGGAAAAAATTGAACGGCTTCAGGAAATATCCATGAAAATGGAGTATACGCACCAGGAGATAGATGAGATGATCCGGGAGGAGCAGAAATATCGGGAACTTCTGGAACAGTTTCCTGCCGATATGCCGGACGCAGGTCCTGATCAGTTTTATGAAGAGTTTGACAGCGCGGAAGAGCTGACCTATGGATCCGGAATATGGAAAGCCGGGAAAATTGCCATGGCTGTGCTTGCGTTTGTGGGAGTGTGCATGGGACTTTTGATGACAGTCTGGGAGGCGAGGGCTGCTGCGGCAGCCATTATTTTGGCAGCATGTTTTGGGGTACGGTTTTTCAGCGAACGTGATATGCAGAGAAAAGAATATCTTCGTGAGATGAAAATGGCCCACAGAGAAAAAGCTGTCCGGGCAGAGTATGAGCGGCAGCGGAGACGACTTCAGCAGCAGAGGGATGAACTTCCCAAAAGGCAGCGTATACTTATGAATATAGAGTGGGCGGTAAGTGCCAGAAAAGAGAAGAACCGGTATCTTGAACAGCTTCAAAGGGAGTATAAACGGGAGCAGGAAGGAAAGGAGGATATCCGTGATCTGGAGGAAAAAATTTCGGCAATTTATCTTGCGATAGATACTCTGAAAGAAGTGTCTGGGGAAATGTACAGCGAATATGCACGAAGATTAAATGGCAGTATTTCAGAGATTCTTTCTTTTATTACAGACGGAAAATATACAGGAGTATCCCTTGATGAAGAATTTCAGATCAGAATTCATACATCCCGAAAAGTACTTTCCATCTGGCAGGTCAGCAGAGGGACCATGGAACAGATTTATTTTGCCATTCGGATGGCATGTCTTGATCTTATAGATGCAGGAAATAGTATGCCGCTGATTTTAGATGATGCCTTTCTTACATATGATGATACCCGCCTGGAGCGCACATTAAAATGGCTGCACACAAGCGGGCATCAGGTACTGCTGTTTACCTGCCATAAGCGGGAACAGGAAATTATGCAGAAAATATACGGTTAGATTATTTGTTGTTTTTTTCCATAAAACGATGGATACGGTCAACCGGATTCAATAACTGGCTGATGGAACCGTCATGATTCAGTGTATCGATGATATAAGCCAGATATTTGCTCAGATCACAGCTGGTATAATACGGCCTGGAAAGAAGTTCCGGAGTCTGATATACCAGATTGGTGGTCAGAAGATAATCAAATACACCATTTTCATAGGCCATGTCAAATTTATCCATGCCATTGGTAAACAGACCAAAGGTAGAACACAGGAAAATCCGGCGGGCCTTTAACTGTTTTAAAGCAGATGCGACTTCCAGCATACTGTCACCGGACGAAATCATATCATCTATGATAACCATATCTTTCCCTTCAACATTAGAACCAAGAAATTCGTGTGCGACAATAGGATTGCGTCCATCGATAATTTTTGAATAATCACGTCGCTTATAGAACATACCCATATCAAGTCCCAGAACATTTGCCATATAAACGGCACGGCTCATACCGCCTTCATCCGGGCTGATGATCATCATAGTATCTTTGTCAATGTGAAGATTCGGTTCAGCTTTAAAAAGGCCTTTTATAAACTGATATACCGGCTGTATTGTCTCAAATCCGTGAAGAGGGATTGCGTTTTGTACACGGGGATCATGGGCATCAAAGGTGAGAATATTATCTACGCCCATGTTTGTCAGCTCCTGAAGCGCCAGTGCACAGTCCAGTGATTCGCGTCCATTTCTTTTATGCTGACGGCCTTCGTAGAGGAAGGGCATAATGACATTGATGCGTTTTGCTTTCCCTTCAGCTGCGGCAATAATTCGTTTCAGATCCTGAAAATGATCATCCGGAGACATATGATTAAGCTGGCCGCTGAGAGAGTAGGTCAGACTATAATTGCAGACATCCACCAGAATATAAAGATCATCTCCGCGGACAGATTCCATGATGGTACCTTTTGCTTCACCAGAGCCAAAACGGGGAACCTTTGCTTTTACAATATAGTTGTCTTTTGAATATTCGCGATATGCATGTCCCTTTTTTTCTTCTGAATCACGCTTTTTACGCCAATCAACGAGATACTGATTGATTTTTTCGCCAATCGTCTTACAGCTTTCCAATGGTATAAGGGCAAGAGGGCCCACCGGTAAAAAGTCTGTATAATTTTCCTGTGTTTGCATAAGAATTCCTCCGTATTTTTTTCAGCTACCATTATATATAGAACCATTTATTAATTCAAGGCTTTTTTTGTTGAAGTCTTTTTAAAAGACGAATATCTTTCCCGAACATTTTGAGCATAGTGTAATTATTTGAAATCCGGGAGAAAATTCGCTCTGAATATGTATCTGCAAATGCCTGCAATGAGAGGTTGGTTGATATGATTGTTGACTTGTGGTTTATCAGCCGTTCATTAATGCAGAAGAATAATTCGGAATTTACAAATGTATTCGTTAATTCTGTTCCCAGATCATCAATGATCAGCAGATCGCAGGAATAGATAGCATCGGTCGAGATGCTGGTCTGCTCTGCGCGGGAAAAGCGTTTTTCCGCAAATGTCTCAAAAAGATCTCTGGCGGAAAAATATACTACGGAATGAGTGCTGTCCAGCAATTCTTTTGCAATACAGTGGGAAAGAAATGTCTTTCCTACACCGGTATCTCCAAAAAAGAAAAGGTTTGCCGGTGTATTGTCAAAATCCTGAACAGCATTGCGGCAAAGAGCAATGATCCGATGAATATTTTCGAGGGAAGAAATTCCCCTGGCAGGATCGATTATTTCATCTGAATAATAATCATAGGAAAAAGTATCAAAATTTTCAACGGCGAGAACGTCCTGGAGATGAGACTGGGTATAAAGAAGATCAATTTCAGCCTTTTTGAAACAATGACACTTTACACCGTCTATATACCCTGTATCTTTGCAATCCGGACAATCGTAAGTCATTTCCAGATAGCTGGCGGGATAACCGCCGCTGCAAAGTACGATACGCCGTTCTTCGGAGAGCGCGGCAATTTGTTTTTTTGATTCTGCCAGGGCAGATTCGTCACCGGCTAACAACCTCCGTACAGTTTGGGTACTTGCGGACGCTATTTCACGGTCAATTTCCTCAAGACGAGGCAATACGGCAAAAACAGATGCTCTCCGTTCCTCCAGAGCATGGCGGTGGACAATCTGTTTGCGGTTATATTCACGTATAATGGAATCATATTGGAAATTATTTAATGACACGCTGTGCCTCCTTAATAATCAAGCAGCTTTTTCTCTAACTGATTAAAATCGTATTTACGCTGTGGGAAGTTGTTAAATCGGTTTTGAGCCCCGGTTTTGGAAGCGGTGTTCTCAGCCTGTCTGGAAGACGCTTCTTTGTCCAGTTTTTCAATATCAGACAGTGTTTTTACGTTTTTCTTTTTCCAGGACTTCAGGATGCTGTCTGCGTATTCAAAACTGGGTTTATGGGTTCGCATAATGGTTCTCTGGCAGGCTTCCAGCACAATTTCCAGGGAAAAGGCCATCTGGTCAAGCCATTTTGACATCCATTTACATTCAATGGGAGTGGGAGCATGGTCTTTGATACCCAGGGCGTTCATAATGGCATAGTAATCTTTTTGAAAAAGATTACTGTCTTTCTTTGCTTCTTCAACAGTGGAGATTCCTCTTTTGGACCATTCCATGGCTACGGTACTGATATAATGAATGCTCTTCTTTCCTTTTGAAACACAATATTCCACCAGGTATTCAATTAAGTCAGGAGAAAAGTGCAGTTCATCATAAAAATAGAGAATATGTGTCACTTCCGTACTGCTGAGAATTTTCCCCAGATATTGTTGTGCGATATAGATCAGCTGCTGAATATCTTCCTGCTCGGAAAGTTCCTTTTTGCGTGCAGCTGAAACAGAAATACGTTCGGGCATCTGGACTGTTTTCCCTGTGTTTTCACGCTCATTTAATAAAGACGCATAACTCTTGACGCGCTCAGTCTGTTCTTTTGCAGGATCAATATCACTTGTCAGGACAATATCTGTCAGAATCCCATCATCGTTGAAAGAAAGCTGGAGAAGCTTTTTGCGGTTCCAATAGGACAGGGCACGCTTTACGTCTCCCTCCGTGTGGTTCAGGGCGTCTGCGATAGAAGCAATGGAAATCTCACGCTCTGCAGAAGAACAGCGCAATAAATAAAGGTAAATTTTTACAAATTCACCATTAGCAGAAATCATATATTCATCAAGAAATCGGTTTTGGACCAGCGTAAAATCGCCGGCAGTATATTTATGTAATGTCAATGTCTTCACCCGTTTACTTTGCTATAATTTAGAAGTGGTCGTATCATAGAGTATAACACAGCTTTTTTAAAAAGGAAACAAGCACTTATACCGTTATAATGCGGGGAAAACGGCGGTGGATAATGTGGATAGTGTGGATAATTAGAATCAAAAGAAAAATCAGAAATATGTGAATGTCAAAAAAAGATTGATTCTGTCGAATTATAAAGGAGTATGGAAAGGACAGAAAAGATATCCCGGTTTGTATAAAAAATCCACACGCTTTTCAGAAGAATTTGTGAATAAGCGTGTGGATAATGTGGATAATTATTTTCCGAGAAGTTTTTCACCCACTTTTACAATATCTCCGGCGCCCATGGTTATCAACAAATCACCTTGAACACATTTTTCCAGAAGAAATGTTTCAATCTCATCAAAGGACGGAAAATAATATGCATCGGTACCAAGGGTCAGAATATGTTCCTGAAGAGTCCGGGAACTGATTCCAAGGGTATCCGTTTCCCGGGCGGCATAAATATCCGCCAGAACTACTTTGTCGGCTAAAGCGAGGGCTTTTGCAAAATCATCCATAAGAGCCTTTGTTCTGGTATATGTATGAGGCTGGAACACACACCAGAGAGTGTTGTGGGGGCATTGTTTTGCAGCGTTTAGGGTTGCAGTGATTTCTGTGGGATGATGTGCGTAATCGTCAATGACGGTAACACCGCCGATTTCACCTTTATGCTGGAAACGCCGGTCAGTTCCGGTGAATTCCAGAAGCCCCTGCCGAAGTGTCTCTTCCGGGATTTCCAGAAGGTGTCCCAGAGTCAAAGAAGCAACCGCATTATCAATGTTGTGGCTTCCCGGAACTTTCAGTTCATAGCGGCCCAGAACCTCGTTGTCCCTGACAAGGTCAAAGGAACCGCAGGCATGCTCATCATATACAATGTTTTCTGCATGGTAGGAAGCCAGAGGACCTTCACCATAATATACCACACGACAGGACAGATCTCTGGTAATTTCTTCCACATCGGGAATAGCACTGTTTATTATAAGAATACCGTCTTCCGGCAGTTTTTGCGCAAACAGACGGAAAGAATGGCGTATGTCATCCAGGTCTTTGAAAAAGTCCAGATGATCCGCGTCAATATTCAGGATTAGACTTATTTTTGGAAAGAAGTCGAGAAAACTATTGGTATATTCACAGGCTTCAGTCACAAAATAGCGGCTGCCGCCCACACGGATATTTCCGCCTATGGCCGGAAGGATTCCGCCTACAGAAATGGTCGGGTCCGCATCCTGCGCCAGAAGAATGTGAGAGACCATGGATGTTGTAGTTGTTTTGCCATGGGTACCGGAAATGGCAATAGGGAGCTGGTAGTTCGTCATTAACTGGCCAAGCAGTTCAGCTCTTGTGAGCATCGGAATGCCTGCGGATACAGCGGCCGCATATTCCGGATTATCCGGATGGATGGCAGCAGTATATACTACGACACCAATACCGTCTTCAATATTGGATGCACGCTGGCCGTAAAAAATTTTTGCGCCTGACTGTTCCAGCCAGACAGTTAATTCAGATTCGGCACGGTCAGAACCGGATACCGGAAAGCCACGGTCAAGCAAAATAGCGGCAAGACCGCTCATACTGATACCGCCAATGCCAATAAAGTGAATGCGTACCGGATTTTCAAAGTCTATTTTATACATGATATAAACGCTCCTTAAAAATTGGTTCAAAAGCAAATTTCTTTTCCGTATATTCTACCGCAAAAAAGAAAAAAAGGAAAGTGTAATGAGAGAAATAGTTTTGCTTATGACAAAAATAGACAAAAAAATGTTGACAATTCAAAATTTTTTGTAAAAAGTGTTCACTATTTTAAAAACCTGTGCTATAATGGGAACATTAAAGAGAGGTCCCGGCAGGACTTGACTCTAAAGTAAAACAGCGAGAGGTGATAGCGTGATTAAGAAAGAAATGATAGCAATGCTGCTTGCGGGCGGACAGGGAAGCCGCCTTGGAGTATTGACATCAAAGGTGGCAAAGCCGGCAGTTACGTTTGGGGGAAAGTACCGTATTATTGATTTTCCGCTTAGTAACTGTATTAATTCCGGTGTGGATACGGTAGGTGTACTTACCCAGTATCAGCCACTTCGGCTTAATACTCATATCGGTATTGGTATCCCGTGGGATCTGGACAGAAATATTGGAGGTGTCAGCATTCTTCCTCCGTATGAGAAAAGTACGGATACGGAATGGTATACAGGTACGGCAAATGCCATATATCAGAATCTTACTTATATGGAAATGTTTAATCCGGAATATGTCCTGATTCTTGGCGGTGATCATATATATAAAATGGATTACGAAGTGATGCTGGATTTCCACAAAGCGAACGGCGCTGCCTGCACGATTGCTGCCATGCCGGTTCCCTGGGAAGAGGCAAGCAGGTTTGGAGTGGTGGTAACGGATGAGACCAGCCGTATTACCGAGTTTCAGGAAAAGCCGAAGGAACCGAAGAGTAATCTTGCATCCATGGGTATTTACATATTTACGTGGAGTGTTCTCAGGGACGCATTGATTGCAAATGCAAGTGTTCCGGGATGTGATTTTGGTAAACATATCATACCGTATTGCCACGAGAAAGGTATGAAGCTTGTAGCTTATGAGTATAACGGATATTGGAAAGATGTCGGTACCCTGAGCTCTTACTGGGAAGCAAATATGGAGTTGATCGATATTATTCCTGAGTTCAATCTATATGAAGAATTCTGGAAAATTTATACCTCCAGCGAGATTATTCCGCCGCAGTATATTTCTGCAGAGGCGAAGATTGAAAAGAGCATCATAGGCGATGGTACGGAAATATACGGCGAGGTAAGGAATTCCGTTATCGGTGCCGGAGTTACTATCGGAAAAGGTGCTGTGGTCCGGGACTCCATCATCATGAAAGGGACAAACATCTGTGAAAATGCGGTAATTGACCGTGCGATCATTGCTGAAAATGTCCAGATAGGTGAAGGTGCTGTTATGGGTATCGGTGAGGAGGTTCCCAATAAATTTAAGCCGAATGTATATGCGGGCGGTCTGGTCACAATCGGAGAAAACAGTGTTGTTCCGGCACATGTAAAGATTGGAAAAAATACTGCAATTTCAGGGGTGACAGGAGCAGAAGATTATCCTGACGGCATTTTGGAGAGCGGAGAATCTATTATTAAGGATGGTGACATGGCATGAGAGCGGTAGGTGTAATTTTAGCGGGCGGTAATAATCAGAAAATGAGAGAACTGTCGCATAAAAGAGCGATTGCAGCCATGCCCATGGCCGGAAGTTTTCGCGGTATCGACTTTGCTCTCAGTAACATGACGAATTCCGGAATTCAGAAAGTTGCTGTCTTGACACAGTATAACTCCAGATCATTAAACGAACATCTGAGTTCATCTAAATGGTGGGATTTCGGAAGAAAACAGGGCGGTCTTTATGTGTTTACACCGACAATTACTGTCGGCAATAATTTCTGGTATCGTGGAACGGCAGATGCTATTGCACAGAATCTGGATTTCCTGAAGAGATGCCATGAACCGTATGTGGTGATTGTATCCGGTGACGGAATCTATAAACTTGATTATAATAAGGTTCTGGAATATCATATTGAAAAGAAAGCGGATATCACGGTTGTCTGCGCTGATGTGCCGGAGGGCGATGATGCCAGCAGATTCGGTGTCATTAAAGCAGGCGAGGACGGAAGAGTAGAGAATTTTGAAGAAAAACCGGTAGTTACTTCTGAGACTGTTGTTTCCGCCGGTATCTATGTTATCCGCCGCAGGCAGCTGATAGAGCTGATAGAAAAAGCTGCATCTGAAGAGCGCTATGATTTTGTAAATGATATTCTTGTGCGCTATAAAGATCTGAAACGTATCTATGCATATAAGATGGATACATATTGGGCAAATATTTCTACAGTAGAGGCATATTACAAAACAAATATGGACTTCCTGAAGCCGGATGTGAGAGATTATTTCTTCCGGCAGTATCCGGATGTGTATTCTAAAATTGAAGATATGCCGCCGGCAAAATATAATCCGGGTGCAGAAGTAAAGAACAGCCTTGTTTCAGCGGGATGTATCCTGAACGGAAAAGTAGAAAATTCTATTTTGTTTAAAAAAGTATTTATAGGCGAAAACTGTGTGATCAAAAATTCCATCATTTTGAATGATGTATATATTGGTGATAACACATATATTGAAAACTGTATTGTGGAAAGCCACGATACGATTTGTGCAAATTCCCGTCATGTTGGAGAAAATGGCGTGAAGCTTGTGGTGGAAACAAACGAAAGATATGTGCTGTAACGGCAGGGAGAAGGGAGGATGTTTATGAATATCACTGATGTGAGAGTCCGCAAAGTATCAAAAGAAGGTAAAATGAAAGCTGTGGTATCAATTACGATCGATGATGAATTTGTAATTCATGACATTAAGGTGATTGAGGGTGAAAAAGGTTTGTTTATCGCCATGCCAAGCAGAAAAGCAACGGACGGAGAATACCGTGACATTGCGCATCCGATCAATTCCGGTACGAGAGAGAAAATTCAGAGTCTGATTCTGGCGAAATATGAAGATGCAGCCAGAGCGGAAGAAGACATACTGTAAAAGGGGTTTTACAGGTGAAGGGCTGCGGCAGACAGTGCGCAGCCCTTTTTCGGCCTTAAAAAATTTATAGAATCCACATATGGATAATTATCGCGAAATCTTATGATGAGGAGAATAAAAATGAAACTGATTTCCTGGAACGTAAATGGAATACGGGCATGTATGCAAAAGGGGTTTATGGATTTCTTTGAAAGGACTGACGCAGATATATTTTGCCTGCAGGAGACAAAACTTCAGGAAGGGCAGATTGAGCTGGATTTGCCGGGATATCATCAATACTGGAATTATGCCGAGAAGAAAGGATATTCCGGAACGGCAGTGTTTACTAAAAAAGAACCGTTGGCAGTAACATATGGGATCGGCGTGGAAGAGCATGATCATGAAGGAAGAGTTATCACATGCGAATTTGAAGAGTTTTATTTTGTTACAGTTTACACACCAAATTCCCAGGATGGTTTAAAGCGGCTTAATTACCGCATGCAGTGGGAGGATGATTTTCGGGCATATTTAAAGAGCCTTGAGAAAAAGAAACCGGTTATTGTGACTGGTGATATGAATGTGGCACATAAGGAAATCGATTTGAAAAACCCGAAAACGAATCGAAAGAATGCCGGATTTACCGATGAGGAACGTGGAAAATTTACAGAGCTTCTTGAAGATGGATTTATTGATACCTTCCGCTATTTCTATCCGGAGCAGGAAGGCATTTATTCCTGGTGGTCCTATCGATTCCGGGCGAGAGAGAAAAATGCGGGATGGCGTATTGATTATTTTTGTGTGTCAAAAGGGTTGAAAGAAAATCTTGAAGATGCTAAAATTTTGACAGATGTGACGGGCTCAGACCATTGCCCGGTAGAACTGGATATTTGTCTGTAAGTAAATGACAGTTTATAAGATGCGACGGAGGAGGAAAAGAAAATGGAACTTAGAACAGCAGCATCGCCGAGAGATGTGAAGCATTATACGACTGAAAGGCTGAGGGAGGAATTTCTTATTCAGAACGTTTTTGTTTCGGACGAAATAAAACTGGTCTACAGTCACATTGACCGTATCATTACGGGCTCCGCAATGCCGGTAAACAAAGAATTGGAACTTCTTGCTGGAGACGAACTGCGTGCAGAATATTTTTTGCAGAGAAGGGAAATGGGTGTTATTAATATCGGCGGTGCCGGGATCATCTGCATTGATGGAAGGAAATATGAAGTGGCTCCCAGAGATGGCATGTATATTGGAATGGGCAGCAGAAAGATTACATTTGGTTGTACAGACCCGCAAAATCCGCCTAAATTTTATATCAACAGTGCACCGGCTCATATGACGTATCCTACAGTATTGATCAAAAGAGAGGGTACGCCTTCTGAGGGTGTTGTGATCGTACAGGATAAGAACAAGGTGGAACTGGGAAGTCTTGAGGAATCCAATCACAGAACGATCTGTAAATATATTCTGCCGGGACAGGTAGAGAGCTGCCAGCTTGAGATGGGCATGACCAGCCTGGAACCGGGCAGCGTGTGGAATACCATGCCGTGCCATACCCATGACCGCAGAATGGAAGTATATCTGTATTTTGATATGCCGGCGGATGCATTTGTAATGCATTATATGGGGGAACCGCAGGAGACGAGACATATTGTAGTAAGAAATGAAGAAGCGGTAATTTCACCCAGCTGGTCCATCCATGCGGGAAGCGGCTCCAGAAATTATACATTTATCTGGGGAATGGTGGGAGAAAATCAGGACTTTGATGATATGGATGGAGTCGATATGAAGGATTTGATGTAGGGTAATTTGATTTGCTGCCCCGGGGAAAACAACGATCCCCGGGGTTTATTTCTTTTCCGCTTACCGTATTGACACCAATTTTTTCTATGATACAATATGATACAATAATGGTTCAGGTATCAAAACTGGTCTGCGGATTGCTTTGTGCAATGCGCTCCCACAATCCTGTGGGAAGTTTGTCTGTTATGGTCCGGGAACATGGTTTTAGATGAAAGAGAGGAAAATATGGTGCAGGAAAATTGTGAAGAGAGTATGGGATTGCTTTTGCTGAAAAAGGGGCAGAAAGGAATCCTCCACGCAGTCTTCAGCCGGTTGGGACTGTTCCTGATCCTGCTGGTGATCCAGATTTTTGTGCTGTTGGGCATTTTCCGCTGGTTTGCAGGAATTCTGCCATATACTTTAGGCGGAACGGCTCTGTTTGTTGTGTGCATGGTGATTTATCTGCTTAACAGCAGGATGGATCCCTGTGTAAAAATCACATGGCTGATCATTGTCATGCTGGTCCCGGTTTTTGGTGCGCTTCTTTTTTGGTTTATGCAGAGCGATATTGGACACCGTGCCCTGAAACAGCGTTTGAATATGCTTAAGATTCAGACGGAGGAGATTATCCCTCAGTCTGAGAAAACGATGAAAGCTTTGGCCCGGGAAAATCCAGGCGTGGCGTCGCTGGGGCATTATATAAAAAGAACCGGAGATTATCCGGTGTTTGACCGGACATCGGTTACTTATTTTTCATGCGGAGAGGATAAATGGGAAGAAATGCTAAAACAGCTGAAGCAGGCACAGCACTTTATCTTTCTGGAGTACTTCATTATTGATGAAGGCCTGATGTGGGGCAAGGTTCTGGAAATACTGGCGCAGAAGGCAATGGAAGGTGTCGATGTCCGTGTAATGTATGACGGGACCTGTGAATTTTCTACTCTTCCCCATGATTATCCAAAACGTCTGAAAGCATTGGGCATTCAATGCAAAATGTTTGCACCTGTGCAGCCGTTTATTTCTACCCATTACAATTATCGGGATCATCGCAAAATTCTTGTGATAGACGGGCATACTGCTTTTAGCGGCGGTGTGAATCTGGCAGATGAATATATCAATCATATTTCAAAATACGGGCATTGGAAAGATGCGGCAGTTATGTTAAAAGGTGAGGCCGTGAAAAGCTTTACCCTGATGTTTCTTCAAATGTGGAATATAGATGAAAAAATGCCGGAGTTTGAGCGGTATCTCGATTATTCCGGTTCTGTGTCCGGCCAGATTTCAGGTTATGTGATACCATATGGTGACAGCCCCCTGGATGATGATAAAGTGGGAGAGCGGGTATATATGGACATATTAAATCGGGCGAAAAAGTATGTACATATTATGTCTCCCTACCTGATTCTGGATGGCGAGATGGAAGCAGCGCTGAAATTTGCCGCGGAGCGGGGAATCGATGTAAAACTGATTCTGCCGGGTATACCGGATAAAATAGCTCCATATGCATTGGCAAAAACTCATTATGCTTCTTTGATGGATTCAGGAGTGAAGATTTACGAGTATATACCAGGATTTGTTCATGCGAAAGTGTTTGTCAGTGATGATACGGAAGCTGTTGTTGGCACGATTAATTTGGATTACCGGAGCCTGTACCATCATTTTGAATGTGCCACTTATATGTATCAAGTGGAATGTATATGTGAAATAGAAGCAGACTTTCAAAACACATTGGAAAAGTGCCGTACTGTTACGGCCCGGACAATTCGCCGGGAAAAATGGACACTGAAACTGATGGGTAAGGTTTTGAAAGCAATAGCACCTTTGATGTGAGGAGAAAATATGGAATTGAAATGGAAGAGCTGCCTGCGGGCAGGTGTCACAGTTGGAATATTATTTTTGCTGATACATTATTGGACTGCATTTACAAAGATGGCGGGAGTCGCTTTTGGTGCTGCTCTGCCGCTGCTTTTAGGGTGCGGCATAGCATATGTCGTCAATATTCTTATGACATTTTTTGAACAGAGGATTGTGGTTAAGAGCAAAAAATCCATGGTGAAAAAGTTTGGCCGTCCGATATGTATGGTATTTGCATTTATCAGTATCATTTGTATTGCTCTTTTTATCGTACAAATGATTGTACCGGAACTTTTTCACTGTCTGCAGATTCTGCTGGAAGAGCTGCCCAAGGCTTTGGAAACAGCATTTCGCTGGTTAGAAGAGAACTTTCATATCAGTTCTTTTCTTCAAAATGACAGCAATTTATTGTTAAACAATGAAGCACAGTGGCAGGATATGATTAAAAAGGCATTAGACATTTTCTTCGCCGGGCTGGGCGGTGTGATGGATGTGGCAGCCAATATTATATCTTCTATAGTTTCGACGGCAGTTACTGTTCTGGTTGCAGTGATTTTTTCAATTTATCTATTACTTGGAAAAGAAAAAATCAGTGGACAGATTCTTCTGCTTATGAAAAGCTATCTGCCAAAGAAAGTAACAGACGGCGTGCTTTATGTTTTGCAGGTGCTTGATCAGTCTTTCCACAGTTTTATTGTGGGGCAATGTACGGAGGCTGTTATTTTAGGAATGCTGTGTATGACAGGCATGCTTCTGCTGCAGATCCCATATGCTGCAATGATTGGGTGCCTGATCGGTTTTACTGCATTGATCCCTGTTGCGGGCGCATATATTGGTGCGATTGTCGGTGCGTTTATGATTTTTACAGTCTCTCCGGTAAAGGCTGTTATTTTCCTTGTATTTTTGGGGATTTTGCAGCAGCTGGAAGGAAATCTGATTTATCCCCGCGTGGTTGGCTCATCTATTGGGCTGCCGGGAATATGGGTGCTTGCAGCCGTGACGATAGGCGGCGGTGTAATGGGAATCGGCGGTATGCTGCTTGGTGTCCCGCTGACAGCGGCTGTTTATCAGCTGGTGAAAAATGATGTGGCGAAGAGATGAGAGATTTTTTTAAATATGATGATGCCAGGGTCAAAAGGTCATGATTTTGGGACTCTGCATCACCAAATATAGAAAATGTAATATCAGGAGAAGTGAACGATGTATATTATAGCAGGGCTTGGAAATCCGGGGAAAAAATATGAAAATACAAGACATAATGCAGGCTTTATGTCAGTGGAGACATTGGCAGACAAGTGCCGTATCGATATAGAAACAAAGAAATTTAAAGCGCTGGTGGGAAATGGTGTATGCGAAGGGCAGAAGGTGGTGCTGGCCAGGCCGCAGACATTCATGAATCTGAGCGGTGAAAGTGTGCGGGAACTGGTAGATTTTTATAAGATAGATGTGGCGAGTGAACTGATCATTATTTATGATGATATCAGTCTTGAACCGGGGCAGCTGCGCATCCGCAAAAAAGGGAGCGCCGGCGGGCACAATGGTATGAAGAGTATTATCCGGCATTTGGGAACTCAGGAGTTCCTTCGCATTAAAGTGGGCGTGGGAGAAAAACCGGAGGGATATGATCTGGCGGATTACGTTTTGGGACATTTCCATGGAGATGAAAAAATTACGATGATTAATGCATATGAGCGTGCAGCAGAGGCGGCAAAAGCTATTTTGAGAGAGGGTGCAGACAGTGCCATGAATGAATATAACAGGAAGGTATAACATGACAATGAAAGCGTTTACCGCCCCCTTGAAAGGGTTGGAAGAGTTTGAGCAAATACGGTCCGGGTTAAAAAAGAATTGTGGAATTTTGCAGATTTCAGGGTGTATTGAGTCCCAGAAGTCTCACCTTATGTACTGTGCGGGAGAAGATTATTCCAGAAAACTTATCATTACCTACAGTGATCTGCGTGCCAGGGAAATTTATGAAAATTACAGCTTTTTTGATCGGAAAGTTTTGTTTTATCCGGCAAGGGACCTGATGTTTTACAATGCAGATGTTCAGAGCCATCAGATCGCACAGCAGAGGATGGGTGTTCTGCGCTCCCTTCTGGAAGAAGAAAATGTGACGGTCATAACCACTCTTCCGGGCTGCATGGAACGGGTGCTGCCATTATCGGTCATGAGAGAACATGTGTTGGAATTCGATCAGACAAGTGAAATGGATCTGCAGAAACTGTCTGTGCAGCTTACAGAAATGGGATATGAAAAGACAACACAGGTAGAAAGTCCCGGACAGTTTGCCATCCGGGGAGGAATCCTTGATATTTTTCCGCTGACGGAGGAGATGCCGGTGCGGATTGAACTGTGGGGAGATGAGATTGATTCTATCCGAAGCTTTGATGTCCAAAGCCAACGCTCAATCGAGAATCTGGAAACAGTGAGGATTTATCCGGCAGGTGAAGTAATAATTTCTGCGCAGCAGGCATTAAAAGCGGCAGATAAAATAAAGAAAGAAGCCGCAAAGCAGGAGAAAGTGTTCCGGGATGCCATGAAGACAGAAGAAGCTCATCGGGTGAAAGAGACGGCAAAAGAAGTCTGTGAGCGTCTTCTGGAATTTGAGGAACGGATTGGCCTTGATGGCTTTACACCTTATTTTTATAGTGAAACAGTATCTTTTTTGGATTATTTTTCGAAAGATGATCTTATTCTGCTGGATGAACCGAATCGTATTTCTGAAGAGGGCAAGGCGGTTGAGACGGAATTCGGGGATAATATGGAAAACCGTCTTGTAAAGGGATATATTCTTCCGGGACAAAGTGGTCTTTTATATGATTGCCAGACCATAATTGGTATTCTGAACAGACGAAACTGTCTTGGATTATGTATCATGGATCTGCCCAGAGATGAATGGAATGTTACAGGCAGGTACAGTATGACGGTGCGTTCTGTCAGTTCTTATAATAATAGTTTCGAACAGCTGGTAAAAGACTTGAAGCGATGGAAGAGGGAAGGTTATCAGGTGGCGCTTCTTTGTGCGTCCCGCACGAGGGCAAAACGTCTGGCAGAAGATTTGCGGGATCAGGAGCTGAACAGCTTTTTTACAGAAGATATGGACAGGGAGATCATGCCGGGTGAGATCATGCTTGTAAAAGGTAATACTCACAGGGGATATGAATATCCGCTGATACGCTTTGCTGTGATCGCTGAAAGTGATATTTTCGGGAAAACCCGTAAAAAAAGGCGGAGGCATCAGGCATATGAGGGTAAGAAGATTGCCAGTCTGACAGAACTGAATGTGGGAGATTATGTGGTACATGAAAGCCATGGACTGGGCATCTACCGTGGGATTGAGAAAATTGAAGTTGACAGGGTCATGAAGGACTATATGAAGATTGAGTACAGCGGCGGCAGCAATCTGTATGTGCTGGCTACTCAGTCAGATGTAATCCAGAAATATGCCGGGGCCGATGCAAAAGCACCGAAGCTGAACAAGCTGGGTACTCAGGAGTGGAATAAGACACGGACAAGGGTACGGACAGCTGTAAAAAACATTGCTGAGGATCTGGTAGCTCTCTATGCCCAGAGACAGGAAAAAGAGGGCTTTGCATATGGAAAAGATACTGTGTGGCAGCGTGAATTTGAAGAGATGTTTGAATATGAGGAGACAGAGGACCAGCTGACGGCGATTGAAGCGACTAAACGGGATATGGAAAGCACCAGAATCATGGATCGTCTCATTTGCGGTGATGTGGGATTCGGTAAAACGGAGATTGCAATCCGTGCGGCATTTAAAGCAGTGCAGGAAGGCAAGCAGGTGGTATATCTTGTGCCTACCACCATTCTTGCGCAGCAGCACTATAATACCTTTGTCCAGCGAATGAAGGATTTTCCGGTGAGGGTGGATCTGCTGTGCAGATTTCGAACGCCTGCCGAGCAGAAGAAGACACTGACGGATTTAAAAAAAGGTCTGGTGGATATTCTTGTCGGAACACATCGGGTTTTGTCGAAAGATGTGGAATATAAAGACCTTGGGCTTCTCATAGTGGATGAGGAGCAGCGTTTTGGAGTGGCTCATAAAGAAAAAATAAAGCAGCTGAAAACGAATGTGGATGTATTGACACTTACAGCTACACCGATTCCCAGAACACTTCATATGAGCCTTATCGGAATTCGGGATATGAGTGTTTTGGAAGAGCCGCCTATGGAGCGTATGGAAATCCAGACCTATGTGATGGAATATAATGAAGAGATGGTGCGCGAGGCCATCAGCCGTGAACTTGCAAGAGGAGGCCAGGTATATTATGTGTATAACCGTGTAAATACCATTGTAGAAATGACGAACACGGTTGCAAAACTGGTTCCGCAGGCAAATGTGGCATTTGCTCACGGGCAGATGAAAGAACGGGAACTGGAAAAGATCATGTATGATTTTATTAATGGAGATATTGATGTGCTTGTTTCCACTACAATCATTGAAACGGGCCTGGATATTTCTAATGTTAACACCATGATTATTCATGATGCGGATAACATGGGCCTGTCCCAGCTGTATCAGCTGAGGGGCCGCGTGGGGCGCTCCAACCGTACAGCCTATGCATTTTTGATGTACCGCAGGAATAAGATGCTCAAAGAAGTGGCAGAAAAGCGGCTCCATGCTATCCGGGAGTTTACACAGCTTGGGAGTGGTTTTAAGATAGCCATGCGTGACCTGGAAATCAGAGGAGCCGGAAATCTTCTGGGGGCGGAACAGCATGGGCATATGGAGGCTGTTGGATATGACCTGTACTGCAAAATGCTGAACGAATCAGTTAAAGAGCTGAAGGGCGAGATAAAGCCGGAAGAAAAATTTGAGACAGTGATCGATCTGGATATTGATGCCTATATTCCTGAAAAATATATCCGCAATGAATACCAGAAGCTGGATATATATAAACGCATTGCCGGAATTGAAAATCAGGAGGAATATGATGATATGCTGGAAGAGTTGATGGACCGTTTCGGGGAACCGCCGAAAGCTGTGCAGAATCTGCTTGCGATTGCACATTTAAAGGCAATTGCAAATGCAGCATATGTGACAGAGCTGACCCAGAAAGGAGATTATATCAAGGCAGTCATGTTTGAAAAGGCGCCTGTGGATGCAAAAAAGATTGAGGCAATGATTGGAAAATACAAAGGAAAAATGAAATTTGTAGTGGAAAACAACCCTTATTTTCTTTATTCTAAGCCGAGAGTCAGTGCCAGAGATAATGCTGATGTGTTAATGGTCACAAGGGAGCTTTTGGAAGATATCGGAGGACTTTCAGAAAAAAGTTGCGTGATTTAAAAAAAGGAGATATACTAATCATTAGTTATATTTTAGAAAGTTTGAAGGAGAATACGTATGAATAAATTTAGTAAAAGAGTGCTGGCAGCGGGAATCTGTGCAGGAATGTCCATACTGGCACTGACCGGATGCTCATCTGATAATAAAAAAACGGTGGTTACAACAGTAGACGGCACAGACATCACACTTGGAGAACTTAACTTTTCACTGCGCTATCAGCAGGCGGTAATGGAGAACGCGCTTGGAGTTATGTTTGGCAGCAGTAATATGTGGGAACAGGATCTGACAGGACAGGGGGTTCCTTATGGAACAGTTATGAAAGAATCTGTACTTGAGGATTATGAAGAAATGGTTCTTCTGGAAAAACACATGGCAGATTATAATGTGGAAGTGACAGAAGAAGATAAAGCGGCAATTGGCGAAGCGGCAGCAGCATTTGTGGCAGGCAATGACGAAAAGACTTTGAAAGCGATGACGGCAGATGAGGAGACTGTCAGCAGAGTACTGACACTGTATACTATCCGCAGCAAAATGACGACAGCCATTGAGGCAGATGTGGATACTGAGGTCAGCGATGAGGAAGCTGCGCAGAAGACGATTCAGTATGTCGCATTCAGCACAGCGGATAAACAGGATGAGGAAGGAAATACGGTCGCTCTTACAGATGAAGAAATTGCTGAAATAAAACAGCAGGCACAGGATGTCATCGATGCAGTAAAAGACGGAGAGACACTGGAAGATGCTGCAAAGGAAGTGGATGAAAATAAAAGTGTTACTACTTATTCCTATGGTTCAGATGAAACTATCTTAAATGAAAATCTGAAAGAAACAGCAGATAAACTCCAGGATGGTGAAGTGGCAGAGGAGCCGGTAGAAGGCGAAAAAATGTTTTACGTTGTTCAGATGCAGAGTACATTTGACGAAGAAGCAACTGAAACACGCAAAGAGGAAATCGTTGATGAGCGTAAGAACGATCTGTATAAGGAAGTAATTGACGGATGGATGCCGGAAGATGTTGAGATAAATGAAAAAGTGTGGGATGCTCTTACATTTAATATAAAATTTGAGGCACCGGAGGAAGAGACAACGTCTGAAGCAGATACAGAAGCAGAGGCAGTTTCTGAAGCGGAATCTGAGTCTGAAACAGTCTCAGAAGCAGAAGAGGCATCAGAAGCAGAGACAACATCTGAGACGGAGTCTGAAACAGAAACAGTTTCTGAGACAGAAAGTGAGACAAAATAAAAAAGGCAGGAGAAGAGCTCTGATGACTGGCAAAGCGGTTGTCAGAGCTTTTTGTTTGTGTGGACGGATGCAAATGGCATTTTATTGCTTCACAATATGCGTCCGGTGTGGCAAAAGTTTACAAAAAAATAAAGCAGATTACATTTTTGTTAAAAAAATCATATTGTTATCACATTCATTTCGTAATATAATCGGAATGAAACCATGATTTTTCAGTGAAGAAAATTTTTGGTACTGGTAATCAAATATAGAAAGGATGAAAAAATGAAAAAAAGAAATTTGATTTTAACAGCATGCATGATGGGCTGCCTGATACTTGGAAGCTATGGAAGTATAGAAGCAGCAGAAAAAGAAACGACAGAAGTATCTCAGGAGGCTGCTGACGGGTCTGAAGTAATTGCAGATGAAACAATTGCCGGATGGCATATTGTTGTAGAGGAATTCAGAGTTGATAAATCACTGGAAAATATCAGTGTAGACCTGGGTTATACCGGAGTAGAAACAAGTGATTTTAAAAAGGAGGCAGAAGAAGGAAAAGTGTTCTGTCTTGTAAAACTTGTAATGGAGAAAGAAGGCAGCAAAGAGGTAATTGACTGGGAGAAAATGAAACTGACGGATAAAGAAGAAAATGAGTACGCAAGAATAGAAGATGCATTCCTGACGGATCTGGGAATGATGCGTATGCCTGGAACTTCTTTAAATTTTGGTTCTAATGAGGGCTGGATTGTTTTTGAAATCAATGAAGGTGCAGAGGAATTGACACTGTCATATCCGTTTGAGGCAGAAGAATTCAGTAAGGAGTTAACAGATGAAGAATAAAAACTTGTTAAAAGGATTTCTGGTTGCAATAACAGCAGGTATGCTGGCTATTTCGGCTACAGCATCAGCGGAGACGCTGGAACAGACAGATGTATTTGAACAGCAGAACGGTGTAGATGAAGCGTTGATTCAGGAAATGGGCAACGGCTATACGCTTGAGGAGCCGCTGGTTATTTTAAATCCATATGGAACCTCACCTCTGACTGCAGTTGTAATATTTGACACAGAAGAGGAAACAGGCGGTACAATTACAGTAAAAGGCAAAAGTGCGGAGAATGATATTAACGGAACTTTTGAATCTGCAAAGAATCATTTGATTCCGGTGTATGGGTTGTATAACGGTGATACGACGGAAGTAGAAATCACTCTGGATAACGGTGATTGCAAGACTCTGGAAATTACCACGGAAGCTATGGAAATACAGCCGGGTGAAATTAAGGTTGAGATGCTGGATGACAGTGCGTATGATTATTCAGAACTGACGATTGTCTGCTCTACAGGAGGCTCGCTTTGTGCTTTAGATTCTGCGGGGGATATACGCTGGTATTATGCAGAGGGCGGCACTTTGGGTGTACATCAGCTGGCAAACGGTCATTTGATGGTACCGTCTAAGTTTCTTTTAAAGCAGTCCTATTATAAGTCCGGTCTTACAGAAATTGATTTATCCGGAAAAATATATCGGGAATATGCTATCCCGGGCGGTATGCACCATGATTTTCAGGAACTTCCCAATGGAAACCTGCTGGTGGCCTCAGACAGTCCGGATCTGACCTGTGTGGAAGATTATGTGGTTGAGATTGACCGTGCTACCGGAGAGGTGGTATGGGAACTGGATATGCGGGATGTGATGGATATTGACGACGGCGCATCTGCATCTATCGAATCAGACGGCTCAGAAAGCGTAGACTGGTTCCATAATAATTCTTTGTGGTATGACGAGGAAAATGATCTGGTACTGCTTTCTGCGAGACATAAAGATGCAATTGTGGCTGTTCATAAAGAGGACAAGACTCTGGCCTGGATTCTGGGAGATCCGGAAGGTTGGGAAAAAAAATCTGAGGAATATTTCTTTACACCTGTAGGGGATAATTTTGAGTGGCAGTATGCCCAGCACCAGGTGACGATGCTGGATAACGGCGATATTATGATGTTTGATAATGGAACCGCAAAGGTAAAGGCTGTTAATGCTGAAGAAAGAGTGACTGGTGATGATGTTTATTCCAGAGCGGTCATTTATCATATAGATACAGAGAATATGACGGTTGAACAGGTTTTTGAATATGGAAAGGAACGGGGACCTCAGTGGTATTCTGACTGGATATCCGGAGTGGAATCTCTTGATGGAACACAGGATAACCTGTGGATAACAGCCGGTTCAAATTTGTATAATTCAGAAGAAGACAGTCATGATTATGGACCGGCAGGAATGTTCATTCCGGGGCTGATCAAGAGTACACATATTGATCATGTGGTAAACGGTGAACTTGCTTTTGAAATTATTATATCAGGAGAAAATTATCAGGCGCTTACCTTCCGTTCACTGCGTATGCCGCTGTATACAGGGGCGGATCTTGATGTGCAGGCAGTTCCGGAAGTTCTGGGCTCATTGGGCGTGACAGTGGCAGAAGATGTCTCACAGTATGTTGAGGGACAGGAAGAAGAGACGGACATGACCGGATGGTCTGTTCAGAGGGACGATGTTAAGATTTCCGTGTCGGGTACGTATGTAACCGAAAATACACCGGACACATTGCAGGATGCATGGCTGGTTCTGAAGACAGACGGTCAGTTAAATGGATATAAGCTGGTTCAGAATGCTTCGGAAAAAGAGGGTGAGACCAGTGTATTGGCCAGTGGATGGGTATCTCTGGAAGGACTTGAGGATCAGAGATCAGAAATCTGTCTGCTGCTTGATGGAATAATGTATAATACAGGATTTGAATTGGAGTAGAAAAGATGGTTGCGAAAAATGGAAACAATAAGAAAAGAGTATTGTTTTTGGCCGGTTTGATTCTTTTGATTATTTTTGCCTGCCTGTGTTACTGGAAAAGGCGCGGTATACGTAATACATTTTACCGTATGACCATCGGTCATGTTCCCATTGAAATCAAAGAAAAGGAGCAGATGAAAATCTATGGTTTTTATAAGCAGGTAATAAATGTAGGAACAGATTTGGATAATGTGTCGGTTATCACTGAAAAAGATAACACGGCAGATATGTTTGAAACAACAATTCCTGTGGAAAATACGCTGGTGGCAGACAGCTGTGAAATTGACAGTCTGGTTGAGGCAGAACTGGATAATGATTATACATGGGAAGAACCTATGGTAATCTTAAATCCTTACAGGATTTCGCCCCTGACAGGACTCATACTTTTCCAGACAGAAGAGGAAGTGGGCGTCAGGGTTACAGTTAAGGGAAAAACGGAAGCAGCAGATATTGTGGGAGAACTGGAACCGGCAACCCGCCACCGTGTTCCCATGGTGGGACTGTATCCAAATATGGAAAACACGGTAGTCCTGGAACTTCTGGATGCCCGGGGAGAAGTAAAAGAGAGTCAGGAGATAAAGGTGCAGACAGGCGATCTCCCTGAGAAACTGAAAGGGAAAGTGACACCGGTCGAGACTTCCGGAGAATCGGCTTATGCTCTTACTGCTGTATATGGTCAGGACTGCAAACTGCCCTTTGCCTATGACTGCAATGGTGATATCCGATGGTATTTTGAAAAGGAATCCGGAAGCTATGGCCTGTATAATCTGTCAGACGGAAGAATTATTTTTCATGATACGGCGGCATATATACCAAGCCAGGAGCAGCCGCAGGCTACAAATCTTTATGAGATGGATTATCTTGGAAGAGCGTATAAGCTTTATTATATTCCCAACGGAAGCCATCATGATGTAATTGAAAAAGAACCGGGCGGAAATCTTCTGGTGCTGACAGGATCTTTAGAAAATTCTTACAAAGAGAAAATTGTAGAATTGGACAGAGAGACAGGGGAAATTGTTAATGAACTGGAGCTGGCAGATATTTTCGGAAGAACTTATGTAGATGCCATTGACTGGGCACATTTGAATACAGTTTCTTATCAGCCGGATGGAGATACGATCATTATCAGTGCGCGAAATCTTCATTCTGCAATAAAAATTAACTGGACAACTCATGAACTTGTGTGGATTCTCTGTGATCCTCAGTTTTGGAAAGGCACAAAATTCGAAGAGTATGTGCTTCAGCCTGAGGGTGATTTTGTGTACCATTTCCAGCAGCATTCGACCTATCAGCTGGAAGCTGATCTGGATGGAAATCCTGAAACAGTAGAATTGAGCCTTTTTGATAATCATCAGATGGATCACAGAAAAGTGGACTACTATGATAATAATGATGCGTCTTATGCGATTGTTTACTCCATAGATGAAAAAGCTGGAACGGTAAAACAGATAAAGAAGCTGGCAGTGCAGTTTTCGCATATAACATCAAATACGGTGTATGATGCAGAAAGCAATCATATTTTTGGAATGTGCGGGAAGATTATAAATGATGCCGGAAAAGAAGCGGGGATGACCTATGAATTTGATTATGACTCAGGAGAATTATTGAATCAGTTTTATATCAATGAAGACTTTTACCGTGCGGCGGAGCTGACATTGAATTTCGAAGACCTGTCACGGAAGATGGAAGAACAGGACGAATACATTGTTGGTTCTTTAAGAGCCCCTGTCAAGACAACAGAAAAAGCCGGTGAGCCTGAAGAAATGATCGGTGATGAAGTGAGCTTTAAAATGGTGGGCAGCGTATTATATGTGGGTGCACTGGATCACCATATTTCACAGATTATCTTTAAGGGAAATGATAATACCTACGTTTATGACTCGACAGATATCCGTCTGCATGCCAAAGCATATTTAAAGCATTATCAGAATATTCCGGTTCCGTTGTCGGATCTTGAAGCAGACACTTATGAGATCTATTGTGTATATGATGATGTGTATTATCAGACAGGACAAAGCTTTACCAGGAAATTTTTATTATGAAAGCTTCGGGGGCTTTTAAGATTCCGGAAAATATTTGGGATAGAATGAGAAAGATGGAAAGACCGTAGCAGAAATCAGGAAAAAACGCATAAAATCCCTCCATTTACAGATACTAATTCCAGTAACGGACAGTACAGTAAATGGAGGAATTTTTATGAAAGCTACGGGAATCGTGAGAAGAATCGATGATCTTGGCCGTGTCGTCATTCCGAAAGAAATCAGAAAAACTCTTCGCATCAGGGAATCTGATCCATTGGAAATATTTACTGACAGAGAAGGCGAGATTATTTTAAAAAAATATTCTCCTATTGGAGAACTTGGGAGCTTTGCAAAGGAATATGCGGAATCCCTGGCACAGACCACCGGACATAGTATTTGCATAACAGATAAGGACCAGATTATAGCAACAGCCGGAGGAATGAAGAGGGATTATGTTGGAAAGCCCATCAGCGGATCACTGGAAAATCTGATTGGAGAACGGGAAAATGTTCTTTACAATATGTCGGATAGAGAATATATTCAGATATTCGAGAGTAATGAGGAAAAAAGACCACAGGTGATCAGTCCGATTATCTGTGAAGGTGACGCAATCGGTGCAGTAGTGATGATGGGAAAAACAGAGAGAGTGCAGATGGGCGAAACGGAAAAAGTGGTAGCCAGATGTGCGGCAAATTTCATGGGAAAACAGATGGAAGCATAAAAATTCCGGGCAGCGGATTTGTTCGCTGCCCGGAATTTTTTATGCCTCTTTATTCATTTCCTGAAGGATTCTTTTCTTCATATCATAAAGTTTGTCGGAAAGATCCACATACATTTCGTGCGGATTTACGAGGCGTCTTGTTTCATCCCAAAGAGTATCCAGCTCTTTTGCGCAGATGTCACGGATTTCCATAACACTTGGGGAGGTATAGACGCATTCACCGTTTTTGAAGACCGGTACCAGCAGTTCACGCATGGTGTAAGTGCCGCCTTTGAGCTTTGTGCGTTTCCATGTCTCAATCGGATCGAAAATTACGATATCCTGAGATTCATCGAAAGTCTCATCGGCGAGAGTGATGAGGTCGGCTTTTACTTTGTGGACATCTTTTTCGTAAATGCGGTATACAGTTTTATTGCCTGGATTTGTAATTTTAACGGTGTTCTCAGAAAGTTTGATCTTCGGGATAAAGTTACCGTCCTTATCCTGGATTGCAGCCAGTTTGTATACACCGCCGAAAGCAGGGCAGTCTTTGGAAGTGATCAGATTGGTTCCCACTCCCCAGGAAGTAATTTTACAGCCCTGAGTTTTCAGGCTGTCAATCAGATATTCATCCAGATCGCTGGAAGCAGAGATGAAGGCATCTGTAAATCCGGCAGCATCCAGCATTTTACGGGCACGTTTGGACATATATGCCAGGTCTCCGCTGTCAAGACGGATACCGTAATTCTTAAGCTCAATGCCGGATTCACGCATTTCTTTAAATACACGGATTGCATTTGGAACGCCGGATTTTAAAGTATCATAGGTATCTACCAATAGACAGCATGCGCCCGGATACATGTCAGCATATGTTTTGAAGGCTGTATATTCATCCGGGAAGCTCATAATCCAGCTGTGGGCGTGTGTACCTTTCACAGGTACATCGAACAGCTGACCGGCCAGAACATTTGATGTACCGATACAGCCGCCGATCATAGCGGCACGGGCACCGTAAACACCGGCGTCAGGCCCCTGAGCACGGCGCAGACCAAATTCCATAATGCCGTCCCCCTGAGCCGCATAGACTACTCGAGATGCCTTAGTGGCAATGAGACACTGGTGGTTCAAAATAGTCAGCACCGCAGTTTCCACCAACTGAGCCTCCATTATAGGAGCAACCACTTTTAACAGCGGTTCTCTTGGGAAAATAACAGTTCCTTCCGGAATGCCATAGATATCACCGCTGAAGCGGAAAGTACTCAGATAATCAAGAAAATCCTGATCAAAGATTCCCAGACCTCCAAGGTAGGCAATATCGTCTTTGTCGAACCGAAGATTTTTAATATAGTCAATCACCTGATCAAGTCCGGCAGAAATGGCATATCCGCCACCGCTGGGATTTGTGCGGTAAAATACATCAAATACGACCACTTCGTCACTATGGCTTTTGAAATATCCCTGCATCATGGTCAACTCATAGAAATCGGTCAGTAAACTGATATTCATTGTACTCATTTTCATTTCTCCTTTGAAAGAGTTTTTTTCATTGATTATACACCTGTAAAGACAAAAATGTTAGTCTTTTTTGAAAAAGATAAAAAATAAAAAAAATTTAAAAAAAGTACTTGCATTTTTGAGGGACATGGTCTATAATACACTATGTTGTGACTTAGGGCTATCGCCAAACGGTAAGGCAACGGACTCTGACTCCGTCATTTCAAGGTTCGAATCCTTGTAGCCCTGCTAAGAGGTACTTAGATAAGTACCTCTTTTTGTTGTATTTAAAGGCTATGCATGCGTTTTGAAGAACAAAGGAAGCGGGGAAGATTTCCGGATTTTTCCGGTTGGAGAGGAGATTCTACGAAGCGATAGGTCAATCATTTTAAATGATTGCATTTTCCGATAGATGATGCTATTCTTTCAGAAGAACAATTCAACTTGTAGTCGAAAGAAAGGAGGATAAGCCATGAGTAATTATAAAAACAATACACATATGAGAACTGAAAACAGAGGGGATCGGGCTGTCCTCAGAGTAGCTTTACGATAACAGGTCTTTATTTATCTGACCGTGGGACAGTCTGGTTTCACCAAATCTTATTTGGAGGAATCATGAAAGTTGTAAACGGAATCTATACTTCTGCAACAATATTCACAGACAAAGTAGAGGATTATGCGATTGCACAGATTGAATTTCTGTGTAATCAGGAGACATTTAAGGATTGCTGCATCCGCGTGATGCCTGATGTGCATCCGGGGAAAGTCGGTACGATCGGATTTACTTCCACAGTAGGTGATAAAATCATGCCTGATGTGGTGGGAATTGACATTGGCTGCGGCATTACATTAGCAAAATTGAAACAGAGAAAAGCGGAATATCAGAGACTGGATAAAATTATCCGGGAACAGATACCGTGCGGGAGCCGGAACAGGAAAACCCCACATCATAAAGCAGAAGAAATTGATTTCTCCGGCTTACGCTGCAGGAAACATGTGAGCGCAGAGAAAGCCATGTCCGGACTCGGTACGCTTGGAGGCGGTAACCATTTCATTGAGCTTAATCAGGATGGAGAAGGCTGTCTGTATGTGGCAATTCACAGTGGGAGCCGGAGTTTTGGAAAAGCAGTAACAGAATATTATCTGGCTGCAGGGCAGAAAGCACTGAAAGAGAAGGAGATAGATGTTCCATATGAATTGACATATCTGGAGAGCGCTCTTATGGAAGATTATGTCCATGATATCCGGATTGTACAGGAATATGCAAGGTTAAACCGTGAAATCATGCTTAATGAACTGGTAAAGGGAATGAAATGGAAGGTGCTGGAATTGACGGATATCCCACATAATTATCTGGAAGCATCAGTAGATGGCCTTATGCTGCGAAAAGGGGCGATTTCCGCGAAGAAAGATGAGCCGGTAGTTATCCCCATCAACATGAAGGAAGGAATCCTGCTGGGGAAAGGTCTGGGAAACCCGGACTGGAATGTCTCTGCACCGCACGGGGCAGGACGGATCTTAAAACGTGAGGCGGTAAAAGAACAATATACGGTTTCGCAGTTTAAGCAGGAGATGAAAGGCATTTATTGTTCCTGTATCAGTAACGATACGCTCGATGAGGCCCCATTCGCATACCGCGGATTGGAGGACATCAGGGAAGCCGTGAAAGAAACCGTCGATATTCAGAAAGTAATCACCCCGGTCTATAATTTTAAAGCCGGGAGCAGATAGGAGGATGTGCCATGGCGAAGTACAGGGAGGTACCGTGCAAGTATTATATTGCTCTTGGACAGTGTAAAAAAGGCAGGGAAGCGGTCCATAAGAAATACTGCCAGCATTGCGAAAAATACTATCCAAGGGCAAAGGTAAGGAACATCAATAAGAAAAGGACATATAATGAAAAAATGAGAGCGTCATCCGGGAAGGATGGCGCTTTTGGTATTTATAAATTTAGATAAAAAATAGTTTTCATTTTTAGTCATTCTCTGTATCGTCAGTGATTTCAAATAGCTCACTTATAGAACAATTTAAAAGTCGACTAAGTATTTCTAAATTTTTAAAATGTATAGAAGATGTTTCATTGTTAAGAAGTTTGGATAAATTTTGGTAACTCATGTCCATTTGCTTATATAACCAATATTTTGTATGATTTTGTTCTTTTAGGATTTCTTTAATACGCAAACGAATCATTAAATTGAATCACCTCCAATATTTCTATTATAGATTAAATCTATTTCTTGCATAACTCATTTATACGTTATATAATGTAGACATTAGATAATTTGAAAATAACTAATAAAGAAAAAAAGGAGGATGTGGGAATAGGGTCTCATAAAGAGAAAAATGTTTGCAATTTATATTATTTTAGGATATTGGGCAACTGGAAGAACGATTTATAGAAACAAGATATTATTTGGAACAGCAGAAGGTATTTTTATACAGCGGTTAATGCTGGGATTCATATTGGGCTGGGCGTTAATTCCGATTGCAATAATTGGGATGCTATTTGGAAAATAAGTACTGGATAAATTGAAAATCAGTATTTGTTGTATAAAAGGACTGCTGCTTTAAATAAAAGTGGTAGACCAGGGAGTAACAAGGAGGAAAGAATGGAAGAGAAGAGAGTAGTAAAAAGTACATGGATTAAGGTTATTTGGATAACGCTGATATTAACACTGATGTTTTCGTGCAATGTGTTTGCGGCGCAGCATGTGAAGTTGACAAAGATCGGAAGCCCGGCGGATGTGGAGCGTATGGCAGAAAATGGTAATGGATTGCTTTTCCGACTGGATCCGTGGGAGGATATACATACATACCTATCATTTACCATTAAAGAACGAAGTTGGGTATATTTTAAAGCAGATGACCTACAGGGAAGTATAATGGTATATGAAGATGCAGAACTGAAGATTCAGGCTAACGGCAGGCTGCATAATCGTTATTATTTAGATGCAGGAACATATTATGCAGAAATAAAATATTCAGCAGGACATTGTGATGGAGAATATGTAGAAGGTTATGGCTATTTCATGCCTGCATCGGCGGTATTAGATGCTGAAGTGGTTCTAGATTCCACAAAAACATATGCAACAATAGACTGCATTACAGCAATGTCGGAACCGGGAATAACATATAGAGTTGTAAAGGGACAAGTGTCCGTGCGTGATACAGATAGGTTTTATTCTGATGGGAAAAAGAATGTATCTGGCAGCATAAAAGTTACTGAAAATGGGATTTATTCAATACAAGTGTCAACAGGTGCAGCGGATTGGACGCAGTGTTCTGTTCATGTTCAGGTTAAAGTAAACGGGATCGGAAAACCAAAGTCTATTTCCAAAATGAAAGCCAAGTTAAACAAAACTACTTACTATTATGATGGAAAATATAAAAAACCGACTGTTACGATAAGCGGGCTAAAACAGGGAAAAGATTATACAGTCAGCTATAAAAATAATAAAAATATTGGGACAGCAACTGTAACAATTAAAGGAAAAGGGAATTATACCGGCACGCTGACCAAAAAGTTTAAAATTACAATAAAAAAAGGTGCAGTCTATAAAATTGGGAATTTGAAATATAGGATAAAGAAGGCGTCGATAACAGGACTGGAACAGTTGCGGTAATAGGATTAGTAAATAAGAAAAAAACAAGTGTTACTATTCCGGCAATAATTAAAATTAGTGGAAAAAAATTTACAGTAACAGATATTGCGCCAAAAGCGTTTAAAAATTGTGCTAAATTGACTACAGTTACAATAGGAACACAAATCAGAACGATTGAAAGTTATGCATTTTATAACTGTCGGAAGTTGAAAAAAGTAAATATTAAATCATTAAAGCTTAGTAAGATTGGGAAATCCGCTTTTAAAAACAATCACCCAAAATTGAAGTTATACGTACCGAATTCTAAAAAGAAAAAATATAACAGTCTTTTTAACAATGCACGCTAAGAAACAAAAATGAGGAGGAGCCGAATGTGCTGCCCAAATTGTAATCGAAAAATTGAGACTACATGGGTGCGCTGTCCGTATTGCGGCAGCGCACTCAAAAGAACTGTATATAACAACTGTTCGGATAGGAGGAACGGCAGCAGAAAAGCACGCGAAAGGCGTAATGCAATAATCGCGCTTATCATAGGTGTGATCCTTGCACTGCTACTTCTTTTTGGGATATGGCTTGTATTTGGAATGGTTACTTCAAAGGAGAATGATACAGAAAGCCATTCAAAAGTGGTTCAGACAGAAACGACCACGGAGAAGGTAACTGAAAAAATTGAAGAAAAGTCGACCGAAAAAGAGACGCAGCCAGCATCGAAGAAGCAGACGGAGAAAACAACAGAGAGCACAAAAGACGGATTATATATCCTAAACGGAAGTGATACCAGAGCTTTAACCAGCCAGGAAGTGGCAGCGCTTTCTTCGGAAGAAAGGCAGATGGCGATCAATGAAATCTATGCGCGGCATGGAAGAAGATTTAATGACAGTTCCATACAGGCATACTTTGATTCCAGGAGCTGGTATAAGGGAACCGTTGCACCGGAAAACTTCAGTGATAGTGTATTCAGCCAGACTGAATTAGATAATATCAATCTTCTTGCGTCAGATACATCATCCGCTTCGGACTCGTCGGGGATTAGCTTTATCGGACTGGATGTTTCCCCATATTATGGTACATACACAAATGGTTCCGGGGCAATATTGGAAATCGGATATGCAACAGGTCCGGGAAAAGATTATATCAGATTGTCCGGTTATGGAGATTTTACAGATACGGCGGAAACGGTACAGTCGGGTTATTTTGTGACAAGCGGATCTGAAATATGGATTTGTGTAAATAGTGACGGTTCCATAAATGTGGACGATCGGGAAAGCGGAACTTATACGGGAAATTATTATGCAGGCGGATATACTGCAGAAAATACATATACTAATACCGAAAGCGAATATGTTGGTTATTACGTGGACTATGAAAGCGGTATGACATTGTCCGTTTCCAGCAATGGTGATGGGACATATACAGTATTATGCTATTATGAAGACGGCAGACCGTATGGGGAGCACTATGACTGCACTGACAAGGGAGGCTACATAGCAAATCCCTATATTAACGTTTGTCGTAATGATGTGGGAAATGTTGGCGTGACATCCGGTATAGGTGGCGTCTGGGGAAACTTTATCAAACAGTAGCAGTGCATGGATATTCTTGTGCGGAAGAACCCCGACTCTCGGATTTGCGGTGTAAAATCGTCTGGAATACTCAAGAAGACGAAAAATGTAAATTTTATGGTTGCATATTATTATAACGAAATAAGATATATCACACACGGCAGAGCTGCTTGCGGCTCTGCTTTTCCTATGCCCCAATGAAGGGAGGCGGGTACAATGCGGGGCAGAGGCAGGAAAAAGTTTTTATTGCACCGTGCCGGTACAGGAGCTTACCGGCAGATGGACGATCAGCGGGACGCAGACAGCGTCCCATATTTCATGCAGTGAAAGGCAGGTTGGGATGAAGAAGATTATACTGGCAATACTGGATGTTTTAAGCCTGATAGCAGACAGGATTTTTGACGAGAATGATTAAAAATAAAGGAGGAAACGATTATGGCAGCAAATGTAGAAACAATGTTTTCCGTAAGGGAAAAACCGTGGCACGGATTAGGGACAATTGTAGCGCAGGCAGTATCATCGAAGGAAGCACTGCAGCTTGCAGGGCTTGACTGGAAGGTGGAACAGACGGAAGTCTACACTGCGGGCGGGACAAGGGCAGAGGGATATAAGGCGAACGTACGCAGTTCGGATGGGGCAGTTCTGGGCATTGTATCGGACCGTTACCGCATTGTACAGAACGAAGAGGCGTTCGCTTTTACAGACGCGCTTCTGGGCGAAGGGGTGCGCTATGAGACAGCCGGTGCCCTGCAGGGCGGGAAAAAAACATGGATACTCGCCCATCTGCCGCACGAATATATTATTACCGGGGAGCGCATCAGCCCGTACCTTGTGTTTGCAAATTCCCACGACGGTTCGGCAGCGATGAAAGTAGCGGTTACGCCTGTCCGTGTGGTGTGCCAGAATACACTGAACCTTGCGCTGCAGAAAGCAAAACGTTCATGGTCAGCGGTACATTCGGGCAGCATCACTGCAAAGCTGGACGAGGCGCACAAAACGCTTTTCATGGCGGAAAAATACATGGATGCTCTGGGAAAAGAGATTGAGGAACTGCAGCGGGTGAAAATGACGGATGCCAGAGTACTGGATTTTATAGAAGAATTACTCCCCTGTGGTTTGGAGGTTTCAACGGTCCAGAAAAGGAATGTTGAAAAACTGCGTGAGGATATGAAAGCACGGTATTTTGACGCGCCGGACCTGCAGGAAGTGGAAAGGAACGCTTACCGCTTCATTAATGCAGTATCAGACTTTGCGACCCACGCAAAGCCGCTGCGCCAGACGGACCGCTATAAGGAAAATCTGTTCCTGCGCACACTGGACGGCAATCCGATGATAGATAAAGCGTACCAGATGATATGCGCCGCATAAGGGAAGAAATACGGATGGACAGGGAATTCATGAAAATGAAGGGGCATTCAGAAGATAAACCACAGGAGAGGAGAAAAAGAGATGAGGAAACTGGCAATCACAACCGGGCTGCCGCATGAAGAGTGGCTGCGGCTGCGCAGGCAGGGGATCGGTGGTTCAGATGCTGCCGCGATCTGTGACCTGCACCCGTACCGCAGCGCCTTTCAGGTATACATGGACAAGACCACGGAAGTGGCTGAGAGTCTTGATAGCGAATCTATGCGGCACATCTCCTTGGGGAATACGCCCACTGTAGGGGATTCTGGAACAATCAAGATCTTCAGACATTCTGCGAGAACGTAGCAACGATAATCTGTGTAGAACTGAAAAACATGAGCGAGCGCTTCCAAGAAAGAGACAAGGCAACTGTTGCGTTGGCAGCATTTGCGGATGCCATGGGAACAGGAAAGCTGGAACCAATACCGCTAACAATAGAAAATGCCGCCTGCCAGTTTGACTGCTACAGCGACGAAAGCTTTATATACATACGAACAGAGATTATTAAAAAGATCGTTGCGGATTATTGCAAGGAGATGTTGGAGAACTGCTATATTTTGAATACCGATGAGCTTTTGGGGCTGTTGGAAAGAAAAAACGCGATTCATGTGATACGAAAAAATGATGACGATCAAACGCAGATTCCTGGAAAGAAAGATATGAGACGGACACAGCGTTCTATGAAGCTTCCTGTGGGTGCAAGCAAAAATCCGAAACGGTATGTAAGAGTGTATAAAACAGCGTTGATAGAGCCGTAATGTACCACTATGACGCGTATACCGCAGTATTCAACAGCGCAAATAGTATGATTCTGCCACAATCGGATATGGCGGTATGCGCGGCATTGGTGGGAGGTTGAAAGGGCTTGGATGGTTTTTGATTATCTTGGAAAATATTTTGGTATATGGATTGAGGAGGTGCATATATGGAGGATACCACACTCGTTTTGGATGTAAAAGGTCTGCAGTCGGCATTGGGGATAGGGCGGGACCTTGCTTACGGCTTGATGCATAGCCGATCGTTCCCATCCATACGTATCGGCAATCGTTACGTTGTAGAGAAAGAAGCACTCAGAAACTGGCTCAAGCGCAATGAAGGAAGAGAAATTTCTCTGTCGTAAGACCAGGAGAAAGGGAAGGCTGTGAGGCTTTCCCTTTCAAAAAAACTTTGGAGGGCTATATGGAAGTAAAAAAACGTAATGCCAGAGGAGAGGGCAGTTTTAAGAAAAATCCAGATGGAACAATTACGCATAGAAAAGGAGTAGGATATAAGCCTAACGGAAAGAGAAAAACGCTTACAGTAACGGCAGCTACGAAAACGGCATGTATCAAGGCTATGAAGAAACTTGAAGCTGAATGGAATGCTAAGAAATCCGAAACGATGATAGATGGGAAGGATACAGTGTATGATTTGTGTTATCGTCATCTCAAATACCAGATTTCTAATGGAGATTTGAAACATAAGTCTATTGATCGCAGAGAATGTACTATTGAGAACCAGATAAAGGGATATGACGTGGGGTATTTTCAGTGCAGGTCAGTTACATCTGTTGATATAGAGCAGCATGTAAAGCATTTGATTGCAGAAGGAAAAGTTGGAGCATCTTCTATTATAAAAACAGTGGATGTTCTAAATGCGGCTTATGCCTGGGCAGTGCGTTGCGGTGATTTGACGAACAACCCAGTTGTACCAGTAAAAGCAGAACTGGTAAAAAAGATAAGTAAAATATCTGGCAAGGGTGCAAATGATGCAGATGTATCGGTTTTATCGGAAGAAGAACTGAGACGGTTTAAAATGGAGGCATTATCTTTTGCAGAGAATGGTAAAAGAAAATATAGTGCAGGGTTGTATTGCTTACTGTTGGTTAATACAGGAATGCGTGTGGGAGAAATGATTGCGCTCAGATGGAGTGACTGGAAAGGCGATGTACTGGTAATTGATAAAAGTATTTCTGTGGCTAAGAACAGGGATAAGGTGCGGGAAGAGGACAACCATTATGTTTCGATTGAAGGCACCACCAAAAACCAGAAAGCGCGAATAATTCAGCTTACCGTGGAAGCAAAAAGCATTCTGGAACAAATTAAATCAGAAGCCGTACATTATGCCCCGGATAATTTTATCACTCCGACCAAAACAGGGAGAGTGAATACTGCCTCAAATCTGGAACACAGGTTAAAAACGATTTTGAAAAATACCGGAATCGAGGATGTAGAGGGCGGATTACATATTTTGCGAAAAACTTTTGCGACTCAGATGTATGAGAATGGAGCGAGAGTAGAAGAAATTGCGGCATATATTGGTGATCTGGAATCAACGACGAGGAAGTATTATATTGCAATACGAAGGAAAATGCTTGCTGATGGTGAATTCCGGCAGGTAGTAAAGTTACCGGTCAAGCCGTAAACTTAATTTTTGAAAAAATTCATAGAATGTAGCAGAAAAAAGTGTTATACTATTACGTAATAGAAGGAAGGTGCTATTATGGGAAATCTGTTGAAAGTGAGTGACATACGGAAAAAGGTTGCCGTTCTTGGTCAGCAGTATGGTGCTGAGCGTATTTTCCTGTTTGGTTCCTATGCCAAAGGCGAAGCAGATGAAGATAGCGATATTGATTTAAGAATTGACAGAGGAGATGTTCGTGGGCTTATGATGGGAGGCCTGCAGGTCGATTTGGAAGATGCGCTTGGAAAGAAGGTTGACCTGATCTCAACAAAGGCATTACGGAAAGACTTTTTAGAAAATATAAGAGAAGAAGAGGTATTGTTATATGACCGAACGAGATCATAACATTCTCTTGCACATTGTTGAATACTGTGATAGGCTGAATGCATTTACAGCCAATATGGAGTATGAGCAGTTTGAAAATAGTGAGCTGCATAAAGATGCATGTTCGATGTGCATACTTCAGATAGGCGAATTAGTAAGGAATCTTACGGACGAATTTAAGGAGAAGCATTCCAATATCCCGTGGCGCCAGATCCGCTCTATGAGAAATATCGTGGCACATCATTATGGTGTGGTAGATGCGGAAACATTATGGGATACGGTCGTTTCGGATATCCCCTCTCTGAAAGTTTATTGTTTGGATATCATACATTCTATAGGATGATTGAGAGCAGAATAACGAGGATTTTAACCGTTTAGGTCAATATGTAGGTCATTTTACAAATGCAATGCTTAGAAACTCGCGGTTTTACAAGAAAAAATGCCTTTGAAATAACGGACTCTGACTCCGTCATTTCAAGGTTCGAATCCTTGTAGCCCTGTTGAGAGCATCATCCGGGAGGATGATGCTCTCAACAGGGCTACAAGGATTCGACATTGTTTTAGAAAAAAGAGGTTAAAAGGAGGAAAGCATGCCATATCAGTTTGGAGGGCGCATTAGATACAGCGAAGTAGATGAGCGGCGGCATCTGACCTTGCCGGGTATTGTAGATTATTTTCAGGATTGCAGCACCTTTCAGTCAGAAAAACTGGGGGTGGGGCTGGATGAAATGCAGAAACGAAAAAGGGCATGGATTCTGGCATACTGGGAGATTGAGGTGAGACGTTTTCCGGTGCTGGGGGAAGAAATCACAACAGAAACATGGCCCTGTGCATTCGGCGGTTTTATGGGACAACGAAATTTCCGCATGAAAGATGAAAATGGCGAGACACTGGCATGTGCTAATTCCATATGGGTTTTTATGGATACGGAAAGAGGAAAGATTGCAAAGATAGATCAGGATATTTTGAATGCATATGTTATGGAAGACGCGCTTCCTATGGGGAATGCGGGACGAAAAGTCATGGTGCCGCAAGAGAGTGAGGATCAGGAATCTTTCGTGGTTATGAGATGTCATCTGGATACAAACCACCATGTAAATAACGGACAGTACATTTTAATGGCAGAAGAATACCTGCCGGAATATTTTGAAGTGAAGAGAGTGCGGGCAGAATACAGAAAATCGGCCGTGCTGCATGATATAATCGTGCCTGTGGCGGCGGTGACAGACAGTAAGTGTACTGTGGCATTATGTGACACGGATCACAAACCATATGCTATAATTGAATTTTCGGGAGAGCAGAGAACAAAATAACACAGAACGGAATAACAGGAGAAGAATATGTTGGATTTAGGAAAAAAACAGACATTACAGATTATCAGAGAGACAGATTTTGGTGTATATCTTGCCCAGGAAGGAGAGGCACAGGAAAGAGTACTTCTTCCGGCAAAGGAAGTTCCGGAAGGGGCAGGAATTGGAACAGATTTAGAAGTATTTTTGTACAGGGATTCAAAAGACCGGCTGATCGCAACAACAAAAGAGCCGCTTCTTACAATGGATGCACCGGCAGTCCTTCAGGTAAAAGAAGTGACAAAAATAGGGGCATTTCTGGACTGGGGGCTTCCCAAAGATCTCTTGCTGCCTTTTAAACAACAGACCAGAAAGGTCCGGGCCGGTGAATCGTGTCTGGTATCTCTTTATGTGGATAAGAGCAGCAGGCTTTGTGCTACAATGAATGTATATGAAAACCTTCGGACGGATTCTCCCTATAAAAAAGAAGATCATGTAACGGGAACTGTCTATCAGACCAGTGAACAGTTTGGAGTTTTTGTGGCAGTAGACAACAAGTATTCAGCTCTTATTCCGAGGAAGGACGCTGCCGGCAAATATCAGATTGGAGAGACGATACAGGCTCGGGTAACGGCAGTCAAATCGGATGGAAAACTGGATCTTTCCACCAGAGAAAAGGCATATCTGCAGATGGACGAAGATGCAGAGATGATCATGGGTGTGATAGAGGAATTTTCAGGGGTGCTTCCGTTTAATGACAAAGCATCGCCGGAAGTGATAAAAAGAGAATTCGGATTAAGTAAAAATGCCTTTAAACGCGGCGTTGGAAGACTCTTAAAAGAAGGAAGAATAGAAATAACAGAACATGCGATACGCAAAATAAAATAGGAATGGAGATGTTAAAAGATGAAAAAAGTGATCATTACAGATAAAGCGCCGGCGGCGATCGGACCATATTCACAGGCAATAGAGGTAAACGGTCTTGTATATACTTCGGGAGTGATTCCGGTGGTACCATCTACAGGAGAGATACCGGAAGGGGTAGAGGCGCAGGCAAAGCAGGCGCTTACAAATCTTTCAAATCTGCTTCAGGCGGCAGGAACATCCATGGATAATGTGATCAAAACAACAGTATTTATAAAAGAGATGAATGATTTTGGAAAAATCAACGAAATCTATTCCACCTTTTTTGGGGGTGCTTTTCCGGCAAGATCCTGTGTGGAAGTGGCAAGGCTGCCCAAAGATGTTTTGCTTGAGATAGAGGCAATTGCGGAGAAATGATGTTACTGTTCACTACGGTCACAGCAGCGAGATGATTTCATGATTTTTGTGCAAGGCTTAAAAAAATACTTGCAAATAATGGAAGAGTATGCTATACAGGTGGTGTACACGGAAAATGAATGTTGAGCAAATCATGCATGGAAGGCATGAGGAAGGAGTATTAAAATGAAAGTTCAGAACATTACAGATGTACCCAAGTTTTTTGAAGTTGTAGACAGCTGCAAAGGAAAAGTTGAACTGGTAACAGGTGAAGGTGACAGATTAAATCTTAAATCAAAACTCTGCCAGTATGTATCTTTGGCAAATATTTTCTCCGGCGGAGAGATTCCGGAACTGGAAATCATCGCTTACGAAAAAGAAGATATTGATAAGCTGATTTCTTTCATGATTCAGGGATAATCGAAAAAATAAAATAGGTAGTGAAATGACCGCCATAAAATGATATACTGTGGTATATACATTTTAAGGCGGTTTTTTTATGGAAAATATTAATTTTGCGCATCTGCATGTGCATACAGAGTACAGCCTTCTGGACGGCTCAAATAAAATAAAAGAATATGTGGCAAGAGTAAAAGAACTGGGCATGAACAGTGCGGCTATCACAGATCATGGAGCCATGTACGGTGTGATTGATTTTTACCGTGCGGCAAATGCAGCCGGAATCAAACCTGTTCTGGGATGTGAGGTCTATGTTGCTCCCAATTCCAGATTTGACCGGGAACTTACCGGGGGAGAGGACCGCTACTATCATCTGGTGCTATTGGCAGAAAATAATATCGGCTATGCCAATCTCATTAAGATTGTCTCAGCCGGATTTGTGGAGGGATATTATTACAAGCCTCGTGTGGATAAAGAAGTTTTGGAAAAATATCATGAGGGCATTATTGCCACCAGTGCCTGCCTTGCCGGAGAGGTTCAGCGGTATCTTGTGCGGGGACTTTATGATGAGGCAAGAAAAATTGCTCTTCAGTACCAGAATATTTTCGGGAAAGACAATTATTTTCTGGAATTGCAGGATCATGGACTTTCTGATCAGCAGATGGTAAATCAGCAGCTTCTGCGAATGAGCCGGGAAACAGGGATTCCGCTGGTGGCTACCAATGATGTGCATTATACCTATGATACAGACGTGGATTCACATGATATTCTTCTTTGCATCCAGACCGGCAAAAAGCTGGAAGATGAAGACCGTATGCGCTATGAAGGGGGCCAGTATTATGTGAAGTCTCCTGAAGAGATGGCCAAATTGTTTCCTTATGCGCCGGAAGCGCTGGAAAATACTCAAAAAATAGCGGACAGGTGTCATGTAGAGATTGAATTTGGTGTGACAAAACTGCCCAGATATGATGTGCCGGAGGGGTATACTGCATGGGAATATCTGAATAAGCTCTGCCATGAAGGTCTTATGGAGAGATACTCTGATCAGGAGGCAGAAAAGCTGAAAGAAAAGCTGGATTTTGAGCTGAGCATCATACAGAAGATGGGGTATGTGGATTATTTCCTGATCGTGTGGGACTTTATCAAGTATGCCAGAGACAATGACATTATTGTGGGACCGGGCCGGGGGTCGGCAGCAGGAAGTCTGGTTTCCTACACACTTGGAATCACAAAACTGGATCCTGTAAAATACAATCTTCTGTTTGAACGGTTTTTAAATCCGGAACGTGTATCCATGCCGGATATCGATATTGATTTCTGTTTCGAAAGACGTCAGGAAGTGATTGATTATGTGGTACGCAAATATGGAAAAGAGAAAGTAGTTCAGATCGTTACCTTTGGTACCATGGCAGCCAGAGGCGTGATCCGTGACGTTGGACGTGTTATGGACATTCCATATGCGGTTGTGGATACGGTTGCCAAGATGGTGCCCCAGGAATTAAATATAACGATTGATAAGGCATTGGTAGAGAGCCAGGATTTGCGAAAGATATATGAAGAAGATCCACAGATTCATCGGATGATTGATATGTCAAAACGTCTGGAGGGATTGCCGAGGCATACATCAATGCATGCAGCAGGTGTGGTCATCTGTCAGAAAGCAGCAGATGAATATGTTCCGTTGTCCAGGGGAAGTGATGGTTCTATCACTACACAGTTCACTATGACAACGCTGGAGGAACTGGGACTTCTGAAAATGGATTTTCTGGGGCTTCGCACACTTACTGTTATCCAGGATGCGGTGAAACTGGTAGAAAAGAGCACAGGGAAGCTCCTGGATATGGATCATATTGATTACGATGATAAAGAAGTCCTTGATTCTCTCTGCACAGGAAAGTGCGACGGCGTGTTCCAGCTGGAAAGTGCAGGGATGAAGAGTTTTATGAAGGAATTAAAACCCCGGAGTCTGGAGGATATGATTGCAGGAATTTCTCTGTACCGTCCCGGCCCCATGGATTTCATTCCTCAATATATAAAGGGGAAGAATCACCCCGAGGAGGTGACGTATGCCTGCCCGCAGCTGAAACCGATTCTGGAACCCACGTATGGATGTATTGTATATCAGGAGCAGGTTATGCAGATCGTGCGTGATCTGGGAGGATATACCCTTGGACGAAGTGATCTGGTGCGCCGTGCAATGTCAAAGAAAAAGGCGGCTGTGATGGAAAAGGAACGTCAGAACTTTGTGTACGGCAATGCGCAGGAGGGTGTTCCCGGATGTATCAGCAATGGTATTTCGGAGAAAGTGGCAAATAAGATTTATGATGATATGATAGATTTTGCCAAATACGCGTTTAATAAGTCCCACGCGGCGGCGTATGCTGTGGTTTCCTACCAGACAGCATATCTTAAATATTATTATCCGCTGGAATTTATGGCTTCACTGATGACCTCTGTGATCGATAATCCTTCTAAGGTGGCGGCATATCACCTTACCTGCCGTCAGATGGATATTCAAATTCTTCCGCCTGATGTAAACAAAGGTGAAAGTGGTTTTACGGTGGAGAATGGAAAGATTCGTTACGGCCTTTCGGCGATAAAGAGTATAGGACGGCCTGTCATTGCCGCGCTTGTGGAAGAGCGGCAGCGTGGAGGCAGATATTTGTCTTTGAGAGATTTTGTCGAGAGGCTTTCCGGCAAGGATATCAATAAAAGAACGATTGAAAGCTTTATTAAATCCGGAGCGCTGGACAGTCTCGGAGGAACCCGCAAACAGTTTATGATGATATATGCATCGGTGATTGATGCGGTGAATCAGGAACGAAAGACGTCCCTGACAGGTCAGATGAGTCTGTTTGATTTTGTGGACGAGCAGGATAAAAAAGATTTTGAAATTTCCATGCCTGATGTGGGGGAATATGAGAAAGAACAGCTTCTGGCATATGAAAAAGAGGTATTGGGATTTTATGTAAGCGGTCATCCTCTGGAAAAATATGAGACAATGTGGCGTAAACGCATTTCCAATGTAACTGCGGATTTTATGCCTGATGAAGAAACTGGAAATCCCCTTGTAAAAGATGGCGCCAGAGCGGTCGTAGGCGGCATGATCACCGGGAAAACAATAAAATATACAAAGAATAACAAGACAATGGCATTTCTGACGCTGGAAGATCTTCTGGGAACGGTGGAAGTAGTGGTATTTCCCAGGGATTATGAAAAATATCGTTCAGCCATGGAAACAGACCGTAAGGTATTTATTACCGGCAGGGTTTCTGCGGAAGATGAAAAGGCGAGCAAGCTGATTTGTGAAAGTATTCAGGAATTTGAGGATATTTCCAGAGAATTGTGGCTTCAGTTTCCTGATATGGAAACATATCAGAAACAGGAAAAGCTTATGTATGATATTTTAAGAGAGTCTGACGGAAAAGACAGGGTTGCTATTTATATCCGGTCGCCCCGGGCTGTAAAAAAACTGTCGGAAAACTGGACAGTTAATGCGGATCAGACGCTTGTGGACGAGCTGAAGGATAAATTTGGAACAGAAAATGTAAAAATTGTTTGAAAATATATGCAAAATGAATTACACTATAAACGGTATCTTATACACTACTAAGGAGGGTCACGGGATGGCAAAGGAAATCAATACAATCGGCGTACTTACCAGCGGCGGTGATGCATCAGGTATGAATGCTGCAATCCGTGCAGTAGTAAGAAAAGCGATATATAACGGAAAAAAAGTAAAAGGAATATACAGAGGATACAGCGGTCTTTTGAATGAAGAAATAAAAGACCTGACTGCAAGGGATGTATCAGATACGATTTCCAGAGGCGGTACAGTTTTGGGTACGGCCCGCTGTTCAGAGTTTCGCACAGAAGAAGGACAGAAACTTGGAGCGGAAATTTGTAGAAAACATGGTATAGACGGGCTTGTTGTAATCGGTGGAGACGGTTCGTTTGCAGGAGCACAAAAGCTGGCAGCCCACGGGATCAATACGATCGGTGTTCCGGGAACGATCGACCTGGATATTGCCTGTACAGAGTATACGATCGGTTTCGACACGGCAATTAATACGGCTATGGACGCGATCGATAAAGTACGTGATACTTCTACTTCTCATGAGAGATGCAGTATTATTGAAGTAATGGGAAGACATGCCGGATATATTGCTCTTTACTGCGGTATTGCCAATGGTGCGGAAAATATTCTTGTTCCGGAAAAATATGATTATGATGAGCAGAAGCTGATCAATAATATTATCCAGAACAGAAAGCGGGGCAAGAAACATCATATTATTATCAACGCGGAAGGTATCGGTCATTCTACATCTATGGCAAGACGTATCGAGGCAGCTACAGGTATCGAGACAAGAGCTACTATCCTCGGCCATATGCAGCGCGGCGGAAGTCCTACATGTAAAGACCGTGTTTATGCATCTATGATGGGCGCTATGGCGGTAGATCTGCTTTGTGCAGGAAAGTCTAACCGTGTAGTTGGTTACCGTCACGGTGATTTCACAGATTTTGATATTGATGAGGCATTGGCTATGCAGAAGGATCTTTCGGAGTATATGTGGGAAGTTGCCCATGCAATGTCTGTATAAAACAGAAGATGATGAGACAAAAACGGCTGCCGCGGATTGTGGCAGCCGAATTTTATGGAGCAGAAAATTTTGGCGGACGGATTTCTATATAAGGAGGAATCATGATAAACAGTACTTCAAATAAGCAGATAAAAAATCTTATACAGCTGCAGGCAAAGTCTAAGGTCAGAAAAGAGCAGGGATTGTTTGTGACAGAAGGTATAAAAATGTACCGGGAGGTTCCTGAAAGAAGACTGATAAAAACCTATGTTTCCGAAAGCTTTTATAATAAAGAAGAGAATAGAAAACTTCTGGAGGGGATTTCAGAAAGAAATCTGGAAATAGTAGCGGATCATGTATTTGAAGCAGCGGCAGATACGAAGACTCCCCAGGGAATTTTGTGCCTTGTAAAACAGGAAGAATATGTACTGGATGACATATTAAATGACAAAAAACCGCTCCTTCTTTTACTGGAGGATATCCAGGATCCGGGTAATCTGGGGACAATTTTCCGTACAGCAGAAGGTGCCGGTATTACCGGGATCATTATGAGCAGCAAAACGGCAGATATTTATAATCCGAAAACAATCCGCTCGACAATGGGATCACTTTATAGGATGCCTTTTTTGCAGGTGAAGGAATTTGAACCTGTACTGGACGAATTGAAAAAAAGAGAAATCCGTACTTATGCGGCCCATTTGCAGGGAAGCGTGGATTATACGGCTGAGGACTATACAGGCGGAAGTGCATTCATGATAGGAAATGAGGGAAACGGACTGTCGGAAAAGCTGGCTTCACAGGCAGATGTATATATAAAAATTCCAATGTCCGGACAGCTGGAATCATTGAATGCAGCCATAGCAGCTGCAATACTTATGTTTGAGGCGCGCCGTCAGCGGGGATAGAACCTGTGTATTATTTTCGGAAACTGCCTGTTGACAAAAGTGATAAAGTATATTACAATGTTTGCGTAACAAAAGTTAACAAATTTGTAATAATTAGAAGTATTTTGACAAAAAAGTGTAAAAAATATTGAATTTTGTCGAATTGCCAGGAGGTAGTAATGAAGAAAAGAACGTTAAAGACAATTTGCTGTACGGTATCAGCGTTGACGATCACTGCGGTTAGCGCAGGCGCTGTTTTGGCAGCACCTGTGTCGGGTAATAATAAATGTGGCGGTAAAAATATTGCAGTTGCCGATGTGGAAAATGAACTGTTGATCAGGGAAACAGCATCTGCTACCGGAGAAGTAGTGGGATATCTTCCGAAAGCTGCAGGCATGATCGTTGAGAGCATGAATGAAAAATGGTCAAAAATCAGATCCGGAAATATTTCCGGATATGTAAAAACGGATTATCTGGCCACCGGAGAAGAAGCGGAAGAATTTAAAAACACATATGGAGTCATGGGCGCGGTTGCAGCTTGGGATGGCGTAAAAGTATTTTCTGATTATGAAGATACATCTTCTATTATCGGTACCCTCGACGAAGGAGAAGGATTTGAAGTGGCAGGAAGTACGAATAACTGGGTTGAAGTCGTGCTTTCGGATGAAAGTATTGGATATGTCGCATTAGAAGATGTAGAGATGACATTGGTGCTTGATACAGCGGTTTCTGTAGATGAATATGCCGGAGATACGGCTTCCGATACACAGGAAGAGGCGGATACTGATCAGGTGGTTTATGAAAGCGAACAGCCGGTTCAGGAGCCTGTATCGGAATATACTGAATATGAGGCACCGCAGACAGAAGCTTATGTGGCTGAAACGGAAGCTTCTTATACAGATGATTCTTATACGGACGATTCTTATACGGATGCCGGAGAAGATACAACAGGTACAGAAGATTATTCGGATGCATCAGATGATTCCCAGGAAGAAGATAATACAGGATTAGAGATAACTGATACGACAGATACAGCGGATACTGAAGGGGATACGTCGGACGGAGAGTATTATGAAGAAGAAGGTACATACGAGACCGAAGTTATTGATGAGACAGTAACAGCAAATGAATATAATGCTGCATTATATGATGCGGATACGACAGTGGACAACGATGGACTGACAGATGATGAGTATATTGATCCGGAAACAGAGGCAGCAGATGATACTGCTTCTACCGCATCTTACAGTGCAGATGATGCATCTCTTCTGGCAGCATTGATTTATTGTGAGGCAGGAAATCAGAGTGAAGAAGGAAAAATTGCGGTAGGACAGGTTGTTATGAACCGTGTGGAAAGTGATTCCTTTGCAAACTCTGTCCGGGATGTTATTTATGAGTCCGGCCAGTTTACACCGGCAATGAGCGGATGGCTTGATCAGGTACTTGCAAGCGGAGAGACACCGTCTTCCTGCTATGATGCGGCTGTGGCTGCTTTGAACGGTGAAGGTACGGTAGGAGATGCACTGTACTTTAATGGCGGTTCAGGTCAGGGACAGCAGATTGGAGATCATCAGTTTTATTAAAAACAGAAATTATTTGGGCTGTGGTTTTTACCGCAGCCTTTTTTGTCTCACAGGAAATTCTTTCGGATTTCCTGTGAGACAAAAAACGCTCCGCGGGGATGCGCAATAGCAAAATTCCTGTTCCACGAAAATCATTTTATTTAAAAACAGTTTACCTGAGAAATACTTTAGTGTATAATATTTTTTGTAATAATTGAGTATTCTGTTATTGAAGATAGAAAGGGGAGCTGCTATGGAACCGATGTATTGGCTGATATTGTTTATCATTCTGCTGATCATTGAACTGCTCACGATGGGACTTACAACAATCTGGTTTGCGGGCGGCGCAATGGCCGCAATGGCGGCAAATCTTCTGGGGGCAAATATCTGGGTCCAGATGATTGTTTTTTTGGCCATTTCTTTTGTATTGCTGATGTTCACGCGGCCCTTTGCGGCGAAATATATTAATGGCGGAAAAGTTAAAACCAACCTGGATGAGCTGATTGGGAAAGAAGCAGTGGTAATAGAGCCGATTGATAATTTAAATGGGACTGGCAGGGTGCTGCTGAAAGGACTTGAGTGGACTGCAAGGACAGAAAAGGCGGATATGATAATTGAAAAAGAAAGTATTGTGGATATACTGAAGATAGAAGGCGTAAAACTGATAGTAAAGGAAAAAGGAGAGTAAAAATGAACAATTATCTGTGGATTATTCTGGTAGTTATTATCTTGTTGATTCTTGCGGCGAATGTAAGAGTAGTGCCGCAGGCACATGCCATGGTCATTGAGAGGCTGGGCGGTTACCGCGCGACCTGGGGAGTAGGTATCCATTTTAAAGTACCGATTCTTGACCGTGTGGCAAAGAGGGTACTTTTAAAGGAGCAGGTTGTTGATTTCCCGCCGCAGCCGGTTATCACAAAAGATAATGTAACCATGCAGATCGATACGGTCGTTTTTTTCCAGATTACAGATCCGAAACTGTATGCGTATGGTGTGGAAAATCCGATCATGGCGATTGAAAACCTGACGGCAACCACTCTTCGAAACATTATTGGTGATCTGGAATTGGATGAAACGCTGACTTCCAGAGAAACGATCAATACAAAGATGAGAGCATCTCTTGACATTGCAACAGACCCGTGGGGAATCAAGGTGAACCGTGTGGAACTGAAGAACATTATTCCGCCGGCAGCCATTCAGGAAGCCATGGAGAAACAGATGAAAGCCGAGCGTGAACGCCGTGAGACGATTCTGGTGGCAGAGGGTGAAAAGAAATCGGCTATTCTGATTGCGGAAGGTAAGAAGCAGTCTATCATTCTGGATGCGGAAGCGTCAAAGCAGGCAGCTATTTTGAAAGCAGAAGCAGAAAAAGAAAAGATGATCAAAGAGGCAGAAGGTCAGGCAGAGGCTATTTTGAAGGTGCAGCAGGCAAATGCGGATGGTATCCGCTTCCTGAAAGAAGCCGGAGCAGATTCCAGTGTACTTGCGCTTAAGAGCTTTGAAGCCATGACAAAGGTGGCGGACGGAAAATCTACCAAGATTATTATTCCGTCTGATATGCAGAATATGGCATCACTGGTTACTGCAGCAGCAGAGATCGCAAAAGAAAGTAAATAAAATGGCGGGGACATCCGCCTGAGGAGAGGACGTATTATGGAAAGCTTAAAAGGACGCAATTTTTTGACATTAAAAGATTTTACACCGGAAGAGATCACATACATGCTGGATCTTGCAGCAGATTTGAAGGATAAGAAAAAGAAAGGGATTCCGGTTGACACTTTAAGAGGAAAGAATGTGGCACTGATTTTTGAAAAGACCAGCACACGTACGCGCTGTTCTTTTGAGGTGGCAGCTCATGATCTGGGCATGGGAACCACCTATCTTGAACCGACAGGCTCACAGATTGGAAAAAAGGAGAGCATTGCTGATACGGCGCGTGTTCTTGGCAGAATGTATGAGGGAATCGAATATCGTGGCTTCGGTCAGGAAATTGTGGAAGAACTGGCAAAGCATGCCGGTGTTCCGGTATGGAACGGACTGACAAATGAATTTCATCCTACGCAGATGCTGGCAGACTTGCTGACAATCCGGGAGCATTTTGGAGATTTGAAAGGCCGGAAGCTGGTTTATATGGGAGATGCCAGATACAATATGGGTAATTCTTTAATGATCGCCTGCACAAAGATGGGAATGCATTTTGTGGCATGTACGACAAAGAAATATTTCCCGGAAGAGGAACTTGTAAAGTTATGCGAGAGTTATGCACAGCAGTCCGGTGGTTCTGTTACATTGACGGAAGATGTGAAAACAGGAACGGCTGATGCGGATGTGGTCTACACAGATGTATGGGTATCTATGGGTGAACCGGATGAAATATGGGAAGAACGCATCAGAGAGCTTTCTCCTTACAAGGTTACAAAAGAAGTAATGGAAAATGCAGGAGAGAAGGCGATCTTTCTTCACTGCCTGCCGGCATTTCATGACCTGAAGACCAGGATTGGCAAAGAGATGTATGAACGCTTTGGTGTGACTGATATGGAAGTGACGGACGAAGTATTCGAATCTGCCCAGTCCAGGGTATTTGATGAGGCTGAGAACAGAATGCATACGATTAAAGCTGTTATGGCAGCTACGTTGGGAGCATAAAATCATATGAAAAGTAAAATTCTGAGTATACTTCGCAACCGGGAGGGGTATGTGTCCGGTCAGGAACTGTGTGAGCAGTTTGAAGTGACAAGAACAGCTATATGGAAAGGTATCAAACAACTGAAAGAGGATGGTTACGTGATTGAGGCGGTACAGAACAAAGGGTACCGCCTCACCGGATATCCGGATGTTATATCAAAGGCGGAATTGGAAAGCCGCATGGACACCAGATGGGCAGGCCGGGAAGTAGTTTATTTTTATGAGACAGATTCAACCAATAATGATGCAAAAAAACTGGCAGAAGGAGGAGCGAAGGAAGGAACCCTTGTAGTGGCGGATTTTCAGGGAAAGGGAAAAGGCCGCAGAGGACGCGCCTGGGTAACACCTCATAAAGCTGCCATTGCCATGAGCATTATTGTCAGACCGCAGATACGGCCGGAAAAGGCGTCCATGATGACGCTGGTCATCGGTATGGCGGCAGCCCGTGCCATTCAGAAAAACACAGGATTGGATGCTAAGATAAAATGGCCCAATGATGTGGTGGTAAACGGAAAAAAAGTTTCCGGAACCCTGACAGAGATGAGTATGGAAATGGAAGGAATCCATTATGTAGTGATTGGGACAGGCATTAATGCCAATGTTGCAGAATTTCCGGAGGAATTAAGAGACATAGCGACATCCCTGATGCTGGAAACGGGGAAAATGGCAGATCGGGCAGCTGTCATCTGCGATACCATGAAATATTTTGAAGAATATTATGAAAAATTCATGCAGACGCAGGATATGACTTACTTACAGGAGGACTACAGCAGACTCCTGGCAAATATGGACCGTCAGGTACGGGTGTTGGAACCGGGGAATGAATTTGACGGTGTGGCAAGGGGAATTGATGAACTGGGACAGCTTCTGGTTGAGACGGAAGATGGTACGGTAAAGAAAATATATGCCGGAGAGGTTTCGGTGAGAGGAATATACAATTATGTATGATCAGAATATTGTGCTCTGCGGGGCCAATGCGTATAATGAGAAATTTTATTTGAATGAAGATTTTACTTCTCTTCCTGACAGGGTAAAGGATGAGCTGAAAATTATGTGTGTATTATATACCCAGGATGTGGGAGGTATCCTGACACTGGAGTTTGATGAGGAGGGAAACCTGAATTTTCATACAGAGGCAGCATCTGACGATTTTTCTTATGATGAAATCGGAAGCGTGCTGAAGATCCGGGAGATTCAGAGAAATAAAGCGGAACTTCTGGAGTCACTGGAAACATATTATCGCGTTTTCTTTATGCAGGAGCAATAGATATGAAATGGAAGATTGGAAATGTTGAATTGCCGAACCGATATATATTGGCTCCCATGGCAGGCGTTACAGACCTGCCATTTCGTTTGCTTTGCAGTGAGATGGGAGCAGGGCTTTTGAGCATGGAGATGATCAGCGCTAAAGCGATTACTTTCCACAATAAAAATACAGAGCGGCTTATGGAGATTGCTCAGGGGGAACATCCCATATCCCTGCAGCTTTTTGGGAGTGACCCGGATATTATCAGTGAGGTGGCAGCCATGATTGAGGACAGACCATTTGATATCCTGGACATTAACATGGGCTGTCCGGTACCGAAGGTATTTGGAAATGGGGAAGGTTCGGCTTTGATGGGAAAACCGGAGCTTGCCGGAAAAATTGTGGAAAAAACAGTGTCTGCCATCAAAAAACCGGTGACGGTGAAGATACGAAAAGGCATTGATGATGATCATGTAAATGCGGTGGAATTTGCAAAGCGTATGGAGGCATCGGGTGCCTCGGCCATTGCAGTCCACGGGAGAACGCGGGTACAGTATTATTCCGGTACGGCAGACTGGGAGATCATCCGGAAAGTAAAAGAGGCTGTACAGATACCGGTTATTGGAAACGGTGATGTGGACGGCCCGTTGTCTGCCCATAAAATGATGGAGGAAACAGGATGCGATGGCGTAATGGTCGGCAGGGCAAGCCGGGGAAATCCCTGGATATTTCACAATCTCCTGACATATGATAAAGAAGGTGTTGTCCTGGGGAAGCCGGATATCAGCCAGATGTGCGAAATGATCCTCCGCCATGCAGCTTTGCAGGTGCAGTATAAAGGAGAATACACCGGAATTCGTGAGATGCGAAAGCATGTGGCATGGTATACGGCGGGATATCCTCACAGTGCATCTGTCAGGCGGCGGGTAAATGAAATTGAGACCGTTGAGCAATTGAGAGAAATGTTAAATTCCTTGACAGTTTTGGACTCATGAGATATAATACCTTGAATATTGAGTAAAACCATTTAGTGGTAAATTGGGAAAGGTGTAAGGTATGGAAGTAAAAAAGAACTTATTAACGTATGCGGGACTTCGTGCTCTGGAAGAAGAAATGCAGGATCTGAAAGTGAACAGAAGAAAAGAAGTTGCAGCTAAGATAAAAGAAGCAAGAGAACAGGGAGACTTGTCTGAGAATGCGGAATATGATGCAGCGAAAGATGAGCAGCGGGATATTGAAGCACGTATTGAAGAAATTGAAAAAATCCTGAAAAATGCAGAGGTTGTTGTGGAAGATGAAGTGGACCACAGTAAAATCAATGTTGGCTGTACAGTCAGACTTTATGATGAAGATTTTGATGAAGAAGTGGAATACAAAATTGTAGGCTCTACAGAAGCAAACAGCTTATTAGGAAAAATTTCAAATGAATCTCCGGTGGGACGTGCGTTGATAGGTGCATCAGTAGGAGATGAAATTGAAGTGGAGACACATGTGGGAATCTCTAAATACCGTGTGCTTGGTATTCAGAGATCATAAACTTAAGGTTGAAAACAGGAAATAGCAGTGGAAAGAAAAGATACAGGAGGGGCTACACTTGGCACAGGAGAATAATAAGCAGCAGAAAGCTGTTCAGGAAATTGACGAAAATCAGCTGAGAAAGGTACGCCGTGAGAAACTGGCAGAACTTCAGGCAAACGGCAAAAATCCTTTCGAGATCATGAAATTTGATGTCACACATCACAGTCAGGAAATAAAGGATAACTTCGAGGAACTGGAAGGAAAAACTGTTACTCTGGCAGGACGTATGATGTCCAAACGTGTCATGGGAAAAGCCTCTTTCTGCAACATTCAGGATCTGCAGGGAAATATCCAGTCGTATGTTGCAAGAGACGCCATCGGAGAAGAATCCTACAAAGATTTTAAAAAGATGGATATCGGTGATATTGTGGGAATCACTGGCGAAGTGTTTAAAACAAAAACCGGTGAGATTTCCATTCATGCAGCTTCAGTAACATTGCTGTCTAAGAGCCTTCAGATCCTTCCGGAAAAATTCCACGGACTGACAAACACAGACTTGCGTTACCGTCAGCGTTATGTGGATCTGATCATGAATCCGGAAGTAAAGGATACCTTTATAAAGCGTTCCAGGATTATTGCAGCTATCCGCAAATATCTGGCAGGAGAAGGATTTATGGAAGTGGAAACTCCGATGCTGGTTGCAAATGCCGGCGGTGCTGCAGCAAGACCGTTTGAGACACATTTCAATGCACTGGACGAGGATCTGAAACTGCGCATCTCTCTGGAACTTTACCTGAAGAGACTGATCGTAGGCGGTCTGGAACGTGTATATGAGATAGGAAGAGTATTCCGAAACGAGGGCCTTGATACAAGACATAATCCGGAATTCACATTAATGGAACTTTATCAGGCATATACCGATTATAATGGCATGATGGATCTGACTGAGAATCTGTATCGTTTTGTGGCACAGGAAGTGCTTGGAACCACAAAAATCGTTTACAAAGGAATAGAGATGGATCTGGGGAAACCATTTGAGCGAATCACTATGGTAGATGCCGTTAAGAAATATGCTGGCGTGGACTTTAACGAAATCCACACATTGGAAGAGGCGAGAGCTGCAGCAAAAGAGCATCATATTGAATATGAAGAACGTCATTTGAAGGGCGATATCCTGAACCTGTTTTTTGAAGAATTTGTAGAAGACCATTTGGTTCAGCCTACATTCCTGATGGATCATCCGGTGGAAATTTCACCGCTGACCAAGAAGAAACCGGAAAATCCGGAATATGTGGAGCGTTTTGAATTCTTCATGAACGGTTGGGAAATGGCGAATGCTTATTCCGAGCTGAACGATCCGATTGACCAGAGAGAGCGTTTCAAAGCTCAGGAAGCACTTCTGGCTCAGGGCGATGAAGAAGCCAACACAACCGATGAAGATTTCCTGAATGCACTGGAGATTGGTATGCCGCCGACAGGAGGTATCGGATTTGGTATCGACCGAATGTGTATGCTTCTTACAGGTGCAGAGGCAATCCGTGATGTGCTGCTGTTCCCGACGATGAAGCCCATCGACAAATAAACCCAGTATTTATGCGGGTTTGCGGC